>NZ_JABDWD010000001.1:0-789844 GCF_019685115.1 Rhizobium sp. NZLR11 | reverse complement strand
CATGATCCGCAAGGGCCAATTTTCACCCAGTGGCCAATCGCCATTTCAGCAATTCGCTTCACTCGCTGCGTAGGTGTGTCCAGCGTCAGCTGGTTCTGCGACCTTGCTAAAAATTTGCGACAGAACCTTCCGGTCGCGGTACCGCCACCTCGGTCTGGACTATTTTCTCCAGATAGGCTGTCCCGCTGGAAACGCCCGTGCCGCTTTCTATGGCATGCGCAAGCGTGAGCCCATCGTAACAAAGCAGATAGGAGACGTTCGGAAAATCCGCGACGGAGCGGACAAGCCGTAAAAGCTCGGCAACCTCTCCCGGTTCGAGGCGGTCGACATCGTCGATCGCAACCACAATCCGGCAATCGAGATCGAGCAGGGCAGAAGCCAATCTGTCTTTTTGGGCAACAAGCGACGGTCCGTCCGTCTGTTCGGATGCGGCCGCAGCAATCTTCTCCAGCATGTCGCCGGCGGCAGACGCTCCAGGAACGAACAATCCGGCGACACCCGCGAGCTTTCCGATTGGTCCTAGATGCCGCGCAAAGCTCCGCACCTGCTCAACGACGTCGCCAGCCGCTCGCTTGGTCGCCTCGCCTGTCTCGCCGCGGGCGCTCTGTAGCTCGGCGATCGCTTTGGCAAAATCGTCGAATAGCGCTGTCAGCAGTTGATCGCGATCACCAATAAGCCAAGGTCTGAATTCGATGGCTGCGACTTTTGCCGGGTTCATTTCCCGTAGCCGCGCCAAAGTTAGCGCAAGCAGACTGGATTTGCCGGATCCCCATTTGCCTTCGAGGCCAAAAACAAACCCTTTGTTCGCGGCTTGCGAGGTCAAAGATGCGGCAATGCGTTCAGCAAGTGTCGCGAAGCCGAACAGATCCTCATTTTGTGACTGGATCGGCCTATCGCCGTTGAAAGTTTTCGCGTCCATTCAACCACAATGGACGGGCTGCGGGCGAAAGGCGAGTATGCTGCATCAGTACCAACCGATTTCTGTCCGAACTCACCATGAAACAATGCGGTTCTGCCACAGAGTGCGATCAGCCACGGTCATTTTTGAAAGGACTAAGTGACTGGATTCACGGTTAATAATAACTAAATTGACCAAAGCGGCATGGCAGGGCAAGAGGACGTTCAATGATCAGGTCTATCGGTGAAATGCTGGAGGGACTTCGGCAAGCCGAAGCGGAACGGCTCCACAAAAGTGACATCCGCCACGCTCCAACGATCGGCGCAATGTACGAGGGTCTCACGAAGGACATCCTGGCAAGGGCAATTCCGAAAGAGCTCGATCTTAAAATCGTCAGCGGCTTCATAATCGATGGCAATGGCAACTCAAGCGGCCAGATCGACTGTATGCTCGTGCAGGGTGAAGGCATCCCTGTCCCCTACGTCGATGGTCTGTTCCAGTGGCATGTGAGCGACGTCCTCGTCGTGATTGAGGTCAAAAAGAACCTTTTCGCGTCCGACCTCTCCGACGCGCATGACCAACTCCTCGGCGTCTCGGACATATTCAGCTCGTGGATACAAACACCTGGCCTCGCGGGCAGCTTCGATCTGGGCGCGTCTCGGCGAATTTATTCTGAATGCACAGGGCTGGTCGCCCCGGAACGAAATGAATGGCGAGCGGACAACCGCGCGAACCACCTCATCTGGCACACCATTATGGCTGATCAGATCGCGCCCCTGCGTATAGCCCTCGGCTATGGCGGGTATTCTACGGAAAGGGGCTTGCGGAAGGGATTTCTGTCCTTTCTGGAAGGAAACCTGAACAAGAAGGGTTTCGGCCCGCCCTCCTTGCCGAACCTGATCGTTGGCGACGGTGTGTGCCTGCTGAAACTCAGCGGTCATCCGTGGTCCGCTCCGGTCGGCAAAGACGGTTTCTGGCCAATCATGGCGAGTTCCCACGTCAACCCGACGTTCCTGATACTTGAACTTATCTGGACCAGGGTCTCCTATAAGGAGCCTGTCGCTGCAATCTTTGGCGACGATCTCGAACTCGAGAGACTGGCGCCGCTCATCGACGGACGACCACAGCCTCGCGAACCCGGCTCAGATCAATGGGGTTGGAACTACCGCATAGAAAACCTTTCCGCCCGCCAGTTGAAAGGCGAACACTTCGATCAGTGGGAACCGGTCGAGATCGACCTTGATCAGAATGTGGTTATATCCATTCTCTGCAACGAAGATCAAAGTGTAACCGATCCGGAATTCCTGGATTTCCTTCGAGGCAAAGGGCACGATCCGGAAGCATTTATCGACGCACTTTGCCGAACAACGCTTGTCGCCCGCCACGGATATACGCTGCAACTCACGACCTCGCAATGTCAGGTCGTCGCGCTACCCGACGGCCGGTTCGTCGCGGCCGACAACAACACCGGTCGATTAACCCGTTGGCTCGACAAATACATGGCGAACCGCAAAGGCTCTGTAGGCGCCTGATGCGAAGTCCCGGATCTACGTCCCCGCGACGCAGGTTCGGGTCTCAAGCCAACCCTGTTGTGCGATCCGCGCGAGATACCACGGGCCGCGGAAGAGCCATAAGCATCGGTACGAGCGAGAATTCTCATCGCCGCGCCTTTTCGGTGAGGTGCTCTTGAAGGGATGCGAACCCGCGGCCCGCCGGCCACTTGAAACTAACGTATTGAAAATAAGGCGACGATGTCCTCACCGCTCCGCGGTTGCCGGCGTGCTGTGTGAAATCGCTGTGGGCAAATTTGCATCCGCTTGACCGACAACGCCCTGCCTGGCATACAAAGCCTGGCCCTACACGCGGGCCGGTGTGCCCGCCACGCAAAGCTATGTCAGCGTTTCATTTCTGAAGTGTCACTCCGTGCCAATAGGCATGGTCTGGCCATTAGCGGGCACATGGTCGGATCATTTCAGGATATGGATATGACCGAAGCGAACAAACTTAGTAGCCTCAAGCTTCTTGCTAAACGATACGCGCGGGCCAACAGGATTACGCTACACCAAGCTCTTGACTTGGTTGCGGTGAAATTGGGTTTTGCCAATTGGACAAAGCTGATTTCCGTCAGCAAGAATGATTGGATGCCTAATTCCGAACAGATGGCGAGCGTTGAATCCTTCGTGGCACATGCTCTTCCGGTGCCGGATTTTCAGACCGGAGATCCCGAAGCGATGACCCGCCGCTTCGCACTTCTGGAACAGGCCGAGCATGGCGTGATTGGAGGTCATGCATACCGCCTTCAAGTGGCTTTCCACGACGTCATCATGGCCGGAGATGGGTGGAGTATCACGGTGCCGGGGAACCCTGGCGCGTCACCGATCGTCCAGACATCTACCGAAAATGATGGGAAATGCCCTGTTTTTGATCCAAAATTTCTTCAGAAGGCGCTTAGCCTGGTCAGAGATCGGGCGGTCCAGGTTGGTGGTGAGATCTCTACCGATTGGCCCCGACGGTCCACAAAACCTGACATCGACGGGGTGGTTCGCCACCCGCTGTGGGGCCGAGACTCGGGAGTGTGGTTCTGCTTACATTGTAACGGAACGATTACCGGTACTCAGATCGCTCAAAACCTCTGGCATTGCCCCGGGTGTGGCGCATCTCCTCTCGACATCTTCGACACGGCCTTCTGGTGTGAAGATGAGGGCAAATCTCTCCCGCCCGTGAAAACTGACAGCACCGTGGACGGGGACAAGCCCCGTTTCCGGGTTGTAGATGACGGACCCAAACTCGAGCTGAATGAGGAGAAGATCACTCTCCTCATCCGAAGTGCTTTGCTTGATGACGCCACGAACATCAGCGAGAGGCTCGGCGCGCTTCAAGCTCGGATCAGTGTCGATGACGAGAATGACGTCTGGATATCGCTAGAGGACGACTTGTGGCCGCACGACAAAGAGCCGGTTCAGGCTTTGATTGTGGCGGCCCAGCTGGGTATCGAGGTTGAACTTGAATCGATGTGGTCCTCCATACCTTTCGCCTGGCCTGGACTGGGCGAGCTAACCTCCAGCACGAGTGAGTATACGCAGATGATGCTAGATGCGTACGCTCAGTACGATCACTCGCCCGATAAGCAACCATAGTCGATTGCGACCAATCTTCCTGCGCAGAAAGCTATTTTGATGAGCAGGTAGGTTGATCGCGTTCTAGTCTGACTCGTTATCGACGTTCAGTGCGGCTGAGGCGACCGTGAGAATCGCGCGGCGATCATTGAGGCATTGAGGGTCCAAATGAGAGCCGATACGAAGGGCCGCCTATGCGCGCCTTGATAAGATTCGAACCACCGACCCTCATTATTGAAACTTCTGAGCTAACCAAGGCCGTAGCACTTTGACATCGACAAGAATGTCCGCTTGGTAAGAACAATATCGGCCAGCCAGATGGTGCGCGTTCCATATCGGTTTACTTGAGTCTCATCTGCAACACCTGCCCAAGAGCTTTCGATCAAAAGACACAAACTGAGATTGTCTCTCGCCAAACAACGACGAAGCGGCCATCGTTGCTCAACGGATCGATCAGCTACCAGGAGATGCAATGAACCGAGATCATCTCATTGTGCAGGAAACACGTAAAAAGGTTTCAGACCCTTATGACGTAGCCTACTTCGCAAAGAAGCACGGGATAAGCATCGCGGATGCGGCTCGCATAATCAACCTCCATCGTTCCGATAGAGATTCGGCAGATCGGGCAGCATACCATCTGAAAAACACTCAGTGATGCACCTGTCTTCTCCGCCGCCGTCGCGGGGTGCCCGCGCGTCCAAGTGGCTGCATCTGAACAATTGCATCCGACCGAAACATACCCCGCTGGCCAGCAAACTTGATCTGCAGCGTCGCGCTACGGTCGGCTGCCATAGGGCAGTGTAACGGCGGCAGAAGTTGGATGTGTCCGCCAATCCCAGCTGCAAGACGGGTCTTTCTCGGCAGAGAGCCCGATCGTTTCAGCGTGTTAGGAACTCGGACAGAATATTCCATAGTGGCCAATCACGGAATAAGACCTGTTGCTCGGTAAGCTCGGATCGTCCGGTCGTAGATGCCGATGTCCCGGCAGCCGCGCGCGACCAGCTGGGCCCCCTCGATGGCTGCGAAGATCGCCATCGCGTGTTCCTGGAGGCCCTGGTCGCTTGCGGAAGGCCTGGCCCGCGAGAGCACCTTGGCTAGCCAATCGACGTTCATAGCGGCGAATTTATCGACCTCGGTCCGAACCTCCGTGGGAAGGTCGTCAAGTTCCGCGCTCATGATTCCGCACAGACACATGCGATTGTCGTTTGCCAGAGCCGAGCGAAATATCTCGGTATATTTGTCTATGCTGCGGGTCGCGTCCTCGGACGTCGCCACGAGATCAGCGAGATAGGCCGCCCCCTCCTCGGTATAGCGACGCGCCAACGCTGCGCCAAGGTCGCCCTTGGTCGGGAAGTGGTAGTGCACGCTGGCACTTTTGATCCCCACCTCTTTCGCGAGCTCGCGAAAGCTGAGCGCATTGTAGCCATGCGACTGCACCGTCGCTCTTGCGGCGACCATGACCGCCTCGCGCATATCCGTTTTGGTTTTAGCCATCGTCCACTCTCGCCTATCACTCGATAGATAGTTGTTGACGTCGTAAAAGGGAAGAGCTAACTGGAGGCGCAGTCTATCTATCGATAGACAGACAAAAGGAGTCACCATGAAAATCTTTGATCGCCCCGGCTTTCCCAATCCGGCCCGCATCCGCATCGTGCTCGCCGAAAAGGGGCTCGAACCCCAGGTCGAGTTCGTCTCCGTCGATCTCATCGGCGCCGAGCACAAACAGCCGGCTTTCCTCGAAAAGAATCCTTCGGGCGTGCTCCCGGTCCTTGAGCTCGAGGACGGCACCTACATCAGTGAGGCCACCGCCATCACCGAGTATCTCGACAATCTCGATGGCGATCCGCGGCTCACCGGCAAGACGCCGAAGGAAAAGGCCGTCATCCACATGATGCAGAAGCGGGCCGAGACCGAGCTGCTCGATGCGGTCGGCAACTACTTCCATCATGCGACGCCCGGCCTCGGCGCCGAGCTGCAAGTGTTCAAGAGCCCGGAATGGGCCGGCCGTCAGGACTGGGGCAACCGCCAGCGCGATAAGGCGCTAGCCGGAATGAGGTATTTCGACACGGTGCTGCAGGACCGTTCGTTCGTCGCCGGCGATGCATTCTCGATGGCCGACATCACGGTATTTGCCGGGCTGATGTTCGCGGACGCAGCCGGCATTGGCATCCCTGAAGATCATTCCGCGCTGAAGTCCTGGCGCGCAAAAGTCTCCGAACTGCCGAGCGTCAAAAACCGCAGCGGCCAGATGTTCGTCGCGGAGGATCTGCGCAGGCTCGGCTTCTGATCCACCCGCACGAAAGCCGTGCGAACACGGCACCGACGCCCAACCACATTCGCCAATCGCGCCGCACAGGCGGCATAATTCTCACGGAGTTTCCTCATGTCTACGATCTCAACACCCGACAGCACTTCCCGGCGCAACCTGCTGAAAGGGACCGCCATCGCCGGCGTCGGGCTGGCGGCGGCCGGTGTCAGCGCGAACTCGGCTGCGGCAAAAACACCCGCGTCAGTCCATGCCGGGAAGCCCACAGGCGACCGCTTGGTCACGAAAGACGGCACCAGCCTCTACTTCAAGGATTGGGGCACCGGTCCGGCCGTGGTGTTCAGCCACGGCTATCCGCTCTCGTCCGACGCCTGGGAAGACCAGATGTTCTTCCTGTTGCAGAACGGCTATCGCGTCATCGCCCATGACCGTCGGGGTTTTGGCCGGTCGAGCCAGCCGTCCAGCGGTTACGACTACGATATCTTCGCCGACGATCTGGCGCAACTGGTCGAGGCGCTCGATCTGCGCGTGGCAACCTTCGTCGGCCATTCGATGGGCGGTGGCGAGGTCGCACGCTATGTCGCGCGTCATGGTCAGAGCCGCGTCGCCAAGGTCGCCTTCGTCTCTTCTGTGACACCCTTCCTGCTGAAGACCGAGACCAATCCTCACGGTGCTCCCAAGGAGCTGTTCGATACGTTCCGCGCCGCCGTGCAGGCAAACCGGTCGCAGTGGAATCTCGACGTCACCATGCCGTACTACAGCTTCAATCGTCCGGGGGCGCATGTCTCGGAAGGCTTGCGGGAGAGCTACTGGCGCCAGGGACAGGCAACCGGCTTGCCTGCCGCCTACCATGCGCTCGGGGCGTTTTCGGAAACCGATTTCCGCAACGATCTGAAGAAGATCACCGTTCCCGCGCTGGTGGTCCACGGCAGCGACGACCAGATCGTGCCGCTGGAAATCTCCGCGAAGTTGACCGCGGGGCTCGTTCCACATGCCAAGCTCATTGTCTATGAAGGCGGCTCGCATGGGCTGCTGCACGTCGACAAGGACCGCTTGAATGCCGACCTGCTGGCGTTCCTTCGCGGCTGATGGCGTGCAAAGGCCGGGGGCCGGCCGTAGCCCGGCCCCCGGCCTTTGCGTACGATCGAATGTGGGTCTGGCAATCAGGACGCCGCGATCTCGTTCACCGACGCGTCGTAAAAGAGATCGTCACCAAACTCCTCCCCGACGATGCCGCCCAGTTCTGCCGACAGTGACACCGCGGCGTCCAAAGGCGCAAACGTCATCGTCACCCGCTGCACGAGCCCGGTCTCGTCGCGCTCGATGACCCCCACCGCTTCCAGATCGAGGCCGGTGCGAAGTGTTGCCTGATATTGCAGGAAATGGCGCTGATCGATCCCACCGTAGAAGGTGGGCTGCTGCGAGGCGTAAAGCGTGCCGACCGCTTCGACCAGGCGCTTGATATTGTCACGGCCCGAAACCGGACGGCGCAGGACCGTCCCTCTCAGTTCGGCGTCATCGGCAAGATCATCGAGGAATGGGTGTTTTTCTCCGTTGCTGCCCGTCATGTCGTTCTCCGGAAGGCGTGATTTCTGGGGTGGCGGGTGAGCGCGATCCAAACTCAACACCGACCTTGCGGAACATGGTGTGTAATTGCACTTAAAGCAATGAGCCTTGGAATCGGGATGTGGCGAGCCTACTACTTTGTCCGTCGAACGCCGAGGTTCGGACTTGACACTGTGCAATTGCACATTTAGATGTAGCCCATGCCGACACCCACTGGTCCCCATCTCTGTTACGCCCTCGCCGCCCGCCAGAACGCGCGGCATCTGAGCCGTCTCTACGACAATCACCTGGCGCCAGTCGGACTGTCGGTCTCGCAGTTCTCCATCCTGTCACTGCTGGAAGCATACCAGAGCCTCAAGATCACCAGTCTGGCTGAAATGCTGAGCATGGAGCGCACCACTCTGGTCCGCGCGCTGAAGCCGCTGCAGGCGGCCGGATGGGTTGTCGCCGGGAGAGCCGATAGCGGCCGCGCCTTTGATGTCACGCTCTCCCCCTCGGGCGTAGCAAAGGTGGCGGAGGCCGTTCCTCTCTGGGAAAACGCCCAGGCCGCGTTTGAGCGCGAGGTCGGACAGGACCGTGCCGTGCGCATGCGCGATGAAATTCTGGAGCTGAACCTCGGCGGGTAGCTCTCTTTTTTTAGCTTAAAATGTGTAACTGCACACTTTGCTCTCCAACCACAAGGAGATAGAAATGACTGACAAGTTCCTCGTTACCGGCGCGACCGGTGAGACTGGCCGCTACACCGTCCAACGTCTGCTCGAAAAGGGTCATGCCGTCAGGGCCATGGTCCACAGGCAAGACGAGCGGGCCGACGCGCTTCGCAGCGAAGGCGCCGAGGTCGTGGTTGGCGACCTCTTCGAGCATGACGACGTGATCCGCGCCGCTGCAGGCGCCACCGCCGCCTATTTCTGCTATCCCGTCCGTCCCGGCATCATCCAGACGACCGCATATTTCGCCGATGCGGCCAGGCGCGCCGGGCTGAAGGCCGTAATCAACATGTCGCAGATCTCCGCGCGCGAAGATTCCAAGAGCCATGCGGCGCGCGACCACTGGATCGCCGAGCGGATCTTCGATTGGTCGGGCGTTCCCACCATCCACCTGCGGCCAACCTTCTTCTCGCAATGGCTGCTCTACCCGTTTGCGCGCAAGACGATCGTCGAACAGAGCATCATCGATCTGCCCTATGGCGCTGGCCGTCATGCTCCCATCGCGGCCGAGGACCAGGCCCGCCTGATCGCAGCGCTGCTGGCCGATCCGACCGCCCATATCGGCAAGACCTACACGCTCCATGGGCCGACCGAGCTCGACCAGCCGGGCATCGCCGCAGCCATCAGCGAGGTTCTCGGCCGCGAGATCAGCTACCAGCCGCTGACCATCCCCGCCTATCGCGAGCGCCTGGAAAAGTTCGGCCTGCCGGAGTTTCTGATCCAGCATTTCTGCGCGATCGCCCTCGATTACCAGAACGGCATTTTCTCGGGCGCCGACAAGATCATCGCCGAAGTGACGGGCGTGCCGCCGATGACCGTTCAGGACTTCGTCGCGTCGCACCGGGCCGCTTTCAATACGTTGGATGCGGCGGCGTAAGCCGCTCCGGTACGGCCCGGTGGAACATCGCAATCACTGGGTCGGAGCACCGGCCCCGTCCAAGACGCTCGTGGCGGCGCGATGAACGCGCCGCCCGGCCAACTTCCAGGAGAAGCAAGTTGAACATCGACCTTTCAGGTAAAGTCGCCCTCGTCACAGGATCCACCGAAGGCATTGGATTTGCCATTGCCCGTGGGCTCCATGAGGCGGGCGCAGCAGTCATCATCAACGGCCGCACCCAGCAAAAGGTCGATGCAGCGGTGGCGCGCCTCGGCGGCCGTGCGCGCGGTCATGCGCTCGATCTCGCCAGTGCCGAGGGATGTGACGCCATGATCCGGGCCGAACCAGAGCCGGACATCGTCGTCAGCAACCTCGGCATTTTCCAGCCGTTGGATTTCTTCGAGACCGACGATGCAATCTGGGACCGCCACTGGCAGATCAACGTCATGGCAGGCGTGCGGCTGGCTCGCGCCTACCTTCCGAAAATGGCTGCGAAGTCGTGGGGGCGCTTCATCTTCCTCGGTTCGGAATCCGCCTTCAATATTCCCACCGAGATGATCCACTACGGCGTCAGCAAAACCGCCGACGTCGCTGTCGCGCGCGGTCTCGCCAAGCGTATGGCCGGCACGGGCGTGACGGTGAACTCGGTGCTGCCGGGCCCGACCATGTCCGAAGGCGCCGCCGAAATGCTCAAGGGGCATGTCACGGCCAAACGGTCGTTCGAACAAGTCGGCATCGACTTCGTCAAGACGCATCGTCCGACCTCCATCCTTCAGCGGCCGGCAACGGTCGAGGAAGTCGCGAACATGGTGGTGTATGTCGCCTCCCCCCTCGCATCCGCCACGACCGGTGCGGCGCTGAGGGTCGACGGCGGCGTGGTGGACTCGCTCGTCTAGCACTCCATCCAAAGGGAGCCGCCGTTTCTGCGGCCTTCAGAGAACATCATACCAGGTCCCTGATGCTCCGAAGCGGCCTGGCGACGGGCTGCCCCCAACCTCTGCGAAAGGAATGCTCCATGAGCACCAGCGCCATGCCACTCGCCCAACCAAAGCCGCGCATCGACGCCGACACCCGGTTCGAGGCCATTGATTTCGTGAACCGGGTCAATTTCCTGTTCGACCGCTGGCAACCGGAGGAACTGCTTGCCGCATTCTCGGACGATGTGATCGTCGATCATCCGCTGGGCCGAAGTGCCGGCAAGGAGGAATTGGCGTCATTCCTGAAGGCCTACGAGCCCATCACTCATGGCGTTCGACGGCACAACTGCAACCATGTGATCGACGCCGGACCGGGCGACGACATTCTCGTCACTTACTACATCCTGCTCATCCGCATCGCACCGTCGAGCGAGGCCGGCAAGCTCAAGACCGCGCCGATGGAGATCATGGAATATGACGAGCATCTGCCGAAGCTGATCTCCTACGCCATGGTGACGGACCGGCTCACCAGAACGGAAACCGGCGACTGGCGCGTCCGCTACAAGCGGGTCGAGAATGTCTCCGAGGACAAAGCGTTTCATTTCTAGAAACGTCATGATTCTCAAACCCAGTGATCTTCGGGCACGTGGGAGGAGGCTCTCCCATGAACAATCCGGCCGGGCGCGCGAGGCCCGACCGGAATTGACTGTGTTGATGTCCGTTCAGAATGCACCGCAGCAGCAGGTACCAGCGCCGACCTTCTCGATGGCGGCGACGAGTGCGGCTGGATCGGTCACGAAGGATGTATGGCCCGTGGGCATGGACTCGACCTCGCTGATATGGGCGGCGGCGATCGAAAAATCATAGAGGTTCGCGCGGGGTGTGAGGTCACACCTATCTGCTGATCTCTGCTGAAGAGCGCTCGTGCTCCCATTGGCGGCTTCGCTTTTGAAGTAGCTTGTTAATAGTTCTGCATCGGTAGCCGCCGCTCTGCTAACGTTTAGGGCTGTGGATCCGATGCAATCGAGCGCCAAAGCGGATGGAAGCTACGCCGCCTCGTCCCGGCGGAACGTCTCAGTTGAAATCGCTGGGCATCTGCTCCCGAACCATCATGACCCGATTTATCAGGCTGATCTGCTCTAATGAAACCAGCAATACCGGCTACGCTTCGTCAGTGCTCAAGCGTTTGCGCCTCCGTCAACGGTAGGAAGTATCGACCTTTCAGATCGCGTCCCTCGATGGGGTAGTGGATTTCCGTCCCATTTCGATTTATCGGAACTGAGAGGCTGTAGCGCTCCGCTGAGCGCGCGCTCGTCCACTTGCCATCGTAACTCCTTCCATCGGGCGATCCCGCTCGATTCGTTGCAGCGATAAGGCGAACGGTCTGCGCTGAAGCTTGCGACGGCCTGATAGGGTCGAGGACCGCCCCAGAAGGCCGAGAACCACAGGCGGTCAGCGCCATTGCGAATCCAGCGGTCGAAAGTACCGCCCTTGTAACATTGAAAACCGATGACCGCACGGGAGCTACTTTTCAAATGGGGGGATCTCTAGCGAAGGATCGAAGCTACACCGCGAAGCCTTGCAGACGAGGACTCTGCATCGGTCTACCGCATCCTTCAGCAAATGCGCCTTCTTGGCTAGACCAGTTTTTCGCTCAACGTCGTTGCCGAATGCGGAACGCAGGTGACAAATGTGGTCTCGCATGTAGATCGGATCGTCGCGACGAACACTGCTGCCCATACGCCCGGCACCTGTCGTTGAGCTTGTCGGCAAAGAGGCTCTGATCATCACCGGATTCGCTGAACGCAAAGGGCACCGCTTGCCGGTTGTGTAAGGCCGCTAGCGCCGGAAATTTCGCCGATGATCCTCATTTTCGGGGCTCTCCGAAATCTTGCGCAGGAAGCTGCGCAGCTTCGACAGAAACATTCCCGGCTCATCGAAGTGATCGCTTTGCAAGGCAACCACGTCCGTGCGCTGCATCTCTTGCCCCCTACGAGCCAACACTTCTAGGCTGGTAATGAGTTCCGGCCGGGCCTCCATGGCATCGCTGACGCCTTTCCTGTTTAGGCAATATGCGGAAACCGACGTCAACGCCGTCGCAGTAGCGGCATAGGGCGTGCCTGTAATCATGCCGACCGCCCCCAAACTGCTCCCCGGTCCCAATCTGATGATAACGCTGCTCGATGGCGGGGAATCGCTAGAAATATCGACCGTTCCCGAGGCGAGGATGAACAGCATCCGCGGGTCATCCCCCTGCTTCATCAACTTATCACCGGCTGCAAACCAAACCTCGATTAAATGCTCCGCCAAAAGATTTCGATCGGCCTCTGTGAGCACGCCGAACCAGTCCGATTCCTGCAGCAATGTTGCAGCAGTCGGTACTTCAGGGCGCTTCCGGATAGGCACGCCCGGCACGGCGAGGGCAATCCCCGCATGGCGCAAATGATTTTGGACATGCCCGAGCAGCTCAGTTCGGGCAGCAACCAGCACCTCGACGCTTGGGATCGAGAAGCTGATATCATATGCGACGCCATCGCCCTGTAGTTCGGTGCGGGCCACGCTTGGTGCCGGCGTATCGGACATCAGCATGCAGGTCTTGACCGCTGCCGTCAGCACCGCCATGCAACGATCCGGCCGTTCGTTGGCGGCAAGCCGGACGGTGATCGAGACGCCACGAACGGTCGTTGGCATGCTGTGATTGACGAGTCGCGCCTTCGCCATGACGCTGTTCGGCACAATGGCCACGTCGCGGTTCATCGTGGCGATGTGTGTGGAACGCCAGTTGACTTGGATCACCCGGCCCTCGATCCCCCCTTCGACCCAAACCAGGTCACCTGGACTATAGGGCCGCTCTATGCCGACGGCGATCCCCGAAAAGACATCGGAGAGGCTGCTCTGAAGTGCCAGGCCCAGCACGATAGCGATGACGCCGGATGTGGCAAGCAGTCCCCCGATCGGTACCGCGAAAACGAAGTTGATGACCGCGAACAGTGTCAGCAGATGAATGAGCCCGGCCAGCAGATCGGAGACGATCCGGGACTCACGTGGCTTGGTCTCGAAGACCACCAGCAGACGGGCAATACCGATGGCGCATTGGGCTGCCATCAGCCACCAGCCGATTTCAATGAGCTGTTCCCAGACTTGCTCGCCTGGCTGCTGCGTGTCAAACGATGGCGCAAACGGCGAGCCGATCGTTAGGAAAACCAAATATGTTAGGATGGCAAACACGGCCAGACGCCACGTGGCTCGCGCCCAGAGTGGCCACCGCCGGGTGATCCATGGAACGATCACTGCCGCAAGCAATAAAAGTGTCGCACTGATGTGGGCTGCCTCTTCGGTCATGGGATTCCTAGTGCGATACAGAAGTCGAGCGAGTGCATCGACCACGGCGGGCTCTCCCCGCACGAGATCATTACCAAAGCCTCAGCCACATCTCCATCTTGATCTGTTATCGGGTTTCGGGGCGTGTTTGCAGGCTGGCCACATGCAGCGCGCGTCCGACGTGACAAGCACTACATCCATTCGTACCGACAGGACAGGAACCCGAAACTGGTCATACAACGTCTGGTCGCCTTGATGGGATACGAACCGCGGTCCTCCACTCTTTCTGGGCTCGACTCAAACCCCTCGGAATGCTTCATTCCCGCTCGGAGGACTGAGCATGGCATATGAGTGGGACGAGGGCCGCGCACGAAAAATGCGCCTGATTAAGTTGGCATCTGTCTGGGCATTGACCGCGTCAGCGCTCAGTGTCCCTGTCGCCTTGCTTTTAACCGCATCTCCTTTGTAACTGCCCACTGCACTCACTGAAAATTCCGGCTTTTGACCTTCAGCGTATCAATATGCAGGTCGGGAATGTAAATTTCCCGCGCCTTGACGCCCATCGGCGGCCGGTCGCGACTGTCGGGGCTGCCCGGTGAACCATGCGCGAACTCGTCGCCCCGTCCTAACGGCAGCCGGAAACCATCCCGCTCGCCAAGGCTTGCGAGATCGCTGGTAAGATCGAACAGCCGTTGCGCCACCAGATGCACGACACCGCCTTCGCGCTGGATCTTGCCGTTGATCGCCATCATTGAGGATCCGAGCACGACGCGACGCTGCTTTTCGAACAGGCTTGGCCAGACGACGATATTTGCAACGCCTGTCTCATCCTCGATGGTCATGAACATGACCCCTTTGGCACTACCGGGCTTTTGCCGGACAAGGACAAGGCCTGATGTCATCAGCCAGCGACCGTCGCGGGCCGAGGTTGCCTCGGCGCAGGTGACAATATTTCGCCGATTGAGATCCTCGCGCAGGAAGCTGACCGGATGGGCGCGCAGAGTGACTCCCGTATGCCCGTAATCCTCGACCACATTCGCGCCTTCGGTCATCTGCCGAAGCACCACATCCGGCTCCTGCTGTTCGGCAATCACAGCCCGCTCGCGCTCGGCAGCCGCAGCGAACAGCGGAAGCGGTTCGTCGCGCAAGGCCTTGATCGCCCAGAGCGCATCACGTCGTTCAAGCTTGAGAGCCGGCCGGAACGCATCAGCTTCGGCAAGCTTTACGAGAGACGCCGACGACACGCCGGCGCGCCGCCACATGTCGTCGATCGAAACGAAGGGTTCGTCGCCACGCGCCACTGCGATTTTTGCCGCATCCTGTTCGGGCAGCCCCTTTGCCAAGCGCATACCGAGCCGCACGGCATGGTCATCGGTTCCGCTGATCGCTTCCAGCGTGCAATCCCACCGCGAACGATTGATGCAGACCGGCTGGATCACAACACCGTGGGCGCGGGCATCGGTGACGATCTGCGCCGGTGCGTAGAATCCCATCGGTTGCGCGTTGATGAGGGAGGCACAAAAGACATCCGGATAATGGCATTTCACATAGGAGGAGGCGTAGGCGATGAGCGCAAAGGAAGCGGCATGGCTCTCGGGAAAACCATAAGAGCCAAAACCCTCGAGTTGGGAGAAGGTCTTCTCGGCAAACTCCTCGGTGTAGCCGTTCTTCACCATCCCCTTGACGAGCTTGTCCTTGAACTTGCTGACGCCACCGGTGAACTTGAATGTCGCCATCGAACGCCTCAGCGCATCCGCCTCGCCGGCGGTAAAACCGGCACAGACGATCGCCACCTTCATCGCACTCTCCTGAAACAGCGGCACGCCCAACGTCTTGCCGAGCACTGCCTCCAGTTCGGGCTTGGGATAAACAACCGCCTCCTTGCCTTCACGCCGGCGAAGATAAGGATGCACCATGTCGCCCTGGATCGGCCCGGGGCGAACGATCGCCACTTGGATGACCAGGTCGTAATAGGTCTGGGGTTTCAGCCGCGGCAGCATCGACATCTGCGCGCGGGATTCGATCTGGAAGGTGCCGAGCGTGTCGGCCTTGCGGATCATCGCATAGGTCGCCGGATCCTCCGGCTCGATGGTGGCGAGATCGAGCGTTATACCCTTGTGCTCCTGCAAAAGGGCAAAGCCCTTGGCCATGCAGGTGAGCATTCCTAAGGCAAGCACGTCCACCTTCATGAACTTGAGCGCCTCGATGTCGTCCTTGTCCCATTCGATCGTTTGTCGATCCTCCATCCGGGCCTGCTCGATCGGCACCAGTTCGTCGAGGCGGTCATTGGTCAGGACAAAACCGCCCGGATGCTGGCCCAGATGACGCGGAGCCCCCATCAACTGCTGCGCCAGCTCCAATGTCAGCCGCAGGCGGCGGTCGGACATGTTCATGTTCAGTTCGTTGACCTGCTTTTCGCCGACGCCCTCCTTGCTCCAGCCCCAGACACCGGCCGACAGCGCTGTGATCATATCCTCGGGCAGGCCGAGCACCTTGCCGACATCGCGAAGCGCACCCTTGGCGCGGTAGCGGGTGACGGTCGCGCAAAGGGCAGCCTTCTGCCGGCCGTAGGTCTTGTAGATCCACTGGATGACCTCTTCGCGTCTGGCATGTTCGAAATCAACGTCGATGTCGGGCGGCTCGTTGCGCTCGGCTGAGATAAAGCGTTCGAACAGCAGATCGTTTGCGGCCGGATCGATCGCCGTGATCCCCAGCACATAACAGACGGCGGAATTGGCAGCACTTCCGCGACCCTGGCAGAGGATATCTTGAGATCGCGCAAAGCGGACGATGCTGTAGACCGTCAAAAAGTAAGGCGCGTAGTCGAGTTTGCGGATCAAATCGAGTTCGTGATTGATGGTTGTGACGACGTCGTCGGGCACCCCTTCGGGGTATCGATCCCGCACGCCCTCCCAGGTGAATTTTTCCAACGTCTGCTGCGGCGTCAGTCCGGGGATGATCGCTTCCTCGGGATATTGATAGGTCAGTTCGCTCATGTCGAAGCGACAGCGGTCGACAATTTCTCGGGTACGGGCGAGTGCCTCTGGATAGCGGCTGAACAGCCGGTGCATTTCCTCAGGCGGCTTCAAAAAACGATCGGCGTGGCGTTCGCGCAAGAAACCGGCCTGATCGATGGTCGTGCGATGGCGGATGCAGGTGACGACATCCTGCAATTGCCGTCTACCCGGCTCGTGAAACAGCACGTCATTGGTGACGACCGGCTGGACCTTGTGCCGGATCGCCAGGGTGTTGAGTTCGTGCAGGCGCAGTTGGTCGTTCGGCCGCCGGCGCAGCGTCAGTGCCAAATAGGCGCGGTCGCCAAATATCTCTCTCACCTTACGCAGCTTGACGGCGCATGCGTCATCGGCCTCGTCGGGGATTAGAATGGCGAGCAGACCCTCTGCATAAAGGGCCACATCCGTCAGATCGAGGATGCATTTGGCTTTGCCGCCGCGCTCCTTGCCGAGTGACAGCAACCGGCATAGCCTCGAATAGGCGGCCCGGTCCGTCGGATAGACCAGCACCGATATGCCATCTGTCAAATCGAGCCTGCAGCCGACGACCAACCGGACACCGGTTCCCTTGGCCGCTTCCCAGGCGCGCACGATCCCGGCCAGGCTGTTGCGATCGACGATGCCGAGCGCCTCGATGCCGATTGCCTGGGCGGTGGCGAACAGCTCATCGCAGCCGGAAGCGCCGCGCAGGAAGGAAAAATGACTGGTGACCTGGAGCTCGGCGTAGCGCATCAGCCATAGATCCCGTGCAGAAACCATTTGGCCGTTCCGGTCGCGGGATCCACACCGTCGCCGGAGCGATAGACCCAGAAGCGATTGCCGTCCTCGTCCTCGACGGAATAGTAGTCCCTGACAGCCTCCATCTCGGAGGAACGAACCCACCACTCGCCGAATACACGTTCCGGCCCATCACCACGCTTGATGCGCCGGCGCTTGCCGCGCCAGGTCATGGAGGCCGGCGGATGGTCGGGTGTGAGCGCAATCACTTCGATCCGTTCCGGGCGCGCCAACATGCGGCTTGGCCGGGGCCAGCGGGTCGGCCAGGCTTGACCGAGTTTTGCGGCAATGGGGGAGACGCGCCCGACATTGCGCTCGGGAACGTCGCTTTCGACCGGCGCCAGCCTGTACATGCGCTGGCCACGATTTCCAAAACTGTCGAGCAGAGGTGTCACATCAACGATGGTTTCTTCGACCAGCGAGGAGATGGACTGCTTTTCCTCGAACGGCTCGAACATCGTCGCGGCCAGGGACAGTTTCTCGATGCCGAACCCGGGATCGATTTTCTCGATGCTGGAACAGAGAAGTTTTGTCAGATGAGGAATATCGCGCACCGGCTTTGCCGTTCCGGCACGCACGGACTGCAATGTGTTGTCGACGCGGTAAACAATGAGATCCGCGCGGCGAACGCCCTGCCCTTGCGTCTCCAACGCGGCGCAGAGTTCGACCACGAGCTTGCCGATATATTTCGCGATGGTCTCAGAGGCCCCGATCGGTTCGGAAAAGGATCGGGCCACTTCAATCAGGTCCGCCGTGCGAATGGGGTCGATCGGTTCGACGAGGCGCCCGAACATCTGATCCAGCCTGCGGCCGACCTCCGGCCCAAAACGCAGAGCCAAAGGCGCCCGCGGCGTTGCCGAAAGCTCGCCGACGGTCCGGAACCCGAGCACGGCCAAGCCGCTGACGATGTCAGGCGACAGGCGAAGACTGGAAATTGGCAGGTTGACGACAGCTTTGGCTGTCTCGCCAACCGGCACAATAATCACCTCACGCCGCGTGGCGCGTGCAATCGCATGGGCGGCGCCCCAGGTGTCGGCAATGGCGCCGCGGGCTTGAAGACCATGTCCTCGCAGAGCGTTGACAAGACCAGTCAGCATCGGCAACTCGCCGCCGCGCAGATGGTCGGCGCCCTCGGTATCCATTACAATACCATCGCGACTGTCCATCGCTACCACCGGCGTATATTGGCGCAGCATCCACAGCGCCAGACGCTCGACCGCCAAGGCGTCACCGTTGGGGTCGGCATCGACGAGATGCAGGCCGGATATCATCGCCTGGGCTTTTGCGGCAGGCATGCCGATCCGGACGCCGGCCTTGAAGGCTGCGGCGTCGACTGCGGCCACGCTGCGTTTCGATCCACTGCGCGCAACGACCACGACCGGTGTTTCAGCCAAAATTCCGGGATCGGCGCGCCTGATCCTGTCCGTCGCGAGCGTGGGGAGAAAGACTGATACGACCCGTGGCATCGCAGGCACCTATTTCAAATTCTGCGGCTTCTCCCGCTCTTGCTCTGATCAATTCCGCCAGCCATCTCGCCCGCCCGATACCGGGCACGGGCAGCGGCTCGGAAGGCAGCACGCTGATGCGCCAGCGTGTCGTAGCGGCTGTCGGCTGCCCGAAATCAGCTGCCTCCGTCGGGCGACGCCATCGTCGAAGCGCAATGCCAATCGTTCCTGAAGCCTCGGCCGCCAGCTGCAGGCGTCGCGAGGCAGTCATGGGCAGGCGTACAAGCTCGGCAACGACGGCGCCAAGACCACCAAAACGCAGGCCTTCTTCGAAATTCGTGAGCACGTCCTCTTCCCGGTCGGCCTCGACATAAATCACTCGATCCTGATGGAGGCCCGCCTGCGCCAAGGCCGGCGCGAACAGATCCGGCCGCGTCAGGCACCAGAGGACGTCGCCTTTCGTTCGCGCGACGATGCCAGCGACGAACAGCGCGGCCGCTGCCCCGTGCACAGCATCGGCGCCACCTCCGGCCACCTCGTGCAAGGCGCCGCAGGCCAGCCCACCACCGGGTAGCTTGGCGTCGATCTCGGCTATTCCGAACGACAGCACCTCGCCCTTGCGCGCAGCTCCGCCTTCAAGCCGCCGGATGCGGTCTTGAAGCTCAGAAATGACGGGGTTGGCGGCAGTGATTGGCATCGGTTTCCAACGTCAAGAGTGCATTTGCATAGCCAAAAAAAGCTGATATGTTCTGTTTTTGTTCTTTAAACAGCGATGAGTCAACGGGCAAGAATCGGGTGGACTGCAGCCGGTATCACGAGACGGCTGTTGCTCAATCGATTCATCAAGCAGATTCAATTCGATGCGGAATGTGACGAAAAATATCGTAGATGAGAAAATAGAGATATGCCCGGCCTGCTGACGCTTAGAGATTTCAAGGGACCGGTGATTACCGTCCAATGCAAGCCGTGCGGGCAACAGGGCGAGCTTGATCGCAAGGCGCTGGTGAAGCAGTTTGGCGCCAGCATGCGTTTTGTTGATCTGCGCCGTCGCATGGCGATGGGTTGCGACAAGATGCACTGCTCTGACGGGCAGGATAGATGCGGGACGGGATTTCCCTGTTTGCTGGAGGTGGGCCATGGCTGTCGATCTGCAACGGCCCACATGATCGTTGGAGCTCTCAAACCTTGATTGCGATCCGAAAGGGTCGGAAACTTCGCCTTGACCCGCATTGGATGGGAGGACGGCAATGTGTAATCTCTATAACGTGACGACCACGCGCGACGCGGTTCTGCAATTTACAAAGGCGTTCCGGGATCGAGCCGGCTGGAATGAAGCCTCCTTCGATGTATATCCAGGCTATCTGGCGCCGATTGTCCGCGTCGCCGAGGACGGACAGCGCGAGATTGCCCGGGCGACCTGGGGGATGCCGTCGCCGCCAGCCTACGTGAAAAACTACGATCCCGGCGTCACCAATATTCGCAATGTGAGTTCGCCGCACTGGCGCCGGTGGCTCGGCCCAACCAGCCGCTGCGTCGTTCCGTTTACATCCTTTGCCGAGCCTGACCCCGCCAGCAAAGTCGAGGGTGGACGCGTTCCGAATGCCTGGTTCGCCGGCAACGAAGATCGGCCGCTGATGTTTTTCGCGGGCTTCTGGACGCCCTGGAAAGGCGTGCGGAAGGTCAGGGATGGCGAACAGGAATACGAACTCTTCGGATTTCTGACGACCTCCCCCAACGAAATCGTCTCGCCAATTCATCAAAAGGCCATGCCCGCCATCCTGACCACGCCTGAAGAAGTCGAGACCTGGCTGACAGCACCGTGGGATGAAGCCCGCCATCTACAGCGTCCGCTACCGGGCAACATGCTGGTGATCGTGCCGCCACAGGCCAAACCGCAGCCTAACGAGGAAGGTCTGTTGCTTTGATCGCGAGTACTCAGCACGACCTGAGCGGTCAGATGCCTGTCCACCAAATGCCGGCTTACCGTCTCGGACCTGACGGAATGGGTGGCGTGCAACCCGTGCGCAAAATCATCCATTTGGACATGGATGCATTTTTTGCGTCGGTCGAGCAGCGAGACAACCCGGAGCTACGTGGGCTACCATTGGCCGTCGGCGGATCGGCGGCGCGCGGTGTGGTGGCAGCGGCGAGTTATGAGGCCAGAGCCTTTGGCGTGCATTCCGCCATGCCGTCGGTCACCGCCAAGCGAAAATGCCCGGATCTGATCTTTGTACCGCCGCGCTTCGACGTCTATCGGCAGGTCTCGCAGCAGATCCGGGACATCTTTGCCGAGTACACTTCATTGATCGAGCCGTTGTCTTTGGACGAAGCCTATCTCGATGTTACCGAGAACCTGAAAAGAATGGAGATTGCCACCGAGATCGCGCTGGAAATCCGCGCTAAGATCAAGGCGGTTACCGGCCTCAACGCATCCGCCGGCATCTCCTACAACAAGTTTCTGGCCAAGATGGCGAGCGACCTGAACAAGCCGAATGGCCAAGCTGTCATCACGCCGAAGAACGGCCCAGGTTTTGTCGAAGCCCTCCCCGTCAAGAAATTCCATGGGGTGGGGCCGGCCACGGCCGAGCGGATGAAACGACATGGCATCGAAACCGGGCTTGACCTGAAATCGAAGTCGCTTGCCTTCCTTCAACAGCATTTTGGCAAGTCCGGTCCGTATTTCTACGGCATTGCCCGTGGGATCGACGAACGGCAGGTTAGACCTGATCGCATCCGCAAGTCCGTCGGCGCGGAGGACACCTTCGTTGAAGACATCGACAAATTCGATCTCGCCAAAGCCGAGCTGCGGCCATTAGCCGAGAAAGTCCGGCGCTACTGCGACGTGCACGACATCACGGGAAAGACCGTAACAGTCAAAATCAAATATTCGGATTTCACCCAAGCGACACGCAGCCAGACAGGGTCGGGAGCCGTCTCCGACGTCGACCAGATGCTGGAAATTGCGGAGACCCTGCTGGCCTCGGTGTTCCCGTTCAAACGTCCGGTGCGGCTCTTAGGGATCACCCTGTCGTCGCTCAACATCGAAGAGAGCGGGCAAGAACCGCAGCTCGATCTGGGACTTTGATGCAGCCGGGCCTGAAAACGAAAAAGCCTGCCGCGGGAGGAGGTGCGGCAGGCTTTCCGAAAAGAACCGAACAACGGCTGGGAGGAGGAGTGCCGCTGTTCCGACAGACGTCCCTTGGGAGGAGGAGTGGGCCGTCTGAAATCGAAGCTCTGCGGGAGGAGGTGCATCGCTTCGATGAAACCAAGATACCCATTCTCTCCGCACATTAAATAGACTTTGCTGCAGTGCAGCCATGCGGAAAATGCACGGCCTCTCGCTAACGAAAGAAATCTCCAACTCAGGGCTTCGTGGCAGGCCAGATACAGAAACGCCCGCGTCATCAGCGGGCGTAGTGTCAATCAGGTTGGCTTGGAAACAATCGCTTAGCGAGCGAGCGACTGACGAGCAACGCTGTGGATGTCGGCTCGATCGATACCAAGGTCCTGCAGTTCGCGCGAGCTCATGCGGCCGAGTTCGGTGACGGTCTGACGATACTTGCGCCAGTTATTGAAAGAGCGTGCTACGTCCATGATGATCCCCTTTCGTGAGGTCTCTTGACGCCAGCAACCATGCTTCGGTTCCAACGTCGTTTCGATGATTGGAATATAGGCCCTTGGACGCCCGTCGATAAGGCACAAGGTCTCAGGTCGGCCATGCGCTCAAAGCATGGGTTCAGTCAGAGATGGGCTGAAGGGGCTATCAGGCTCGGAACCGGTTGAAGGCGGTCAGCCGTTTGATCGGGGGATCTGCATCGGGATAGCGGTAGATTTCGGCTCGGAGATAGCGGAGCTCATCATCGAACGCTTCTTCGCCAACCTCGATCCACCAGGATTTGGGACGGCCGTCGATTCCGTCGGACCGGTGATAGCCTCGCGTCTTGAGGTGGTCCTTCATGTCGAAGCGGCTGTTCTCGGCAAATATCTGGACACGCGACCGCTGGCTTGCTTCATAGAGTTCGGCGAAAGCGGTGGAAGCCGACCCATCGACTTCCCGAGCGAGAACCGCCAAAAGCGCGAAACAATCATCGACAGCCCGATGACCATCCTGGAAGTAGCCCGCCTGCACGATGAGGTATCCGACGCACAACATGAAGCAGGTCATCACGATCGCAGCGATAAACTGGCTGCCGTTGAGCGCCGAAAATCCCGATGAGTCATTCGCAAATATCTACGCGTCTCCCAGAACGAAGTCGAAGACTGGTTCAGGCTGTCCCTGGGTCGTCATGCACGATGCCGGCATGGCCTCAGCTGTCGCTTCGGCGAGATCAGCAAGTAATCCAGGCGATATGCCTAGGGCGCTCGAGAAATGGTCATGCGGCGCCGTTGTCAGATCTCGCAACAGCGCGCCGGCGCGACTGGCGTGACGCATTGCCGGCGTCCGCTTGCCTTCCCGGATCTTCACCCCGGTTGCGGATAGCAAGATCAATCCCTTCAGAAAGTCGCGCAGCGGGCTTCCTCTGTTTGCAATCTGCCAAAGTCCTTCCCACGCCTCGTGGGCTTCCCAGTAGTACCCGTGATTGAAGAGATCCTGGCCCCACGCGAACTCCTCAGAGCCGAGAGACGCGCTAACCAAAACGGCCTGAACACGGTAGCTGTGACCTCCAGGATCACGGACAGGATGTGGACCCTTGCCCGGCAAGTAGGCGTAGCGGGGGAATGATCTATCCGGAAGTAACCGAGGACGTCCCATCGCCCCAAAGTCCTTATTATGAAGCTTCGAAATCAGGATGCTCTCAACCCGCCCGATGGACAACCCATCCTCTATGTTGACGGGGTTCGGAGCTACGCGCAAGCCACGCGCCTTCGGGATCGATGACATCACCGGAGTGGAGTTCATCGGCTGAAGCGGACATTTCAGCCCGGTGCGACTCACGGTGGCCCAACGCGGACATCCCGCGTTACCGCGCCGGTTTGAAAGCTCAGCGACATCGGTCTATTGATGGGGCTTTCGCAAGCAGCGGCGCGGTGCGACTAGCCCGTCGCGGGAGTAGACGATGTTGAAAGCTAGCCAAGACGAAGTGGAGGAAGTCCGGGAATATTTTGAATGGCAGGCGCCCGACCTTGAAGTGACTTTCATGCAGAAGGTCTACTCGGAGGCTGTTCTCAACACTCGCCATGACGTGTGGGACATCCACACCAACAAGGATCGCTGGTGGGTCATCACCGGCGGCACAAACCTCTACTCTCAGGAGCAATTCCCTAATATGGACCTTGCTCTGACCTTCCATATTGGGCTGATGCTCCGCATCCCGCGCACGGAAAAACAACAGGAAGGCGATCTGCGGGTCCTTCCGTTCGGTCCCGTCTTCGAGAAGATGGAAGCAGCTGGCACCGTCGTGACACAGGCGCAGAACCTCTCGGACTATCAGGCGGTCGGGGTTCGCTGCCGCGAGGCGCTACTTGAGCTGATCTGCGTCGCGCAGGACGCGGCAACGTGGACAGACACACCGCCACAGCGTGCCAACTTCCGCGCGTGGACTGAGATCATCTGCAACGATCTTCTACCGGGCGACACCAACAAGGAGCGTCGCGGGGCCCTCAAGAGTGCGCTCGAGTCCGCATGGACGTTTTCAAATTGGCTGACGCATTCAAAGTCGGCCACCTGGATTGATGCCGAGATGGCGCAATCGTTGATCCAACACGCCATCGGCATGGCGACATCATTGATCATTCGCGAGTTGCGCGGCGTGCCTCTCGAATGCCCGAACTGCGGCTCTCCGCATCTCGAACCCGAACATGGCGAAAATACTGAGGCACCCGATGTACTCTGGGAACGACCGCGCTGCGCCGACTGCGGATGGGCCGGCAGGCCGGTTCCTATCCTCGACCTCGAGGATGGACACCCCATCATTACACTCGAAGGGGAAGAAACCGACGAGTGCAGTATAATGACCGTACCGCTACGCATGATCCTGAAGCCGGGAAATGCCACGATCGAGCCACTGAGGAAGACAGAGACCGGGCCCCCGGAGCACGTCGTCTATTTTGCCTACGGGTCCAACATGTCGACCGCCCGGCTGCGGGAACGCATGCCGAGCTGCAAGCCACTCGGCATCGCTACCTTGCCGGGTCATTCGCTCCGTTTTCATAAGCGAAGTTCCGATAAATCCGGGAAGTGCAACGCATTTGCCAGTGAAAGCGATAGGGGCGTGATCGGGGTCCTGTTCAGCTTCGATCCTGCAGAGCGTGCCAAGCTGGATAAGGCCGAAGGTGTCGGCAACGGCTACGAGCACGCGACGGTCACGGTCATTAACGACAAAGGCCGCAGGCGCAAGGTCCTTACCTATCTCGCCACCCCTGACTACATCGACGACAGCCTCAAACCCTATGGCTGGTACAAGGACTTTGTGCTTGCAGGCGGCAGGGAACACGGTCTGCCGTCAGAGTATATTAGCGAATACATCGAGTCGGTTGAACCGATTGAAGATCCTGACAAGATCCGGGACAGTAAGCGGCGGGCCACGTTCGGAAGTCCCGGGGCCGGCAAGAGTCCGTCCGCTGCGGAATAGCGGCGCAAGAAGCTACCGTTCGAGTGTTAGTGAGGGGATTATTTTGAAATCCTTGTTGCGGTCGGGCATTTTGCTTCCAAGACTTGGGGTAGAGGTGAGCGCGTGCCAGAGATTTGGGAACTACAGGACAAGCCCGCATACGGCGGAACGATAGTGGATGCCGGTGTTCATCCTGAGGACGGGTCGTCCTTGGTGATCGAGCTCACTCCAGACGAGGGAACCCAATACCTGAGCTTTTACCTGAGCGAAAAGGCGTTCAGGCGGGCCAAGGCCTCAGGCGTCAACTTCGCTGACGATCACTGGCCTCTTCTGATTGCCGAGTACGATTTTCCCACGCGCTTGCTTACCACCTACCCGATGTGGCTTCGGTCCAATCACAGCAATTTCGCTAAAACGAAATACGGGGCTATTAAGCGGATATCTTTCGAGGACCAGCCGCCGATGGATTTTCAGGTCGGCTTCGGAATGTTTCTCGACCTGCCTACCGGTTTCCACCGCGGGCCGTTCGAAGGCTTCGGTGTCGATCCCAGGATCCGCTACATCATCAGTGCATTCGATGAAGTGGAAGGCGCGGCTGGGCTTACCATCTGCAGTGACGACAAGATCTCCATCGACGGACAGGAGATCCGGCTGCCGGAGCATATCTATCACGACGTACGGCTGGATATTAATCGCGCACATGACGCAGTTGTGAGGTTCGCCAACGGGGAAAAGGTGAGCTATCTCCGCAACCGCCTCTTGCCATCCGTCGTGCAGGATTTCGAGCCTGATGATTTCGAGCGACCAGCCCTAGACCTGCAAGACACGGTGCGGTCCGCCCTCGTCAAAAAGGGCACACCACGCTCCCGCAACTCCAACACTGCTGCAGCCGTCCGAACGGTGATCCGTGAGGTCGACAAGATCGCCAAGGACGACCCCGTGCAACTGTTTGAGTTGAGCGAGAAGATCGAACTCATCTCGCTGCAAGTCCTTATAGAGAGTATGTCAAAGGAACTTCTAAACCAAAGAAAGGAGAGATTTTGGCAGGATTATTTCGTCAAGAACCCCTTCGTGTTGAAGATGCTCTTCGGCCTGCCTGTGATTATGTACACTGACCAAGCCTCGGTCGGAGGTATGGGCCTGAAGCGTTCCGGCGAGAAATATGCCGACTACCTTGTAGAGGCGGGAATGCTAGGCAATCTGGGTATCGTCGAGATCAAAACGACCGAAACCCCGCTGCTGGCGAAAGACCCCCTTACCGCGCGCCGACACTTTTTGGCCCATCCACGGACTTGTCGGGTGGAGTGAATCAGCTCCTCGACCAGAAGCTTAGGCTGATCAAGGGTATCGCGGCAAAGAAGGAAGACGATGACCAGCCCCACATTCAGGCCTGGTCGGTTCCCTGTATCCTGATCATCGGCAGGTTGCCGGAAACGCGCGACTTGAAGAGGTCGTTCGAGATCTACCGCGGAAGCCAACGCGATGTGCTGATCATCACGTTTGACGAACTCTTGGCCAAGCTAAAAGCGTTGCACGAATTCCTGTCGACTAAACCGGACGAGCTTCTTGCGCCTTGAGAGGATCCGAACCCACGACATGCTGATCGCTGCTGATAAATCTCTGATTTTCTTTAAAAAATTTAGTCGTCACAGCCCAGAAGCACATAGGCGACATTCAGCGGCAATCGAGAGCTAGATTCGATGCACTTGCGATCAATTGAAATATTTCCTCGCGGCATGCCACGCGAGCCCGAAGGAGAGCAGAACAAGGCCAAGCTCGATCCAGCTTTGCAAAGGCGCGTAGACGTAGGGCAACGATGCCATAAGGTTGGAAGCTTGCTCCAGAGCGTGATCTGGAAGGATCGGCCGGATTTCCCAGCTTTTGGTGGTGAAAAACAGCGAGCCGATGCGGTCCCAGAAGCCGCCGTCCTTCGCGCTTTCGGACGGTACGAAATCACAATAGCGCAGCAGCTCTACCAAGGCGGCCGCTGGCGGTATGACAAAATAGTAGAACCCGCGCCACAACCGGTTGACCCACACGGAGACGCGGTCACTGCCTGGGGCCTCATAATTGGCGAGTGCAAGTTTGTCGCCAGGTGAAAGATGCGCGCTGTTGCCGGAGGTTCCTGTGACGGCGTCTTTCAGCGTGCCGCGTCGGTGGAGGAGAGAGATCAAGACAGCCAGCGACACGACAGCGATCAACGGCCCGAAAACGATGGCGTAACCGACGTTGAAACCGGCAATGCCAAGACCCACGGCGGATCCGGGATTGATCTGCAGACCCGATGTCCGCACCCAGATTGCTAGGAACAGGTTGACGAAGCCGAGCAGCAGTGCCGTCTTCTCGAAACTCGCCGTCGCCTCGTCGAACCGCTTGAGATCCCGCTCGACCGCCTTTGCCTTCTCCATTCGTTCCTCTTCAACTGACTCCTGTGGCATAGCGGCTCCAATAACTTGGCTTAAAGACGGGCAGCGCGCAAGTCAGCGTCCTGCCGGATCATTTCGTAGACGCTCCGGTCGAGACAAGCCGGAAATTGTCGTTGGCGATAGAGGGCTTGAAGCGATATTCCGTGCCGAAGATGTCGAGGCTCTCCTGTTTGATTTTAACGGGGATGATCTGTTCCTCCACAGGAATGCTGAAGCTGCCACCAAACAGCACGCCCATCCCGGCTTTGACGTCGTCATTGGCGTTGACAAATAGCGAAACGGCGAGGCTGGGCGTCGGTCCCGCCAGTGCCTTGGCAAGATCGTTTTCCGAGATTGCCCGAAACGATCCACCCATGACCAGTCCTGGCACCAGCAAGGAGCTTGCTACCGGGCAGGTGACTGCGATTTGGGGGTTTTGCGCATAGAGCGCGTTAAGCAGGCCGTGATCGAGCGTGACCGGAATTCTGAACCCAGCGATCTTGACCGCCAAATCCACGGTCAATGGGTCCTCGTCGGCGGGGACTTGGCCCTCACCAAGGATTGACAGCGTCACCGGCCTCGCCGGGTTTTGGAAATGCGCCGTGTCCTCAACGAAGATCTTGCCACGAACAGGGCAGACCAGAAGGTGGCCGGCGATGTCATAGGGTGTCCAGTCGAGCCCGATATTTCCGGTAACGCTGCCTGTGATCGTTGAATTAAGGACACCGCCCGGCTTGGCGGTGTCGAGCTGCAGGCCGGCCGCGTCGATCTGCGCCGTCGCGCGGATTCGGGAGTCGCCGCCGATGGCGCCGACCCCGCTGATCTCCGCTAATCCGTTCGTCAGCAGTTTTTTGGCACCGCACAGCGCCATCTCTGTCTCGGCCCCAGCATTGCAGGCCAGCAGGTCAGCGTTCGACTTGATGTCACAGGCGGCTTTGTCTGCGACCGCCGAGGCGTCGCATCCGGCCTTCTCCGCGTTTGCGCCGGCCTGGCAGCTTCCGTAAGCGATGTCGGCGGCCGTATTGCACGCTTGGCGTCTGATCACACAGCCCGGCTCCTCGACTGACCCGACCCAGAGGTTGACCGAAGGACATGAAGGATTGCATCCATTTCTGCTGCAGCCCGAAAAAGAGCAGCTTCTCTGCTCGCAACGGGCCTGCTCGCAGTGCTTGCGATGGCATTCGAAGCGGGCATAATCCATCAGGTTGATGCGTTGCGTTTCCATCGGTTGCGTGCCGGTGTCGAAGGTCAACCCGGCTTGCGGGTGCAAGCGCGCCCAGTCCGCGTTGAAGATCTCGGCAAAGCGGCCCCAGGACACGAACCCGAAGATAGGTTCAGTGGGGCTGGGGCCATAACGATCCCCGACCAGCTTGACGGCGGCCTTTTCGATATCCTGCGGCGTCGTTTGTTCAGGGATTGGCATTGACACGCGGTTCGGACGTGTGTCGCCGGTTGCGGTGTTCGACACATCGCCCAGCAGCCAAAATCCACGAGGACCGATCGATGCGACCACGCGATCGACGGTGATGGCCGACGGCGAGAATCTTTCCGGCGTGAACCGGACTTGAAGGCCATCGGCATCGCTGGGCTTGAGCTCCACCTCCTGGGGTGCAAGCACCGGCAGGTTTACAGGGATCGCGGGCAGAACCGAGTTGACGGTATTCTTGAGCGTATCGGCGACCTGGTTCACCAGTGGCACGAGTTGCGCCACGTCTAGCGTGTTGTCGCCGATATCGATCGTCAGGAGTTGCACGGCGCCAATGCGTGGCACGATGCGGATTTCCTTCTTGCCGGGCACGGCATTGGGAACCGCGACGACAACGACCCGCCAGCTGGAGACAAGCGTACGGCCATCCCCTATAGGGATGCGGGCGTCGGCAATTGCCTCGACCTGGATAGCGCCGTCAATAAGCTTCGGCTTGACGTCCTTCCAAGTCACCTCGCCAGCCGGTTGTTTCTTTAACGCAGACGCGAGCGCGTCGCCGGCTGTCTTGACGAACTGATCTCCTGAAAGAAAAACGACGACATCCGGACCCCTGACGTCGTTCAGCACCTGTGAGTTTGCTGCGGCCGCGGCATTAACGACCGGCTCGACATCGGCCGGCGCCCTGTAGCCTCCCAGAATCCCGTCCAGCAGGCGGTCGGCAAAATGGAGCCCTGTTGTTTTCGTGACCGGGGCGGGAAACTGCGGTTCAATCCGTTTCAGGAACATTCTCCGGTACGCCTCGAAAGCGAGATCGCCGGTATCACCACTCGGCGCATCAGCCTTTTCCGATGGCAGCAGCTGGGACACAGCAACGATGCCGTCGGTGGCGATCAGCACTGCGGGGGTGGTCGGGACGATTGCTGGGATGACAATGTCGACGTCACCGACCCGAACCGTTTTCGCTTCCGTGGCCGGTGGCAGGAATTTGACCGTCTGCGGCGGCAACGCACCATTGATCCTAGCAAGCATTTGAGCGATCGCCGGATTGGCAATGCCGACGATCTGGCCGGGAAGCCAGTTCCACCCTGGGACTTTGATGGTGTTAAGCGTGATGCGGTCGAAGGCCGGCTGCAACAGCAGGTCGCCGTCCACGAATGACAGGGTGGCGGCGCCGTTGACCGTGCCGGTCAGTTCCGTGCCGTCGTCCAGACGACCATCGACCTTGGCGGCAATGCCGATTACCTGGTTGTCCGGACCCACCGTCAAGCCGGTCAGCTTGACCGGAATAGTCTTGTCCGCAACGGAGATGCTGGCATCGACGAGCCTCTGCAGATCGTCAGCCTGCAGCCGGAGCAGCGTGTCGGGTTGCGGCATCGTCGATAACGACGTGACACCGGCAGCAATCGCGCCACGACGTATGTCTTCGACAGTCCGCTCGATGCCCGCCTTGTTCAGCTCCTTGAGAGCCATATTGAGAATGACAGCCGGCAAGATCAAAAACGCCAGTCCCACGACAACAATTGCCGCGCCGGTGTAACCCCACCAGGGTATGCGCTTAAAAAAAGAAGTTTTGCTGGTCACTCGAACGTTTTCGTCAGACATGGCAGCCCCCCGGCCAGAAAGTCAGCGTCGTATTGGTGAAGACATACTATAACGCGAATATACTCGTATAACGAGCATTTACAATGGCAGCTGTATAATAGTTTTATTTCACGATGGAGTGTCTCCACGCGCCAGAGTTCGAGGCCTTAATATCTTTCACCTCCGCCTTGCCGAGCTCTGAAAATGGTTGGAAATGACAAGGATACGAACCATCAACCCGCGGTGCGCTAAACGCCTGATTCAATGCGATAGGATGCACCGACCATAGGCGCACGATAGTTCTGAATGGAGTAGGCCATTGCTTCACTATGGCTTGCCGCAATTTTCCCCTGGATCGGAAGATTGAAAATAAGAACAAAGAGTAGACAGAAATTCATCTCTATAGGATAGGTAAGCGGCAAGACAGCGAACCCATGCGTGCACGATTCGGGAGATAGCCGTGACCTTCGTTACCCATCGCGACCCTATCGACACTCCCGTCCTCCGCAAGGAGAGAGGCGCGTTCTTCACGCCTTCAGCGATTACCCATTTCATTTCCAAATGGGCCATTCGCGCGCCTGATAATCGTGTGCTCGAGCCTGCTGCTGGCGACGCTGCATTCCTGGTTTCCGCGGTCGAGCGCCTTCGTGACCTCGCTCCACGCACGCGCTCGCGCCCGATGGTTCATGGCGTGGAGATACACGCCCACAGCGCACATATTGCCCGCAAGCGGGTCGCTGACTCTGGGGGCGAGGCCGATATCCAACTGTCCGACTTCTTTGCCGTCACACCTGATCCGGCGTTCGACGCCGTCATCGGAAATCCTCCCTTTATCCGATATCAGGACTTTACGGGGGAAGCCCGTGCCCGTGCCCGGGAGGCGGCCATCAGGGGCGGCATTTCCCTCACGGGGCTCGCATCCAGTTGGGCTGCGTTCACCGTGCACTCGGCGTTGTTCCTTAAGAAAGGCGGCCGGCTGGCCTTCGTCTTGCCCGCCGAACTGCTCTCGGTGAACTATGCCGCTCCCGTCCGCAAGTTCCTGTTCAGTCGATTCCGCGACGTGCAGCTTGTATTATTCGATGAGCAAGTGTTCCCGGAGGCGGAAGCGGATGTCGTACTTCTCCTCGCTGATGGCTACCTTGAGGGGCCGACGGATTTCGCAACGATCCGCCAAACCAAGAACGCTGCAACGCTCGACACTTTAGGCCCGGGACTGAGCTGGACACCGGCCGACCCAGCGGGCAAGTGGACCAGCAGTCTCGTCGATATCGACGCAGTGCATCTTTTGCAGGCTCTCTCGGCAGCAGGCCTCTACACCGACCTGGAAACCTGGGGCGACACAACGCTCGGAATGGTAACTGGAAACAACAAATACTTCACACTCTCCCCCCAACGCGTAGCCGAGCTTGGACTTCGCCCAGACGAGTTGCTCAGCCTTTCGCCACCCGGAAGTTCGCATTTGCGGGGCCTCTCGCTTTCGAGTGCCCAGCTGAAGAAACTCGGTGAAGAGGGCAACGCGATCCACCTGTTTTATCCAAACGAACCGCCTTCCAGGGCTGCTGCGGCATATATTGCCGACGGCCACAGGACAGGCGTCGACACCGCCTATAAATGTCGGGTCCGCAAGACCTGGTACCGGGTGCCGCTCGTTTCACCCGCGGACCTTTTACTGACCTGTATGAATGCGGACACCCCCCGGATTACGGAAAACTCGGCCAAGGCTCGTCACCTTAACTCGGTGCATGGGGTTTACCTGAACGAGGCATATACGGCCTTGGGCAGCGAGCTCCTTCCGGTCGCCAGCTTGAACTCAATCACCTTGTTGCATGCCGAAATGGTCGGACGCGCGTATGGTGGCGGGATCCTGAAGATCGAGCCAAAGGAGGCCGACGTGTGGGCCATGCCTTCGCCGACTCTGGTTGCCGCTCGCGCCGATGAGCTTCGCAAGATCAAGCGTAGCGTTGGAAAGCTTCTGGACAAAGGGCGGCTGCTCGATGCCGTCAAACTGGTTGACGAGGTACTGTTGGTCGACGGCGAGGTTTCGGCAACACAAATGGCAGCCGTCCGGAATGCACGCGCGGAACTGGCGAACCGTCGCAATGTGAGGTCAGCAAGTGGCCGCTAAACCAAGTTCGAAAGCAGAAGCGTGGGAAATATTCGATCATATCGTCGAAGCTGCCGCACTTAGCGGGAAACACAACGATCCATGGATTCTTGGAACTGACGGCCAGCCGTTCATCAATCCCGATTACGACACCCTTGCGCTTCTGCTCGGTGTTCCGCTGCACCTGAAAGTCGGGACGCAAACAGGGGTGCCTGCCCTCGCCCTCGATGTCTGGCTCAGCTATGAACTTCGAAGGGCTGGCTTCGGGACGGACCAGGTTTGGCCAAGGCCTGCTAATCCGCGGGTTCTTCCCGCGCCTGTCTCGGCTTTCGTCAAGTCGCTTCCCACAGCGATACGGGCCAAGGCCCAATCCCATTTGACTTCGAACTCGTCCATTCCCGGCGTGACTTCCTCCTCTGCTTCAATTTTGGGTAAAAACTATCTGAAGCAAGTCGATGTCATCATCACGGATTGGGTAACCGGCCCAGAATTGCTGATATCTACGAAGCGAATGGACTCCTCATATGGAAAAAATGCGCCGAACCGAATCGAGGAGTCCTACGGCGACGCCAAGAATCTTCGCTTGCGCCATCCCCTTGCGGCACTAGGTTTCTTGTTCGGTCTGCGGTCTGATATTTTGGAAAAGGAACCCAAGACGGCAGAATGGTTGTTTGACCTGTTGTCCAAGCTTGGCCGTGAGGACGATGCGTACCACTCCACCTGCCTGGTGTTGATGGAATACTCCACTGATCCGGTACAGCCGGCGGTCGATGAAGAAGAACCCACCGACGGCATATTAGAGCCGGGCCCACAGCCGATAACGGATCCGACCGAGGGTGAAATCGCGCACCTCGCCAAAAGCACAGTCGAGGCCGTCGTCAAGGCCCTGCCAAAGGTATCGATTCTCGCAGAACGAACTCCAGATGACCTCTCACCGGCCCGTTTTCTGACGTCCCTGATTACGCGCGTTCTTGCGGCTACGCCCGTCAACATGCATGAGGAGGCGAGGAGGCGTCGCAGTTCCATCTTACCAAGGAAATAAATGTGCTCCTCAAGCTGTCTGCACATATGACGACGGCTCGCCCTCAGCCTAGGCGGCAGACTGTATATGCGGGACGATCCGCGCTGCGATCAATTCGGCCTCTCGCAGGTCAAAGGGTGGCGGCATCTCGGCGATCGAAAGCTGTTGTAGCTGATGACCGCGAGCAATCCGCACGGTTCTCCGTAGCGGACGATCTATAGGGCGCACTTTTGTTGAAGAGGGCCTAGCTCGAACCTGGTAAGGCAGCAGAATGCCCCTGGTGTCGTTATTGGCACTAATACAAGATTGATTATCCCGTTGAAATCAAGTCGATTCACGCACATTCAAAGCAAAGCAAAGGATGGCGCCTGGATGGACTATGCCAAGTTGTTAACGAACGGAGTAGGTGCGTGGTTGAACTTTGAAGCAGCATGCAGTCGAACGAGCCTGTTTAGCGAAAAGTACATGGCGCATCCTATCGGCCAGATCCTGAATGCCGCGAGCCGTGGGCGGACAGTGGCAGAGTTCAAGCATCGAGTCTTAGCACAGCAAATGACGTCCAGGGGACGTCGTCCTGAAGTGGACTTCGTGGTCCTCGATGCCGATAACCAGGTCACGCTCGCTGTCGAATCGAAATGGATCGGGCGAACGATGCCATCGGTAGAAAAAATCTTTTGGGATCTCATCCGCCTTGAGATGCTAGCCAACCTTGAGATCCGTTGTTTGTTCGTGCTCGGCGGAAAACGAAAGGACCTGGAGAAGCTTTTCAAGCATCCGGCATTTGATGCAAAAGATAATCGCGGATTGCGAAGCCCGCTTTTGCGATGGGATAACAACGTCCACCACAGCACAACGCTGGGGCCGACGGTCGAGGCAAGACGACTGATTCTTCGGAAGATGTTTAAAGATTTTCAGACGTTTCAGTTTCCGCATGCGGTTATCAGTCGAAGGAGCGCGCCCTTTCCTTCCGATCCGAAGTCATCGACGTTTCAAGTTTATTCCTGGGAGATTGAATCCCCGGCAAATCGGATGCCATTCCAACCTCGTAATTCAGCTCAGTATCACCAGATGGTGGAGCCACTCGAGGAGGAGGTCCCGATTTGATCCTGCCTCTTGCTTAGCCGCGCAGCTTGGATAATGGTGAATTGCCGGAGGAAGGTGGTGGGTGCCACCAGTTTGGCGTCAAGCCATACTGAGCCGTAACAGGCTTCCGGTTCGAGTCCGGACTCCTCCACCACCACAATTCAATGCTATTGCGCGACACCCTCCTGCGCTGCGCCGCCGCCGGACTCTTTCAAATCCACTGGTCATCCAAGATTCTCGAGGAGATGCCAAGCAATCTAGCGAGATTACGGCTAGCCGGCTGAGGCAGCCGATGCATTGCGCCACATTATGGATGAAGCGTTTCCCGAGGCAACGGTCGATGGCTGGGAGCAGCTTGAACCAGCGATGCGCAACGACAGCAAAGACCGGCATGTGATGGCGGCCGCCGCTGCGTCGGGCGCGGTTGCGATCATCGCTGCAAATACTCGGGACTTCTATGATCCCCCAGCCGGTATCGACGCGGCGCATACCGATCAATTTCTAAGCGCATTATTCGAACCAACGCCGTCAAAAAGTGAGCGACGTGCCGCACAGGCAAGCTAGCGACCATCGGAGGCCGACTCTGATCACGGCCGAGTTGCTTGCAAGGCTTGCCGTCGCTACGCCCAACTTCGCGCGGACCGTTCTTACTATCTGACGAACAGGGTTGAGGAGCGCTCATACAGACCATGGCCGATTACTGAAGTCCGCCGCTCTTGCGTTGTCGGCAATCTGTCGCAACGAGAGCTGGCGAAGACGCGCTTTCCTTCACGATCAAACGGGATGAATCCGAGAACTCGTTCTCCATCCAATGCGCTCGCCAAGCTCGCGTCGTGCCGTTTTGTGTCAGCGATGTCGGCGCCAACAGTACCGGCCCTTAAACGCCTCTAGACAACCAAACCTTTGGAAGTAGTGTTGCAAAAGAACTGATGCGCAACCGCCGGGTTATTTTGACCAATAATTTCTTCTTAGACGAGAGCGGAAATACAGGCGACCTTGTGAAAGCAGGCGCAAATCTTGGCTTTGGCGATCAATCGATATTCGTCTTGGTCGCCGTCGGAATCGACAATGAAGCGGCGCTTGCCGCCGAGTTCTCACGCCTGCGCACGATTCACCGCATACAAGGCTCAGAGCTGAAATCAAAGCGGCTGGTCGGAAAGCCTGGGGTCGCAGCCGACATTGCGAAGTACCTTCAACATCGAAGATTGCCAGTCTTTGTCGAGGTGGTAGACAAGCGGTTCTTCATCTGCGCGACGATGGTGAATCACTTTGTCATTCCCCCAGTCTCGCAAGAATTCGACGGCCGCCGCGATGTCATGGAAATGAAGAACCATGTCGCGGAATATCTCCATGCTCTGGCCCCATTGCCAGTGCTTCAGTCATACATAAACGCCTGTTCAGCGCCTTCTATCTCCGCGACGCGAACGGCTTTCGTGGAGATGGCCGGCTGGCTTGATGGTCGAGCCGCCACTGACAGCAATGCCGAATTTATCTTGAAGTTCGTCCGCGATACGATTGACGAATTCGAACAGGGAGCTCGGTCGCCGGATGGCGAGGTCAATCTTTACCTTCCCGACCCTGATCTTAGTAAGGCATCAAACCCCTTTTGGATGCTGCCCAACCTGTCCTCGCTCACAAACATCTACGGCCGAATAAATCTCTTTCGTCAGCGAAAAATGGCCGATGTAACGTTGGTTCACGACGAGCAGCTTCAGTTCGGTCACATTCTCCAGAGTGGCAAAAAGACGATGGAGGAACTGGCTCAAGCGGGAAAAGATTGGTCGATCCGTAATGCCGACTACCGCGTCTTGGAGCGAGCAGAGATGCGATTTCTTCGCTCTGAGGAGTCTGTAGGTATTCAGGCTGCGGACGTGCTCGCAGGTTTTATCATGCGCTTCGTACAACAGGTGCAGGGATCAGAGATGCCAGCGCGAGAATTCACTGAAGCCTACCGTGCATTCGCTGACTTCACCAATCCCGGTCGCGGCACAGGGATAAACTACGTGCTCCCAACTAGGATTGTAAACTTGCTAAACCTGTTCTGGCTCTGAACTGCAAGGCAGGACTCGCGGCGTCATTTGGATGGTCCACTCCAAAATCGCAGAGGCGTCTGGCTCGCTCGTTGTTGATTGTCGTTTAATAATTCAAATGATGCCGAAGCGAGCGTTAATGTAGGCGATATCGGGGTTTGATTCGCGAAGAGGTCACCGTCACATGGCAGCGCTCAAGTTAAAGGAACGTTTCGAGTTTGACGTGCTCAAGACCGTCGAAGATCGGCTGGCTTACGCCGTTGTGCAGTCGCTCGCCAATAACGGCCATGGCGATATCGGAAGCTGCGGTGTTGCCGAATTCGATTTGATCGACTTTGCGGAGGCGCTCGATACGCCTCCCGGTGAGACCCTCCGGCGACTAAAGGCGCTCGCCGCTCCTATAAATGCCATGTGCGTCGAGCACGAGAACATAGTCTTGTTCGCACTGGCGGGTGCCGATCAGGCCGGTTTCGCGCATCTCTACAAGAGCCGTGGCTTCGAAGGTCTTCCCCCAAACTTGCCGAAGGTCGCCCCACGCTATTGGCGGATCTAAGAACGCGAATGCCCAGGGCCCTCGTCGGCACTTTCACGGCAACTCCGGCCCCGCTAAATTCTTCCTTCACGAAGCCGACGGAGAAACATTCGCGCTGTGACAAGCGCAACGTGCAGCCGGAAAGTGCAGTTATCTTCGGTCGAAAGCCCTGGATGCGATCCATCGGTATGCAGCATCTTGAACAGTCCGTGGATGAAGCTTTTACCGTCCGGCGACCACTCATTGCGCTTCACGCCTAGAAATCCGATGTCGTTGCCAGCAAGCATTGCCCTACGGTTCTCCGAAGATCCCAAGCTCTGGGCTTTGCTTGGCGCGACGGAAAAAGCGATTTCGTCCAAAAGTCCTTCGAGAAATGTGCGGATCTGACTGTTCGCGGCAGCCCAGTCACCACGCGTATGTGCCTCGACCGCTTGATCCAGATGACTGAGCGACGTCGTAAATGCGAAGTGCTTTAGCAAGAGATGGACCTCGTCATCGGCGGCGGGCAGGTCGATCTCGCCCGGCAGTGCCATCCGCAACGAATTGGGCTGCCGGCCGTCGGTCCAGATAACGACGTAACCGTCTCGCGCCAGACCCCGGAGAAGAGCTTCCTGCTGCCATTCACTTGAGTGCTCAGATGCGTGTTCGACAACTTGGCGAACGAAGGCTTCGACCATTGTTACCTTCCCCTCGCTCGTCTCAATCACCTCGCGGGATCGAGCCAGAACAAGGCGGCCGAGGAGATCGACTTTTTCTCGATTCCAAGCGTACTGCCCGCGGCCACCTCCTCTTCAAGACCAAGCCGCAGCACGATCTTATTGACTTGCGTGTGTGTGCTCAGGGCGAAACCGAGAAACTCGTTTGCGGCGATCACCGTCGGCCGGGTGAAGGGGATATCTCTCAAATCGACTCCGTCTAATTTGCAATCTTTAAGGTTGAACATAGACTAGAATGCAACGATTAATCTATTGCTGAAAGTATAATTTGCCTAGAGTTCCTGCAACAGCTCGGTGCTGGTTGGGCAGCAGACGCCTTGAAGGATGTGTTCATGAAGTGCTTCCGAATTGACGAGAGCGGCTACACCGGCTTCGACTTATTGAACGCGGATCAGCGTTTTCAAGGCGCATCTGCGATCGCGATAGAGGATGACGAAGCTGCCAGGCTCATTTGCAACTACTTCCCGCGACTACAGGCCGGCGAACTGAAATACCGGTCTATTTCGCGACGACCTGGAAACCACGAGCGCCTGCTTGGGTTGCTGCGCGATATTCACGCGCACCGACGCCGCCTGGATCGTGCTCCAATCTCTCATTTCGCGCATGGAAGCGATGACCGACGGAGCGTACAGAGTCGAACACGACCAGTCCAAAAACCTACTTGCCTACAACGCCATGATCAGCAAATTTATCGACCATAGCGAAGAGATCGAATTTCGGACTGCCGAAATCGCGAGCCTGAAATTCCCTCTCAAATTGTCTGAGGTGACGCAGGTGGATTCCAAGCGCAGCCCAGCCGTGCAACTCGCGGATTTGATGATCGGCGCTGCAATTGAAGGTGCGAACACGATGGCTGGATTGCGCACAGGCGGCTTGGATCCAGAAGAAATTTCCAAGATCTATGCCGAGGACCAATTCATTCACATGAGTCCGATGATCGATTTCGAAGAAAACCGTCGTTTTCGCAAGGGCTGGCGATCATCCGAAATGATTGATTATTTTACCGAACACCTCTCCGATCGGGGCAAAGCTCCGGGTGCTTAGCTTATGCAATGTTGCGGCCATGACTGAACATGTCCGCGCTGGTCCACAGATCTTTGTTTGATCACCTAAACGCAATCGGGCCGTCCCAATCACTGCGATTGAAGATCGCCTGCCCTACGAAATCCATAAGTTCGTGGCCCGCAGCTATGAACTGGCGAGTTCTTTCGTTGGTAAAGGCGGCGGGCATCAAGGCCTTGTTGCCGTGCGCGATATTGTTCCGCAGTTGCGCAAAACTCCTCGTAAACAACCTGTCCCACGAGTCGATAACTACGTCGTCACTATCCCATTTCAAGCCACCATGGTGGGACTTTACAAGAAACTGGGGTGCCGTCTCCTTGAACATCCGGATGGGAGGATGGTCGAAATCGAACTGTGCGAATGGGTAGTAATTTTCGACAAGCTGGGCGACGCGTGTCCAGTTCACGCCCATTATGGCTTGGTTCGCACCATCGACGTGCGCGAGATTGATATCCATGCTCACCAAGAAAAACTCGAATTTTCCCATCCGCAACATGTAATGCGAAATCTGTTCTTCCATTACCATCCTCCCCTTATTCCGACACGATAGCAAAGTGACCTCCTGCGCACCATCACGTCCGGAAAACGACCTATTTGCTGGCAAGCTATTCTCAAATTGGCTAGCATTGCCCAGAAATGCGAGGGATTTTTATGGTCAGCGTAGAGGCAGGAGCAGGAACTTATGTTCGCATCGTGGGTCATGGGCTGACGGTGGCGAACGATTTTCCGCTTGGTTCTGGTATAGCTATTTCTCCGCTCACGCCTAGGCAGGAGCTTTCGATTGCGACAACCATGGGAGAGCTGCACGCGAGTACGAGCATCCTTCTGATGGAGCGCATTGCGAGTTTTTCTCTGATCATCGAAGATCCGGCAGGCGGAGAAGCGCTCGCTCGGAAGGCGTGGAATGCGCTTTGGCTTTTCAGTCTCCTCGCGCTAGCAAGTCGGTCGCCGTGCATATCATTATATAGCGTCAACGCTGACCGGAGGTTCACCTTGGCAAATCGCAACATGGTAATCCGGCCATTCACTCAGTTAAACGCAATAAAAGAGGATCAGCTGCTGTGGGCTGCCTCAAACATAGAACGATTTGACCGTTTGCTTGCAGATAAGCGTTTTCAGACGTCGATGCGCTATTACAATAACGCTCACTACCTCTTCGATGACGACGCTAAAATCATGCTGCTTTGGGCGGGAATCGAAGGGTTGTTGAGTGTCGAAGCGGAGCTTAGCCGTCGCATCGCGCTCCATGCAGCTATTTTGTATGATGGCGACAGTTCCGGGAAATCAGCTCATTTTGCTGACGTTAAAAAGGCCTACAATATCAGGTCGAAAGTCGTTCATGGAACGGGTGCGGACTCCACGGCGCTTTCGGAAGCATATAGTTTTGCGAGCGGCTTGCTGATTGGACTGCTGCGCAAGATGGTCGATCTGGGTCGGGTTCCCTCAGCTTCCGAACTCGATCAGCTCGCAGCTGCTGGCTCTGTCTCCTGAATCCTCACCGCGCAACTCGCCTGGATGCCGCCGACGCGATCGATGTCGCGAAGCGATGCGTCGAAGAAGCCTTCAGGCCAACGATTTGCGGTCTTGTCCGCTACCAACCGAGGTTCGGTTCTCCGGAGATTGCATCCCGGCCAATTTACTGCCAAGACATTCATGAAACTTCGAGTTGCGTCGAAGAATAATGGCGGGGAGCGGCGTCTTTAATGCGCGTACGCTTTCATTTAACTTGAACCAGTGCGCGCATGAACTTGGCTGAAGACAATCTCAATAACTGGATGACATCCGCGACGATACCCGGAGTAGAGGGCTTCTATTTCGTCGGTACGTTTGACCGCCGTATCACTTTTTATTCGCAACAAGTTCGTGCTCTGCAACTGGTCAGAGCGATGCACGAGAGCGGTAAGGTGGACACAAACGGGTCTGTTGCAGTTATCGGGGCGGGCGCGGCGGGCGTCACCTGTGCTTTGGCGCTGGCGTTGCTCGATTGCCGTGTGACCTTGTTCGATCCCGCCGACGAGGTGTTTCAGCTGCAAAGCGATTCGCCACGGCTTCTCCACCCTCACATCTACGAATGGCCGTCCCTCGGATCACTAGAACGAGACGCCGCCCTCCCCTTCCTTAATTGGGAGCTGGATACTGGTGGTGCTGTCGCTGCCAAGCTTGTCCAGGAATTTCACGGTCACAGGGCGCGACTGCAGCAAAAACTTTTCTGGAAAGAGCGGCACAGACTTACGAGCCTCGCCCCGGAGGGATCAGAGTGGAGGCTGAACTTCGATAACGGCTCAAGTTATGTCGTAAAGCACGTCATTCTGGCCATGGGCTTCGGCGAGGAAAAGAAAGCCGGGGCTGCCGATGTCTATGACTATTGGAAGCAGAGAGGCGTTGGTACGGCGGCGGTAGAGCCCAACGCTCCTGCCAGCTATCTCGTGAGCGGCAATGGCGATGGAGCACTGACGGACATTCTCAATCTGATGATAAAAGGGTTTGAGCATGTGCAATTCACGGAGACCTTTCTGAACTATTTTGGTCAGGGCGGTCTGAGGACAACCGTGCTGGCCGCACATGAAGACCGGGATCCGGAAGCCGACCTTGAACCTGTATATGAGGGCGAACTCCACCAAGTACTGCTTGAGCGCGGAATCCTTGATAGTCTGACGCCTCTCCTTCGGCGCGACCGTCTGCTGACCATCAATACGAGCGGGCCACTCCTCTCTCTTGGCCGCGCAGCGCAACTCAATCAATGTATGGTCTTTGCGGTGCTGGCTGCTGCTCGACAGGCAGGTATCAGCGTGCGCCGCAGCATCGGGAAAATTTCGGACGTTATAACGCACGATGACGGATTAGAAGCGGTTGGGATATCGATTGGCGGCACGCCACTTTCAGAACGGTTCAACCACGTTATCCTGCGTCATGGCCCCGACAAGAAGGCACGATATCTCCCAGCCGAAAAGCTGTTCGAGGCGTTTGAGGCGGCGTCCCTTGAAAGGTTTAAGACGCATCCTGGCCTCCTCGTGCCTCCGACGCTGAACGCAGAGACCTACACATTCTTCTACGAGCGGCATCTCGAAAAGCTGGCGGATGGTGCGGTAAAGCAACAGCTCGCTGGCCAGACTGCTCATGAAGCATCAACAATCATCATCGGCTGGGATAGGGCGACACAGAGTTTGGTGGAGCGTGGCAAGGTCGCACTTCGAGAACTCGTCGAGCAGTGCGAAACCGCGCCGGTGTCGATCACGATCCAAATGGATGCGCCGATGGATCGGGTTAAGGCCGATGACTTTGTCAGATTGAGCAAAGCAAGCGATGGAAAAATATCGCTGAGCGTCGGCGCCCCCGTGAAATCGAGCTGGCAGGCAAAGCTGCCGTTTGCGCCTGTCGCCCACTCCAGTTCGTCACGTTATCCCTATTGCGAGGTTGGCCGTTTTTGCATCAGCGAGTCCATTGATGCATCCCTTGTCCGCCAGCTGGATGTTACGCTCTCAAAAACCAAGGTAGCCGGCAAATGTTTCGGGCTTGGGCACATCGCTCAGGATGTCCTGCAAGCAACGCTTGCTACGTGGAATGATTGGCGCGCGACTCTCGACGCATCACCTGCTCTTCGCCGCGACTTCTTGGCTTGGCTGGGAAGCATCGGCACCATCAAAGCTGATCCTTGGGATGGAGACGCCAGCACCGCGGAGCGAATGGCAAGCGCTTTGATCCTTATCCTCGCTACACATCTCGGCGAGCCTCTGAAGCCGGCGGGGGTTCAAAGGGGGAATTTGACCTTCGACGTGGACGGGCTAGCTTTGGGATCGGCGGCCACGGAAATCCTTGGCGGAGACTTATTGACGGATTGGAGCCGACCCGAACAATGGGATGTCGACGCACTGATTTTGTCCGGAAGCGCCGAGGTGCAGGTCACCGAGCCGGATGATACAGTGTTGAATGCGGGCGACCCAGGCATAAGCCTTAGCGTTGCCCGCCGAATAAGGCCGGCCATCGTGCGCAACGATCTTAATTGGCGATCTGCATTGAACACAGATCTTTCGACATGGCGAAAAGCTATCGAGGAAGAATTCGGCCAATGGCGAAAGCGCCAGGACGACGACCGCGAAAGGGTGCTTGCATGACACCTGAAATACTAAATTCGCTCCTGGTTGAGGCTGCCCAAGCGCTACACTGGCGAGCCGACCAGGTTGCCGATTTCACCTCACCGAACTTCCGCAGCCGCCCAGCCCAGCCCAATGTCGAGCGGCTCGACGGTTTGTTCGGACTTCGGCTCGGAGACTATCCTGTTGTCATCGCCCCGATAGCGCTCGACTCCGCCGACCAAGTAAAGCTGGTGCTGAAGAAGCTCCATGCACAGATGGTCGTAGCGCGATCATTCATGTTGGAACGCGAGGTGATCAACGCTCATCTGTTCCTCTGTGCGACATCGCCGACACCATCAGGCGACTGGAAGCGCCTGGTCGATCTTCTCGAACGAGATGAGACTGTCTGCCGGAAGGTCGTTTGGATCTCGAAAAAGACTGATGTGCAGGGGTCCTTCAACACCTTCCTTGCCAGAACTTTCCTGGCAATGCCATGGGCGAATGTCGGCTCCGTCAGTGACGCCCCCCTTGATGAGACCTACGAGCTGGCAGAGCGCATTCTCGAAAAGCATGGGCTGGAAAAGAAGGTCGCTCAGCAATGGGTGATCAAGGCGGACCAGCTGAAGGATGACGCCAAAAGCCTAGTCACCGAGCTCGTTCAAGCCAGGGAGGCGTCCAAATGAGCAGCGTTTATCTCAACCGCATTCGGCTTGAACAGTACCGGACGTTCAAGAGCCTGGACATCGGTCTTCCGGACGGACCTGGCGTGCTCGTCGTTCACGGCAGCAATGGTATCGGTAAGTCGTCGATGTTCGACGGCCTCGAATGGGCGCTGACCGACAAGATCGACCATTTTCGGGATGCAGATGGGGTTAAGAAGGTCGGCAGCTACTTGTGCCGCTGGCGCGAGGGCGCTCCAGGTCCGACCAGCGTCTCGCTAGACTTCACGGGCGGCAACAGCCTCTCGCGCACTTTGTCGTCTTCGAGAGCAACAAAGTCTACCGTTGCCGGCACGATCCCGGATATCGCTGAATTCCTGCGGGATCAAGGTTGGGATCGCAACATTTCCGAACTGTCGAGCTATTTGCTGCTGACACACTTTCTCGGACAATCGACGAAGTCGCGTTTGACCAACCGAGAACCAGGGGAACGCTTTGATATCCTCAAGGAGGCCGCTCAGAGCAAACAGGTCGAAGAGATAGCCAAGGCGCTGCACGGAAAGGGAAATACCAAAGCCAGCCGCGCATTTTCCGACCGCATCGACGAACTCAACAAAGAGGTGTCCGCTCTTCGCAACCTCCTCGATACGGAGGCAAGCCTGTGGTCGGGTCTCACGAGCGTCGGCGCCCTCAATGACGAGGCGTCAACGCAACTGGCACAGGCTATCTCCCAGTTGTTGGAGGAAGCTACTGGAACTAGACCAGCGTCGCTGATCGCGGCTTTCGATGACGGGACGATCGGAAGCCTTGAGACCCGACTCAACGGGCTACGCGATGAAGCTCGAATCCTGGCGACCAACATTATGTCCGGAAAGGAGGCGCTCGCTGCCTGGGAGGACGCGTCCCGCCAATGTTCGGAATTGGAGGTAGCCGCCGCAGCCATCGACGCTCAGATTACCTCCCTTGCGGCGAAGCGCCAAGACCTTGAGGCAGCGCTTTCCCAGGCAAGTGATGGCGAAAATGCCAGCCAGCTGGCTGCGAAGAATGCTCGGGACCTGCGTGACCGTCTCAAAGGTTTGAAGGACGCACTCCAGTCTGCCGCTCTGCTTGGTCAGAGAAAGGACACGGCGGACGCTGACGTTGTAAATGCTCGCTCCAAGTTGGAGGGCGAGACAAGGGAACTATCGTCGCTTGAACGCCGCCTGCAGATTGTGCGCCGCATCGAGGGTGATGTCGGCCGACTGGATGAGCGTGTCAAACTTGCGCAATCCGAGCGGGAGAATGTTCTCGCTTGGATGACACGGGATGCGAGGATTGCCGAGCTACGGTCGTCTATTGAAGCGCTGGAAGCTTCTAGCCCGAATCTCAATGACGATATCGCGCGGGCCAATGGCGAGTTGACATCATTCGATGAGCTTGTCGAAGGGCAAGAGAAGATTCTCGCCGAACTCAGAACGACTGTGACTGCGATGTCGAGCGCTGTTGCGAGCGTGGCGGCAAACTTGACGCACGAGTCCTGTGATTGCCCTGTTTGCGCAACCCATTTCGACATCGAAGGAGAACTGAAGCGCCGCGCGGCTGGGGCCGCTGAACGGCTGGCACCGCTTGTGCTTGCGCAGGAATCGCAGGTGATCGGTCTGACGCGGCAACGGGATTTGGCGAAGGGTAAGCTCGGCGAACTTCGCGCGCTCGAACTGCGGCGCAACGATCTGCACGACGAGCGTCGTTTGGAGGAGCAGGCAAACATAGACCTCGGGGCCAGGGTGTTTGACGCAGGTTTGACCGCCGACACCGTCACGGCAAAGCTCCGTCATGACCAGCTCGCGAAAAGCGCCACGGATATTGCGTGGCTGAGACAGCGTAAGTGGTATTGGCGAAACAAACTATCCGGCACCCTATTTGCATCTGGAGGAGCCCACGCGGCTGCTGTTCGGCGCCGCGATCAGGCGCAGGCCGAGCTTACAACCGCCACCCATAACCAGGATGTTGCGGCCAAGGCGCTTGAGACAATCTCTAAGTCCGTCGCTCAATATGATCAGGTCTTCGGTGCGGGCTCACCACGTGGAGATCAGCTTGAGGACGCATTGGGTCGCGCGGAAGCGAGTTTTTTGGCCAAGGAAGCAGCGAGCGAGCAAGCGTCATCGGCCCGCGAGTCCGTTGAGCAGGACCTTGCTTCTCTGGACGTTGCGGCGACTGCGGCGACCGTTCGCAAACAGCAAGGCGCCGATTTGATCAGTGCAGCGTCCCAACGGAAAAACGACGCGATCGAAGCATGGCGTAAGTTGAATTTCAAAGGCTCCGACGAACCTGACGCCGACCGATTGACGTCACTGACGATAAGTTCCACGGCGACGCGGGCGAAAGTGAGTGAAGCAGAAGATCTTCTGAAACGGTTGCGCGACGGAAGAACGGCGAAAAGCCTTGTCGAGAATCACATTATAGCTCTGGAAAACCTCCGTGCAGCGGTCAGCGGGGCGCCCAATAGCGACCGACCACAGCTTCGCGCCGAGGTACAGGCCGCGATCGATACAAAATCGCGGCTTGCGGACGCTACACAGGAAGCGAAAGACATCGCTCAAGTCGCGAGTTCGGAGATCCTCGACGAGGTCGCCGAATTCAATGCAAATTATATGAAGCCGCTTGCCAATCTCATGAAATCGGTCAGCCGGGCAATTCTTTGCGACCCCAGGGTCGGCATCGACCAGCATGTCCGAAATCGTCGTGTCGAACAGAGCGCTACCAAGGATGGAGAAGTTCCGACCGAAGTTGGGCAGATCGATCCCGTACTGGTGCATAGCGAAGGACAGATGGCGGCGCTTTCAGTAAGTATGCTGTGCGCTGCCAGCCTGACATATCCTTGGTCGCGCTGGCGCGGCTTGGTTCTCGACGATCCGCTGCAGCACAATGACGCAATTCATGCTGCCGCCTTCGCGGATTTCATCTGCAACCTTGTGGCTGACCGTGGATACCAAGTCTTTCTTTCCACGCATGATCGTGCGCAAGCCGAATTTCTGCGCCGAAAGGTCGCGTCGCGAAACCTGCCTTGTGGCATTTTGAGCTTGCAAGGATTGGGGCAGGAAGGCGTAGAATGGAACTACCGTCCGGCCGACGGCGTCGTGCCCCTGGCTGCGGTTTCTGGGTAACGCGTAACCACGTAGATTTCGTCGATCCAATCTTCGCGGATTGGGCGTGCAGAGCGGCCGCTTTCCCCACCAACTATGGCCCAGTGGATATCGCTGAGATCCACCGTCCCAACTGAACCGATAAGAGGCTCAAACGAGATGAATCGAATTGCCGCGGGAACGATCCTTAGCGCAGCTATTCTGTCCACAACATCGGCGTTTTCGACGCTGGTTCCGAGCCAAACGTTCGGGAGAACGTCATCGTTGAGCGAGAGCAAAAACGACGCCATCTGTCGTTTGGCATTTAATCGTAAGATTCCACTCCTAACAATTTCAACAAGATAGCCGGGCACTTAATTTGAGACTTGGCATTTAATTCGAGATGCTGGCTTAAATCTTGGCACTTAATGTGAGATTCACCGCCGTGAAAAAGATGGCTAACTACGGCCAAGCTTCATCTAAAAAGGCCAAATATCACAAAAGGTTATGGTCAGATCGGAGGGCCTCAAGCGCCGAAAATCGCACCGAAAAATCTCAAATTAGGTGCCATCGCCTGCCGGAACAGGGGCATTCTTACGATTAAATACCAAACGACACTGGGCTCGAAACCCCCCTTGTAGGAATAAAAGATGCCCCGCATCGGGACGTGATCAATCCATTCGTCCATTTTTGGCGCCCCTAGGTTCATGTGATGTCGGACAGTCCCATTATTCGATCAGGAAAGCATGGAAAAACGGAGACGTATTCGGAAGCGGGCAACGGGCGCCCAAGATTAGAGACGGTGTTTCCGCGGCGTCGCGATTGTCATTGCCATGGCCAGCGCGTTCCCTGTCCAGGTCCGGTTTCCATGAATGCGCTCGATCCGTGCGTATCGCCATTGACGATCAAACCGGCACCCATACTCAAGACGTTCGCCGGGAGGTAAAGAGGTCCAAGCATTTCCGATTGGTAGGAATGCTGTACCTCGTGCCATCCGGAACTCAGCGGAGATGCGCCCGAGCCTTCCCCTCCTGCATAGATCTCGACGTTGCCGAGGGTGATGGCGCCTCCGAGGAACATGGATGCGTTGTCCGTGAACTGGATGCTGTTGCGACCAAATGAGATGTCCGGTGCATTCTCCTGAAGGTCGAGGGCATAACCCAGGTATGAAACGGCATATCCTGCGCCGCCGACGGCCAAACCGATTACCGTATTAGGAAGTGCCCAGATCTTTCCAAGGATCGACCCCCGGCCACTGTTGGCATTCTGAACTGAAGTCCGGAAAGATTCAGAGAAAGCCCCCAGTATGGCGCCGTTGACAAATTTGTCGCCAGAGAGAGCGGACGTGGTTCCTCCAACCAATCCGGCTCGGACGGTCCTTGCAGCCTCGCTGGTAAACTGTGGACCATAGGCGGAACCCGCAGCGCTTGCAGCAGACCCTGCAAAACCGGTCCAGAATTTACCGCCTTCCATTGCCGATCTCGCACCGCCGACAACTCCATGGGCAGCAACAGAGCCGACCTGAGAAGCTGTGCTCAGCTGCTGGCCCGGCGGAACTTGGAAATATTGGCCGATGCCAGCCGAGGCAGCGCCGGAGATCCCTCCTATCACAGCACCCTTTATCGCGCCGGCGAGTACGTCATTGAAATCACCGCCGTAGAGCGCAGCGCCCAGACCTCCTCCCACTGCGCCCGCGGCCATGCCTCCTAATATCCCAGCAGCCAGTGGACCCATCGCCGGTGTCGCTGCGCCGACGGTCACGACTTCCACGATGATCACGACAGCGATAATGACGACCGTGCGCCAGTTCTCTGAAAGCCATTTACCTGCCTCGCTGGCAAAATGACCGATTCCCCGGCCAATCGCGCCAATCGCATCGCCTGCCGCCCGGAAAGGCGACGTTACTGCGTGCCATGCATCCCCAAGCCAGCTTGCCCCGAAGGGGTCGGTCAATCTCAGTGGATTGCCGCGCGCATAGAGGTAGCCGTTGCCCGTTTGAGTGTCGGTGACCATTTGGTTCAGGGAATCGACACCGAGAAATGCAGCGAGCGTCGGGTTGAAGACCCGTCCGTTCATATGCACGAGCTCAAAGTCGTCGACATGTTCGTGCCCGGAGAAACCCCGGTTCCAGGAATTGCCCAGCTTCTGGCCACCGGACGGCGCGTTCGCGTCCGTTATCTTTGCCTCACGCTTTCCCCAAGGATCGTACCAGAATTTTGCGCGTGATCTGCCAGTTTGATCAGTGATGCGTAGGATCGAACCGAGCGGGTCGGCATGAAGATACCAGGTCTCCTGCGTGCTTGTGGTCCCCGCCGTTAGCGGAGCGTCAAACACGGTGTGCGCATACCGGTTGTCGGTCTCGACGACGGCGAATACGCCGGCACCGTTCGAGAGGTAATTTCGATATCGAACGGTACGAGCATGGCCGGCGGCCGCTGTGGGATTGAAGTAGTCATCAATGAACGGCTGGGAATAGTCGACTACTCTCTCAAAGCCCGGCAGATAGAGCGTTTCAATTGTCTGGTCGCCGCGAGTCGAAAGCTGTCTGAAACGTGCACCATTCGGCGAGTAATCAAACCGGCTCCAGAATTTGTCGTTCCGGTAGGCGAGTTTCAGTTCATTGCTCGCCGTGTATTCGAAACTGCCGTCGATGGACCTGATCATATTTCCGTTGAGGTCGTAGGCGTATCTGTGCGTAATTCCGTGGTTCCTGGTTTCCAGCACGCCATGGAACGGTTTGGCCGTTAGGCCGTCTGTTTGTCGCTGGCCCGCCACGTATGTGTAGGTACCGACATCTGTTTTGTCCGTCATGCGGCCGGACGGATCAAAGTGATAGGTAAAGGCACGACCACCGGTTCGAACAAATCGCTTGATCCGATCAAGCTCGTCATATTCAAAAGACTCGTTTTTCCCTTCGACTTTATCGGCGCGTGTTTTGACATTGCCTACGATGTCGTAAGTCAGGTTCAAGTCCAGGACACTGGCACCACCAGCAAAGGTAGATCGGTAGCGCAATGGCTTCAAACTTTTCGCGTCGAACGTTCGAACCGTCGTGACGCGGTTGCCATAAGTCTCAGCGGTGACCCGACCAAATATATCGATTGCGTTTGCGGTCCAGTAAGGCCTGCCTGTTCGGAGATCCGAGACGCCGATTAGGAAGCTTTTGGCATCGTAGTGATTTTCGACCGCGAGAGAGCTTGGATAGACCAGCTTCGACACGCGGCCCAGATTGTCATATTCAGTGGTCGTAACGAATTGTTCGCTGCCGATTTTCACGATGTCGCGGTACGGCCTGCCGAGCGCATCGAATTCAAACGTCTCTTCGTACCCGTTGGAGCTTTTGATTGTCGCCGGCTGACCAATGCCATGCGGCAGCGAGTCATATTCCCATTCTGTTGTTACGTCAGGCAGAACCCGCCGCAGCGGTCGGTCGGCCACATCATAGATTACTGTGGAGATCTGAGATTTGGCGTCGATCTGGCTGCGGATTCGACCGAACGCGTCATAGTCGTAGCGCCAGACACCTAGATCGGGATCGTCCACCATGACCCGATTGCCCAGCTCGTCATAAGCGTAAGTGGTCTTCGCTCCGGTCGGTCCGATCATGGTCCTGATGCGGTCGCCGGAATCATAGGTGTAATTTACAGAACCCTTTGCGTCGGATGCCTGAACAATCAGTTTGCTCATATTCAAAAGGGAGGATGTGCGATGGCCCTGGGCACCTTTGCGATAGGCGCTGCTCGAAAATGGGTGACCGCAGGAAAGCAGAGCGCTTGTGTCATCCACATTGCTCATCAATGCCAGCTGCGCTTTTGGATCAGCGACGACGTCAACTCTTGCTCCCCCCTGTTTCAAACCTCTGTAGAGGGTTTCCGTGCGCAGTCCATCCGGAGCAACGGTGAGGCAAACGCGATTGAGCTGATCATATTCCGTAAACCCCCACGTCGGTGTGGATCCGACCTCGTATGGAAGAGATACCTTTGTCGCATTGCCCATCAGGTCATAGATCGTGTCAGAAAAGACATATCGGGGCGTGCTTCCGGCCGTGGAGAAGGCGTCGGTCACAGCTCTGATCAATTTGCCTTTCCTGTCAAAAATTGCAAAGGACGGCGGGTGGCCCGAACGCTCGGTCTTTATCGCGTAGCCGAAATCAGCAGCGATGTCGGACGCGATGCTGGCGCCGCTGGAAATCGTAGGAAGCTGATCCACCCTGCCGATAAAGACGCTCTGCATTGTCGACATGTCGGGAGAAACCTGACGTACCAGCCGACCAAACGGGTCATAGGCAAACGATGTCGACAAGTAGTTGGCGTCAGTCGATACAAGTGGCTGGCCGGTCACCAGATCGTTCGAGAATGACGTGCTATGTCCGAGCACGTCAACACTTGCTTCAACGAACCTGCCGAGAGAATCAAATTGAACCGTCGTTGCTCGGGTAGGTTCCCCATTCGCGGTGGTGATTTTGCGGGTCAGATTTCCGAATTTGTCTCTTTCGTAGTTGGTTGTGACGGACCGGGCATTTCCGCAGTTTTGCGTTTCCGAGGACAAGAGCCCCGAGCTCGCACTGTAAGTAAACGATGAACACCGAACTTCCTCTGTCCCGCCCGAGTCCGGCCGCGATTTCGTTACCAAGGTTCGCGAAAGACGGCCAAGAAACCATAGATCCGGAAGATCCGCGTACAGGTTGTCGGTTCTAATATAGGAACCGTCCGCAAGACGGTTCTCTGTCCTTTTTACGTTTGCTGATCTCAGGAGGATATTGCCGGCGGGATCGTATTCAAGACTTGTCACGCTTGAGGAAATGGTAAGGCCGTCAAGTTCGTATGTCGTGGTAAACGCCTTGCTCAGACTGGTTTGCCGGATTGTCGGTCCGGCGACCGAATCGTGTTGAAGCGTTTCTCCGCACTCCGACGTCTCAGGAAACGCGGTCTCCGTTATAGGAGGTGAAGGGCTTCCCTCGAAGACCGTCCAGCAGTTTCGCGTTTCGCTGACCTTCCGACCCCAGGCGGTTTTAATCGACGGATCTTCCGGGCAGAGATCCAGGGGAAAATCTTTGTCTTTCGGCCACGCAGCCAGCAGAACGGGATCGACAATGCATGTCGATTGACGTCGAATAGCTGACGAAATTCGGGAGTCCTGGATGAATTCAGTTCTATCGAGAGATTTGCTGACCGTATTCAGGCTTTCGCGCCATTTAAAGCCAAGTGGCCGCAACAAAGCGGGATCGATACGATACCCGCCGTAACGGTAGTAGAAGGGCACAATCTTCCCGTCGCCCTGGTCGACCTCAGCTTTTCTGACAACGTACATTGACGGAGTTGCTGATATAAGACCTGGGTCAGCTGATGCCGGTTCGTAGGCGGAGCGTCCAAGGGGTCCACCTTCCGTTATTCCCGACCGGTCATCTGCGCCGTCCGGCTCCAGCAGAGTCTGATAGAAGACTTTTGTCTTGATTCCATAACCATCCAAGACGGTGTCGACGACATCTGTCCGGCGCGAGTTATTGAGATAAACACGAGGCTGCGCGCCGGCGAAAGCCTGTACAATGTCCGTCAAACCCTTGCCGGTGACACTGAGGAGCCTCGCACCTTGGTCGATGCCGTCCTTGCTTGTGAAGGCAAATTCCGGAACGGCTGCAGCGGGGCCAATGGTGGAAAAGTCAGTGCCATTGTTTAGCAGCAGACCTTTTTCGATCAGCCCATCCGTTCTGGTGCGGGCATAGAGTATGTCAGGATACCCGTCCCCTTTCGTGTCGACTATACGAAATCCCGGATCGCCATCCTGAGCTGAGATTGCGGCCGCGGGCACTTTCCACTGCGCACGCTCGACCCAGCCGGCGCCTGTGCCAAGCCAGGTTTTTGAACAATCGGGGCAATCGCCTTTTGTCATCACGAGATCTGGAATACCGTCGCCATTCAGTTCGGTGAATTGGACGATGGTTTTGGGCTCGCGCATTGCAGCGTCGAGCGCATAGGGTAGCGTGATGCTGTTGTTGGAATCCCATCCCTTTCCGAAGTTGCGCCATACCTTGTTCGTCGTAGCGGGGTCGTGCGGCCATGGGAGGGCATCGATTATGGGATCAGTGAAGTTTGACACGAGACCGGGGAGCGTGTCGCCGGCGATATCCAGGATCTGAACTGACAGATCGATCGAGCGGCCCTGGGGCGTATCGTACTGGGTCACAAATGGGATGGGGGGATCATATCTGCTGTCGCGGGTCCAGTTTTTCCCGTCAAGGACATAGGCTAAGCTCTTTAGCTGGCCGGGAGCGATTGCGCAGCCATAGTCCACCCCGGTCTCCTGATCCGAGTGACATTCCTGCTGTCCTGCAGCGCGGAAGCCGACGAGCACTCCCACACGGTTTTTATCAAGCTTTGTGAACCGCACCCCCATGTCCCCGATGCCGTAGCTCGCCAACGGCATGACTTCGGCAGGAGGCATCAAAGATCGAAGGTCTGGATGTTCGGTCTCAATATCGCTCCAGCGCCGTTTATTCTGCCCATCGGCAACATTCAGATACGCGTGATATGTCAAGACCCCGGCTTTGTCTCGATAGCTGTAGATCATGTCCGACCAGCCATCGTTATCGAGATCGAGGAATTGGACGGGATTTCCCGTGATATCGTCGCCTGCGAAGGGCAGTGGAGGGCATAGGCCGGTTGGATGATTTGGGTCGAGCTGAGCCGCATTGGTGCAATCGCCTGGCTCGCCCGTCCAGCCGGTACCGGTATTGTTGTAGGCACCGCTCAGGATTGTCGGCTGGCCGTTCACCACTGTGCTGCGGCTGAAAATAACGTCAGGGAGGCCCTTGTCATGTAAGCTAACAAACCTGACGCCTAAATCCTGTTTGTCATTACGTGCAAAGGCTAGCGGAGGTGTCAGATCCAGATGGGTTGAAAAGCCAGTCCCAGTGGCGGTGAAAACCTGTCCCCGTTTCCATGCAGGCGTATTCGGAAGTTGAGTGGTCTCGGAAACGAAGACCATATCGGCTCCCCTCACCTCATCCAGGTCACCTACGAAAAACACCGGCGAACGTTGAGCAGCATCCACGATCATCGGCGGCGGGATGAAGCCAGGGGCGCTCACCCAGCCGTTGTTCTGCCACAAATAAGCGTAACGTACCGCACTACCATCAGCGAATACGCGATTTGCGAGAATATCCGACGATTCATCTCCATCAACGTCGCCGACAACCGCGCCTGCGGAACGGCCGGACGAATCCACAATGTCGAATCCGGGTGGTGCGCGGCTCGTCCAGCCATCAGTCCCGGCTACCAGTGTGTCGTGTACGCCCCCGTTCCGAGACGTCGCGATCAACAACCCGTCACATGAGCCCGACGAAGTCTCTATCTGAATGTCTCTGACCGCTTCCGGATCGGTGTCTGCGGCAAAAGGAGGTTTGAACTTTGCGTCGCTTTCTTCTTCCCAGCCATTTGATCCCATGCGGTAGACCGCCCATTCAGGCGCGCCGTTGACGCCAGGTCGCGTTCCAACCAGTGCCGGCTTGCCTTGACCGCAGGAGAAGTCGACTAAATGAAGTGATTTGTTGATCGCGATCGGAGGCTTGTAAGCTGCTCCTAGAGGTTCCCAGCCAACGCCAGGCCCATCGTTTCGCAGGAAGCCGCTTATGCCTTCCGATTCAAAAATCAAATCTGATCCGTTCCCACCCGTCCAGTTTCCGAAACGGTACGAGGCCACGATTTTGCCGTCCCGACTGACGACAAAGGGCAACTTGTATGAGGGATCCGCCACGAATTTGGTGGCGTCGGCGACATAAGAAGAACTTTCCGTCACTCCGCCGACGCTTGAATTTTGCAGGAGATCCGCTCTGCCGTCCCCATTTACATCCCTTACTATTACGCCAAGATCATTACCAAGGTCATCGACGAAAGGAATGGGTGGAGCAAAGCTTGGCGCCGGCGTCCAAAGCGAATTTGACGAGCCGCCTAAACCGTCGTTCTTAAAAGCAAAAGACTTGATACCCGCTTCAGAGCGGTATGAGAACAGAATGTCATTGCCTCGGCTCGCCGGATTTCGAAAATGGGTGAACCGATACGCCTCAGCGACGACACGCTCTGCAAGCACAGCGGATTTCGGAAATGTGTCGCTGACAGTTGTCCAACCATATGAAGGCCGCTCGTAAGTAAATTGGGTCGGCGCCAGTTCGGTCTGATCATCTTGACCGAAAAGGCGAACGCGACTGAGGGTGAAGCGGTTTGCAGAAGCAGTGTCCGAATACTCTAGTATGTAATGAGCTGTCTGTTTCTGGGCGTTCGGCGAACCGTCGAAGGTCGCGACGCATCGTTGGCCCTTCGGAATTCCTGAAGATCCGACGCATGAACGGATGTCGGTCAGTATGTGGTCTCTAACAAGGGATCGCCCGCCCGTGAACACTTCGAGGGGACGCACATTTTTATAGTCGAACGTTACGGATGCATAAGGACGCTGGTCGTCTCGCAAGACGTCATTATCCGCAAGCGATCCATGCCCGGTATAGTTGATGTGGGAGACGTTATACTGACCCTTTCCATTTTGATCGTAATTGAATTCTATAAAGTTTCCTGCGGTGTCGATCGCCAGACTTTCTGCAAAGGCTACGATGGTTCCGTCTGGGAAGCGTACAACGCTGTCGTCGGGCGCCCCGTTCTTGTTCTCGGCATTTCCAAGGAGGATGGTTAATCCCCCTTTTGTTTGTACCTTGAAGTAGGAGTGCTGGAGGTCAGGTCCAATTTGAAAAATTCGGGTTTGGTCGTCGAGTGTCTTCCGAAATTCCACGCGACGGTCCGCTCCCGCCCCTGCGACTGCGACCACGATGATCCGCTGGCCATCGAGATAGAGCGCGTCGTCTTCATCAAACTCCACTCCCCCGCTCTCTCCATCAATGGATTGCTGTTTTGGGCCGCGCGTAATCGATGAGAGTCCGGTCAGGAACCATCCAGCGCCCACGGGACCGGCCGGGGCTTGACTATCATAAGACAGTTGGACTTTGGGTTCGGTTCCGGCGGAACCCGGGGCAATCTTAATTGGAATCGAATAGGCGGCGCTTCCAGAAAGTGTTATATCAAAAGATCCATCAATTGATCCAACCATTTGTGACGCTTCCGCGCAGCAAGAAAGTAGCATGGAAATAATCCAAATATAAAAAACGATTTTTCCCATTTAACAATCCAACCTATAGCTAGGCACAACTGTGCATTTCCTCGCGTTGAGAGGCTTTGAATCTAATGGTATAGTTGACAGGCAATCTTGATAGGCGACAACGCATCGACTCGGAGCGCGCGAACAGGTAAAGCAAGCACGCCAGTATTCCCATTGAAATTTACTACAACTTTACCGAAAGTAAAGATGTTGTTTAAACAATCACATCCATGCGCCCCTGCGTAGGGCGATCATTTCTACACTGGTACGTTTCTTGCGTATTTTTTTGCATTCAACTGCAAGACTCCGGATGTGTTGATTTCAACAAGAAAGCGCGGCACCTAATTTGAGATTTGGCAATTAATTCGGGATATTGGCTTCGATTTTGGCGCTTAACGTGAAATTTGCCGCGGAAGAGAACATGGCTGCCTACAGCCGATCTTCAAGGCTCATTCCAGGCATTAGGGGCGACGATCGCCCGAAGCACCGCCGGCAGGCTTTCAGCGTGGCGCAGCACACCGCGCCACTCGTCCAGCCTTTCGTCCTCGCCCCAGTTGAGATTGTAGATTATCGGATCGGCCGGAGTCCGGCCGCGCTTCCCAGCTCGCGCGATCGCAGCATCCGAGCGATCATGCACCGCATCGATCGCCGCAAGGGCGACCTCGAATAGGTTGGCAACGTCAACACTGCTCACATCTGAGCAACTGACCAGCCTTTTAGGGGCGACGTACGATTGAGATCAATTTCAAGAAATTGTCAGACGACTGGCAATATTGCTGATGACAATCCCAGGTATAGCGATAGTCTAAATAATCGAAATCGAGGGCACCGCGTGAGCTCGCCTGGAAAAAAACAGGAAAAAAAGACGGGACTGCTAGCATGGCTTAGCAGTGTGTATCCCCTTTGCTACCTTGCGATCTACTTTTGCCTTATTCCCGGCTTTGCTGGCCTGTATTATCTGATATCCCCAGATGGGTTCTATGCACCATACGCTCCGAAGGAGGCCAGTTGGTCGGACCGACAAGACGAAGCTACTCTCGTTTTAGGCAAAGTTATATTTCTTCGTGTTCGCGCGAATCTCTGCGATCCTCCCGGACCGTTTGTGAATATCGGCACCACCTGGAAACTTCACCAAGCTCTCGATTCCAAGCCGTTTTGGGCTTTGCCTGCTCATTCGCTCTTCTCGAGGTACTACGCCAACTGCGAATCGTTGGGGCTGAGCCGGCCGATTACCGACGGGCAGACGATACGCGTCACCATTGGAATCGAAATGAAAGAATACCAGCGGACCAGATTATCTCACAATAGGACGGACGCCCCGCTCAGCTATTTTCGTTTCGACGCCGAATGCAATTACACGGAGCGCACTCACCCGCGCAGGGGAGTCTTAGATTGTGCGCTTATTGGTGAGAAAGATACCGACCTTTTAAAGCCGGAGTTTCGTAGTGCGAACCAAGCCCGGAAGTGGGTTGCTGCCGCGGTTTCCGGCAAATTTGTAGTATGGGGCGATGACGTATCAACGCTAACAGACTTCCAAAACGAGTTTGTGGGGACCTCCATGGCTATTGGAAAAGACCGTGGGCGCATGCTCTATCTGAGCGTCGTGATCCTTACGACCCTCGGTCTCGGCGACATCGTTCCTGTAGCGAATGCCTCGCGTCTCTTGGTAGGCTTGGAGGCCACCTCCGGGATATTTATTGCGGGCCTATTTCTCAATGCACTGGCTTGGCGAGCGTCCCAGAAAGCCGATCAGGATGAGGACTCGAAGTGCCCTCATGCCGCGAACCCGCAACCCCAACCAGATGAGGGCCAGCCTCCACCAAATTTGAAGCCCCCCTGACGATGAAGGTCCGAAATGAAAACCTGCCGCGCAGGCCAGGATCTACGCTGATCGTTCCGCCGAGGAGAGACCGTCAACTTCCTGTTAACCACAACATATTGAAACGAAATTCTAAAAGGTGTTAACTGGAAGCAATATCATCATTTACTTCCACTAGTTGGTTCGGCTGATGACTGGTCTCTTAACCATCGATAAGTACTGCTTATCGGAGGTGATTGATCTGGAGGCGCAAATCTGCAAGAATCGATGCGAAGCACGGCCTCAGCGCCGTTGAAAACCGTCGATTCGGAGCGTCGTCATGCCAAAGCCGTCCAGCTCGAAAAATCCTGTCGATCTGCGCGTCGACGCACTCGAAACCATTGCCGCCGTGCTGCCATTGGAGCGCCGCGACGAGCTGGCGGAACTGCTGACCGACCAGGACGTCGAAACACTGCGGCATCTGGTCAACGAAGGCATGGGCGAAAACACGCTTCGCGCTCTGACATCTGACCTTGCCTATTTGCAGGCCTGGTCGCTGGCAGCGACCGGCACGTCCCTCCCCTGGCCGGCTCCAGAAGCGATGCTGCTGAAATTCGTCGCGCACCACCTATGGGATCCGGCAAAGCGTGCCGCCGATCCGCACCACGGCATTCCGGCAGATGTCGACAGCAGCCTACGCGACCAAGGATTTCTGAAAACTGTTGGCCCGCATGCACCCGACACAGTGCGCCGACGTTTGGCAACCTGGTCGACGCTGACCAAGTGGCGCGGCATGACCGGCAACTTCTCCTCCCCTGCCCTCAAGTCCGCCGTCCGGCTTGCCGCGCGGGCCGCGCCGCGACAACGTAGCCGCAAGAGTGCCAAGGCGGTCACCGGCGACGTGCTGGCGAAGATGCTGGCGACCTGCGCATCCGGCAGCCTGCGCGATTTACGCGACCGGGCGATCCTGATGGTTGCCTTCGCCTCCGGCGGTCGCCGGCGCAGCGAGATCGCCGGACTGCGCGTCGAGCAGCTGAGCGTAGAACCGCCAATCACCGTGCCCGACGGCCCTCCCCTCCCCTCTCTCGCTATTCATCTCGGCCGCACAAAAACATCGGGCGCCGATCATGACGAGGTCGTGTATCTCACCGGGCGTCCGGTGGAGGCGCTCAATGCCTGGCTTGAGGCTGCCAAGATCGACAGCGCTGTTGTGTTCCGCAAGGTCGATCGGTGGGGAAATGTTTCGAAGCGGGCGCTGGAGCCGAGCGCTGTCAATGCGGTGGTCAAGCAACGGGCGGCGTTAGCCGGTTTAGAGGCCCGGGAGTTTTCGGCGCACGGGCTTCGGTCAGGCTATCTGACCGAAGCTGCCAATCGCGGCATTCCTCTGCCTGAGGCGATGGAACAGTCTCGCCATAGATCGGTTCAGCAGGCATCTGGCTATTACAACAACGCTACGCGTCGAAGCGGAAAGGCGGCACGAATGTTATAATGTGATTTGAAAGTGTCTGCCGCTCCCCACACGGCGACTTTCATTTATCAATGGCAAGTCCGCGGCGCGGTATGGGCGATCAAGGGAGTATGTCCCAAGAAGCCAACCGCGACCCAATCAACGGGTACCATTTCATAGTCCGTTTGTGCAGGCTTGCCTTTATCAGAATACGCACCTCACTTGTTCCTCGACCGCTTAGCGCGAATCTTAAATCCAGCGCCCTCCCCCTGTTGAATGTCAAACTGGTTCGTCTTCCGAACGAGATCGCTGAGTTTCTTGAAGCCGAAGGTTCTCGGATCGAAATCTGGTGCCAAGTTTAGCAATTGTTTTCCGACAGTGCCGAGATTGACCCAGCCATCATCGGCATCCTCCTGCGACAGCACCTTCTTGATCAACGGAACTGCCGCGCTCGGCGGCTGCAAGGGCTTGTCGGTCGAAGCCGCATCGCCTTCGTCTTTGGCCTTTCCCGGCAGCAAATTCTCTGTGTAGACGAACCGGCGGCACGCCTGGCGGAAACTCTCCGGCGTCTTCTGCTCGCCAAACCCGAAGACATCTATCCCCTGTTCCCTGATGCGGGCCGCCAACCGGGTAAAATCACTGTCTGAGGAAACAAGGCAGAAGCCATCGAACCGGCCGCTATGCAACAGATCCATCGCATCGATTACCAAAGTGATGTCCGAGGCATTTTTGCCCGTCGTGTAAGCGAACTGTTGCTGCGGAATGATGGCATGTTTTGACAGGACGTCGGCCCAGCCCTTAGATTTAGTGCCCGAGAAATCTCCGTATATCCGACGCACACTTGCCTCACCGATCTTGGCGACTTCCTCAAACAATCCATCGGCGATCTTGGACGAGGCGTTGTCGGCATCTATCAAGACCGCCAGTCGCGGTGACCGGATTTCAGCTGGCATTTCGGTCTCCTTTTCAGCAGCGGTTGGACGTTATCAGCAGGATCGTGTGCACGCAGTCAAGCCGGCTCGTCACGGATGGGGCTGATCCACTATGAGCGGACCCCGTTCGACAGAGTGGCCTCTGCGATACGGCGAGCATGGAACCATGCCGCGCGCGAAATCGCAGTAGGAGGTGATTCTCGCGATTGAACCGTCGGGTTTGTGAGGATGAGACACATGTCGGGCCACGGCCAGCCCAAAATGGGTCCAGGGCCCCTTTTGGTTGAAAGAATCCAGTGTACGGCCGAAATCCACGGTCGGCGACGTGGCGTCGATAACCGCTTGTTCTCGAAGAACAATATGAGGATCTCCTGGCGCAAGCGACCAGCAGCGTTAAGGATTTGTTAACCCTAAATAGCTTGCCAGCCTGTTAGAATCGATGCTTATTGTCAGCAGCGGAGTGATTAGGAAATTCCGTTCAGAAGCGCTATTTCAAGAAATCAGGTCCGGGGATGCCCAAAATCGCTGCACAATTACCGCCAAAAGAAGAAGACCTGATGGGCTTGATTGAACGCCATTCTCGTTCCTTGTCGGCGCAACTGCAAGAGCATCAGCTCGCGACTTTTCCCCCCACGGCGGAAAAAGGCATCCGCACCTTTCAGCCGGCAGAGGCGGCAAAACTGGTCGGCGTGAAAGAAGTATATCTCCGTCAGCTCGCAAACGAGCTAGAGGGTCTTGAGGTCAGCACCAGTCCGACCGGCCGCCGGTCATATTCTGTCGAGGACATGCACAAGATCCGCAAGCATCTCGACCAGGTGGGCCGTGGCAATCGCCGCTATCTCCCACACCGTCGCGACGATGAAGCGTTGCAGGTTATCTCGGTCATGAATTTCAAAGGCGGTTCCGGAAAGACGACAACTGCCGCTCACCTCGCTCAATATCTTGCTCTGCGAGGCTACCGCGTACTCGCCATCGATCTTGACCCCCAGGCTAGCCTGTCGACTCTCTTTGGCAACCAACCCGAGACAGATGTCGGTGCAAACGAGACGCTCTACGGTGCGATACGCTACGACGACGCCCGTCCAATGGGCGAAATCGTCCGCGCCACCTATATTCCCGATCTTCATCTGATCCCAGGCAATCTCGAGCTGATGGAGTTCGAACACGATACGCCGCGCGCGCTGATGAAGCGGAAGGTCGGCGATACGATGTTCTTCCACCGGATCAGCGAAGTGCTCGACCAGGTGGCGCCGAATTACGACGTCGTCGTGATCGATTGCCCGCCGCAGCTCGGCTATCTCACGCTATCAGCCCTGACCGCGGCAACGTCTGTTTTGATCACCGTGCATCCACAGATGCTCGACGTGATGTCGATGAACCAGTTCTTGTCGATGACCTCGGACCTGCTTCGGGAGATCTCCTCCCACGGCGCGCGCTTCGATTATAACTGGATGCGCTATCTCGTGACGCGTTTCGAGCCGAGTGACGGGCCACAGAACCAGATGGTCGGCTATTTGCGGGCTATTTTCGGGGAAAATGTCCTGAATTTCCCGATGCTGAAGACGACGGCCGTCTCGGATGCGGGACTGACGAACCAGACCCTTTTCGAAGTTGAAAGAGGCCAATTCACCCGCGCCACCTACGATCGCGCGTTGGAGGCGATGAACAACGTCAACGATGAGATCGAATCGCTGATCAAGAAAGCATGGGGAAGAAAACCATGAGCAGGAAGGATATCCTCCGGGCCCCGATACCATCAGGTGCCGTCGCAGCGCCGGTTGAAAGACCAGTTAAGAGCCGAAGCATTCTCCCACTGCTCGGCACAGCCCCAACCGAAGGGGCAACGCCGGCATCGTCTCGTCTCACCAGCCAGGTTGGAGGCGCTTTCGCAGAGGGCAAGGCGCGTTTTGAGCGTGCCGAAGAAATTGAAAGGCGCCTGGCTGAAGGCCAAACCATCATCGAGCTCGACACCGATACGATCGATCCGTCTTTCGTTCAGGACCGTATGCCGGGCGAAATTGATGGCCTTGTTGAAGCAATCCGTGAACAAGGCCAGCAGATACCAATCCTCGTGCGCCCGCATCCGGAAACGCCGGGGCGGTACCAAGTCGCATTCGGACACCGTCGACTGCGTGCGGTCACGGAACTAAACCGTCCCGTCAGGGCGATCGTCAGGGACTTGACCGACGAGCAACTCGTTATTGCCCAGGGCCAGGAAAATAATGAGCGCCAAGACCTCACATTCATCGAAAAGGCCCGCTTCGCCTCTCGGCTGAACGAGCAATTTTCGAGAGATGTCGTGATGGCGGCTTTGTCCATTTACAAAAGCGATCTGTCGAACATGCTGTCGGTCGTGGCCCGCATTCCCACGGATATTATCGATGCCATCGGCTCGGCGCCCGGGATCGGGCTGAAAAGTTGGGTGGGTCTCGCCGATCTTGTGGGGCGCGACAGTGACCTTGAGCAGGCCTCGACCTTCTTGCGATCGGCGGAGGCGAAAGCCCTGCCCTCACCCGACCGGTTCAAGTCGCTTGTCGCCCACCTTAAACCGGCACTAGCAAAGCGAGGCCTTCCAGACCTTTTGACGACGCCCGCGGGCGTGCGTCTGGCGCAGGTGACGAAGAGCAAAACAAAGTTGGACCTCTCGATCGATCGACGCGAGATGCCTGATTTCGCAACCTTCGTCCTTGAACGATTGCCCGCACTTTTTGAGGAGCATCGCTCCAAGAGCGACGCTACAGACCAGTTGAACAACGGAGATTAAGCGGAAAAAGAAAAAGGCCCCCAAAACGTCGCCGTCGTGGAAACCTCTTTCAGATCTAAGCACCCTGAGAATCGCACTTCCACGAATATTCGTCAAGAGTCTTGGCGCCGATTTGGTGAGCCGATTTCTTTTGCCTTTTGAAAGGTGAAAGACGATGCAGACTGGAAGTGTGACGACGCCCTTTGGGCGGCGGCCGATGACGCTCGCTCTTGTGAAGCGGCAGCTTGCCACAAACGAGATTAAGGCCGGCAAATCGGTCGAGAAGTGGAAGGTTTTCCGGGACGCTTCCGAAGCACGGGAAGAGCTTGGTCTGCAGTCCAACAGCCTCGCTGTTCTTGACGCGCTGCTGAGTTTCTACCCGGAAAACGAATTGCGCCAGGACGCACAATTGGTCGTGTTTCCTTCAAACGCACAATTGATTCTTCGCGCCCACGGCATGGCCGGGGCGACACTTCGTCGCCATCTTGCATTGCTCGTGGAATGCGGACTGATCGTCCGGAAAGACAGCGCCAACGGCAAACGTTACGCTCGGAAGAATGGCGCTGGCGAGATCGAGAACGCGTTCGGGTTCGACCTGTCGCCAATCCTTGCCCGATCGGAAGAGTTGGCCCTCGTCGCGCAGAAAGTCGTCGCGGCGCGTTCGGCCTTCAGGAAAGCCAAGGAGAACCTGACTATTTGCCGCAGGGACGTTCGAAAGCTTATTTCGGCGGCAATGGAGGAGGGCGCCGACGGCAACTGGGCCGCTGTTGAAGCAATGTACGTAGAGCTTGTCGGCCGCATTCCGCGCTCTCCAACCATGACAGACGTAACAGATATTCTCGACGAGATGGAGATCCTTCGCGAAGAGGTCCTTAATCAATTGGATAATCAGTCGAATTCACATTTTAATAGCACCAATGCTGCTCATGTTGAGCAGCACATACAGAATTCAAATCCCGAATCCTTCAATGAACTTGAACCTAGCTCTGAAAAAGAGCAGGGCGCAAAGCCGAGCAAGTCCGGCAGGGCAGGTGTTGAACCGCTAAAAGCTTTCCCGCTTGGTATTGTGCTGAAGGCCTGCCAGCAGATGGCCGACTACGGGCCCAGCGGAGCAGTGGGAAGCTGGCGAGACCTCATGTCGGCCGCCGTAGTGGTCAGATCAATGCTGGGGATCAGCCCGTCCGCCTATCAAGATGCCTGCGAGGTCATGGGACCGGAAAACGCAGCGGTCGCCGTTGGTTGTATTCTTGAGCGCGCAAGTCTGATCAATTCGCCAGGCGGTTATCTGCGGGACCTGACGCGGCGAGCGGGGAGGGGTGAGTTTTCTCTCGGCCCGGTTGTCATGGCATTACTTCGTAACAACGGCGAGAAGGCCCTGCATGCGGTGTAATTCGTGTTAGTTGCGACTAACCGGCCTAAGCATTTGAAAAGTCGGGAATATTAGCTGATAGCGATGGCGATCCACGACTACGGCAGATAATGCCACCTGTGCAGGGCGAGACGTGCCTTATTATAGCGCGTGCGGGGCAATTTCAATCCGACGTATGAGGACAAAATCCGCATAAGGGCGTCTCTTTTTAATGGACGGGTTCTCTATTCTGAAGTGCTGTTCCGGTGAACCGCTGTTAGTTGCGACTAACCACGTCAAGATACTGAAAATTCGGAGTTTTTGGGTACCTGGCCTTGGCCCCGGAGGATTTCTCACCAACAGCGCGCCGCCGTGGCCGTCGTCGACCGGCGGGCTCTTCGGACGCAACCACCAACTTTGTTCATACGGTTAAAGACGACAGAGACGGCATTGAATTCCCAATAGCGAATACCCAGCGCTGGGCGCGGGTTATCGGATGTGGTGCGAATAGGCGCACTTGTGGCGAACTGTGTGTGACCCCGCGGGCAAAGCATCGTCCGACTGCTCCGCGAAGCCCAGCATGTACACGGGGACTACGCGCAAGTAAGCCCTCGCCCGATCCGTTCCTAATTGCGACGAAGAGACTTGGAGTAAATCCCGCCCTATGCCTCGCGTTAGAAGATTCCTTCATTTCCCAGTTCTTCAAAAAAGCGTGCCGGGTGCGATCCCGGAACATGGCGGAACGTGACGTGGGACTCGCTTTGGAATTCGATGACGAATTTTGTTTGGCTGTCGCCTTCGCCATATGAGGCCATCAAGGCGAGGACATCGGCGTCCAAATTACTGGGGAACTGAGCTACCCCGAAAGAAAGCGGCTTGGGAATGCTGTCACCGTCGGGAGCAGGATTCTCTGCGCAAGCTCCGCCAGGCAGTGCAGCGCCAGCCAAGACGATCAAAGCGGAGCGTCGTGTAATCATTCCATTCTCCGAAAAGAGAGCGTGTCGCGCTTCTCAGGGGCGATTAATTTGCGGCTGGCATGACATCGCAGAAATCGACCATTTCCCGATAGATGAATTCGTCGTTTGTTTCATGAAAATGTTTTCAGCAAGTTAAATCCCTCTTGGAATTCACCGCTCTCGTCGCCCGCGCCATCGGCCGGTTGGCGTGCTGACGGGATGCTGACGAATATCGAGTTGGCCGACAATAACGCGGATTCTCGCCGCCAATGCCGATCTCACAGCCGTCCTTACACTCTCGACAGAAAGGGCTCTTGACTCCTTCTTCGAAAAGAACAAAATGGAAACATCCCTGAGGCGGTCGATACATGCGAACACGGAGGATTCCGCGTGCCTACGATTTTGTTCAGAAACGATCAGCACGTCTCGCCGAACGATGTCATGAAAATCGCGGTCTACGCGGAGCACGTCGGCAGGCAGTGCTATGACGTTTTCGTGGAAGACGGTTCGAGGTCTCGGTCGGAAGCTCTGTCGCGTCAAGCGCGAGATGTATCCGATGCGCTCGATTTCGGTGACAAGCCGTACTTCTCGCCGGAGACGACGAAGAAGATTCTTGAGCTTCGCGATGCAGTCTGGGGCATGTGCTTCGACTATTTCGGCGAGCGCGGCCACATGGGCAAATCAACCGATCTGCTCAGAATGGACCAGGACGTGGAAGAAGTCCTGGACAAGCTCGTTGTCTACCACCTGTCTCCCAACGAGATCGAAGAGGCTGAGGCTGATTGGGCGCATGAAGCGGAGTTCTTTGCAAACGAAGGAACTGACCCTGGCATCGGCGACGACACGAGGCCTCAGGGGAGCATTTGACGTCTCGTCAGGAATGCATAGGCTATCCCGAACGCGAAGGGGAGGTCGTTGCCCGATGTGCAATCTCTACCGCATGGAAGACAAGGATTGGGTCAGCAAATGGGCTCAAGACGTCGAGAGCCTGATCAACCTGATGCCCGCTTATCAAATGAACCCGGACCAGATGGGACCAATCGTCCGCAACACAGCCGATGGCCGCAAGCAGCTTGTGCACGCGCGGTGGGGATTGCCATCGCCGTTTTTCGCGATCAAGCAGACGGCTGAAGCCCGAGCCGAAAAATTGCGGCAGAAGGCCAAGCCGGTCGATATGGAGATGCTCATCCGGATGGAGCCGGATAAGGGCACCACAAATATCCGAAATCTCAATCTGCCGCACTGGAAGAAGTGGTTCGGTGTCCAGAGCCGTTGCATCGTGCCGGTGACCAGCTTCGCCGAGCCGGACCCGGCCAGCAAAGAGGACGGCGGAAACACGCCGAACGCCTGGTTTGCTCGCGATGAAAACGGGCCGCTGATGTTCTTCGCTGGTATTCACGTTCCGCAATGGCAAAGCGTCCGGAAGGTCAAGGACGGCCTGACGAGCGACGACCTCTACGCCTTCCTAACGACCGACCCGAATGACGTGCCCGTGTTGCGGTTGACGAAAGAGGAAACGGAGGTCTGGTTGCGAGCGCCATGGGACGAAGCGAAAGCGCTCGCCCGGCCGCTTGCGAACGACCGAATCCAAGTCGGGGGAGTTGTTGCCGCAGGCCGACGACGTTTGACGACTTGTAGACACGATAAATAACGCGGATAAGACTTCTGCCGGCCCGAACTTCCGTTCGCGAGGCAGTATTTGAAGAAAGATGTGTTGCGCCAACTCGGTTTAATCATGATGCTGGTTGGTTTGACTGGAACCTTGATCGGTTTCCTGGGTTCCTTCTCCCCATGGGCCTTGGATTTTAACTCTGGCTTTTTCCCTATTCCTCGTGGAAGGCACTTATCTTGAATTGTTATTTGTGTACTTGCTTGTGCTGTCTTTCTTGCTTTGGTTCTTCGGGGCCTTGATTCGAAACTCTCGGCCGTCGCGGCCGAGTGAACGTGAGTTTTAACGGGGCTGCCATTAACTGAGCATTCAAAACCACTGACCAGAATCGCAATCGAAGGTCCAACAGGTGCCGACCAGGCAACGTACCTCAGGCTCCACAAAACCGACGAGATTGGTGATCAAGCCCGGATCATCCTGCATGCCCCACGACAGTTCAACACGCTGATTGCAGAGCGCAATTGCGCTGCTATCGGGGTGAGGGAATTGTGCTGCTATCTCTTGAGATTCCGCCAACACATGGCTTGCGATGGTCAATCGAATGTCCAATTCAGCCGGTGCCCCGATTTTCAAGTGATGCGAACTGATCTGCTGACGGGGTTCCTGATATTTGGTCAGTGCCGTCCGAAGTAGGGCCAGATCGTCAAAGCCGTCACGAAAAAGGATCATCCAGGAGAAACGTGGCATCGAAATCACGCCAAAAGGGGCCACGGTGTCTTTGATTGTTGCTGGCACGCTCTTGCGTTTTAGGAAGTCGAATAGTTGCATGCCGCCCTCTTTTCCGGAATCCTTCGGTGACCGTGTTCCTGAGCGTATCCCGGTTTTAGACAACAAAGCGTTGTGTCGTCGAGCGACCGCAGAACTGAGGCAAAGGCTCGCACCGTCGCCGCATATGCAATCAGTTCGCATGCCGACTGGTCACCCTGACATAGTAGCCGTCGGGATCGGAAAGGCGAAAATCGAGAAGTCCCCATGGCTGTTGCGCAGGGTCGGAAACTGGCCAGCCACTCTCCTTCGCCGTTCGATAGGCTTCTTCGATATCAGCGACGCTCAGGACGATCTCGATGCCGAGCCCCGCTTTCTCGCCGGTTTCGAGCCGCAACGGATGATCATTCGAAAGGGCGCTTCGCGAATTGATCGCGATCACGGCTTCACCGTTTGTCAGCAGGGTGTATCCCGTGCTTGCCGAGCCCTGCACGTCGAAGCCCAAAACCCGCCGATAGAAATCGACCGATGTCTCAGGCGCTTCGACAAATAGTTCCAATCTCAGCTGCAATCGGTGCCTTTTTGTCGCTTCCTCCCCAGTTGTCATCGGTGAACGACAGTTAGCGCGGCGATTCCCGCCTCATCAGCGGCACGCAAAAACGCGTCCCAAAATTGCTCCGGGGCGATCTGACCACTGATCGCGTCGACGCAAGCCTTTACCGCAGTCACATATTCTTCGCCATCATCGGAAGGCCAGTCCTTGATCAGGACATACGCTGCGTCGCCAAGCGTGCGTATGATCTTGTGCGCTGGCTGACCGCGTAGAGCAAGTCCAACGGGCGTGAAAGCCGACGATGTGTCCCAGTTCATTGTCCTCGACCCCCCAGGCAGGGATGGCAAACCAGAAGGGCAATATACGCGTGTATTCAAAATTCGTAATTGACGATTGGTTACCCGGCGTGACCGTGTGTGAAGGTATTCTGCCGGAGGAGTGGGCGCACTTCGATTTCGTATCGGAGCGCCCTAAGCCGCATCGGCCTTTGTTGCGATGATGGCCGACGGCAGGACGACCGAATGACGAGGTTCTGGTCAGATTGCATCTGCGGCCTCATGGCCAGCACATCGATTCACTGTCATCTGTTTGAAATCCAAGGAGCATTGAGGCCGAGACCGCGTCGGACACGGTCGTCGCAACAGTATCGGACGCACCGCGCCGTATATCGACGCCCGCATTGAACGGGCGCTCGATGCGTAACGTGCGGGACGCGAGGTTGGCCTCCCCTTTGTTTTCTGGCTGAATTCCCCCGGTAGTTTCGAACGCGGGTTACGGCTCGTTACATCGTTGAGCGGCATTTCTTCCTAGAGCATCGTAGGCGCCTGTGAAGGTACGCTCCAAGCCGCATTGCAGCTGGATCGTCACCGGGCGGGTCCATGAGATCGATTTCCTGGAAAACGAATGGCCTTTGCGGCATGGCGAGCGCCACGAGCGCGCAGTGAAGACACCTGCCGTGGCGCATTGATTGGAGTCGTGCCCACTGTCATAGCCCGCGAGGCGTTCATCGCCGCTTGTTTCGAGGTCGGGATGCCAACGGTCATGACGCCGAAGAAGACGATGCCGAAGCCGCGGCCAATGCCAGCCGCGGGCGGTGTCGATCTAGACGTCAGCCTCTTGGGCTCGAGATGGGCGATCGGCAGCGTCGTCCAAGACGCCAGCGGTCTTAACTTCATCGATGGGTGGCAAATCGATGCTCGCGTCAGCGGCATTGTGTGACACCGGAACCGGCTTAAAACTTTGTCCGAAAGAGGAATTCCCTCGTCGTGCTTTTCGATCCGCCGATCGGTGGGCAAGGAGTTCGTTATAGCGTTGACGCATGTCCTGGATGTCGATCTCGCCTTCGATCCAGAGCTCAACCAGGGTCATGTACTCCACGTCGTCGTCAATTGGCATCCCGCGCTCACGAGCGCGAGCGATGGTGCGCTCCGCAATTGACCTTCGCGACTGCATGAAAATCCTCTCCTCGGTTCCGAGCCATCTATTACTCATGGCTGATTAGCAAGCTGTTGATTCGCTCACCACTTGAAAACGACATATCCACGCTTCGGTTGGCCACACTTCCCCTATCCATGGCTTTCTCAAGATGGGTTGAGTGCCCGTTCCATTTCCTGGGTTTCCTGCTCGTCGAGCCGTTTCTTGTAATGCTCCCTGCGACTCCCTATCTTTAAGACATCACTCACATAATCATACAGCAACGGCGCACGTTCCCCCGAACGTCGACAAGCCCTCGCGTTATCGCGCACTTTCCCGCCGTGGCCGAAGAAGGACTGCAATTGAACAAAGTAAATACTGCCGCCGCGCCGGCGGCGCTGGAGCCGCGCGACCGCGGCGAAGCTATCGACCGGCCGGACAAGAACTGGAGACCCTATCCCTGCCTGCTCACCCGCGCGGAACTGAAAGCCATCATCGCCGAGCAATTAGGCTAAAGCTGACAACAAGAAAAGGCAGAACATGCAGTCATCGTCAGAGACAACACATTCGAACAGGCAAAGCCGACACTGAAAGGAAGATGCAGCGCGAGGGGCTTCTGGCCTTCTCAGGTCACAGAGCACGAGCTCGATAAATCATTGCCGACAATCGTCCGCACTCTTGGAAAGGGTAGATGATGGAAGAATTGCACAGCATCACGGTCTCGGACAAGCGGCTCGAAGATTGTCGCGACGTTGTTGAGCCCGACCCGCACCACTTGATTCGCACGACGGTTGCCTCCGGGTTCTTCACCGCGGTCGTCAAAGTACCGAGTGTCCATTAAGACCTGAAAGCGCTCTCATGAATCATTTGGAACAAGGCGACCTGTTTGCTGCAGCCGCACCGGCCCTGCCGGAGGGTTTTCGCTACGAGCCCGAAATCGTTCCCGCGGCCATGCAGACGAATCTGCTGCAGCAGATACCGCTACTGCCGTTGAAGCCATTTGATTTTCATGGCTTCGAGGGCAAGCGAAGGGTCATCTCCTATGGCTGGAAGTATGATTTTGACACCCAGCGGGTAAACCGTATCGCCGATATCCCGCCGTTCCTCCTACCGGTGCGCAGCATTGCAGCAGCATTTGCCGGCATTGAGCCTGAGCAACTCCAGCAGGCTCTCGTCACCGAATATGCGCCTGGTTCGCCGATCGGCTGGCACCGGGACAAGAAGGTGTACGGCAGGGTGGTCGGCATCTCGCTGCTGTCGCCCTGCACCTTCAGACTGAGGCGCCGTGCTGGCGAGAAATGGCAGCGCGCTGCCGTTATCGCCGAACCTGGTTCCGCCTATGTATTGTCGGGTCCTGCCCGCAGCGAATGGGAGCATTCCGTTCCGCCGCAGCTTCGTTATTCGGTCACATTCCGGGAAATCGGCTGACGGGAATTATCCTCGCAATGAAGCGTCTCAAATCGGCGGCCGACGCTGATGTCGCTTCTGCGGGCGAAAACAGCGGTTGCGCGGCGAACAGCCTATCGAAAGTGTGGCGCGCGCGCTGAAATACCGAAGCGTGGCCGTCACGTTGGCCGGTTTAGTTTTCCTCGACCAGCTTGTGTTTTTTCCAGGTTCTCGGGTTCCATTCGACCAGCATATGATGGCCTGAGTCTGGACCGCCCGTTTCAAGGTGCAGAGCGCGCATTTCGACCGATCCATCGAAGCAAAAGCCTGTGCGGACGGCGCCCGGTCCGGTTTCAGTGAGGTTCTTCTTATGTGGGCCTCGTATTCTGTCGTTGGGAATACCGTCGCGCCGCGCCGTTGAAATCGGTCGTAAGACCGGCGTGTTATCGTCAGCTGTCCTGCCACCCTCGAGGTTCGTAGTCTCGGCATTCAACGGTCACTGTCGTAAGCATCTCATTCGGAGTTAAAGGCCGTGGATCAGACGACATTGACTCTTGCGCTCGCCTGGCTGAAAACGTGTACAGCGATACGAGGATCACATGATCGAAGACGACCTCCCGACACGATCGGATAGCACCGAGACCAAACCCGAAATCGAGAAGATGACGGTGGCTGCGCGCGGCAAACGGTCGAGCCCCAAAAAGGCGGCGGCCGGCAAGGTTGCAAGCATGGTTCAAGAGAGCGACAAGCCGAGGCTACGCCGCTTGAGCGACGCGGAAAAGCTTGAGAAGATCAGGCAGGTTGAGGCAGCCGTCGCCGGTGGGGCAACCCTGAAAGATGCCGTGGGGGCGGCCTCGATATCCGACCAAACCTATTACACATGGAAGAAAGCCGTCGCTTTACCGGCGGCTGGAACGTCGTCCAGCCCAGTTGCTGTTGACGACGAATTTGCCGAATTCATTCAGCTCGAGGAAGAAAATCGCCGGCTGCGCAAGCTGCTTGGCGAAAAACTTCGCACCGAAAACGCCGAACTGCGCAAGCGGCTCGGGATCACCTGATCAACCTCTTTTGACGATGACGCAGGGCGGGGCACGATTTAGTGCGCCGCCGCTGTCGATGAAATTGACGAGATATGAAAACACAACAACGCCCCTTCGTCGTCGAATACAAGGCGAACAGGCGGCAAACCCAGACACGACCCTCTTCCATTTGGGGCAGTCTTGATCTGCAGGCCGTGGCCCGACAGGTCGAGGCCGACGGGATTTTGCCTGAAACCGGACATCCGGGTGCGAGGCCGACGATCGACGACCCGAAACCGGCTGAAACATTCCTCCCGTCGCCGGATCTCCCTGCTGCACCCGAACATAGTCGCCAGGGACCTCCTGCTGGCATCCTGCCCGACGGAATTGGTGCGGCGAAACAGGAGCTTTCATCAGAGGCTGCGGCAACCGGGAAGTCTGTCGCGCCGACGCCTCGGCATCGGCGCGCTCCTGCTGCGTCGAGGCTGACCGCCGTTGCCTCGGTGCAAACTGAGCCCGCCTCGATCCCGGCGATGACCCCTGTCAACGATCACCAGACAAGGCTGCAACCAGACAACCACATGGATGACCTCAGCGCACTCGACGCAGAAAACCGCCGCCTGAAGCGTCTCCTGATTGCCAAGCTTCGTGACGAAAACCGGGCTCTTCAGACGATGTTGCGCCGGTTCGATACCGAATGACGAAGGCGGTGGACGAAAGCGGTTTCCTCGCCATTTGTGTGAGGTTCGTCGGCGCGTCTCAGGCAGGCTTCTCGACGTCTCCTGTCATGAGGCATCGCATTCATCCGTGCATCGGCTGTTCTTGCGGGCGCGGCACCGATCTGATTAGAAGGTGATCCATACGATCGCCGCCTTTGCCTCGAAGACGGAGGCGGATGGTCGCGTCGCCCGGGGTTTTTTCCGACCATGCTCGATCTTTTGCTGCTTTTCGTGGCTGGCTTCCTTGCCGGCAGTATGAACGCGCTCGCTGGTGGCGGTTCGTTCGTGTCGCTGCCCGCCTTGATCTCCGTTGGCGTTCCGTCCGTGGTCGCAAACGCGACCAGTACCTTCGCCCTCTTTCCAGGAGGCGTAGCAAGCTCCTGGGTCTATCGTGAGGGCGTAAGAGACGTATGCGGTGTCGGGGTCAAGCCGATTGCAGTCGCCACCGTCACAGGCGGTGTCATCGGCAGTATCCTTTTGCTTTTGACGCCTACGACGACATTCGACGTCATGCTGCCATGGCTCTTGCTCGTCGCCACTTCCATGCTCATTCTTGGACCCAAGCTCGGCATTCGGCTGCAACGGGTAAAACGCTCGCAGACCGCGGTTGTCTTGCCGATTCAATTGCTGCTTGGCATCTATGGCGGTTATTTCGGCGGGGCGGTGGGACTGATGATGCTTGCCGCGTGGAGCCTGCGTGGCGGCGGTGATATCAAAAGTCTCAATCCGACCCGCATGGTCATGGTGACCGCTGCTAATGCGGTCGCTGTGATCGTCTTTGTGCTGGCCGGGGCGATCGCTTGGCAGCAATGCCTGCCGATGATTGCGGGTGCCTTTGCGGGTGGCTGGGGCGGAGCCCATCTCGGGCGCAGGCTGCCGGCGCCGATTGTCCGGGCTATCACCGTCGTGGTGGCCCTGCTGACCACCGTCATTTTCTTTGCAAGAGCCTACCTCTAGTCGGCCGAAGGGCAGATTTTAGACGCGGCTGAGAATTAATCGAATGACGGTCGTTTTCAACGCGTTTAGAAAGGCCTGCGGTTGGCCGGAATCCGATCCACCTGCAAGCAGGCCTTTAAGACCGGGTGCTCTGCGTTCAAGACAGCGCATGAGTCTTTCAAACGAGCAGCCAGTTTCAAAAAAGTCGAGGATTTCGGGCAACCAGTCGCGTGCGTCGCCTACGGCTCGGGCTCTCGGCATAGCACAAGCCTGGCGGTGCCAGTCTTGCCCCTGTCGGGCTTTGATCCCTGACGCGGTGCCGCTTGCGCCTCTGCCGCCGCAAGGGAGGCTTCGCCGCGGACAAAACCATTCCGATCCTGTTTGTAACCGCGCCCTTGCAGCGTCAGGCCTTCGCGCCGGGCAGAAAGCTGTGGCCCTCTCGTATCGAACGGCCAGAAACAGGGAGAAGACAATGGACAGGCAGAAGATCGAAGAACTGCGCGAGCGGGTGTCTTGCGGGGCCGTATTGGTGGATGCGGGGTTCGCCCTCGACGCCCGCGAGAGTTCCCTCCGCGCCGTGAAATTCCGCCGGGGCGGCGAAATCGTCATCGTCACCCATGGCGGGGCCGGCTGGTTTGATCCTCTTTCGGATGAAAAGGGAGACGTGTTTTCGCTTGCGGTCTTCTTGGAGAAGATTCCGTTCAATGCGTCGATCGCGCGTGTTGGCCGCCTCGCAGGAGTGGACCTCATGCCGGCCCCAAGACGGATCGGGGCACGCCCGGCCGTGCTATCCGTCGGGGATACATGGGAACGGCGGCCAAGGCTCTTCCGGCTGTCACCGGCCTGGCGCTATCTGCACGATACGCGCGCGCTGCCATTGCAGCTGCTGCGGCGCGTTGCCGAAACGGGCATCGTCAGGCAGGGCCCGCAGGGCAGTGCCTGGTTTGCCCACCACGACGAAGCAGGCACGCTATCCGGTTGGGAGGAACGCGGGCCGCAATGGCGCGGCTTTTCAACCGGTGGATCAAAGACTCTGTTTCGCCTCGGCGGTAAGGTTGCGACCCGCGTGTGCATTACCGAGGCGGCCATCGATGCCCTCAGTCTAGCCGCCCTTGAGGATATCCGACCCGACACGCTCTATGCCAGCACCGGGGGAGGGTGGTCGCCATCGACCGCCCGGGCCATCGAAACGATTGCGCTAAGAGCGATGCTGGTTGCCGCCACTGACGCCGACCCGCAAGGCGAGGCCTACGCCGATCGTTTAAGGCAGATCGCTGATCGCCTCGGCGGCGATTTCGTCCGGCTGAGACCAAACGCGATCGATTGGAACGAGGAACTGAAGGAAAGACGTCAGGAGGAAGACCTGCCGCATGCGCGCGCTGCCGGGTCAAGGGTAAAGCTGCGCCCGCCGTACGGCGGCCCCGGACACGGCGCCCGCGAGGCGGCGAGCGGGGAGGGGTGATCAAAGGACTGAAGAGGAGGTCGATTGGCGTCCTTTCAGCCGCAACCCTCAAAAGGAGCAGCTCATGTCTCATCTTCAAAATATTTCGTCCGAACCGCGCAAGGTCCTCGAAGGCGTCGCCACGCGCCAGCAGATGTACTCCCTCTTTAACCGCCATGCCCAGGCGCCTGCCGACGGACACCGCGCGACCGGCGGCCGCTACATCGGCGAATGGTTCGAGGTCAGCGAGGGCGACCACGACCGTATGTTCGAAATCCTGCCGCCGCTCTTTTATCGCGGCGACACTTTCGCCATGCGCGAGTTCGTCGCCGCCCGCGTCGCTAGCGTCTTTTTTGCCTTGCGGCTGAACGGCGGTTTGCGGCACTTCCACGGCTATTGCGATCTTGCGGACCCATCATCGATCAACCAGATGCGCGCGGCGATCATCGCGCGGGAAAACGCGCGCACCCGATGCATGAGCCGCACCGAAAGGCTCGACCATATCTGGAGCACTGTTGGCACAGAGTTCCGCGCTTATGCAGATCTCCGCTTCACGCCGGCCTTTCTCGGCCGCCGGATCGTCATCGTCTATTCCGCGACGCAGGGAAAAATCTGGAAGCTGCTCGACGACCTGACCGATCTTGAGGTCGCCGCAAAGCTGCCCGTCCAGTTCCGGCACCTGCCTGAGATCGCGGCAGCCTGAACCTCTCCCAAGCCCTCATTTCATCCTCGCTCGAGCAGCTTTCCGGACAAGCCGGCTGTTCGGACGCGCCTTTCCGACACAGGAGCTTCCCATGGCACATGACGACCCCTTCACCCTTGACCTCTTTGGCAAAACATCGCTGTCTTCCGGTTTCGACATTGCCGGATCGGCCTTCTCGCCAGCCGTGGGTGGTGGCGAGGGCGCTGCAGAACCCACATGCCACCCACCAGCAAAGCCGGCGGCCACGCCAGAACAAGCCAAGGCCATCACGCGACCTAACGTCAATTTCCGGCTCCAAGGATCGCGCGGCCTCGCCAAGACCTGGCGGGAGCGGGCCCGCGACAATATCGCCGCCATCCGGCTTGCCAACGAGATCGAGCGCTCCAGCTTGCCGGCGCGTCCCGATCAGCAGGCAAGGCTGATCCGATTTACCGGCTTCGGTGCCTCCGATTTGGCCAACGGCATATTCCGGCGCCCGGGTGCTGCAACTTTCCGCGCCGGATGGGAGCAGCTTGGTGAAAGCCTGGAAGCCTCGGTCAATGCGGCCGACTATGCATCGCTTGCCCGCTGCACCCAATATGCACATTTCACGCCGGAATTCATTGTGCGGGCTATCTGGGCCGGGCTTGCGAAGTTGGGTTTTGACGGCGGCCGCATCCTCGAACCCGGAATCGGCACAGGGCTGTTTCCGGCGCTGATGCCGGAGGCAATCTCGGCGCGCAGCCACGTCACCGGGGTAGAGCTCGATCCAGTCACTGCCCGGATCGTGGGCCTGCTGCAGCCGCAGGCCAGAATACTCAACGGCGATTTCGCACAGACCGAGTTGCCAGCGTCTTTCGATCTGGCGATTGGCAATCCGCCGTTTTCGGATCGGACAGTGAGGAGTGATCCGGACTTCCGGTCCCTCGGTCTCCGGCTGCATGACTATTTCATAGCCAAGGCGATGGATCGGCTGAAGCCCGGAGGACTTGCTGCCTTAGTCACCTCGTCGGGCACGATGGACAAGGCAGCCGCCCGCGCTCGCGAATACATTGCCGGTATGGCCAATCTTGTCGGAGCATTTCGCCTGCCCGAGGGCAGTTTTCGGGCTGACGCCGGCACGGATGTGGTCGTTGATATCCTCTTCTTCCGAAAGCGTCATGCCGATGAGCAGGCCGGCAATGACAGCTGGATTGATCTTGCGGATGTTGGACTGGAGGGCGAGGGCGGTAGCGTCCGTATCAACAGATGGTTCGTCGATCATCCCGACATGGTGCTGGGGCGCCATGCGATCACCTCGGGACCTTTCGGCGAGACCTACACATGCCGGCCGATAGGTGGCGATCTCGAAACGATCTTGAACGATGCCATCGAAGGGCTTCCTGCGGACATCTATGACGGCGAGCCGTCCACCTTCGATTCCGAACTTGAGGATGAGGTGGCGGAAGCGATGGCCGAGCGGGCCGCCGACAGACAAGTTCGCGAAGGCAGCTATTTCATCGGTAAGGCGACAGCCTTGATGCAGGTCGTGGACGGCGTCGCTGTTCCGGTTAATGTCAGAAAGGGCAAGAGCACCGATGGCATTTTTGCCAAGCATGCACTCATTATCCGCAAGCTGATCCCGATCCGCGATGCGGTCCGGCTCATCCTCAAGCTTCAGGAACGCGACCGGCCATGGACCCAGGCGCAGGTCACGCTGCGCATCGCTTGGTCGAGCTTTGTGCGCGAGTTCGGGCCAATCAACTTTACCTCCGTCTCGACATCGGAGGACCCGGAAACCGGTGAGATCAGGGAGATCCATCGCCGGCCGAATCTTGCGCCTTTCCTCGACGATCCCGATTGCTGGCTGGTTGCCTCGATCGAAGACTATGATCTGGAGACCAATACCGCCAAGCCCGGGCCGATCTTTACCGAGCGGGTGATTGCGCCGCCGCCGACACCAGTGATCACCTCGGCGCTCGACGCCCTTGCCGTGGTGCTGAACGAGCGCGGTCACGTCGATCCAGACCATACAGCCGAACTGATGCATCGCGATGTCGAGGACGAAGAACTCGGGGAGGCGATCTTCCGCGACCCGGCCGACGGCTCCTGGCAGACGGCCGATGCCTACCTGTCGGGCGCTGTCCGGTCGAAGCTCACAGTCGCTCGGGCGGCCGCTGCCCTCGATCCCGCATTCGCGCGAAATGTTGCGGCGCTGAAGCACGTCCAGCCCGCCGATCTCAGGCCCTCGGATATCACCGCACGCCTCGGCGCACCGTGGATCCCGGCCAATGATGTCGTCGCCTTCGTCAAACAGGTGATGGACGCCGAGATCTCAATCCACCATCTACCGGAACTGGCGACCTGGACGGTCAATGCCCGGCAGCTGGAATGGTCGGCATTAGGCACTACGGAATGGGGCACCCATCGCCGCCATGCTGGCCAGCTTCTGTCCGACGCTCTCAACTCGTCCGTACCGCAGATCTTCGACACGATCCGCGACGGCGAGATCGAGCGCCGGGTGCTGAACACGGCGGAGACGGAAGCCGCAAAGGAAAAGCTTGCCAAGATTAAAATGGCCTTCCAGTCGTGGATCTGGTCTGATCTGGATCGCACTGACCGTCTCGCGCGCGTCTACAACGACACTTTCAACAACATTGCGCCGCGAGCCTTCGACGGCGATCATCTCCAACTTCCCGGCGCCTCTGGCGCCTTTTCTTTGTACGGTCATCAGAAGCGCGGCATCTGGAGGATCATCTCTGCAGGCACCACCTATCTCGCCCACGCCGTCGGTGCCGGAAAGACCCTGACCATGGCTGCCGCCATTATGGAACAGCGCCGGCTTGGCCTTATCAACAAGGCGATGCTGGTCGTGCCCGGCCATTGCCTGGCGCAGGCCGCCCGCGAGTTTCTGGCGCTTTATCCCAACGCACGGTTCCTGGTTGCCGAGGAGACCAACTTCATCAGGGAAAAGCGCCAGCGCTTCCTGTCACGGGCGGCGACCGCCAATTGGGACGCCATCATCATCACCCATTCGGCGTTTCGTTTCATCGCGGTGCCATCGGCCTTCGAGGCGCAGCTGATCCAGGACGAGTTGGAGCTCTACGAGGATCTGCTCACCAAGGTCGAGCGCGACGACCGGCTGTCGCGCAAGCGCATCGAACGCATGAAGGAAGGTCACAAAGAACGGCTTGAAGCGATGGCGACCCGCAAGGACGACCTGCTGACCATCTCGGAGCTCGGGATCGACCAGATCATCGTCGACGAGGCGCAGGAGTTCCGCAAGCTGTCCTTCGCCACCAACATGTCGACGTTGCGCGGTGTGGATCCGAATGGTTCGCAGCGCGCCTGGGACCTGTTCGTCAAATCCCGCTTCATTGAAACCAAGAACCCGGGCAGGGCGCTGGTGCTGGCGTCGGGCACGCCGATCACCAACACGCTCGGCGAGATCTTCTCGGTGCAGCGGATGATGGATCCAAGGGCATTGTCGGAACGTGGTCTGCACGAGTTCGATGCCTGGGCCTCGACCTTCGGCGATACCTCGACCGAACTCGAATTGCAGCCGTCGGGCAAATACAAGCCGGTCACGCGCTTCAGCCAGTTCGTGAACGTGCCGGAACTGATTGCCTTGTTCCGGTCGTTCGCCGACGTCGTGCTGCCGGCCGATCTGAAAACATATGTGAAAGTGCCGGAGGTCTCCGGCGGCAAGCGCCAGATCGTCACCGCCGAGCCGACGCCGGCGTTCAAAGCCTATCAGAAGCGGCTAGATGCCCGGATCAAGGCAATCGAGATGCGCGATGGGCCGGCAAAACCCGGCGACGACATTTTGCTCTCGGTCATCACCGATGGCCGGCACGCCGCGATCGATCTGCGGCTTGTCGATCAGGCCATGGGCAACGAGGCCGCCAACAAGCTGAACGCTCTGGTCGCGAACACCTACCGGATCTGGGAGGAGACGGGGCAGGTGGAATATCGGCGCAAGGACGGCAAGACGTTCGACCGGCCGGGCGCCGGCCAGTTGATCTTCTCCGATCTCGGCACGATCTCGGTCGAGGCCACGCGTGGATTTTCTGCCTATCGCTGGATCCGCGATGAATTGGTTAGGCTCGGCATCCCCGCATCCGAAGTGGCCTTCATGCAGGACTACAAAAAATCGGATGCCAAGCAGCGGCTGTTCAACGACTTCAATGCCGGCAAGGTCCGCGTGCTGATCGGCTCGTCCGAAACCATGGGAACTGGCGTCAATGTGCAGGTCCGGCTGAAAGCCCTGCATCACCTTGATGTTCCTTGGTTGCCATCGCAGATCGAGCAGCGAGAAGGCCGTATCATCCGCCAGGGCAACCAGCACGAGGAGGTCGACGTCTTCGCCTACGCAACCCTCGGGAGCCTCGACGCCACCATGTGGCAGAACAACGAGCGCAAGGCTCGGTTCATTGCGGCGGCCCTGTCCGGCGACATCAGCGTTCGACGGCTTGAGGACATGGGCGAGGGGCAGGCAAACCAGTTCGCCATGGCCAAGGCAATCGCGTCCGGCGACGAGCGACTGATGCAGAAGGCGGGGCTTGAGGCCGAGATCGCCCGTCTCGACCGCTTGCAGGCCGCGCATATCGACGATCAGCATGCGATCCGCCGGCAGATCCGGGACGCAGAGCGTGATATCGAGGTTTCCAGTCGCCGGATCGAGGATGTAGGCAAGGACATTGAACGTCTGACCCCGACAGCAGGCGATTCATTTATGATGCGGGTCGGAAACGCGGAATTCGACGAGCGCAAACTCGTCGGCCGCGCGCTAATGAAGGAGATCCTGACGCTGGTTCAGCTACAGGAGGAGAAAGAGGTGATCATCGCCAATATCGGCGGCTTCGATCTCGCCTATCATGGCGAGCGGTTCGGCAAGGACGGTTATCGCTATGACACCCTGCTTCAACGAACAGGTGGCGACTACGAGATCGACCTGGCTGTGACCACGACGCCGATCGGCGCCATCTCCCGGCTCGAACATGCGCTTGGCGGGTTTGAACATGAGCGCGAGAGCCACCGCACTCGTCTTGTTGACGCCAAACGTCGGCTTGCCTCCTACACACCGCGTCTGGGTGAAAGCTTCTCATTCGGGGCCGAGCTCGAACTCAAGCTGGGCCAACTGGAGAAGATCGAAAGGGATCTGGCGGCAAACGCCGATGAACCAGAGGAGGATCGCCAGGAAGCCGCGTGAACAGCGGCATATCCATCGTCACTTGAAACCGGGTCGGGCGATACACACCTATCGGTCATCACCCGTTTCGATGGTTTGCCTCACAGTGGCGATTGCCGCGCGTTTGAAACTGTCCGGGTTGGAAGGGCGCTCCCCGAAAGGGTCGAGCGCCCTTTCGTTTTCGGTCCTCTCAGACTGCTATTTTCCGAGCTTGTAGATCGCCGCGTTGTCCTGCAGCTCCCGCAGGCCCTTATACGAGGCATTCCGTAGCTTGCCATCGTCGGTCCATGCGCGGTATTCGATCTCGGCAATCAATGTCGGTTGGACGAAGACGACTCCCTTCTTGTCGACCGCAACAGGAGCGTGCTTGGTCTTCAGCGTGTCCAGCATCCGGCGCAGTTCGAGTGCATCTCTCTCTTTGAAGCCAGTCCCGACCGAACCGACATAGACGAACGTGTCGCCTTGGTAAGCCGCCAGCAACAGGCTGCCGATCCCGCCGCGTGCTAGAGCGGACGGCTCGTATCCGATAATCACAAAGCTTTCGCTCTGAATGCATTTGACCTTCAGCCAGTCGCCGAGCCGACCCGAGCGATAGGTGCTGTCGCGGTGCTTGGCGATGATGCCCTCCAGCCCATGCGCGCAGGCCGCAGCCAGCAGCGCGTCTCCATCGGCTTCGACTTCCTGCGACAGGCGGATCGGCCCGTCGCCTTCTTTGATCAGATCTTCCAGCAGGTGCCGCCGCCCGGACAGCTCCATGCGGGTGAGGTCGTGACCGTCGAAATACAACAAGTCAAATGCGTAGAGGATCGCCTCGCCGGAGGCTTGTTTGCCGCCCCGACCTCCGAGCGAGCGCTGTAGCGCGCCGAAATCGGAACGGCCCTGCGCATCCAGAACCACGGCTTCTCCATCAAGGATGGCCGTGCCGATACTGATCGTGCGGGCCGCATCCGCGATCGCCGGAAACCGATCGGTCCAATCGTGTCCGCCGCGGGTGATGATCCGGACATCGTTCGGCCTGATATGGACCGCCACCCGGTATCCGTCCCATTTGACCTCGAAAAGCCAATCCGGCCCGCGCGGTGGTTTCGCCTTCAGGAGTGCCAGGCATGGTTCGATGCGATCGGGCATCGGGTCGAACGGCAATTGCGGCTGGGCCGGATCGCGCGGTCTGCGCGGGCGCGACCGGACCGGCGCTTCGGTTTTCCGCAAGAGCGGCTGGGATGGCTGGCGTGGCGGCTTTGTCATGCCTCGAGTTCACCAGCAATTGCTTAAAATGAGGTGACCCGGCCTCGTGGATGGATGAGGGGCGGCTGTCGGGGCAGGGAAGGGAAGGGAAGGGGAAGGGGCCACCACTCGCAGGACCGGCCCGTGGCTGACGGTTCCCTCAATCGCCCCGGTCGCCAGACCGGGCCCGCTCTCCGCGCAAGGCAGGGTGCCTCGCTTGTCCGCAAGCCGGGTCTGCTCCGGCGCAGTTGCAGCCGCAGGTCGGTCCCGCGGTTCGGGGGATGTCTTCGAGAAGAAGACGAGAGGGTAAGGACAGTCCGTCCGCCCGCCAACCGACAAAGGACATTTCCCATGGAACTGATGACAGTCGATCCGCGCAGCCTGAAGGACAATCCCGACAAAGCGCGCCAATCGAAATCCTCTCCGCAGTCCGATGCGCTGCTTTGCGCCTCGATCAGAGCGATCGGCGTGGTGCAGCCACCCGTCGTCAAGCTCCATCCTGATGGCGGCAACAGCTACATCATCCTCTTCGGCCACCGTCGCGCGGCCCAGGCCGTTGCCGCCGAGCTTGCCGAAATCCCGGTCCTGGTTGCTGATCCCGGTGACGATCTCGGCGCGATGCAGTCGTTCGCGGAAAACATCGCCCGTGAACCGCTGAACCCCGTCGATCAATGGCGCGCCATCGAGCGCCTGGTTGCTCTTGGCTGGACCGAAGAGTCCATCGCGCTTGCTCTGGCTCTGCCGGCGCGACAGATCCGCAAGCTGCGGCTGCTTGCCAATATCCTGCCCGCCATGCTCGACCAGATGGCGCACGGCGATATGCCGAACGAGCAGCAGCTGCGCACCATCGCCGCCGCCGGCCAGGACGAGCAGGCTGAGGTCTGGAAGAAGTACAAGCCGAAGAAACAGGACCCGCACGTTTCCTGGTGGGAAGTTGCTCGCGCGCTCACCAGAACCAGAATGCTCGCCAAGCACGCAAGTTTCGGCAACGACCTTGCACAGGCCTATGGCATCACCTGGGTCGAGGACCTCTTTGCGCCGGCCGATGAGGACAGCCGCTATACCACGGATGTTGAGGCCTTCCTCGGTGCCCAGCAGGAGTGGCTCTCCAACAACCTGCCCAAGCGCGGTGCAATCATCGAGGCCAATGAATACGGCCAGGCCAAGCTGCCGGCCAAGGCGCAACAGGTCTATGGCAAGCCCGGTAAGGGCGATCTGACTGGCTGGTACATCAATGCCCGCGACGGGTCGGTGCAATCCGTCGCCTATCGCATGCCTGAAGCCAAGAAGCCGAAGGTGGTCAAGGATGCCGATGGCGTCGCGACGGTCGTTGAGGAGTTCGAAACGCCGAAGGCCCGTCCCGACGTCACCCAGAAGGGGTTCGATATGATCGGCGACTTGCGTACGGATGCCCTTCATGAGGCGCTTGCGCGTGCACCGATCGAGGACGACACGCTGACGGCACTGCTCGTCCTTGCTCTGACCGGCCAGAACGTCACGATCGCCAGCGGCGCATCCGACAATCCCTACGGTCATGCCAAATGCGCCCCGCATGCGGTGCGGCTGATCGATGAGGACGGCAAGCTCTCCTTTGATCGCGAAACGCTTGGTCAGGTCGTACGCTCTGTGCTGATCGAAGTTCTGTCGCTTCGCTGCAACAGGTCCGACAGCGGACTGGCTGCCCGCATCGCCGGCGATGCCATCGGCGCCGACCAGTTCTTGCCCAACATGGCGAGCGACGAGTTCCTCTCATGCCTGTCGCGCACGGCACTGGAAGCCGTCGCGGAAACCGCAGGTGTTCCAGGCCGCGTCAAGGTCAAGGACACCCGCGCCGCCGTGGTCGAACACTTCGCCGATGGACGCCTGGTCCTGCCGGCAGCAGCGATCGCACCAGACGCTGCCGAGGTCCGAGCCTGGGTGAGCCGGTTCGCTCCCGCGACATCTGACCTCGAGAAGGATGAAGAGACAGCCCCGGTGACAGAGGACGAGGTTTCGCCGTCTGACCTCAGCGAAGGTGATGGCGCCGACGATTTCCGCGAGGCGGCCGAATAGCACCACCACCCAGTTTTCCATCCTCCGCCGCCGGCTTGCCGGCGGCGTTTTCGTTTCCAGACATGGACAGGAGCAGACAATGTCCGCAACATCTCCGCTTTACGGAACAACCCGCGACGGTCTTTTCGCGGCTCTGGTTGGTGACCAGGCCTTCGCCATGGTCTCGTCTGAGGCCGGCTATCACCTCGTCAAGGCCTGGGGCCTGAAACGACCGATCGAGGATTGGACGATCGCCGATTTTCACGACCGGCGAACCGATCCCGTCGACGAGGCCGGCTTCCGGCGCACAGTCGAGGAATGGGCGACCCATGTCGCTCAGCTGGCTGATCTCAATCGCCGGACAGTCTCGGTTCGGACTTCGACGCCGTGGGGCCAATCGCAACACGCGGTGCTTTATGCTCCCGGCATCGTCGCCCACACCACCGCAAGCCACGGCGGATTTGCGCTCTCGCCAGACCGTAACAGGCTCATTGCGCCGGGTTTGCGCACCGATGACGGTTTCTATGAGGAGGATTGCGCCTGGGTTGCTGTGGCGGCCACTTATCCCAACCTCTCTACCGATTTCGAGAAGCGCCAGGCCGACGACATCTTGCGCGATGTTTACCCGGAGGCATGGGAAGCAAGACACGGTCAGGTTCTCCAACCCGGCCAGTCCCGCGCCAAGGACCGCAGCCGCTTCGACCGCGACAACGCCAACCGATGGGTGGTGGTCTCGGCCATCCAGTCCAGGCAACATCCTGGCTTCGTTGAATGCATCGCCATGCTCGGTGGCAGGCGGTCGACCGGTTGCCGCGCACCGGCGGACGAACAACGGCGCTACCTGGTCGACGAGGCGCTCTACGACATCGGCGCGTTCGGCTTCGTCATCGACGAGGCGCGTGACCGGCGATATGCCGGACCGTCGAGCTTCATCGGCTGGACCGAGGCGTGAGATGCCGAGGCGAACCGCAAAGGGCGCTCGGCCTGCCAGGACCGGCCAACGCCTGAGGCCGACGCAGATGAGAGCCGGCGACCGATGGAAGCGTCGGCTCCAGACGATGCTGGTTCAGGGCCGATTTGTCTTCCGAAGATCTTCATGCGTTGCGGCGGCGATAGCCTGGACCATGAAGCGCGTTTTGCAGGACGAGCCGGTCGAACCGCACTGAGATCTCGACCTGTGCGTAGAGAAACCGTCGGCGGACCGATCGTCTGCCGGTTGTTCGTGGACGCGGTCGAAAGCGTGGTGGCGGACATGCGCGACGCCGTGCGGTGTTTGGCCAAGAGGTCGAGCAGCTTCCGGCTCAGTCCTCGGGTTTGCTGCGGTCTGAACCGGTCGCGACCTGGTCAAAGGCCGCGTTCCGCGCCGCGTGGCGGCAGGAGCGACGCGCTCTTCTCAAGGCGGAGCCGCGTTTGCTGCAGCCCGCGCTGCGGCCCGCATCCCCCGCAACCCCACCCTGCTCGATCGCATCGCCCTGACCTTGGGCCAGGCCGCTTGCCCGGTTTGTGTCGACCGCACCCGAGGGGAAGTGCCGGAAAGCGGCAGACCCGGGCTTCGCTCAACCACGCACAAGGACATCGATCATGACATCGCTCAACCGCTCCTCCAAGACCCGCCCCGCCGCACAACGCGCCACCACCCTCGAAATGGTCCGCCATGCCTGCCCCGACGCACCCCAGGCGAGCCGCATCTGCGAAAGCTTCGGCCTTGTCATCGTCGACAGCGACGGCATCCGCGAGCTTCACCGCAGCCAGCTCATCGACAGCGCCGACGCGCTGAAGGAAGGTCTCGCCGAAAAGGCCATGCAGATCCACATGCAGCGCATCGTCGGCTCCTTCGTCGGCTCGGCTTACGGCGCCGGGCAGTTCTACAGCCGGGCGGTCACCGAGGCGCGGGACCTGACCACCAAGCTCTCCAACGACGATCGCAACGAGGATCTCGACGGTCCCGTCGGCTTCGACAGCCGGGCGCAGCGCAAGCGTGAGTTCGCCGCCGACATGGGTCTGCAGGCCCACGTGCTGCGCATGGCAGCTGAGGGTGCCGTCTCGGCCTACGAAGACATCACCGGCGAAACCTGGAAACCCTATGAACGCACCGGTTCCACGGTCACGGCGCCGTCGATCGACCAGAAGGTCGCCTCGCTGCAGATGTCGGCTTTCGATTGAACCGAAGGGGCGTGAGCCCCTTCTTTCGTCCGAGAAGAGCCGGCGCGTTGTTACGCGCCGGCTCTTCTCGTTTTGAAAGGCAGGCGCGCCGATCGCGCTTCGTCCCGGTGAGCGGTCTAGCGTCGCCGGAGATGGACGTCGCAACGGCCAAGCCGTCCTTCACTTCGTTTCGGCCCGTCCGCAAAGGTTCCAACAGTCAATCTTGTCTGTCAGCGGGTGCGCCGCCTCCTACCGCCGCTTTTTCGACCGCCGTGACGAACCGCGATTGGCGCGGTTGCCAAAAAGTGAGGACAGGATGATGAAGAAGGATAAAGGGACCAGCGAGCAGCGGGTGGATGTCTATACGCGCATCACCGACAAGATGATTGCAGCATTGGACCAGGGCGTACGGCCCTGGGTGCAGCCGTGGAACAGCAAATATCTTAACGGTCGGGTGTCCCGGCCGTTGCGCCACAGCGGCGAACCCTATTCCGGGATCAATGTGCTGCTTCTCTGGTCTGAAGCCATGGCTCGTGGCTATGCCTCGCCGACCTGGATGACGTTTCGTCAGGCGCAAGAACTCGGCGCGTGCGTCAGAAAGGGCGAGACGAGCTCGATGGTGGTTTATGCTAACCGCATCAGCAAGACCGAAACCAATGGAGAGGGACATGAGGTCGAGCGCGACATCCCATTTTTGAAGGCTTACAGCGTGTTCAACATTGAGCAGATCGACGGTCTCGGAGACCGATACGGGGATGGCTCTGGCGGTGCGATTGTTCAACGGATCGACAGAATCGCCCATGCGGATGCCTTCTTCGCCGCCACTGGTGCCGTCATCCGTCATGGAGGCGACAAGGCCTTTTATGCGCCCGGCCCTGATCTGATCCAGATGCCGCCAATCGAGACGTTTCGGGACGTCGAGAGCTACTACGCGACACTGGCGCATGAAAGTGTGCATTGGGCCGGCGCCACCCATCGGCTCAACCGCGATCTGTCCAAATATGCGAAAGACCGGACGGAGCGTGCCCGGGAAGAGTTGATCGCCGAACTCGGCGCCGCTTTTCTCGCTGCTGATCTCGGTGTGGTGCCGGAACTGGAGCCGCGCCCCGACCATGCTTGCTATCTCGCATCGTGGCTCTCTGTGCTCGAGAACGACAAGCGTTTCATTGTCCAAGCTGCCGCTCAGGCGCAGCGATCCGTGGCGTTCCTACATGAGCTGCAGTCAGCGTTACATCGCGATGCTGCCTAGTCATCATTGCCATCAATCACCGGGCGTGACACTGGCGGAAACGGATCTGATGGATCCGATCAACATACAGGCTCCCGGCTGACAAAAATCATCTGTCGCAGGGAGGCACGTCTGTTTCTCCTCCCCGCGGCCCGACAATCCGGGACGACACCCAATCCAATTGCGTGAACCGCATAGAATACGTATTATAGGTAATTGACCACGGAGACCTGACGATGAAGCAGTTTACCTTTTCAGACATGAACCGTGCTTCGGGCGAAATCCTCGAGGCGGCCCTTATCGAACCGGTGAGCCTGACAAAGCGCGGCAAGGACAAGCTGGTCATCCTGACGGCCGAGCAGTATCGAAAGCTTATCGGTCGTTCGCACACGCAGGCATATGGCCTGCTCGAAGCGCCGGAGGACATTCATCGGGAGTTGATGACCGGCCTGGACGATATCATTGGGACCGACAATGCTTGAGCCCGGGCAAATCGTCCGGTTTTTCTATCTGTGGAACCGCGAGGCGGCGGCTGGAGAAGAGTCAGGTCGCAAGGCAAGGCCCACTTGCGTCGTCGTTCGCACGCTCGCTGTGCCAGGCGTTGTGTTTCTCTTTCCCATTACGTCACAAATGCCCGGAACAGACCGGGTGTCCCTTGCCATCAGCCAGATGGAGTGTCGTCGCGCCGGGCTCGATTTCCCCTGCTGGATCATTCTCGACGAGTATAATCGGGTAGAGCTCGACAAGGCATTCGACTTCGAAACGACCACGCCGATTGGAAGCTTTAGCCCGGCCTTTCTCAAGACCATCGCCAGCACCGTCAAACAGGCGGCCGCGGCCCGAAAACTCGCAGGCGTCGCGCGCTCGTAACGTCAATCTTCATGCTTTGAGCGAGCAAGGGATCAGTGGGGGCGCCATTGTCGCTGGCGGAGTAACGCCTGGTGTCGCCATCGCCTTTCCTTTCGACGTGGGCATGCCACGTCCACCGCGGTCTCGATGGGGCATGTCTGACCGAAGGCCGCCTCAGGCTGTTCGGCTCGATCGGCATCCGCAACGGCCGGCTCGTTTTCTTCCCCTGGCGGCTGCACCGCCATTCCTCGCGAAACAAGAAAGCCTCGGCCCATGGCCGTCCTTCACTTCGTTTCGGCCCTTGCAGGTGCGGGCCGATCGCCCCCGGTCTGATCGACAGCCATCGAGGCCGCGATGGACGCGGCCCGAGCAACTGAAAAGGATCACGACAATGGCAACCATCGGCTCTTTCACCGCTTCCGAAAACGGCTTTTCCGGCACCATCAAGACCCTCAACCTCAACGTCAAGGCCAAGATCGTCCGCGTCGAACGGTCCTCCGACGACGCACCGGATTTCAGGGTGCTGGCCGGCAATGTCGAATTCGGCGCCGGCTGGCAGAAGCAGGCCCGCGAGAGCGAGCGCGACTACATCTCGGTCAAGCTCGACGACCCGAGCTTCCCCGCCCCGATCTACGCGACGTTGACCGAGGTTCAGGGTCAGGAAGGCCTGCAGCTCATCTGGTCGCGCAGCACTCGCCGCTGATCGTCTAACCAGAAGCCCCGCTCGATCAGAGCGGGGCTTTCGTCCTGTTACTTGTTAAGCGCATCCTTCAGTGCCTTGGCCGGCTGGAAGCTGAGCTTCTTCGCCGCCGCAACCTTGATGGCCGCGCCGGTCGACGGGTTACGCGCCTCGCGCTCCGGCGTTTCTTTGACTTTGAACTTGCCGAAGCCGGGGAGGGAGGTCTCGTTGCCGGCCACCGCCGCCGCGGTGATCGAGGCGATGACCGCCTCGACGATGGCTTTTCCCTGAACCTTTGTAAGGCCGTGCTCGCCTGCAATCTTGTCGGCGATTTCATTGGTGGTGGTCATTTTACGTCTCCGCATTGTGTTTGACCCGGAATCCCTGCCATTGCCGACCGGAACTGTCATCGACACGCTGCTCCAAATGGCCCGGAAACTCCGGGATCTCCACAGTTATTCACCTGCGACATGTCAGATAACCCGAAGACAGGCATCGAGCCCGCCTTCGGTTTCGGGTGCGATACGGAGAGGAAATGTCTGCTCAGTCCGTCTGAGGGTGTCATGGGTGCATGACGGCCTCAAGGACGAGCGGTGCCCCCAATTTTGCCTCCGCTCCGGTTCCCTGCGCTCCAACAAAATCGGCTCCCCCACGCGCCGGCTCCGCCGGTCGCTGGCGCGATCCTTGACCCCGCCACGCCCCCATGACCGCGACGGTCGTCTTTCACAAACGTCAAGGAGACGACGATGCTTCTGGAACAACACATTGAAGAGCTTCGGCTGGAACTGCGCGAAGCAATCGACCTAGTGGAGCGCCGCGAGATCGAATCCGAGCTGGAGCTAGCACGCGCCGAACTGGCCGTGATCACCGCAGAGCAGGAAGGCGCAATCGACGCCGAGCCACCCTTCTGAGGGTGGCTTTTGCCATGTCGCCTGGCCTGACGCGCCGGGTCGACCGGCGCGTCACGCCCGAAGCATCGCTTGGCCGTCCTTTCATCCGCCATCGATCAAGCAATCACCTCTCGCGGCAAACGTGATCTCGGACCGTAGCCGCGCCTCCGCTTCTGCCGCAGGAGTCGGAGGAAGAGTCCAACCGCTTCCTCTTCCGTCTCGAAATGATGGATCAGTCTTTGGCCTTTGGCACCGATGCGGCCCCATCGGCGGATCAGACAGGCTTCGCCGAACAGGTTGGGCTCGATCGACATCGCATAGTAGCGCGCCATGTTCTTCCTTGCGTCCGTGCGTTCGACATAAAGCTGGTAGGGCTGCGCGATCATGGAACACAGAATCGGACACGGAAGTCTTTGCGTCCAACGACATATTTGAATCGGCCGGTGTTGATTGATTCACGGCGATGATGATTGGTGCATGACCGGGGCGAGCCGCTTGCGGCGGACGGTGCTATTCACTTTCGCTCACGGAGCCCGCAGGCGGTCTCCGCCCATTCAGGTCACGCCCCTCTCGCGGTTTCCGCGCCGTAGCGTGATTGTCGGGCGTCAGGGGAAGCGGAAAGGCTGCAGGGCCGGCTGCGCTCGGCAAACGGTCACGGCGCCTGCCGGCGCCGTGGTCTATCTCTCTCTGACTTCCTATTGTCGCATTCGCCCCGGCGGCCTCAAGGACATCGCGGCCCCTCCAATTTTTCCGCCGCGCCGCTGACGCGACACAACGAAAAAAGTCGGTTCCTCCGCTCGCCGCCGCTGGCGGTCGCTTTCGCGATCCCTGACCCCTTGGGTCGCCAATGCGGGCTCCTTCTCGTCAGAACGAAAAGGAGGCTTCTTATGTCTGATTTCAACTTTCACATGTTCTATGCCAAGCTCGCTGGCTTCAAGCTTCTCGTGAGCGCAAACCGTATCGGTTGCGAGGATGAATTCTCAAAGACGGTCCACGACCGGCTGCTCACCGGCCTCGATGGAGCGATCCACGCGACACGCCACATTATGGATCTGCAGCGTGAACTGCTTACTGCGGACGATCCAGAGGGCACGCTGTCGTGCCAGCTTCAGGGTGAGGCGGAAAACCTTACTAGCCGCACGTTTGTTCTGCTGGATGAGCTGGAGATCGATTTCGACACCCACGAATATCGGGTCGACGGCGGCGAGTGGCACAACGCACTGTCGGCAGACTGCGACGGCATCGAGATCAACTATCCGACAACGGTCCCTCTCAGCGACGCCGAACTCGGTCCCCTCGCTGCGATCATCCGCGATATTACGCGGGAAACAGGCATCGCCATCATCGTCGCGCGCGTCGTCTACGATTGAGGTGTGGGGCAGGACGAGAGGCGGCGTTTGCCGCCTCTCGTCTTTCGTCTTTTGCCTTGGCTTGACCGCTTGCAGGCATCGAGCCTGCGCACGGTCTTGAGGAGAAAGACTTGCCGCCTCTCCCCTCAAACTCCCCTCTCCCTGTGGTGCGGGTCGAGACCCGCCCGGCCTTTCGGGCCGGTGGGCGGACGCTGCCGCGACTTCCCCAAACAAGACGGAGAGGACGAGTACCTTGCGCTACGCCCTCATGTTTCGGGCATCCGCTCCAGGTGCTTGTCCTCTCCTGCGGGGCGCTCGCCGTCTCATCGTTCGGATGTCGTCGATACCCGTCACCTCCGGTGCCGGTTCTCTCGACTGCTCACGACGACGGCTCGCTTCAGCATCTCTAACCAATCGGCTTGGCCACCGTGCTGTTCCTCCGGCGCGGATCACAGGCTCGAGCCAGTGATCGCTGTTGCTTTGTCAAACGACTCGCAACAGCATCGGCGCCTCGGGCACGGTGGCCAAGCCGATTGGTTAGAGATGGCAGGATAGGCTATTGGTATACCAATAGCCTATTTCGCCCGAGGGGCGATTGTCGCTAGCGCGAGCGGGCGACGGTGGCATCGTCCAATTCCCCGTCGATCCAGAGACAAGACAGCACAGCGAAGAGGCGCCGGCCACGGGAAGGTGGGAGCAGGCGACCCCTTGGGTTATCGACCGCCGGACGCGATCGGGAACAACAGATTTTCAGCGAATTGGTGAATGCGCGAATGAGCGAATAACCGAAATGCCGATCCGCCGATTGAGCAATTAGGTGGATGGGCGGATTGCCGATTCAGCGAACAGGGGTCTGAGCGCATCGGTCTTTGAGCGAATAAGCCGCTCGGCGAATCAGCGCATGTGTGAATCGGCGAATAGGTGTTTGCGCAAGCTGGCGAATAGGTGCCGCGCCGATCCACCGAATGACGAATTAGATAACTGGGTAAATCGGCCTATGAGCGAACAAGCGTATGAGCGTGTCGGCGGATGAGTGAATGGGCGGTTCGGCGACTGAGTGCATGCGTGACTCGGCGAATAGGTGATTGTGCGAATGAACGAATAGGGGAATTGCCGATCTGCCGGATGGGTTTTTAGGCAATTGGCATCGGGGATGAAATCTACCCACGTCCCGCCAACAAACGCACCTTTCACGAGTCATGAGAGCGACTCTACTGCACGACGGATTCGAGCAAAGCGTCAGGGTTCAGGCTCGGCCGGTTGCAAATAATTACACTGAAGTATAAGTTCAGGCGACGTTAGCTTATGCCCTTTATCCGGCCGTTCCGGCTGCCATACCCCGTTTGATGAACGCACGGTTTCGATGACACACAGCCGATCTCTTCTGACCAAGGAATGGTACAAGGTCCCGCTTTGCGTCGACTGCCCGAGCTGCGGCGCGCAAACGAGATCTGCCGGCATCGTTGTGGGTCCGTCGAGCTTGATCGGAGATCCCGCCGACTCCGCCAAACACGATATCCTGACGAGGCCCCCGGCTTCGCTGGACGGGTTTGCATTTGTCGAAACGCTGAGCGGTCGAACTCAAAATATCGAGCGGTTCGTCGTCAACCGCTTCCATAGCATGTTCGCTTTCAGGAACGATTGCCTGATGCCGATTTGTGAGCATTGCACCGAGGGTCTCCCGCCGTCCACAATCCGGTCTTCAGTGATGAATGGTTTCGTCCGTTTGGGGCAGAGGCGGCTGCTCGTGAACGAACGGCTGCTGATTGTCGCGTCGAACGCGGTCCTGACAGAGTTTCACGGCGGCACATCGATCGAGGAAACCGACTTCCCTTATCCCGACTACGCGGTTGTGCTCGTCTGCGACACGGAGAGCCCAGGTGGCGATACCGGTACACTCGAATTGTGGCATAGCATCGCGCGCAACGACTACGTCGTTCTTGTCAGGGGACATGACGGTCGCGAGGTGCTTCGCGACGCCATTAACGACGATTTGGCCAGTGCGGTGGCAACCGTCTCCGATCTTGGATTGGTGCTGACACAGCTTCATCTCGCGCAGGTGTCGTCACCATACTGCGCGCTTGCCCGCGATCTCTTTCTCAAAGCGCTCGGCGATGCCGGGTATCAGCAGGAACATCAGGAGGCGGATCATGCAGGTCTCTAGATCACTATCGCAACTTCTAGCCATTCCGCTCGTTCTTTCGGGATGCGCGCAATTACCGCCACCAGCCCGGCCGTCGCCAGCACCACCATTTGCATATCTGAGCCTCAACGCCTGCCGAGACTATCGAAGCAATATTGTCGAGTGCCAGCTGGAATATGGCACGAAGTTTGGGCGGCATCGCCTTGGCCCGGTGCAAGAGGTTGCGCTAGCCCTGGCCAGCGATCGCGACGATGTTCGGTATCAGGTATCGTCGTGCTTTCCCGCTCCGAGAGTCCAGCGGGAGCTGCCAAATTTCGTGTGCCGAATCTATGGGGCTCAATCAGGAGCTGACGCCGGCTCTGTGTTGATCAAGGGCGGCACCGCGGTTCGCCTCGCGCGAATTCTTGGCGATCGGGAACAATTTGAATACCGGTGGACCCCCGATCCGTGGTCGCGGCTAAAATATTGAAGTCGCTTATGAATTTGGTGGCGAAGAGGGCGAATCTCTCGGCGAATTATACTCAAGTGCAATTTTTCGGTTGATTTTCAGGCCGGGATACAGTTCAAACTATTATACCGAAGTATAAGTTATGGACTGGTTTGGCCATGGATCGCAGCCCGCTTTCTCCCCTCCAGAGACCGCAAATCGAATGGTCGCGACACGTTTTTTGGCCTGCACTGACATCCGTTCTTCTCCTGACCTCTTTCACCGCCAGTACCGGGAAGGGCGGTCAGTTTATCGTAGCCGCGCCACCGCCTCAGCGGGGCGATCGGCTGCGCTCTGTTGACAATTTCAGATCAGGCTTCGCGGCAACGCAGCCGAGTTTGGCCGTCGTGGCCGCGACGACCACGGAGAGCGCAGCCTCGTCGCCGGCAATCAATTGGAGCAATTTCTCACAGCGGATCGGTGAACCCGACACTGCCGATAAGATGACGGCCACCCTGTCTCCACTTGGAACAGATGTGGTCGACACGATGGAAAGCAGCCTTGACCCGCGAGGCACGGCGTCGAGCGGAGGTGCCGGAGCCAAACTAGGCGTGTATTCGTCGATCGGCGTTTTTTCTGCTGATGATCAGCCGGTGACCGCGGCCGTCAACCAGGCAGGCGAGCCTCGCAGGAGCAGCGCGACGGCCGGAGCGCGACCTGACCTCATCGCCCAAATGCCCCAGGAGTATACCGCGCTCGCCATAAAGATCGCCGTCGAAGAGGGCGTCGATCCGAACTGGGTGCTGTCGATCATGCGAGCCGAGAATGGCGATTTCGATCCCGAACTGGTCAGTGCCGCTGGCGCCATCGGCCTGATGCAGGTTATGCCAAAGATTGGGAAGGCTTTCGGCGCTGCCGACCTTACGGATCCCGGGCAGAATATCCGTGCCGGTACCCGCTTCCTGCGCCTCCTCATCGATAAGTATCGCAATCCGGTTCTCGTCGCCTCCGCCTACAATGCCGGGGAACCCCGCGTCGACGCGCGTCATTCCTTGCCGCTGATTCAGGAGACTGCCGACTATGTGACGCGGGTCGTTGGCTACTACACGGGTGCATCGTCACCTTCATCAGCTTCGAGCACTACCAACGCAACTCCGTCCGTCCCGGCCCCTGGTCGTCCTACAGGTCGCGCTGATCGGGCTAGATCCCCAATGCTTGTCTTTTCCATTTCAGGCACGCCCGTGGCGGCACGCCGCAGCCAAGAGGAGGCCGCTGAAATCCCATTCGGCGGTCCAGTAAAAATCGTCAAGGAAGAGGTGCACCCATGAATCGTTCCGAATTTGCAATCTACGTCCTCGTCGTCTACGGGCGCGCGGTCTGGTACTCGCTGATGAGACAGAAGTGGATCGGCAATGCCGCCATCATCCTCACCGCCAGCCTAATCCTCCTCATCAGTCAATTTGAGCCAGCCGCTGCGCAAAATCTCGATGCGTTGCAGAACGCCGCCGACCGGCTGGTACAATTCTTTACCGGACCCTTCGGCCGCTCGGTCGGGGCGATCGCCTTTATCGGGATGTTTCTGGCGGCGGCCTTCGGGTACTGGTCCTGGGGAGCGCTGCTTCGTGTCGGAGGAAGCCTTGCCGGCATGTTTGCCGCCGCCGAACTCGTTGACTTCCTGGCTGGCGGCGGATCCTGATCATGGCAGGGTCTCAAAGCACTGCTGACGGTGGCGACGACTATATCGAGTGCCATCCCGTCATTCTCGCGCTCACCCGGCCGCCGACCGTGATGGGCATACCCTACACCTATTTTCTAGCGGAATGCTTTGTCTCGCTGATGGTGTTCATGATCTTGGGCTCGATCCTCTGGTTTCCGGTCTCCTTCGTCATCCTGCACACCATCCTCTACGTGCTCACAGTCAAGCTTGACCTGTGGTTCTTCGATATCGTCGGGAGGCTCAGCCTGTGCGGCATCAACCCGCTCGGCCGTCGGCTCGGCGGCGGCATCCGAACCTACGGAGCTTGACCGATGAGCACGATGGCGAGATCGCTGAAAGGAACCTTGTCGAAGGGGTGGGAGATATTTGCCGACCGCAGTATTTCGACCCATGTCCCGTTCCACGCGCCGATCGAAAACGGCATTATCCGGCTTAAGAATGATTGCCTGGTCTCGACCATTAAGTTGACCGGCTTCTCGTTTGAGACAGCTGATATCGAGACGATCAACATGCTGCAGCGCCAACGCAACTCGGCGTTTCGAGCGATTTCGTCTATCGGTAATTTCGCGCTCTACACCCATGTCATCAGGCGCAAGGTGGCGCCGTCGCTGCCGTCCGGCTTTTCCGACCCCTTCATGCGGCGCCTCGACGACGTCTATCAATCGAGCATTTCCAAGAACGAAATGTTCGTCAACGACACCTACGTGTCGCTGGTCGTCCGGCCCTTGTTCAGGAAGGGATCGGCGCTGTCCCGGATCATGGGCGTCGGCGGCAATGTCGTACGCAGGGAGCAGTTTCGGGCTATGCGCGATAAATTGATCGAGGCGACACGCGCGCTTGAGAAGTCCCTTGCTGTCTATGGCCCCAAGGTTCTGCGCGATATGCAACGCGTCGAAGCCGATCTTGGGAACGGAAGGAAGATCTATCGCGACATCTCCGAAGACATGCTGGTCGAGGAGGGCATGCGGAAGATCTGGTTCTCGGAACAGTGTGAATTCTTCTACACGCTCCTGAACGGTGGGCGCGTCCGGCCAATCCGGCTTGGCAATATCCCGATCGACCAAATGCTTCCCGCACGTCGAACGTCGATCGGCAACCGGGTCATCTATTTGCAGGGCGATACGCAGGACGATGATCGATATGCCGCGATGGTATCGCTGAAGGAGTACCCGCCCGAAACCGGGGCCGGCATGCTCGACTATGTTCTCAAGCTGCCATTCGAGATCGTGCTGACCCAGTCGATGTCATTCATCGACGACATGGCGGCGCGCAGCCGGATCGAGAGGCTCGACCGGCAGATGTCGAAAGCCGACGAGGGTGGTTCTAGCGTCCAGGCCAATCTCGACATTGCCCGTGACGAACTGGCTCGCAAGCGCGTCGCCTTCACGGAGCACCATCTCACCGTCATGCCCGTCGCCAAGTCGACGGCCCAGCTGGACGACGCGGTGGCCCTCATCGGCAATGAATTGGGAGCGCTCGGCGCCTCTTACGTTCGCGAAGACCTGAATGCCGAGCCGGCCTATTGGGCACAGCTTCCCGGCAACCAAGCCTACATTGCCCGCCGAGCTTTGATCTCGACCCTAAATTGCGCAGGTTTAAGCAGCTTCCACGCCTATCCCTATGGCAAGCCGGACGGCAACCATTGGGGGCCGGCGATCACCATTTTCGAGACCACATCTGGCACACCCTTCTTCTTCAATTTCCATCAGGGCGATGTCGGGCACACCACAGTCTTCGGCCCGACCGGATCGGGCAAGACCGTGATCATGGCTTTTCTGATCCTCCAAGCCTACAGGGTCAGCCCGCGCCTGAAGACGATCGTCTTCGACAAGGACCGCGGCCTCGACATCATGGTACGCGCGGCAGGCGGCACCTACATGGCGCTGGAGCCCGGTGAACCGTCCGGCTGGAATCCGCTCCTTCTCGATGACACCGAAGAGAACCGGGTTTTTCTCTACGGCCTTCTGAGCTTCATGTTGAAGCCGTCGAAGGAAGGCGAGAACCTGACGCCAAAGGAAGAGGCGATTATTCGCAACGCCATCAAGTCGGTCCTGAAAACGAAGGACAGGTCCTATCGCCGTCTGTCGTCGCTACGCGCTCTTCTCGCCGGCAGCGAGAGAACCGAGGGGAGCCTGATCGCGAGGCTCGATAGGTGGGTCGGTCATGGCCCATATGCGTGGCTGTTCGACAATGCCGACGACAATCTCGACATTTCCAGGCCGATGATCGGCTTCGACATGACGTCGATCCTTGACGATCCGACGGTGCGCACCGCAGCGCTTCTGTACATGTTTCATCGGCTCGACGCGATCTATGACGGCAAGGCGCCGATCATCAACCTGATGGACGAAGCCTGGAAGCTGCTCGATGACGACGAATTCAAGCGCACGATGAAAGACTATTTCAAGACGATCCGCAAACGGAACGGTCTTGTGATCTTTGGCACGCAGTCCGCCGACGATGTGGTTCAATCGAGCGTCAGCCGGACGATCATTGAGCAGACGTCGACCAACATTTTTTTCGCCAATCCGAAGGCCGACGAGAACTCCTATATGGATCATTTCCGGCTCTCCAGGGCCGAATTTGACTGGGTCAAGAATGGCGACCCAAGTTCGCGCTTCATGCTGATCAAGCAAGCCAAGAGCAGCGTCATCGCGCGCGTCGACATGTCCCACATGCCGGAATTCATCAAGGTGCTTTCGGGGAGGGAAGAGACCGTGCGCGAAGTCGGGCTGCTGCTCGACGAATACGGCGACGATCCAAAAGGCTGGCTTTCGAAGTTCTGCAACTGGGAGGGAGGCGCGTCCGATGAAGACCGCAAGGCTTTCTGAGCTGGCGACCGTCAGCCTCCTGGTGCTCGCCGCTGTGACAACCCCGACCGCCTACGCACAGGTGCCCGTTATAGACAACGCTCGTCTGAAGATCCAGCAGGAGACGTTGAACTGGTACAAGAGCTATGAGGCGGACACTCAAGGGGTAAAGGGCGCCACGGGCGGAACGACCGACAGCGTAGCACCCGGCCAAGGCTCCGGCGCACCGGCCGATTGTTCGGCGGAAGGCATGGCAGGAAACACAGCGTCCGCCGCACCATCGAAGCGGACCCCGAGCCAAGAGGAGGTCGCTCGCATGGTCGAAGACGAGGCGCTGCGCCAGGGCGTCGATCCAAACTTTGCCATGGCTATTGCCGAACAGGAATCGCGCTTCCGGCAATCCGCGCGTTCCGCCGTTGGCGCGACCGGCGTCATGCAGCTGATGCCGGGAACCGCGGCAGGTCTCGGCGTCAATCCCTATGACACGCGCGACAACATTCGCGGCGGCGTCAAATATATCAAGCAACTCCAAGGGATGTTCGGCAACCGCTACGACCTGATTGCCGCCGGCTATAATGCGGGGCCGTATCGCCAGTCCCTGCAGAATGGACAGATCCCCAACATCCCCGAGACGCAGGATTACGTCAAAAAGGTTTCGGCCCATTACAGCCGCAACACGGCGCAGAATGGCGACCACACTCCTCCATCTGGCACCGAAGCCGAGCCGGAAACCGTCAGCGATAGCGGGGGTTGCGGCGAGCAGTTGAAGAAGGCCGTCGATCGCAACACAGCGGCACGGATCGAGCGCGGAAACGTGTGGAACGCGTTTGTCGAGAAGTCGACGGAAGCGAACCAGCAATATCTGCAGCGTCTTCAGGCCGGCCTGCAATCGTCGTCGGCGAACCTGCGGGGCGCTGGCGGCGGCAATGCGAGGGATCACGACGGTTCGCTTGTCATGGCGCAGATCCAGTGCCCGACGACGATCGCCGATACCGGCAGCACCCGCTGCTTTGCCGTGCCGCCGACGGCTACGACCGAGCAGATCCAGCGCTGGCTTGAGGACCTGCAGGAACAGGCACGCGCCAACGGCGATGTCGCCACCTTCTCGGTGATGCAGGATCCGGCACTGGGTCTGGTGACGGTTGTCGACGCCAGGCCGACAGCAAACTGAACGAGCAAGAGAGGTTAGGCACATGAAGACATTCATTATCGCGGCGGCTCTTGGTATCATCGCCGCCTCGCCCGCTTACGCGCAGGTGCCGGTCAAGGACTCGGAGAACATATCTCTGAGCGAGGAGATCAAGCGGCTATCGTCGCAGATCCAGCAGGACACGTCAGTCGTCAAGGACAATACGACGAAGACGCTGCAGGCGATCACCGGCGATCGCACCCGGGATGCCAGCCAATTTGCCAAGCTTGCGACTGGCAACGGTTTCAGCATGGGGCAGGCGCCGGATTTCAACAGCATCTTGTCCGGCAACCAAGCTGTTTTTGGCGGTATCGGCGGCCAGTTCCAGAATACGGCCGCCAAGCTGATCAACGGCTTGAATCTTGTGAAGATGATCGCCGACACGGTCAAGGGGGGCGAGCTCTCCGGTGCCAACCAGGCTTACTCGCAAGGCATAAACGCCCTGACGACCATGACGGCGCTCACCGACGCGATGAACAGCGCCACCAAGGATAGACAGAATTCCTTCATGCAGGCGACACAGCAGATCGGCACCGCGCAGGATCTGAAGGGAGCGCTGGAGCAGAATACCCAGATGGTGCTGCAGGGCAACCAGACCGCCAACGAGGCCGTCGGCTCGCTCAACAATCAGGTCATGCTGTTGAACCAACAATACAAGGCCGCGCTCGCGACGTCGTCTCAGAACCTCAAGACCTTCGCGACGCTCCCCGACAGCGTCATGCGTGATGACGGTGCCGGTCAGCAAGGTGTCTCCGTACGGGATCAATTGAAGGCGTTCGAGGAGCAGTCACAGTGAGGTTGACCCTCGTCATTGTCCTCGGCTGCGTGGCGCTTTCCGGCTGCGCCGGCAAACAGGAACAGCTGGCGAAGTGCTCCGTCGACGAGAACCCGGTGCCGGCACTTGGCTTTGATAAGGAGCAGAAGCCTGGACCCGCTGAACAGGCACTGGCGGCAGCCGTCGTGAACGATTGCGGTCCGATGCGGCCCGTCAATCAATTCTAGAAGCCACTCACAGGATGCGACATGGATCCGGTCAGCTACGCGATCAATTTCTATGGCGATGCCTTGCGTTACTTCGACAAGATCAACGAAGCGTCGCTGGAACGAGCCTGGGGTCTGTTTGCCGAAAACGGCAATCTCGTCTCCGGGATCCTGGCGATCTTCCTAATCCTGTATTTTCTCTGGGGCGCGCTCGGTTTTTCCAGCGTGTCGTTACAGGATATGGCCGTCACGGCATTCAAGCTCGCGCTCGCATACGCTCTGATCATGTCCTGGGCCACATTCTACGACAATGTCGGCCAGTTCGTGCTGTCGACGCCACAGGATCTCGGCTCGGCGATTTCCTCGGCAATGGGTGGGCAATCGGCGGGATCGGATCTCGCCAGCCAGGTCGCGTCGATGGCGCGCAAAGTCTACGACTTTGCCATGCAGCTCTTCAATTCCTACGAGTCCGGCTGGCTGCCGAATGTCACCGGCGCTGTCGTCGTCTTCATCGTGCTGGTCTTCGGACTGCTACCGATGCTCTTGATCCTCACCGGCGTGACGCTGTTTGCCAAGATGATTACCGCGGTCATGCTGGCGATCGGGCCGATCGCCATCCTTTGCTATTTCTTCGGTATCACGCGGTTCGTCTTCGACGCCTGGGTAAGGGGCGTCGCCTACGGCATGTTCATGCTTCTCTTCACGTACATCATGGCCGGGCTGTCTTTCGGGTTTCTGATCGGCATGATGGACACCATCAACGGGGATATGGCGACCAAGGAGAACGCTCTCGCGATCGTGCTGGCCATGGTTCTGTACCTGGCACTGATCTCCTACTTCATTTTTCAGGTCCCTGATTTTGCCCGCACCTTCGCTTACGGCGCTGCCATATCCGGGGTGCCGGGCGGGGGTGGCGTCGACGCGGCATATGGATCGGCACGAAGGGGACTGTCGACCAGCAATTCGAGAGCCGGGCAAGCCGCAGCGGTTGCTCTTGGCATGTTGGCAGGCCCCAGAGGCGCGGTGACAGCGGCCGCGCTCGCCGGCCGCGGCGGCATGGCAGGTGCCGGCGCACTCGGCCGCATGCTGACCAATCGGCGCCGCAACGGCGAATGACGATCAGGCGACAGAGATGTTTCCACGATTTTGACGCCCACGAATTCGAGGTTTGAAACTTGGCATTGTTCAAAAAGCAATTGAGGGCCGCCCCGGCCGATCATGTCCCTGGTCCGCAGGATATCTACGATCAGCATTTGTCTTGGGGAGAAAAGAACCGTTCGCTCAGGACCCTGATTGGTCTCATCCTCTTGGCCTTCGCCATTGCCGGCTGGGTCGTCGCCGGCGTGCTTTCTTTTTCGGTGGCCCAGCTTTTCCCCCTTGTCCGCACCGAAGTCGTTCCTCTCGTCGTCGACAAGAACACGGGATACATGGAAACCGTGACGTCGCTCGACAAGGATCGGTCTAACGTCTCGGAAATGCAGGCCGTTCGGGCCTCCTTCGTCGGCAATTACGTCATACGGCGGGAGACCTACGATCCGCGTTATCTGTCGGACAATTTCGACATGATCGCGCTTTGGTCGGAGCCGAACTCGGAAGCTTTCAAGGACTACGAGGAATGGGTGAACCCGTCCAACCCACGAGGGCCTGTGAAAACCATGGGCGCCACCGGTGACATCCGTCCGGAGATCCTCTCGGTCAATCCGCTCAATGCCTCGACCATGGCCGTCCGGTTCGAGACACGGGAACGCCAACGTGGCGGTGACGTCGTCAATCGATGGTCTGCAACGGTACGCTTTCGCCAGATCAATCTTCCAGCCAGCAACCGGGTTCGGCTTTACAATCCGCTCGGCTTTGTCGTTACCGAATATGTGAAGGTCCCAGAGACAATGCCTTCGGGGCTTGCTCCATGAAGAGATGCGCCGCCGCATTTTCCCTCGTTCTGCTCATGACCCCAACAGTCGTTCATGGCGAGCTCCTGGCACGGCCGGGCCGGCTTGACCCGCGCGTCCGGTCACTTCCGTATTCTGCCGAGCAGGTATTTCTCGTCACCGGCACCTATGGGCTGGTCACGACCATCCTCTTCGGTACTGACGAGGAGATCACACAGGTCGTCGCGGGCGACACCGTCTCTTGGCAGATCCTCACCTCGGCAGACAGGCGTTTGTTGACATTGAAGCCGATGGAGAAGGACGCGGCGACCAATTTGTCGGTCGTGACCACGAAGCGGACCTATTCCTTCGATCTGCGCGTCAACGACAGCAAGGCGATGCAGAACCAGACCTTCAAGCTGACATTCACCTATCCGGAAGATGCCGGCCTGAAAGGAACTGCCGAGCTCTGGAAACAGGCCCAGGATGCCGAGCGCAATCCGAACATCAAGAACATTCGTCGCGACAAGGTCAATTACGACTATGGCTTCAAGGGCAACGATGCCGCCAAGCCCCTGTGGGTCTTCGACGATGGGGTGAAGACCTTCATGAAGTTCACCGGCGACATCCCGGCAATCTTCATCGTCGACCCCAAGCGGCGCGAGAGCCTCGTGAACTATCGTCGGGAGGCCGATTACATCGTCATCGACAAGGTCTCGCGGCAGTGGTCCCTGCGATATGGGACCGAGGAGGAGACATGCCTGTTCAATCTCCGGACTTCTGCCGCCGACACCCCGGCGCCCATCGAAGGCGCAGTCGCTCCAAAGCGGATTGGAGCCGGAGCCGCCAACCAGCAACCCCAATCACGATAGGAGGTGCGCCATGTCAGATCCCAGCTACCACTCGATCGACAACGATACCGCCATCGGCGGACCGGTCAGACGTTCTGGTATCGGCATGATGCGGCCGATCGCGGTCGTTGCGGCGATCGCGGGCGTGGGCGCGGTCTTGTATTTCCTCCTCGCGGGCGGAGAGAGGGAGCCGGCGATCGACACGTCGCCGCGCGAAGAGTTTCGCCCGGCGCAGGTGCAGCGCAATGAAGGCTTCAGGACGCCAGCGCCTCCGCCGTTGCCAACGGTCGTAGTCCCAGAGGCTCCGCCGCCACCACCTCCGCCACCGCCCGCACCGGTCGTTCCTGCCGCTGCTCCTGTAGCACCCCCGGCGGAAGTCGATTGCACGCGAGGCAAGAACCCTGATAACCCGCGCTGCATCGAACTCGCGCGGGAGGCAAAGCTTCTGGAGCGCGTACGTTCGTCGGCCATGGTCTTCGACCAATCGAATAGGACGACCGGCGCGGCCCCAGCGTCCGCCGATAGCGCGAGTGCCGGACCGTTCGGGTCAGGGGTTGGATCGGGGGCGCAGCCGAGCGCGGCCACTGATGGCAATGCTGTCGATAGTGACCGCGCGTTCTTGAAGGCGATGGGCGGGCAAGGCGTCGAAGTCTCTGTCGCCGCCCAGAACCGCCGCACCGACGCCTGGATCCCTCAGGGTACGATGATCCGGGGAACGCTGGAGACAGCGATCAATTCCGACCTCGCCGGCATGGTCAAAGGGATTGTCCGCGAAGACGTCTATTCCTTTGACGGCCGTCGAATTCTTATCCCGGCCGGTTCCTCGCTGATCGGCGACTACAAGTCCGGTGTCGAACGGGGACAGGAGCGTATCCTGATCGTCTGGACCCGCATGATCCGCGGTGACGGTGTCTCGGTGCAGCTTGGCTCCTACGGCACCGACCGGCTTGGCCGCTCGGGCATGACGGGTGTCGTCGACCGGAAATATTGGGAACGGTTCGGACCGCCGGCTCTGATGACGCTGATCGGCGGAGCCACGCAATACATCGCCCAGCTTGGCCAGAAGCCTGACCGGAATATCACCATCATCAACGACAGTGGCAGCGTCACCCGCATCCCGCAGGACAATGGCGACACGTCACAGGATCGCGCCCGGCAAATCGCCGCCGAGACCATCGCTTCCGGCATTCAACAGCTTGGCACGGAAGCCTTCCAGGACAGCCGCAACATCCGGCCGACTATCCACATCCCGCAGGGCTCCGACATCAACGTCTTCGTTACACGCGACCTCGACTTCGCAGACGTTTATCCTGATCCGGTTCGCGAGCGGTTCGACAGCTTGCGCAAGCAGAGATACGGCAAATGAACGCACGCCCTGCAATCTCCGCCGAACGGCATTTCCTGGCCGAGGCGCTAGAACCCATCCGGGCCTTTCTCGACGATCCCGCCGTCGTCGAGATTTCCTGCCAGCGCAGCAACGAGATCTGGCTAGAGAAGATCGGCCAGCTCAGCATGGTCAGCCAACAGGTCGACGGCCTGGACCAGGACGCAATCCGCCACATGGCGTCTCGCGCGGCGTCTTTTACCAAGCAGACCGTCAACGCTGAGAACCCGCTGTTGTCGGCGACACTGACGGGCGGCGAGCGCGTGCAGTTCGTCCTTAGTCCGACATCGGCGACGGGGCATGCTTTCTCGATCCGCAAGCAATTCATTCGTCGCTTCGACCTCGACGACTACGAGAAGGCCGGTGCGTTTCGCTTCACTAAGGTGACTGGCGACGACTATATCGATGACGTGGATGTCGAGCTTTCAAGGCTGCTCCGCGGCGCCAAGATTCGCGCTTTCCTGGAACTCGCGGCCGTCAATCACCGCAGTATGCTGATCTCCGGTGGGACATCTACCGGCAAGACGACGTTTCTCAACACCATGCTGACTTCCATTCCAAACCAGGAACGCTTCATCCTGATGCAGGATACGGAGGAACTTGAGCCGCGACAGGAAAATGTCGTGTCGCTGCTGGTCTCGAAGGGCGGCCAAGGGGAGGCCAGGGTCACCATGACTGATCTGCTGGCCACGGCGCTGCGGCTCAGGCCGGACAGGATCTTCATGGGCGAGCTGCGCGGCGACGAGGCTTTTGATTTCCTGAACGCGATCAACACCGGCCATCCGGGATCGATGTCGACCATCCATGCGAACTCGCCACACCATGCGTTCAACCGTCTGTCGACGCTGGTGCTCAACAGCAATGTCCGCATGGAGCGCCCCGATATCATTCGATATATCCGTTCGATCATCCCGATCGTGGTGCAGTTGAAGAAGAGCGATGCCGCCGGCGGCCGCGGCGTCAGCGAGATCTACTTTGCCGATGAGGTGGACCAGGATGGCAAGCGTATTCACGTCAGCGGAGACTGACCGCCCAAAATGGACCGTTCTGCAACGTGCCTCGCTGTTCACCCTGCCGGTCGCGCTGTTTTGCGCCGTTATGCTTTGGCTTCTTTTCTTTACGCTGATCTACGATGCCTATATCTCCTCCTTTGGACCGACCTCCTACTTCGACTATGTCGGGCAGGTGGGCTTCGTCGACGCTCTCCGCTATACCTGGTCGATCATTCACACTCGCAACACCGCCGGATTGTCGCTGCTGGCTTTCGCGCTTGCGGCGCCATTCCTGTTTCTCCTGCTGTCCCTCTGGATGCTGAAGGGAGGCAGGGCGCTGTCGCGCAAGATCCTCTACCTGCTGCATGTCCGTTCGATGTTTAGCCTGATCGCGAATACGGCTCTGGTCTTCGCGGCCGCCTATGCCGGCGTGATCGTCTATGGCGTGGCCTTTTATCTCGTGGCCACCAAAGCCGGCGAACACGCCGAGATCGCCGGCTACTACGGCAATCATCTGGCCGCGATGTATCAGGCACCTTTCGGCGCGTCCGACACGGCCGGGACCTATCAGAAGCCTTCCCGGCAAACGGTGCTCGCCGCACTTGGCGGTCTTGCCGCCGCCGGCGCTCTGGTAGGATTTCCGATCGGTGCGGCTATCCAGCGTCGCCAGCGGATGATCATGGGAAAGGCGCGTCTGGCGACCCTGAAGGATGCGGCCGATTTTCGTCTGCGCGACAAGCGCGGCATCGTCCTCGGTCTGAAGCAAGGGCTTTTGCTGCGCAACGACGGCGACCAGCACGTCATGGTCATCGGCTCGCCGGGGCAAGGCAAGTCGCGAGGCTTCGTCATCCCGACGATGATGAGTTTTGAAGGGTCGCAGATGGTCCTCGATATGAGTGGAGAACTCTTCGAGGAAACGTCGGGATACCTGAAGGATAAAGGCTACGAGGTATTTCTTCTGGCGCCAGGCTCGAAATTCACCGACGGCTATAACCCGCTCGATCTGATCAGCACCGAGCCGAACCAGCGGATCACCGACCTGCAGAAGCTGACGCAGATGCTGCTGCCGGAACGCCTGCGGTCCGACTCTTCCGACTTCTGGGAGGAGAGCGCCCGGATCCTGCTGACGGCGATGCTGGGGTTTGTGCTCGAGTGCCCGGACACGCGCAAGTCCCTTAGCGAACTTTACCGCATCCTCAATTCCATGTCCGACGAGCGCAAGGCGATCGTGCAATTGCTGGAAAACTACGAGGCGGTCCTTTCAGACCAGACCCGTATGCAACTGACCAAATTCGCCGGCCGCCACGAAAAGCTCGGGGAGGGGATTGCCGCCGAGATCGTCGCCAAGCTCAACTTCCTGCAGAACCCGCTGGTCGAAGCGCTTACCTCGATCACGTCGATCCCAATCGACACAATCAGAAAGCGGAAGATGGTGGTGTATATCCAGGCGGACTGGAACGCCATGCAGATCTACGAGCGGCTGATCTCGATGTTCATCCAGCAGATGGCCGACAAGCTTGTACAGATGGGTCCGTTGCGCAACGGCGAACACGAAGTCCTGATGATGCTCGACGAGTTCGGCAATGGCGGCCGGATCGATACGGTGCTGACGCTTGCGCCGCTGATCCGCAAGAACGGCGTGCGTTTCGTGTTCATTCTCCAGGATGGTGCCCAGCTCGAACGCCTGTACCAGCGTTCCGGCCAGAAGATCCTCATGGGGGCATCGACGATCAAGCTGTTTATGAACTTCCAGAACCAGGAGGACGCGACAGCGGTCTCGATGGCTGCCGGCAAGACGACGGAATGGGTCGAGCAATCTTCCTATTCCCACCGCCATGGACGCCGCCAAAGATCGATTTCGAAAGTGCCGGTCTCGGTCGACCTGCTTCCCGTCAACACGCTGATGATGATGAAGCCCGAGGAGGCAATCCTGCAGGTCACCGGCATGCCGCTGATGCGGATCATGAAGCTCGATTCTGGCGGCGAGCGGATGTTCGCTAAAGTGCGCAAATTCGGGCCAGTGTCCCGGCCGTGCATGGAACCGATCGAATCGACAATCGGCCATCGCGACCGCGCAACCGGCACGCGGTCGTGGCAAGCCAACGACGAACGCTTCATCGTCGAAGACGGTGTTCGCCACGTCTATATCTCCTCCCTCGATGAGCTTCGCGATCGGCTCGACCTGGACGAAACGCGCGAGGTTGGGGGCGGCGACGATGATCTTACCGCCGCGGAGCAGAAGCGACGAAAGGAGGCGGTCACAGAAACTGTCGGAGGGAATCGGGAGCACCGCGCGCCGAACCGGCATGGTCCCGACCGTGACCCCGGCGTTGGTCTGAAAATCGACGAGCGGAGACTTGCGGACAATGTCTATTCGGGATCTCTGGCTCGCAACGGCCGTCGACGCCAAGCTGCCGACCATTTTACGGATCATGCCGCCTCGCACCCTGCGGAGCCAGGCGTTCTCAAGCGGCAGGAGGTCAGGGAGGCGTTCGGAAGCGACTTGCGGACCTTGAACGACGCGATCTTCGAACAAGTCGACGAGCTCGCACTCCAACCAACCGACCTCAATTCGGATGTCGACCTCCTGATCGGGACCTTATCGAACCGCCTGACGGAGACGAGTTCACTGGATTACCTGCATCAGTTCGCGAGGGTGGCGCGCGATCCGTTGGGCGAGGACGTCGAGCAACTCGATGAGCCGGGCTGATAGGCGCGTCTCCATCACCAGCAATTCAAACCGGCGAGGCAAGAAGCGCCGCGCCTTTTTTTGAGGAGAGCAATATCATGGGCGAGATCAAACACTTTTCGAAAGTGGATTTTTCAGATCCTCGGTATCCAGCAGATCGTCTCCGCGGCAAGGCTGATCCAGGTTTCTGGTTGATGGTGAAAGAGCGCGAGATGGAGAGGCGAACGCTTGCCGTTAACGCGCTCACCACTGTGAGAAGCGAGGTGGGCAGCACCGCTGCGGAAAGCCTGACGCCGTCGATCGCCGTTCTCGCCGAGGAACTGGTCTCGCGCATTTTTGGAACTTGTTCAACCGCGACGCTAGCGAACATTCAAGAGGCCTTGCTCGAAGCAGTGGGTGCCGAACTGCGGGATGCTCAATTACAAAACGCTGGAGATAGCTCCAGTTCCGACGCCGATGACCGATAGCTACGACGCATGTCCACCGCTAGATAGGCTGGAAAGATTTCCGCCGTGTTGCAACTGATCGATGACCCACGACTGCAGACGCCGGGCAGTCTCCGCCGCGTGCGCCGCAGCTAGGTCGTTCGGAAAAATTCCAAAAAGCGGTCCAAGATACTTAACTCGCGGCAACATCACCTCCTTCGCCTGACGATACTCGTCACTCTCCATTCCAAAGGCTTCGACGATAAGGTTTACGGAATGGGTTGCTCCATCGCTGACGTTCAAGATGAAGTCTGGCCGGCATGGACCAATGGGTGTGTCAGAAGCGAAGAGTGGTTTGGTGATCTCGATACGAAGTTCTGGTGCGGCCTCAAATAGTGACTGTTGCAGCCAGAACAGCAGATGGGTTACATCCCGCTCGAATCCCGATTCCACCGGAAACAGCGTGTCGCCATTGTAGACGGGTTGTGCATAGGCTTGGACCGCTCGGGCCGGCCCATCGTCGTCGTCTCCAAAATCCACATTCAACAGTGTCAGGAATGGTCCGCGGCTGGTAGGATCGCCACGAAGCGGCTGGCGGACTTTCGCCAGGATATCGATCTTGCGCGCCGAGGATGCCGGCATGATTGTCTGTGTCGAAACGCTTGTCGCAAACAGTGCCATGAAGCCGGTTCGACGTACAGTCTCGGGCCATTCTGGGCGCGAGGTTGCGAGCAACCGCTGCCAACGGCTGTCTGGATCACGGTAGTCGGCCGCCCATGTCGACATCAACGCGTTAAGCGTCCAGGTGCGCAGCACCCGAAATTCACTCGCTGCGGAGCGTAGCCTTGCAAGCTGATCTCCGAGGCTGAAATCCCGCTCGTCCTGCAAGGGCGGAATGACATTGGTGCCGGCTTTGTCGAGCACCCTCCAGAGGATTGATCCAAGCCGGGAGGGCCGATCGTTCCGCTCGACCGATCGGATCCGGTCTGAGGCGGAGACGTCAGCAAGTCGGTCGGGAATGGCGGGGAGCGCATCGATGTAGCTTCGTTCCGACTTGGGCAACGGTCGAAGATGATAGCCGCGATCGAAGCGAGAGGGCGCGGCATCCTTGTCGACATGAAACGGGCAGGCATGTGCATGGTTTGGGCGCTCTTCATGCCGGCCGGGATCTTCGTCTTTCGGCAGCAGGCGCCGTAGGGTGTATGTGTGTTCCTGCTGAATCGGGGCAAGAAGGGGCTGGTATCGGCCGGGCAGGCAGTCGCATTCGATCCAACCGTCCATCAACCGAGAGCGCTTGATGACGGATAGGGCGATGGCCTCGTCTTCACTGGAAGCAGCGTTGCCATACCAGGCTCGCAACGCAACTGCCTCGCGTTCTTCGAGTGTGGCGAGACCGTGGGCAGGGCTATTGCGAACAACGATCCGCATGCCGACGTCTCAGTACCCTGATATCCAGAGTTGGTAGCCTGTATATCCGCAAGCTGCTGCGGCGCTTAAAGCTGCCAGTGTCTCAGCCCACGCATGGACGCGGCTGTGTTTTACGAGCCGCGCGTCCTCGAGAACGGCCGACAGAAAAACGTACGCCGGGATCACCATAACGTAACCAACTGTCAGGCTGTCGCCGATCGACACGCAGGCCGCGGTGAAAATCAGTCCAAGGATCAGAAGCGCGACGGAGAGCCGCGTCAGGTCAAACCGATAGCTGGACGTCGTGAACGATGCCATCCAAATCCTCCGATCAAGCATAACGAATAGACTTTAACTGCAGTATAATTAATCGGCAATGCAATTGTTGTCAGAAGTGCAAGCCATGTCGTCGGACAACATCGCGACGACGATCAAAGGGCGCAGTTAGAAGCCGTCTGCAATCCAGGACCGCTTGCTGCGATGTTGACTGACGGTGTAGAGAGGTAACGAGCTTGTGAAGGTCTCGATAACAACGATGGGCAACAAAGAGTTATAGGCATGGTTAGGTTGATCATCTGTCGCCGTCGGATCCGCAATGATTGATTTATTCTTGAACATTTTGATAAGCAGGCGCCGGAGCGACGACGCTTTTCCAAGGGATGGCGTGTCCTGTCCAGGCATGTCGCTTTCAACCGAACGCGGGAAATTCGTCCAATGCCACGTGTGAAGGTCGATGCCGACGTGGAACTGGACAAGTCGATCCTCACATCGCTGTCGTTTCAGGAAAGACTGGCCGTCGGTATTGGCCGTCTGAAAGCTAGCCGTCGCGTCACCAACAAGGATTTGGCCGAGCAGCTCGGCGTATCGGAAGCCTACATGTCGCAAGTCACACGCTGCATGCGTGACGTGAAACTTTCGACCCTCGACAAGATGCAGCGCGAATGGAAAGTCGCGATGGAGGATTTGCTTAAGGTCACCGAAGACGATCTTCCTCGCGTCGCGGCGTTGAAATCGCGGCGGGGAAAGAAAAAGAGGACAGCAGAGCCCGCCGCCTGACCTTGGCCGTCCGGGCAGATCGAAAACGCGCGGCTAATGATTCAGGTTGAACCAGAACCGCTCCTTGATGCCCGTGTCGTTGGGTATGTCGAAGAAGTAGGGGTCAGCGCGTCGCGGGCGCGGGGTGGCAATCTGCTGGACGCAGCCGGTGTCGTCGTTTCCGAAGCTGCGGTGAGTGGTTTGACCTGGTAGCCGCATCGCCTCAGAACGCAAGTTCGGCGAGCGGCAGACATCGACTGTCTTGATGCACTGGTCCGGCTCACCTCGCCATCCATTGTCGCCCTGTGAGCTGTAGCCGACTGTCGTGCCGGCCGGGCATTCCTCGAAATCCTCGCGCCCCGGCTTGCCCGAATTGGCTTCGTGGCAGATAGGCCAATCAAATCCGGGTTTCTTCATGGCGGCAATCAGCCTCGTCATGGGCGGAACGCAATAGGGGACGCCATGCCATGAGGGATTCTGCGATGCTGCACATAGGAGCACCTGACAACCCCATGAGGCGTCTTCGGCCTTCGCATCAGGGCTCCACACGGTGAAGCTCCCAGCCGCCAACGCCGCGACCACGATTGAAAATCGTCTCATTACTTCGCCTCCATCTAATTCTTGAATTTGCGTCCAGGTGTCACCGATCCTTGAAGGAAAGGGCCGGCCGTCCCGACGAGGGAGGCCATTTCGGCCATGGCGACGACATTGTCCGACTTGCTCATCGGCAATCTCAATATCCTTCAATTCCCAGGCGCTTCAGAATGATTGTAGGATCGGTTTGGCAGTCTTTTTTCCATTCCGGATGACGCGCGCAGGCGTAGGCGTACTGGCTAAGCTCTGCCGACGACAGGTCGGCAAGCCTGTTGCCAACAGCCTTCCATTGCTGCACGTCCGCCGGATCACATCCGGCGCCGCCGACACCGCAGTGATCGGGGTCTCGCTGCTCGACCTGGTTAGGCGAACCAGCATTTTGCGCGCTGGCTGCAACCGGAACAAAGGCAAGCAAGGCCATTGCTACGGCAAGGGTTTCGAGAACACGTTTCATTCAGCCTCCAGGCAGGTCCTTCAACTCAGCGCGTTGTTTGATTGACGGGCGGCGGCAAGGGCAGTCCCGGTTCGGATTGCGGCAGCCTGCTGTCGGACGTGTCCGCCTTCGCCACCGAAGCATCGTATAGCCAGGGCGGAAGCAGGTCCTGCGACGACCAGACTCCGTACCCCAGACCCCTGGCTTTTCTTTCGATGTCGAAATAGGCAGGCACCTGAGGCTCGCCCGGGTAGTTGAACGCATAGCCGATGCCTTCGGCAATTGCTGTCGCTGCCAGATTGGTCTCTCCGACGAAGCAGTGGGCGACCAACACCTGCTTGGCGTCGCGCCCGATCGGCCCGCAGTTGACGTTTTGGCCAAGCGTCCGAAGGATCATCCATGCACGTGACACCTGACCGGCAGGCCATCCCACCCCAGCGCTTGTCGCGGTCTGCTCCAAGCGGGGCGCCTCGTAGCCAGCCAGACGGACGACCTGTCGGCTCTTGACGAATTCGAACGTCGTTGCATCAACCACCTGGACCATGCCGTAGATCTGGCGCGGCACATCGGCCGGCCGGCTTTGTGCGAGCGACGCCGCTGGTATCGCCATGAACAGCATCATCGAAACGGTCACGACCTTCATCGTTGGGTCCTCGCCTGCTGCGTGAGCAACGAAACCGGATGCGGCATGTCAGGATAGGCCCAAAGCCCGGCGCCTGCAGATCGCGCCGCCTCCTCAGCCGTCCTATATCCAGGGACGATCAAACGGCCCGCCCCGTCGACTGCGGCAAATCCCCATCCCTGAGCGATCATATAGGTTGCCAGATCGTAGCGGTGTTGGCCGGTGGTTGTCTGGCACGCCACGACCGCATTGTTCTGGTCGAGATCTTTAATGGTGGCGCAGACAGGTCGGGTGTCTCGGATCAATGCTTGCACCATGATGAGGTCGAGCTCGCCGCAGTCGCGCACGACGCCAGCAGACACCGTGATAGTGGTCCCTCGAAGGCACGATTGCAGGCCATAGAGGCGGTACCGCCGGCCGCCGGAAATCCAGGTGTCGCCGGTTTCGAATTGCGCCTCTGATGGAAAGGGACGGAATTTGGACTGGTCGTCATCTCGGGTGCCTGTGGCGGGCACGTCTTGGTCAGAGGCCTGAACTCGGACGACCGGAGCGGAGGGTGTCCGCGTCATGTCGCCTTGTATAAGCATCGGCATGATGGTCATCGCAGCTGAGAGGCCGGACACTGTGATCGTGGAAATCAGCATGAGTGATCTCACCCGCATCAGTTCGTTGATAGATTGGCACGAAAGCGAGCACCGTAGGGATGGACGAAATAGGCGTTCGCCCAAATCCCCGTCTTGTCCCGGCGAGCCTGCCCCTCGGCTTTTGCGTATTCCGGAAAAACAGGACGCCCGGCACCATCACGGGCAGCAAACGCTAGTCCTCTGCTGATGAGCGTTTCCGAAAGCGATCGGACCCCGCCATCTTCGACGAAGAAGCACTCGGCATAGTGGACCGTGGGCGATCCGGGCGCATTTCCGAAGATATGACAGGGAAATGCGTTGCCCGCACCTACCTCTGCCTCATCGAGGATTGCTGTCATTCCCGCAAGCGAGACCATCGCGCATGTCGTCCGCACCCCAGTGAACTCTACTGCTTCTGTCGAAAGGCAGCCCTGAGCGCCGGCTAGTTTGACAATCGTCCCATCGAGCGCGACGAACCCAGTGCCGGTAAGGGCACTTTGAGGTCTGATGGTCTGCAGATCGAGCCGCGTTGCTATCGAGGACGTGTCGAGCGGCGGGATTGGCCCTGGTATCAGATCGCGCCCCTGCGCGTAGGCACGTTGGTAGTGCTGGACGAAATCCACAGCGGTATCGGTATCGGCCGCAGCAGCCGGGGGCAGCGCGATGAGGATGTTGACGAGGGTGTAGGAGAGGAGGCGATCGAGCCGCCATGCGCCATTCTTCATGTCCGCATCCGTCTTGTTTTGACTTTTTCGACCATGCACGAAATTATACTGCAGTGCAAGTCTGGAAAAGGCATGCGGATTGGAGTATGTCTTGTCCAGGCTCTGAAAATCGCACGTGGAGAAAAGCGGATGTCAGCGTTCAGGCAGTTACTTAAGATCGTTGTCTTGCCGTTTCGAGCGGCCTCGTTCGTCGTGTTGAGCGCTAATTTTATCATTGTGTCGGCTGTGGGCCTGTTTTTTGCGTCGTTCGTCGCATACGGCGTCGCGCTCGTATTTTCATATGCGTTTCTCCCCACGGAGTGGACGCAAGCGCTGTGGCAGTGGGCAGCTGACCTCTACGCTCATTCGTCCTGGTTCAAAGCGGCCACGATCACATTCTTCGCGCTGGTGTTTTTACCAATCCTTCGCTGTTGGCCGGGGAGGGATCCGGTTGCGGATTCAACTCGTGAACGCGAAATGACACGGCTGAACGAGGATTTGATCGCCGCTCGGCGGCAGGAAGAGCTACGAGCCAAACTTCGGGCATGACGAGGGCAGCTTGGTCCAGAGCGTGGCGGAGATGTCCGCAATCTTTGGCCCCCACAATCGAACTCCCTTCCTCCCAACAGTAATAGTCGATGCAAGATGGTGACGAAGCCTATGGCAGTTAAACCCCTTTCCCTCGCGATCTCGACGTTCAAGGGCGGTGCCGGCAAATCAACCCTGAACGTCAATCTCGCAGCCGAGTTCGCGCAGCAGGGACATCGAACGCTCCTAATTGATTGCGACGAGCAGGAGTCATCGACGCGCTGGTACAATGTCTCGATGAAGCGCGGGCTGCTCCCGACAGACGGCACGTTGCTGCATCTGCGCGTCGCACCTGGCGACAGGTTTCGCGACCGCCTGGCCGACGCACCTGAAGCGGATATCCGTATCTATGACGTCGGCGGCTACGTGCATCAACGGGCTATCGAGGTTTATCACGAGTGCGATGCGGTCCTCATTCCGATCATCCCGGAGCCGACCGCTGCCACGTCAGCAATCAAGGTGGCGACGATCCTGAAAGAGATATCGAAAAAACGCGCTGCGGGGCCGATCCCGTATGCGGCCATTTGGAATTACGTCGACATGATCGCGCTCAAGCACAACAGGTCACTTCCCGAGGTTCATGCGATCCTGACGAGCGGCCGGATTCCGATGGTGGAGACGGTAATCCGGAAGAGCAACCATTTCAGCGATGTCGGAGCCGGTTTCGGCTCGCTCTATTCCAAACTGGCAAGTATCGAGAACAATTCCTCGCTCACCCCATCGGCAAAGCGGCGGGCATCCGAGAGCGTGCTCGATGCGATTGATCTCGTGAAGAAGATCAACAACGAATTCATCGGCCTGCTGCAGGCGGAAGCGGCCTAACGCATGTCGAGGGAACGGACGCCTGCCGGCAATATTCTTGCCCTTGCACGGTCCAGGGAGGACCAGGCGAAGGAGGTGGAAGAGAGTGCCACGTCTTACATGCCGACGGATATCGACCTTGAGACGCTGATGCCAGATGAGGCTCTGGACGCAGAAGCCGAGAGCCGCGAGCCTCAGGCGCGGCGGCAACCAGCCAAGACCCGAAATCCCGGTCCACTGCCCCCGCAAGCGATCGCCACGGACGCTGAAACAAAGCGCAAGCGTATCTCTCTCTATCTCGACGACGACGTGCTGACCAAGATATTCCGAGTGTCGCTGGAGCGGCATGAACAGCTCTCTTCTGCGACACACCGGCTGATTTTAGAGGCGCTAAAGGCGAGGGGGCTGTAATCAGATGCGTGAGCCCGCGGTGATGTTCCGCCTCCCCGTTCACATTCTGAGCAATCTCGAGGCCGTGTCTCGCAGGCTTGATGTCTCTGTGAACATCCTCGCCAAGCTCATCGTCACCAGAGAGGTGATGCACATCCCTGCGATGCTCGAGGAACATGACCGTCAGTTGGCAAACATCCACCAGTTCCTTCGAGAACTTGCTTTTCGAAACGAGCAGTTCCTTTCCGAAGGAGACGTTCGTGCTGCAAGCGCAAAAGCGATAGCGCAGCAGCTCGAGAACGTCATAGGTGCGCTCGATGCTATCAGAGACGCGGCCTACGTCCGGCCCTCCACCTTTATCGCCGATTTGATCAGGAACCATGATGACCGACATGTCCAAAAGTCGCTTCGCATCTAGGTCTGAGGGGCGCCGACTGCCGAGCTACTTCGAGCTTATAGAAGACGAACTCCGGCGACGAGGCGGCGGTGGAGGCGGCGCCGCAAAGCGGCCATCGCCGGCCAAGGCGGTTCCGCGCGCCGGCAGACATCCCGGCGCTGCCTCGGCTTTCAGTCGTGCTTCCGGCAACAATGCGGTTGTCGTCAAAGTCCTGTCTTATGGGGCGGGCGCTGCTTCAGCGCGCAACGTGCTCGCCTATCAGAGCAAGGAAGAGAAAGCGCACGACCAGGATGGCTGCGAGGTTACCGATCTGCGAGACGCTGTGCGCTCCTGGGAGCGGGAGTTCGGCAACCGAAAAGGCAGTCAGGATATTCTTCGCCTGACCTACGAACTGGAGAACGCCAACCGCGACGATATCGCTCGTGGTCTTGCTTCTCTCGCGGAAGATGGTTTCCGCCAGCCCGCGGACACAGATCGGACCTACGCGTTCAGCGTCAGCGAAGGCCTGAAGGGAGGAACCCGTCTGCATTTTGCCTTGGTCATCGCTCACGAGAAGAAGGACAGGTCGGATCGCAGCAGCGCGAACCGGGTTCCTGCGGGGATAGAGAATGTTCGTGCGATCGACGATCGATTGGACAGGGCTCTGCGGCACGCTGGGATCACTCCGACCTCGCGCTATCCGGCGCAGTTTTCCTCTGGGCCCAAAGGCCTGACGGCAACCCTGCATGCGATGCAACGGGCAGGAGCGGAGATCACCATTTCTACAAAGGTACGCATCGAGGAGCGGCCCGGCAGCAGTGGTCGTTATGAACTCGGCGAGGTTCGGCGCGAAGTCACGACCAGGGACCACAAGGAACTGACCGCCGAGGGCAGGACGGTTGGGGTTCTCATGCAAACCCGCCAACCGCGGGATTTCATGCACCTTTTGCTCTCAGGACCAGCCAATGTGGATCGCGACCGGTTCATCCTCGCTGGCCGCGATTTCCTGCGAGAGCAATTCGCGGGGCATCGTTATGCCTATGCTGTCCACAATCGTCACGATCTTGAAAAGCACCCACACTTGCATGTGATCGTCGCACTACGCAATGCCAACGGAAGGGCGCTCAACCCCAACATCCGCGACTTCACTGAATGGCGTGTCCGCTTTGCCGAAAAGGCGCGAGAGCGCGGTATCCCGATCGATCGTCAGAAGCGCATCGAGCGCGCCGGTCCACCACCGGTGAAACGATGGGAATGGGAGATGTTCCGGCGGATGGGCGCAACAGCTCCGGGCAACGTCGTTGATAAGGTCATGGCAAGGGTGCGTGACACTCCGACCGCACCAAAGCGCCAGGATGCTCGGATCCGGCTCGAACAGAGTCATCGGTCCGTCGGACATGTCATCGAGATGCTGGAGAAAATTGCGAAAGATCGATCGGCCCCCAGCACCGCACGCGATCTTAGTCACGATCTGTACGTGGGGCTTCGTCGCGAATACCAACGGCTCGAAACAGCGGTTCGAGAAGGCCGCGATCCCATACGAGAGAAAGGCGAAGAGCACATGCTACGATCCACCCCCATTAGTGCCGCGCAGGCGAGGGCGGCGAAGGAAACACTCGCGAACACCGCTTTGAGCGTTGCTGCCAAGATCGCCAACCCGTCTGATCGGTTAATATTCGAGCAAGCGACAAAGATCATCGGCAAGGTGGTTGGGCTGCAGCTCGATTCCCGCGTCGCGAAAAATCGGGATCGGGCGGAGATTGGCAAGGATAAGCGCACGTCGGATAGCCTGGAGACGAAGTCGGCGACCGGGCGCGACCATGTTGCGGAGCAGGGCGTCGTCAACAAGAGTTCGAGCAACCGTGCTGTTGATCAGTCGCGCATAGCCCGTTCGAATGCCGAGCATGATATCCCTGAAAAAGTTCGGCCAGACCGCCAGAGAAACCAACAGCGCGATCGCGAGATACCGAAATCGATCAAGCTGCGCCCGCCGCAGGAAAAGGATCGGGACCGCGGTCGGTAACCGAAAAAAGCGAAACGGCATCAACGAGAAAGGCTTCACCAAACTTCATCTCGACTACCTTACTCTAAATCTAAGGCATGTTTGATCATCGTCTTAAGCCAACCGACTGTCGCCCGCCGGCTGGTATTGGAGGGCGCGCGAGCGCTTAATCCTGGATAAAAAATTTCCTTGAGACCCGGCGTGTCTGAGCTGACTCGGGGTGCCTCTGCTTTCCGCACCAAGACCGTCCTGTTGAGATCGGCTTCGTACCATCCCGTCAGTTTCGTTATCAGATCGAATTCAGATCTGCTGTGCGAACGCTGGCGCTGTCCTAGGTCCGATGTACAGGCTGCGTCTATCCAGAAGTCGGGCAGGGCGCGCGATACCTTCAGAAGATCGTCTAGCAGCCGTGTCAGCGTCGCGCTATCGATACGGACACGCGTGTCGGATGGGGGAGCTGAATGATTGGAAATAAATCCAAAACGAACATCGAGGTCACGCATGTCCTGAAGCATTGCCACGAAATCAGCATCGATATCGCCGAGTGTCTGGTTTTCGAACTGTGGCTTGTGCCTCAGGAGGATGTCGTCACGCTCGAAAATGACCAAGCCGGTTGAACCCACTTGCCTTCGGATGCAATGCACGTCGAATACGTCAGAATCCATAGCTGCTCTCAAAGCTGAAATAGCTTCCCCTTGCGCTGTCGATTGCGATGTGTGTCCGTTCAGAATAAGCGCTAAGCTCTACTTTCCATGGAGCGGCGCCTTGCTGAAAATTGACATTTGGTAACCACGGTGCTTACCGCAGATTGCGTGAGGGAATGCGAATCCTAGCGAAACCAAACGAAACGCATGGCGCAAAGTATTGATTTAGAACAAAGAGTTTTTTTATGGACGCGTGAGCGAGGAGAGCGAGAGGCCCGCTCTGCTTGTCGGCCATTAGGGGATTCCTGGCGGTCCTCGTACTTTAGCCTCGTCGCGACAGAAAACGCTTCAGGCTCCAACCTGCGAGCAAAATGTACGGGGGCATCGCGAGGGAATAATGGCCGCAGTTTAGCTCCAGGACGTTTGGCCTCGCCCCGACTTCGTGTAGTTTTTCGATGAAGTGTTTCGATAGCTCGGGTAACACCACCTTGTCTCTGGTCGCGATCACCGCGTGAAGCGCAAGATCGGGTCGCGCCAGTTTATGCGCGTAGTTCTCCAAATCCAGCGGCCCCCACGCCCTACGAAGATCGGTGATCTCGATCGCACGCTCCAGGCCATCACGTATCGCCCGGGTCGCACGGCCTGTCCAAACCATGTCAGCGAGGCTACCCGCCGTCAAAAACAAGGACGCCTTTCTTACGGCCGGTTCATGTGCGGCGATCAATCCCGCAACCCAGGAGCCAAGGCTCATGCCGAGAACCGAGACCTCTCGATAGCCTTCGCTTTTCAGCCAGCGGACGAGTTTTCGCCCGTCCCAAACGGCCTGCCTTACAGACTGGATCGTTCGGCCGAGATTCGCGCTGAGCATGTCCTCGGCATAGAGCGAGCCAGGACGGCTTCGCTCGAAGTGATAGGGCATAGCAATCTCGACGGTCGTAATCCCACGCCGCGAAAAGAACTTGGCGATCTGATGATTTCGGCGGGTGGCATTCCAGTGATGGAAGATCACCAATGCCTGATTGCGCGAGCCGCTTTCGGTTACTTTTGCCCAAACAAAGTTATTCTCTTCGACGTCCGTTGGAATGTCCGAAGGAAATTTCAACCACCCATTTTGTATCTCAAAGCCGTCATCGCTCTCGCTCGGTTCGTCATAAAAGCTTGAATCAGCCAGAGCTTGGTCGGCAAGGGCACAAAACTCCTCGATAGTTCCTACCGTCTTCTCTCCCGGGAAAGCGAGGCAGCTGTCGAGAACGAAAGCTGTCGTTTTCTTCGCTTCCTCACCACGCCGCGCTCGCTGCTCGTCCCAATGATCAAGCCATTTATGATACACTCTGATTGCCTTCCAATTCAGCATTTCGCCGTTGCCCGAACTCTGGATCAAAGAGGCCGTATACGGCGGGTAGAACACTAACGCCGAGGAAGATCGAAAAGCCGTCAAAGGCATCGATCAACAGATAGCTGGCAAAGAGCAGGCCTACGACCGCTGCCATCTTCCACAAAATCACACGGAACCTCTTTTCGAGAGGCAAACGAAGAAAACCGTATACGAAAACGACACAGGCCGAAATGGCGACAAGCAGGCTACTGTAATGTGTCGGCATTCGATAGCCCAAGCTTTCCCTACCATCGGGGTGGCCGTCGAGGACCGAGGACATATCGTGGATCAGCCAGGTCACGACGTCTTCTCCATTCGAACTCAAGTATGCACTTTGGATCTTCATGGACACGGCGACGAGAACACCAAGGACGGTGCAGCGGAAAATTCCCCGCATGATCCTAAGGCGAATTTCTGCTCGTTCGCGCCGATGCGCTACGTCTGGCTGCGCCTTTACGTCTCCTTCGATTTTCCAAAGATCATGGACAATCGTATGAAGCAAAATCAGGCCCGCGAAAAAGAGATAAAAGCAAATGCTCATGTAAAGATAGGAAAGCGCGGTGAACACGATCTCCAATGGCACCGATATGAGATCAGGTTGCACAATCGCTATCGTGCCCCAGCTGATCGCGTAATCGCCACTACCCTCCAGCAGGGGGACGAGACACACGCCGATCCATTGAAGAACGCCAGCGACCAGGATGCAGATCAGGAAAACTGCCCAATACGAATATGAATAAGCGCGAACATTGCTCGCCCACGCTTTGGTGCTTTCTGAGCTATTGGCATGTACTACCAGGCGTAAGCGTGCGTCCTGTTTCCAAAAGGCCAGCAGCTCAATCACGACTGCGAAAAATAGCGGCAGGAGTACCATGAAGAGTAGGGTCCAGTTTGGCGCCCATAGAAAACCGACTTCCTTAACGACGCCGTCCGGCCGCCCATAGGTGATGCTGGCGATCCCGACGATGTACGACAAAAACCCAAGGGCGGAAGCACCGGCGAATATCGATGCCGGAAGGTTCAAGGGGGATCCATGACTGAAAAGCGCTTCCGATCTTTCCGCTAAGCTGAAGCGTTGCCTTTTTCGGGTTACTTCACTGTCTTGTGCGATACCGGCTGCAGGCCGGGTTTCATCATCAGCTGTCACAGATGGCGGCGCCTCTGAAACGATCGATACCGTGCTTCTTACCGCTTTCTTTGAATCTCGCCTTTTGGAGATTAGCCGCGATTGCGCTGCGATGAGCTCCATGAGCCATTCGCTCGTCGCTTCCGGATCGTCGCAACCGAAGATTCGTGCCAGCCAGCGAATGTTGGAAGGACTAATCCCCTTATCATTTTCTTGAAACCAGAGCTGTACTGTTCGCAAATCAACGCCAAGCCGGTTGGAGTCAATCTGTGATATCGCCTCAGCTAACAAATCCGGCGTCCATGGGCCTTGCGGAAACCCGTCACGACCCAGAGGCCGGCCCGCTCCAACGGCGGCTAACTGCTTGAACAGTTCTTTAAAATCGCGCCCGTCCTTCGGAGGGGGGACAAAAATCTTCCCGTTCTTTTCCAATGGCTCAAATGCTCAAATTTAGTTTCGCTTTATTGACCCGAGAGGTCGCATCCCGCTGCGACCTGGGCGCAGGCAATCTACCTGAAGTATATCTATCTGCTTCGGATTGGTAAAGAATTAAAGCCTTCGTTCAAAGGGAAAGGCCGAGTTTTTTTTCGTATTTGCAATGGTTTGGTAGTTTCGGAAAAACGGCGGCGCGCTCCATTCACTCGCATCAGTGAGGAGAAGGCCACCATTAATGCGACAATCCTAGATAGCGAAAATCGCATAACGCTTTTTATGGAACCCCAAAGGCTATGCAATCGCTCTATGTTGCTCCTGTTCGTCTTTGCGGGCGCGTTGATCCACATCCTTGTTTCGCAAGGTCGGGCGAACCTCCAACTGCCGCCTACGCGATTTCCCCGCCCGGCTTCGTAGCAGGGGGACGAAGCGCCGTGACGCTCCCCACCGCCGGTTCCTTGTTTCAGCTCGCGGCTCTCCCGATGCAGGCGGACATCACAAATATTTGAGGTTCCTGAATCGACGCAGGCCTTAACGGCAGCCACATATTCCGCGCCGTCGATCTCGTGCATACGGACTTACAGGGGCGGAACAGTAAGCCCAATTGAAATCGCCCTACCCTGTTCTGCATTGATTACATCTCCGCAGCATTTGAATATAGGTTTACGAGGTCCGCGGTGACGATTGCCGGACCGTTTTCTTCGTAAAGACCTGCGGCGATGGTTGCTATGATGCGTGAGGGGTTTTTGGACGACGGGCGTGCGCTCTTCGCCAAAAATTCAGCGTAAACGCGGGCCAAGGGCTTTAAGGGCGAACGAAAACGCAGGTTCTCGATCGCCAATCCGGCGATGGCACCTTTGGTCAGAAAACCAGCTTCAACGCCGAGCTTTACCATTACGCAAAGAGATTGAAGGCCGCTTCCAACCAAGCCGCCGAACGGCGTCTGCTTGGCTACCTCGTCAGACAGGTGGAACGGCTGAGGGTCCCATAGTTTCGCGAATGCCATAATTTCATCGCTCGAGATCACGAGCGCTTCAGTTTTCAGATAGTCACCTGCCCTCATCGTCGTCCTCTCAAGACTATCGTCGCGTCGTCGCCGCGTTCTGAAGCGGCCCCAGATGCACTCATCGGTATGTTATTGTTCCTTCGAGAATTCTGTCAACGTTCGAGCTGCCAAAACACGGCCGTTCAATCAACTTCCACGTTTTCGCTTGTCGACTGGTCGTTTCCGATCTATACCTTTCGGTATGTTTACACACCTATGCGTATCTTATCCCCTTCGATCGGCTAGGGAAACTGCGTGCTCACCTCAGAGAACAACAACACAATCTACCTGGCAATCCAAGCTGTATGCCAACGTCAACCGGACAAAGTCGCAATCATCTTCGGCGAGCAGACGCTGACCTTTGCCCAACTGCTTCACCGTATTGACGGAGTTGCACTGAGACTTTCGGAACTGGGAATTTCGAAAGGGGGTGTGGTTGCTGTTTTCAGTCAAAATCGTCCGGAATTCCTCTTCTGTTACTTCGCAACCGCAAAACTAGGTGGCGTTTTCGTGCCGTTGAATTTCAACCTTACGCAAGCGGAAGTCGAATTTGTCCTCGACCACAGCGATGTGAAGGTTCTCTTTCATGACGATCTCGTCGCCGATCTGAAGGAGCTTTCCTTCGGCGGCGGCACTCGACACTCTATTGCTGAGCTCAATAGCCTTTCCGACAACACAGCGGCCGTCGGCCTGGCCGCTGTGGATGTTGATGAGGATTTGCTCATCGCCTACACTTCGGGATCGACCGGAATGCCAAAAGCGGTGGTTTTGAGCAACAGAGCCCAGTTGAATGCTGCGGCCTCGTTCAAAGAGCTATTTGCGCTGTCGGCGGATGACACCACCGTTTTGGGAGCGCCGCTCGGCTTTCTACTCGGCCTCTCCACGATCTCGATGGTTTCATTGCTGGCCGGCGCGAAAGTGGTGATTAATCGCCGCTTCCATCCCGGGGAAATCCTCGAGGCCCTGGTAAAGAATGAAGCAACGATTTTCCATGGCGTGCCGACCATGTTTTCGATGATGCTGGAGTATGCCGAGCAGCAGAATGCGTCATACGATCTTTCAAAAATGAGGGCTTTGATCTGTTCCGGGTCACCACTGCTCGACGAGTTACAGAACCGCTTCCGCAGCCGCTTCCGCAAGGATCTCCAGAACTACTTCGGCATGACGGAATGCTACCCGGTCTTCGGGAGGAATTGGGCTGACGCTCGGGAGCCCCCCAGAGGCTCGGTAGGTAAGGTGGTACCAGGAGCTGCTGTGTTGGTTATTGACGAGCAAGGTGATGAACACCCAATTGGATCACATGGTGAACTGCTGATCAAAGCACCGTCAATGGTAAAGCGCTATCACAAAGACCCGGCGCAGACCGAGGCGGCGTACCGCGACGGTTGGTTCAAGACGGGTGACATCGGTTATCAAGACGAAAGCGGGTACGTGTACATAACCGGACGCATCAAAGACCTAATCCGACGAGGTGGCGCGAACGTCGCCCCGGTAGAAATCGAAAACGTCCTGCTTAGACACCCCGCTGTCAGCGGCGCGGCTGTGATCGGCGTTCCTGACCGCATCTTTGCGGAAGTCCCGGTTGCCTACGTTGTGAAAAAGCCTGGATCGACGCTTTCTGGCGAAGAGCTAGTCGCGTTCGCTTCGCAGTCATTGGCCAAGTTCAAGCTGCCGTCTGGCGTCTACTTCACCTCCGAGCTACCGCTAGGGAAGACAGGAAAAGTGGACAAAAAAGCCTTGAGAGCTGCCTGGGATCGAACTGTCAATCTGGGAAGCGCTTGACGGGAACGGCTGGGCACTGTTCTCGCTCCTGGGCCATTCCTCCGATGACCGCTCCCGGCCTCGCGGCGTCATCTGATGATCGCGCCGCGTTCCACTCCACGGCTCAAGCCCTTTTTCGATGTGCCGCTACTTGCGTACTCATATCGATAATATCATACTGGAGGGTGTGCAACGCTAGGAACCTAGTCCGACCGCCGCCTACCGCGACTGGACTCGCGATGCCGACGGGATGCAACTTTATGGCTCATAGGGAGATTCAAATGACGAGCGGACATAGCGACAATCCCCGCCCAAGCGAAGGTCTCACCAAGAGCAGAAACGGTCAGAGCGATGCACGCGGAACCAGCGCGTGTCATCCACGTAGCACACGGATAGTCGAGACAGCAGATGGAAAGCTGCAAGGCGTGCTCGTAGACGGTATCGTTACATTCAAGGGCGTGGGTTACGCGGACTCTACCGCCGGACACAATCGCTTCCTCCCTCCGCAAAAGCTGAAGCCGTGGGTGGGGGTTAGGGACGCGACGGAGCTTGGCCATCCCTGCGTCCAGGAAAACGAGGATTTGCCGGTGTGGCTTGATCCCATGCCGGGTAGCGAAGACTGTCTGGTTCTCAACATCTGGTCCCCGGAAGCCGCCCTCTCCACCTCGAAGCTTCCCGTTATGGTATGGATCCACGGCGGTGGCTACACCTTCGGGTCAGGTGGAGCTCCGATGTACGACGGCAGGATGGTCGCAGCCACAGGAAACGTTGTTTGTATCAGCCTCAATCACCGGCTTCAGGCATTCGGCTTTACCGATCTAAGTGCGTCAGGCGACGAGCGCTTCGTGGGATCCGGCAATGCCGGCATGCTTGATATCGTCGCGGCACTACAATGGGTACATACCAATATCGAGGCATTCGGCGGCGACCCCCACAACGTAACGCTATTTGGTCAGTCGGGAGGCGGAGCAAAGATAGGCACGCTCATGGCAATGCCCGTCGCGTCCGGGTTGTTTCATCGCGCCATCATCCAGAGCGGGTCAGTGTTTCGATATCGTGGCCTGGCCGAAGCGGAAGCGATGTCCCACCGCATGTTCTCCATTCTAAGTATCTCGCCCAACGACATTTCGGCACTCCAAAACGTGCCCGCGGACGTTCTACTTCGGTGTGGCAACCAGATAATGCGCGAGGGCTCTGGCACGGGACATCCCGCGATCAAATATGCCCCGATAGTCGATGGTCGTGTTATTCCCGTCGCGCCGTGGAGAACAGGCGCCCCCGAAGGAGCTTTCAATATTCCAATGATACTGGGGAGCACGATCGACGAAACTGTCGTCTACTCGCCTCTCGAAAAGCTCGACGACGCATCACTAGCGGAGGCCGTTGCGAACTCTGCAACAGTCTATACTCCAGATTTGGCGCGGATCACGGAACTCGCTCCAGCCTATCGCAGGGCATTTCCACATTTGTCAAACTCCGAACTGGTGGTCAGGATTTCCACGGATATTGGCTTTTGGAAGAATGCGATCCACCAGGCGGAGATGCAATCGAAGACCGGCGCTCCGGTCTATATGTATAGGTGCGACTGGAAAACACCGTGCTTCGGAGGGATGTGGGGGCCTCATGGCATGGAGCTGCCGTTCGTTATTGGGCACGGAGGTTATGGCACCGCTTGGGATGGAAAAGATACCGAAGCTGCGCGCAGCGAAGCTGATCCCGATAACGCACGCTTCGAACTTGGAGATCAAATGCTGGCGGCTTGGATCAATTTCGCTCGGTGTGGGAATCCATCGATACCTGATCTTCCGTGGCCTCAATATGATCTCACAACGCGCTCGACTGTGATTTTCAATACCAAGACGACTGTTGAAGCGGACCCGTCCGGCTACTTCCGTATGCTCGTTTCGACGATCTGAACGAAACGGACGGATAATCATCCTAGATCTGTATGGAGGTTCCCTGCTGCGGGGTCCTTCGATTTCTGCTGCAGAAAAAGTGTCCATTAGGAGTTGGGAATGGCGACGCGACTTCCGAGTTGGAATCGCATTCGAGGCCAATACCTTCGCTTGAACCAGAAAAAATTCAACACGTCTAACCAGTTGCGGTATTTCACGCAAAAAGTGGGTCAAGCGTCATTGACGTTTGTCCATGTCAACATATACTGCTTCGTATAAAAAAGAACTACTGAGAATTCACGTAGCTAAAAAGGGGATCGAAACATGATCAACATCTCACGTAGAACGCTTCTGCAGGGGACCGGGGCGGCTGTCGTCACGGCTGCGCTTTCGGGAAAGGCGTATGCGTCCCCTAAGCGGGGCGGTAACCTGCGCATTGGCATCGCCGGAGGAACCTCGGCGGATAGTCTTGATCCGACGGCAACACCCGTCGACTCCGGCTTCCTAACTTTGAATACAATGCGAAGCACACTGGTCGGAATGGATGGGAAGGGAGAGGCTACGCCAAACCTCGCCGAAAGCTGGGAACCCTCGAAGGACCTGACCCAATGGGTTTTCAACCTCCGTAAAGGAGCGACTTTCCATAGCGGGAAGACGGTTACCGCAGAAGACGTTGTCGCATCGCTCAACTTGCACCGCGGCGACAAGACGTCGTCGCCTGCAAAGGCTCTACTGGATCCGGTCACGAAAATCGAAGCTGATGGCGCTAACCAAGTGGTGATCACCCTCAACGGTCCAAATATCGAGTTCGCCAGCCTTCTCAAGACGGACTTCCTTGTCATTCTTCCTTCGAAGGATGGCGAGATTGACAGGGCGGGCAAGGACGGTACGGGTCCATACAAGCTCGAGAGTTTCGAGCCTGGCCAACACATGCGCTTCACCCGCAACCCTAATTACTGGGATCTCGACAACTACGCCTTCCTCGACTCTGCCGAAGTTGTCGTCATCGCAGACCCGGCCGCGCGCATGAATGCCCTGCGCTCTGGACGCGTGGACCTCGTCAATTCGGTCGACCTGAAAACGGCCGCGATGCTCAAGCGCGTGTCGGGTATCAGGTTGGATGACGTCCCGAGCGGGCTGTACTACGGCATGCCGATGCTCACTGATGTAGCGCCTTTCAATGATAACAATGTCCGGCTTGCTCTGAAGTACGCGATCAACCGCCAGGAGATCGTAGACAAAGTCCTCCTCGGTCACGGCACCGTTGGCAATGATCATCCGATCTTCAAGAACGTGAAGTTCAGCGCGACCGATATCCCGCAGCGGGAATATGATCCCGAAAAGGCGCGCCACTACCTGAAGCAGGCCGGTCTCGACTCGGTCGATATTCCGCTGAACGTCGCGGAAATCGGCTTCCCAGGGGCCACTGCCGTCGGTCAGCTCTTCGCGGCGTCGGCTAAGGCTGCCGGTATCAATCTTAACGTCACTCGTGAACCCGACGATGGTTACTTCGATCGCGTTTGGCTGAAGCAACCATTTACCACCGCTTACTGGCATCAGGCGATCACGGCTGACGCGCGGTTCACCGAGGCGTTCCTCCCGACCGCCCCCTGGAATGAGACCCATTTCAACAACGCGCGCTTCAATGAGCTCGTTGTGACGGCGCGTAAGACAGCCGACGAGAACACTCGAGCCGGGATGTACCACGAAATGCAGAAAATCATTCACGACGAAGGCGGGCTGTTAAATCCTGTGTTCGCCAACTACGTATGGGCAATGAAGGACAACGTACATCGCCCTGACGATGTAACTTCGCTCGGCGATCTCGATTCATTTCAGTGTATCGCTCGGTGGTGGATGACGTAGGCTCGACCGTTGCGGAGTTAGGCCATAACGAAGAGTTCTTATTTCAACGCGCGGCAGACGTTCAGCCGCGCGTTTTTCGCGGAATATCCGACCTCAATTCCGCCCTATCATGCATCAGACCAGGTCAGAGCCCACACCGTCGCGCATTGCAGCTTAGCCAAGCGGCATGCCAGCGTCTTTAGGGCTACGTGTTGATTCTGGCCTATTCCGCCTCATTGGCGAACCACGGAAGCGCCTCCAGAGAGTTCGGCGTGATCGGGATCAGGTGTGGGCAGCCGCTTTTAAAGTATGCGCTGATGTCGCCGGCTAGTTCTTCGCGAGCCCCAGTCTAAGCTGTGCCCAAAATCGTTTGCTTCGCCGGATTCCGGCATCGGAGATCCAATTGGTTTGCGGCCAGTGCTGGATACAGTCGTAAGGGCAGAGCCTCTGGACGATTGTTTCGCTTCATTGAACGAGCGAAGAGGTCAGGAGGAAAAGTCGAGTTGATCCGTACCTGGATGTCGAGGAGGACGCGCCGAAGCTTCCTCCGACGTTGTGGCCTCAGAAACAAAGTTCGCCTCTGACTTCGATAACCCACGAGGCTCTGGCCAAACCATGACACACCCGCCACCAATCGCGGCTGTGAAAAACTTCTCATCTTCGCGAGGGTCCGCGTCCAGTAGCTCGGAGTAAATCTTGTAAAATCGACGAATGGTGCCCCACATTAGATTTCCGGCGTCCTGTTGAACCAAGGCTGTGCTTCTTCCAAACGAGCGGACATCCGGAGCAAATCGGCTTCACCTCCGAACGGAGCAATTATCTGAACGCCGATTGGTAGTCCGTGCCTGGACCAGTGCAGCGGAATACTTGCCGCAGGCTGGCCCGACGCATTGATGATCGCGAGGAAGGTGGCATATCGGCTGATCTTGGTACGGAACCCGAAGAAATCGTCGTTTGTGGTGATGACGCCGAGCTCGACCGGGGGCCGCATTAGCGTCGGCGTGAGAATGAAGTCGTAGTCACGTATATAGACCTCCATCTGTCGCCCGATCGTGTGGAAACGAGTAATAGCGAGCGCGTACATCTCGGCACTGAGGGTTTTACCTTGTTGGTATGCGTCGAGAATGGCCGGTTCAAGCTTCTGCTCCCAACCTGAAGAGAGGTCGTTTCGGACCTTGCCGTTGACCGAAACTGTAACGTTTGCGGCCATCACATTGATCTGGGCCTCGACGAACTTTGCGAAGTGGATGGGCGGAAGGGGGGCATCCACGACTTCGTGGCCCATTTTCTCAAGCAGGCCTTTCGCGGTTTGCAGCGCAATCTGGCATTCCGGATCGATCGGGATGTCATCGAAGCCCGCAGTCCACATGGCTATTCGCCTCGGCCTGTTGAAAGGCTTATTTAGTACGAAAGTGTATGCTCCCAATTTCGGGGGCGCGGCGTACGGTGCGCCTACCTCCATTCCCGCGACCCCATCAAGGGCGGCGGCGGTATCGCGAACAGATCGCGAGAGTACACCGTCCGTGGCAAGCCCCCCCCACCCCTCGCCTCTCGCAGGACCCGCCGGAATAAGGCCTCTTGAGGGCTTCAGACCATAGATGCCGCAGCACGATGCGGGGATTCGAATTGATCCGCCACCGTCGCTGCCATGTGCCAAGGGTATGATTCCAGAGGCTACTGCCGCGCCAGCCCCTCCGCTGGAGCCACCCGGAGAGCGGGACCGGTCCCACGGATTGCGCGTCGGTCCGCCGTTCTGCACGGCTTCGGTGGTCGGGGCCATGCTGAATTCCGGAACAGTCGTTCGCCCGAAGGGAAGCATTCCGTCTCCGATAAACCTTTCGGTCAACGTGGAGATCAAGCCGATGTTCATGCCTGCGAAAAGGCGAGAGCCTAGCGAGTTGGACAGAGGCGGATATCCCAGACCAGAATCCTTTAAGAGAAACGGAAGCGCTCCGAAGCGACCTTTCAATGAGGCTGATCGGGCTATTTCCCGGCCGTGCTCAAAATTCATGTTGCACAGAGCGTTGACCTTGACGTTCACATTTTCGGCGCGCTCGATCGCGATATCCATGAGCTCGAGAGGCGTCAGCTCTTTGTTGTAGAGCATGCGCGAAAGATCGATTGCATCCCGCCGTCTATACTCTGTCCATTTCATCAGCATATCTCTCGTCGTCGAATGCTATACCGCAGCCGCTTGTTCTTCAGCGCGGATTTTCAGCAACTTTTTGTCAATCTTCCCCGTCTTCCCCTGCGGAAGCTCCGCAACGAAATGGACTGTCCGCGGAACTTTAAAGTCGGAGACCTGCCCCTCGATGAAGCTGATCAGCTCGTCTTGGGACACCGATGCGTCCAAGCGCAAAACCACAAAAGCTACGGGCACTTCGCCGAAAATCCGGTCGGCAATACCCACCACGGCCGCGTCCTGGACCGCGGGGTGGCGTAGCGTTGCCTTCTCGACCTCAGCGGGAGAAATATTATGGCCGCCGCGAATGATGATCTCTTTGATCCTGCCTACGATGTAGTAGAAACCATCCTTGTCGCGGCTGACCAAATCACCCGATCGGAACAGGCCATCTTTGAGGGACGCAGCTGTAAGCTCCTCGTCCTTCGCGTAGCGCTTCAACGTTGCGGCTCCGCGAACGAGCGCTTCGCCCGGTTCATCGGTTCCGCACTCCGAACCGTCAGGGCGTTTAATTTCGATCACGGCTCCGGGTGCCGCCTTTCCGATCGCCCCGGCAGGAAGCTCCGCTGGATCATCGTAATAACAGCCGAAGACCGGAGCGACCTCGGTCATTGCGTAATAGTTTTGGAGAGGTTTTCCGAATTTTTCGACGAACCTGGCCGCGATCTCTTCCGGAAGCGGAGCGCCGGAGCAAATCAACTGGCGAACCTTGGAAAGATCGAAGCGCAACCCACGTTGCTCGCAGTATTCCATCATCATCGTGAACATCGTCGGGACGCCATGGTAAACGGTGACGGGGTACTCCTCGAACGTTGCTAGGACGTCCCTGGGATGGAATCGACGAAGAATTATTACGGTGCCGCCCACTGACAGGCCTGTCGCAGCTGCGGTCGAAAATCCGTACAGGTATCCAAGGGGGAGCGCGACCAACGTCGTATCACGTTCGCTTATTCCCCACATCCTTACGAGCGACGCTGCCACCGCCATCTGTGCGCGCTGATCGAGGACGATCGCCTTCTGGTTCCCCGTCGTACCAGACGAATAGGTGATTATGAAGTCGTCATCGAGATCGATGGCACCTTGACATTCGCCGGCCTCCGCACTGGCTTCCGTGAGGCTAGAGATATGGAACAGTTTCGCGGACGGGACCGCTTGCCTTGCAGTTTCTTCGACGTGGTCGTCGAAAAAAAGTACCTTCGCTTCGCTATGGCGGAAATTGTAGTCGACCTCACCGGCCGTCAAGTTGGGATTGACGGGGACAAACACTGCTCCCATTCGCGACGCCGCATAATAGCAGAAAAGATGTTCGGGATGGTTCTGCCCAAAGATAGCAAATGCGTCGCCCCTGCCAACTCCGAGTAACTTCAGACGCCGTATGACCTGCTCGATACGAACCAACAGCGTCCCAAAATTGATCGTCTGGCCCTCGTAGACGATCGCGGCTTTGTCCATCCTGGACTGAGCCGCTTCGAGCAGGGTGTTGTAGACTGAACTGGTTTTCGAAGGATGATGTCCCATAATGGCTTCCTGGTAGGCTTTTGTTTCGCGTCGATGACTTAAGGGCGGCTCTATTTCACCTGGAGCCATTCCGATTGTTCCACCGCGACTTCGGCCATCGTCATGAAATGAACGTCGGGCTGCGACCGCATATGGTCGATCAAGCGGGACAGCATCGCGATCCTCGGACCGCGGCCAATGACTTGGGGATGCATGGTGAGCGTAAACACGCCGTTGCCGAGCGAATGGCAGAAGTCGAATTCTTCCACCCAAAGATCGAAAACCTCGGCGGGGGTTCGCATGCCTAGATACATCGGTTTGTTTAGGAAAACGAAATGCGGGAAATCGTCGAGTTCCCAGGCAACAGGGATTTCCACAACACGACTAGGCTCGCCCCGTTCGTAGTCGTCTTCATCCGCCGAGAAGCGCTTGCGGGCGCGATAGGGCCGATAGTCGTCACCCATCATACTGGAGTCATAGAGCAGCCCGCGCTCCTCCAGCAGATCGATCGAGTTCGCACTGAGGTCCCAGGCCGGAGAGCGATACCCCTTGGGTGCGTAATCTCTTCCCAGAACGGATCGCATTTTCTCGATCGAGCGGTCGAGAAGGTCCGATTCCTGTTCCCGCGTCAACCCGATTGGGGTTTCGTGACAATATCCATGCAAGGCAATTTCATGCCCTTGATCTCTTATCCCAGTCACGCCGTCTGGAAACGCGCCTGCACTGTGCGCCGGGACAAAAAACGTCGCCGAGACCTCCTTGTCGGTGAGAAGGTCGAGCACCCTTGGAAGACCTACGAGCGCCCCGAACTCACCTCGTGAAAGCGGTGTCGCGGTCGTCTGCTTCATCGTGCTGATCCATAGCGATACCGCGTCAAAATCGAAAGTCAGGCAAACCGTGGTCATCGCAGAAACCTCGTGCGCAAACTCGGGTGGGTTCGCAAAATGTACCCGCCGGTATCTCAATGTGCATAAGCGTATGTTTATACGGCTTGGCCGGGAGAATGCAAGCACAACATGCGAGATAGTCGCATTTGCATTCTCTTTCGCACTCTGCAGATACTTCTGCGTATCCACCAAAGAGCTTGTAATGAGGGCGATGGTTATTCCCATGTAACCTGGTGCGCGGCGTTGACGCCCGAGGATCTGGGAGAGAGGCAGTTGCAGAGAACCAATTGAACGCGACTTTCATCGTGACATCGAAAATCGGGTCCGGTCGCAACTTCGGGCGCACCTCGACACGCTCAGTAGCGACCGGACTTCAGACAATTCTTTGACCGACCTGGCACTCGCCTTGACCACGTGCCACTGCCGCAGTCACGGAACGCCTGCGATAACTTCGATTTCCGCGAAAAGCTTAGGATCGTAAAGGCCAACTTGGACCATCACGCTCGCGGGCGGACAAGCGGAGTTATAGTAGCGGGCACGAACCTCCTTGATCGTCTTCAAGAGCTCAGGAGAAAACTCCCGGACAAAGCACGTGGTACGCGCCACGTGTTCGAAACCCAGTCCCGCCTGGGCCAAAGTCCGCTTCAGCCCGTCGAACATAGCGACGATCTGATCTTCCATCGAGGTCGTTACCGGGTCGCCCGACGCGTCCAGCCCGCAATGGCCGCCACTTACAAAGAACCCGCGTCCCTTGATAAGCATCCCCTGCGAGAGGCCCGGCCAGGTGGTTTCGGGTGGATTGACTTCCTTCAGCATTCCTTCACTCCTCTGAAATTGACGGCGGCCCGCGATCGGAACCACGTAAATACTAATAACGCTTTTTTACATACTTTAAAGTACAAAAAAATCGGGGTGGGGGGGATTTTGATGCCCAGCGTGCACCTGAAAAATTTCTAGAGTTCCAAATGTACTCTTGAGTATGTTTTTCATATTCTCTAGTATCATGTCGGGTTGCGGTCCTCGGCACCCTTCCATGAAGGGCGCGCAAGTAAGTTTCGCAAGCGGCAATTTGTCGGGTTTGATAATTTTGGATGAGGATTACATGACAAACGGGACACCATCGCATTGGGTGACAGGGGTCAGCGAGATCGCTGCCGAGGAGATCTACATCCGCGGATACGCGATGAGTGACCTCGTAGGAGTCATCCCGTTCCCAGGTATCGCTTACCTCCTGGTGCGAGGCGAACTGCCGACACCCGGCCAAGCACGCATGATGGATGTTCTCTTTAGTTCGATCCTCGACTATGGCCTGCAAAAATCCGGCACCGTAGCCGCGCGCGCCGTGGTGTCAGTTAACCCTGCGATGACAGCCGGCCTGGGAGCCGCCGTGCTTGCCGCGGGGGAATACGCACTCTCTCCGGAAGATACCGGGCGTTTCATTTCCGATACCTTCGCCCAGTGGAAGGCAACCGGCAAGCCGGTGGAGCAGGCCGCGTCGGACCTGGTTAGTGAGCTCCGCGCAGCGAAGCGCCGCGTGCCCGGATTTGGTCATCAAGTCTTCCGCTATGTCGATCCACGATCGGAGAAGCTTAAGAAGATCGCCCAGGAGCAGGGAGTGTGGGGAGAAGCTAATGAATGGTATGAAGCTGTGCATCGGGCTTTTCAAGCGGCCAGCAACAAGCCTGACCTAGTTCTGAATGACGTCGGCATGCTTGCTTCGATCATGGTGCAGATGGGTTTCACACCCGCGGAAATGTGCGGGTTGGCGATAATATCCACTATGCCTGGCCTCGTCGCGCATATCTCCGAAGAACTTCAATCCGGCGTGCGCAACCGGTTGGTACCTGAGTCCCATACCGAGTACACGGCGGCGAGGCGCGATCTGGGGCCGGAGCTTCGCAAGGCCGGGTGGTGACAAAGGCACGAGCAGGGGTTTCCGTTGCCTTTACATACTGCTCGCTTGACACCCTGAACTTGCTGGTAGACAATACATTCTCATGAGTATGTCGAATGAGATCGAGATGATGCGATGGGGTTGAATCGTCATCCGAGCTCGTAAGGAGAGAAATAAATGGACGTTAAGACCGACCAAAAGGCGCTCATTGTCGGAAAGAGTGCGATGTTTTTCGACGATTTCAAAGTCGGTCAGGAGTGGCTGACACCAAGGCGGACGATTACGGAAACTGACATCGTGATGTTCGCAGCGCTGACAGGCGACCATAACCCGGTTCACACCGACGAAACCTTTGCCAAGTCGACGCCCTTCGGCACTCGTATCTTGCACGGACCCGCGGTCTTCGCGATCACAACTGGTCTCGAGTTCCGTCTTGGTATCAAGGAAGGGACGGCAATCGCGTTCCTTGGCATGACGTGGGACCTTAAAGCCCCCGTGAAAATGGGAGACACAATCCATGTCTACCAGCGTGTGGAGGAAGTCCGCCTCACCTCCAATCCAGCACGCGGAATTGTGAACTTCTGGCTCGAAGTCCGCAACCAGAATGGCGAGGTATGTCAGCAAGGTGTGTGGAAGGTAATGTTCCACACACGCATCGCTGGTTGATTAAAAGTGGTGCGTGTTCCAGCGCGCCCACTTCACCGTCAGGCAGGGAGTTAACCCTGCCGTCGATTCTGACTTCCAATCGGTAGGAGCGATGTCGTGGGAATGGAAATCGTTGTTCTCATCAAAAAAGTACCGGACCCCAACCTGCCCGAGCAACTGGTTTCGATCTCTGATTCCCAGGAGGAGATCATCCTGCATGCTTCGGCACAGTATTCGATCAATCTTTATGATCTCAACGCCGCGGAAGCCGCGATTTCATTGAAAGAGGCGCACGGCGGCAGCGTCACCGTCCTCACCGCCGATAACGCCACGGCCGACCAGTATCTCCGCCGGATTCTGGCAATGGGGGCGGACCGGGCAGTGAGGGTCGAATTGGACCCCGCTGCCCGTCGCGATTCATTCCAGACCGCGCGCGCAATCTCGGCAGCAATCAAGCAGGTGTGCTCCCCTTCCGTCGTTATTGCCGGCCGTCAGTCATCCGACACAGACGCCGGCTTCGTACCTTTCATTGTCGCTCGCGACTTGGGTGCGTCGGCGATTTCTCCAGTCGTCTCGATCAAAACGATCGGTAATGAAGCGATCACAGTTGGCAAGCTCGCAGACTTAAGCATCGATGAGTACGAACTAAAATTCCCAGCGATGATCGTCGTCTCTAACGAGATCAATAAGCCGAGAACGCCCGGTTTGAAGGGCGTGATGGCGGCCAAGAAAGCAACTATCGAAGTCGTGACTGAAGCAGGATCCGGGCCCTCGTCAGTGCAGGCGAAGTTCGCGCCTAAGAAGGCCCAGCGGCAAGTTCAGGCGATCCAGTTCATCGAAGGCTCCGACGAAGACAAAGCGGCAGCCCTCCTAGCCACACTCGGAAAGTAGGCAGGTCGCCATGAAAAACGCAATCTTTGTTCTCCATTCGACGTCCGAAACAAGAGCATTGGAATTCGCCACGCTCGCGGCCATTGCGGAAAGACTCGGCAACGCCGGTTACACGTCGGATCTTCTAATCGTCGCAGCTCCCGGGGAATCTGGCGTTGACGTGCCCTACGGAAGCATGTTCCGCACCGTCACTGCTGTCTCCCCGACCAAGCCCGTTGGCGACGGTGCTGATTTCATTCTGCATATGGCCTCCAAGGCCGTGTCAGACGCCGGCGCATCCGTCGTGGTCGGATTCGGAAACCTGGCGAATCGCAACTGGGCACCGCAACTCGCAGCGGCGATAGATGCCGAATTCGTAACCTCCTGCGAGACGCTGAGCATCGAGCAAGACTCCATTCTTGTGAGTGCCCCGGCCATGGGCGGAATGGTAATGAAAATCCTCGCCCTCGGCAACCGCCCATCCGTGCTACTTTATAGCGGCGAAGCCCTCCCCGCACCGGAAGCTAACGAGGTGAGCGTTCCGACATCTGCCGTCGAGGTGGAAAACAATACCGTTCGGTTCATATCGTCCGAAGCATTGCCCGACAGCGGCGGCCTGCCTCTTCGTGGAGCGACCAAGGTCGTTTCCGGTGGTCTCGGTATTGGCTCCAGCGAAAAGTGGCGGGTCATTGAGGAGTTCGCCGCGAAGGTCGGGGCTTCCGTAGGCGCAAGTCGTGCGGCAGTTGAGATGGGATGGGTACCCTCATCTCGTCAGGTGGGCTTTAGTGGACAGAAAGTTAGTCCGGAGGTCTACGTCGCAGTCGGCATTTCCGGAGCCGTGCATCATCTTGCAGGAATCGGAGGCGCGAAGAAGATCGTCGCCGTCAACAAAGATCCAGAGGCGGCCATTTTCAAAATCGCGGATGTCGGCATCGTGGGCGACTACGAGCAGATATTGGCTGCAGCAATGCAAAAACTTGGATGACAAAGCTGTGCGCCACGGCAGTTCATCACCGTAGCTTCGTACCGGAGTGGAGTCCCATTCCGTTTCGAAGATCGCAGAATGAAGGGAACAAACAGCATGGGCGGCAAACGTATCACTGTCGTGGGAGCGAGCGAGCTCGGTTGCGAGTTCGCATTAGCCGCGCAGCAAGCTGGGTTCGAAGTCACCCTCGTCGACGAACATCCACAGGCGCTCAAGAACATGTCTTTCGACGCGCCGTACTTCTATGGGTCGGGGCTACCGCCGTCCCTGAGCGACGAGACGGCGGTATTCGACAACGTCCTTGGCTCGAACGAACTTATGCTTGAATGCGTCGAGAACGAAGTCGATGTCAAAATCGGTGTCGTTGCGTGGGGCGCCTTCCACAACACCGCCAATTCAATTCACATCGGAGTTCCAAAAGTCGGGCTCGTTTCGCGTGAGGGAAATGAGCTTGTGGAATACGACCATCTCGTGCTCGCAACAGGTTCCAGGGACTTCGTTCCCTCGTTTAAAGGGTGGGAGCTTCCGGGCGTTTTGGGCGGCAAGGCTGGTCTGAAACTGCTCAATGCATATCAGTGTTTTAGTGGAACGAAGTGTCTCGTTCTCGGCACTACAACGCTTGCTGTTGAGTTTGCGAAGGCAGCCCTAGCGCACGGTATCGCCATTGCGGGTTTCGTCGAGCCTACAACCGGATTCAAGGCAGGCGCCGAGAGCCTCAAATGGGCGACCACGCAAAACATCCCGGTCTTCTATGATTGCGTGATCCTGGAAGCGGACGGCACTGACAGGGTCACTTCCGCCACGATCACATCGCTAGTGCGTTCCAAGAACACCGAAATCGACTGCGATACCATTTGCGTCGCGATCGGAGCACTCCCCAATATTGAGCTACCAGCAGCGATGGGCTGCGCCCTGAGTTTCGCACAGGATCTGCCGGCTTGGGTGCCGTCAGTGGACGGGAGGCTTCTCACATCGGTTCCGAATGTCTACTGGCTTTCGGGATTCACAGAAACCGAAAATCAGGTGTCCAAGATTCTCTCCGCTGTCGGCGGTGGAGAGGATGAACAGGCGAGCGCCGCCGCCGGACACGGTTCTGCGAAACAGGCAGACTATATAGACCTTTGGGTGGCCAAGCTGGTCGAACGCGGTGGGACCGATGTGGTGCTTTGTCAGTGCGAGACGGTCACACGCGGCGAGTTCCTCGATCTCAAGCCGCCCCGTTACCTGGGCGCTGGATTGCGAGCTCCGCATGGTGCGGTCACCGGCGGCGAAACGGGTCCAAAGATCAACCAGGATCTGACGAAAAGAATGACCCGAGTGGGAATGGGCCACTGCCAGGGCAAGCGTTGCCGCGACGAAGCGGCTATCCTGCTCTCTCAGCGCTATGGGGTCCCGTTGGAAGACATCAGGCCTGGCAGCTACCGCTTCCCGGTACGGCCCATCGATATGTCACTCATCGCAGCGGAAGATGACGACTACCACACGCGCGAGAAGTGGCCACATTGGATGCATGAAGAGGTCGTTCCCGAGGGCGCTGCGGGCGACAAGAGGTAGAATAAATGGACAATTACGATGTGATAGTCGTCGGTTCGGGCCTCCTCGGCCTGTCAACGGCCTACAACGCTCAGAAGGCCGGCGCTCGCGTCGCGGTGATAGACCGCGGGCCGATTGCCTACGAAGCGTCGTCGCGCGCTACCGGATATCTTAGCCTTCGCGCCGACGATCCAGACGAAGCGCCCTTGGCAGAGATGGCCGAAAAGCTCTGGGATTCTCTGGACGAGGAGCTTGGTTACCCCACTGAATGGACTCAGAAGGGACGCCTCTGGGTGGCCTTCTCCGATAAACAGGTCGATGAGCTGCGGGAAACCCTTAAAGCCTTCCAGCGCGCGGACTTCGGCTTCGAGATGATCGATGCGGATGCATGTCGTAAGCTGATACCCATTCTATCGAATGAAACCCGGGCGGGCATCTACACACCTCGATCCGGGCACGCCAACCCGCAGCGCGTTTCACAGGCTTATGCGTGGGCTTTCCAGGACGTCGGCGGTACCATTTTCGAACACATGCCGGTTTACGCAGTGGTCGAAGAAGCCGGTAAGGTCAAGGGCGTCAAGACAGCGAACGGAGAGATTTTCGCCGAACGGGTCGTACTCTGCGCAGGCGGATACAATGCAAACTTACTGCAACCGTTCGGGGTACAGTTCCCCGTTGCCTCGGTTCGCCTCGAGGCCTTGGTCACCACCCCCCTGCCCCCCATGTATGAAGTCGGTTTCATCGGGTTGAATGGTCTTTCGATCCGTCAGACAAAGCGCGGAAATCTCCATGCCAACGGAGGACCGCATGAGTGGGTGGACGTCGAGGCTGATCACGAGCCTGCGAAACCGAATACGCCCATCGTACGGAATCTGGTCCGCCGCATGATCGAGGCATTCCCGGTCGCGGCAGGCACTCAGCTTCTACGGACATGGGCAGGTGTTCTCGATTTCACCCGAGACCAGAAGACGATCATTCACAGGTTCGATAATCCGGAAGGGCTTTTGGTTGCCGCTGGCGCTGGGCATGGCTTCGGGATGGCTCCCGCAGTTGGCATCGCGATGGCAGAGCTTGCTCTCAAAGGTACGACCAGCGCACCGGTCGGCCGACTGAGCCTTGAGCGATTCGCAGACATTTCGCCTAACTGGAAGACCGAGAAGCAGTGGAACGCCGGATCATACAATACGTAGCCATCGTGTCCCGGCACTAGGATACGACAGGGAAAACAGGGCCTTACATAACGCTGCAGTCAAATTCATCCGTCGGTTAATTTCTGCGTGGCTTGCCTTTCAAATTTTTATACCGTAAAGAACGAAAACATACTGAGAAAGGTACCCTATGGACATGGAAACGCCGCGGGAGACTCCAAAGCCTAATATTCGGGGCAGGATCAAGCAGCAGAAGACAGAGTTGATCCAGGAAGAAATCCTAGACGCGGCTTCGCGCCTAATCGCCGCTCGCGGCTTCCGAGCAGTAACGGTGGACGACATCAGCGCGGAAATGGGCTTCACGAAATCGATCGTCTACTACTACATGAAAAACAAAAATGAGATCCTCTGGAGGATCTTCGAGAAAATTGACGAAACCTATGCCAGCGGGCTTGAGGCCGCACTAAAGGCAGGTGGTTCTCCGACGGAGGCCCTAGCGCGGGTTGTTAAGATGCACGCGCACAATGTGATGACGCATCAGGAATGGTCGATGATTTACAACCGCGATGAGAACGAGCTCACCGAAGAACAGCGAGCAACGGTCACGGCCAATCGTCGCAAATATAACAAGCAGATCCAGGACCTTTACGCTACCGGCATCAAAGCTGGAGAATTCCGCGACGGCGACCCGTTCCTAGCAGTGTCCTGCTTGATCGGCGCTTGCAACTGGCCTTACACCTGGTTCCGTAGAACGTCTTCGAAATACAGCGCCGAAGACGTAGCTTCGGCTTTTGCGGACCAGCTTATCCAAGGGGTCGCCAAAGTGCGTGAGAGCTAGCCTCCTCACGCTTTTTCCCGAATTGCGTAGTCAATGCAACCAGGTCAGTTTCTCGTTCGGATTGCCAGTCCCGGGGCGTCGGTGCAGGCTGCGTTTGCACGGCCTGATGCAATTCTTGACGGCTCGTCTTTTGGTTCCGGCTAAGTCCGCCGAGCGCAAAACCGATTCTTGTGGTGTCAAGAACGCGTTTCCAGTCATTCCACGAACACGACGGTGTCATTTAGGTCCACGCGGCCAGTTCTGAAGTTATTTGCAGAGTGGTCCTTCCACTCGTAACCGAGCGACACGCCGCATATCACCTGCAGATCGGTCGAGATCGGCGCATATTTCCGGATAACGTCCGCGTAGTGGGCAATCGCACCCTGAGCCACGGCCGCCACACCCATTGCCTGCGCGCCTAGCAGGAAGTATCCGAGATAGATTCCTGTGTCGAAAAGCCCTCGCTCCGCAAGGTCCTTGTGGGCCGTGACAACCGCAAGGTGTGGCGCCCCGAAAAACCGAAAATTCTCGAGAGCTTGGCGCGCGGAACCGTCACGGTCTCCGCGTTCGACGCCGACCGCGTTGTAAAGCGCCCAGCCACATTCACGGCGCCGTTCCTGGAACACGCCCCTGTAGGCTCCGATCGGAGGAATGTCGGACGTCCGCTTGATGCCAGTCGCCGCGGCTTCGTAAATTTCAGATCTCAGACCCTCGAGGGCCGGGCCACTAATTATGAAAACACTGGCTGGCTGAGTATTACAGTCCGAAGGAGCCGTGCGCGCGATTTCGAGGATCCGCTGAATGTCATCCCTGGCAACTGGTCGCCCTTCGAACGCCCGACAAGAATAACGGGATTTTGCTAAGGTAAGGAGGGTTTCGTACGAGTTGGCTTCTGTGTAAATCACTTCCTGGTCCATTAATCTCGCTCATCTTGAGTAAAGACGTTGACCGCATTGGCACTGCCGGCACGGCACCGGCTGAGTCCGAACCATGGAGCTTGACCTATGGCCTTGGCTTCGACGGCTGTCGAAGCCAAGTTTATTTCAGATCCCCAAGAGGTATTCGTTACTGAACAGTCCAGCCCCCGTCGATGACGAGCGAATGGCCGGCCAAATAGGCTGCGTACGGCGAGGCGGCGAACATGATCGCGTTGGCGATATCGAGTGGCACGCCCTTCTTGCCGGCAGGGACGCGTTTGAGCGCATCCGGGTTCACACCCACGCCGCGTGCCATATCGGGGGCATCATTGCCGAGGATGCGAGCCGAATTGCCACGCATATCGGTCTGGATCATGCCAGGACATACGGCGTTGATTCCGACGCCGGTCTTAGTAAGCTCGACGGCCATCTGCCGGGTGAGGCCAATAACGCCGAATTTCGATGCCGTGTATGCAAGACCATCGGCCCCGCCGAGGATACCACCCACTGATGCGACATTCACGATGCGACCATCCCCACGCGCGACCATGTCCTTGAGTACGGCGCGGCAGAAGTAAAAGGTGCCGCGAAGATTGGTGTTAATGACCCGATCCCAGAGCGTGTTCGAAGTCTCTAAAACACCCGCAAAGCCGTCGAAGATCGAGGCGTTGTTGACCAATACGTCGATACGGCCGTGTTTGCCGATGACCTTGGAGACCACGTTGTCGATAGAGCTTTCCTGTTGGACGTCAGTCTGGACGAAATCGACTGCGAAGCCCTCCGAGGCGAGAGACTGAACGACCTCGGCGGCCTTGTCTTCGAGATAGCCTGCGAGGGTCACATCCGCGCCGGCACGCGCGAAAGCTTCGACGGTCGCCCTCCCGATTCCGGTCTCGCCACCGGTGATAACGACAACTTTTCCCTTAAAGTCGAACATGCATAAATCCCTTCAGCTGCAGTTGATTGTATCTGGTCCGCTTCGCCCACGGACCGAAAAGAGCTCTGTGCGATGACAAGCTTTTCCAAAAGACACGCCAGGCCTATTGCATTCCATGACATACTAATCCGTATAATACAGTACTATAAAGATTGCGCAACGGCCTCATTGGGACGACTGCCGATTTCTTCCCTTATCACGAGGTTTCGAAGAAAGATCGGTCAGCACCTCTTTACAAACATACCCATAATAATGTTTATTATACGCGCCAGTAGGCAAATGAGCGCGGCAGTGAGGCGGGCACGTTAATCCAACGGTGCAAGCCTTTGCCAGAGTGCCGGAGGGTCTAACTTTGCAGACAGATTTAACGAAAACGCTTGGAATCGAACTTCCTATATTCGCATTCTCACACTGCCGTGACGTTGTCGCGGCCGTGACCAAAGCTGGTGGAATGGGCTCGCTCGGCGCGGCCTGGATGACCCCTGAAGAACTCGAAATGTCGCTTGACTGGATCGAGCAGCGTGTCGATGGGAAGTCGTTTTCAGTGGACTTGGTCTTTCCCGGGACCGGCGGCGAGGATGTCGAGAAGTCGCCGGATGAATACCGAAAGCTTATACCGGCGGACCATCTTAATTTCGTGAAGCGTCTTCTCGATAACGCTGGAATAGCCGACATTTCCGAAGCCGACCGCGACGCCTATCTTGCGGAGTATGCTGAGAAAATGGCGATGACCAACAAGAAGAGCCGCGAACAGCTCGAAGTCGTTCTCAGCCGCAAATCGGTAAACCTTGTCGTCGGCGCTCTCGGCGTGACTCCGGAATGGGTCGTCAAGGAAGCCCACGCAAAAGGCGTGAAAGTCGGCGCGCTCGTCGGCAGCGGGAAACACGCTGCCAAACAGCGCGCCGCAGGCGTTGACGTGCTGGTAGCACAGGGTACCGAAGCCGGCGGGAGCGTCGGCAACATCGCTTCGATGGTACTGTGGCCGCAGGTTGTCGGGGCCGCGGAAGGTATCCCTGTTCTCGCAGCAGGTGGAATATCGCGCGGTTCGCACATTCTGGCCGCCCTCGCACTTGGTTGCCAGGGCGTCTGGATGGGTTCCCTCTGGCTGGGAACGGCAGAGAGCGATCTCAGTATGGAGATGCGCGAAAAGCTTTTTGCCGCCGTGTCCGAAGATGCGCGATTGTCGAAGGCCATGACGGGCAAGCAGGGCCGCATGCTTTACACGAAGTACGTCGACGCTTGGCACCGCCCCGACGCTCCCAAGCCATTGGATTGGCCTATGCAGTCAATCATGAATGGCTATCCGTTCAAGCGTGCTGAGCGCGGGCGCAACCTCGACTACTGGACCTATTCAGTCGGTCAGGTGGTCGGCGATATGAATGAGCACACGACTGTCAAGTCAGAAATCGAGCGCATGCTGAATGAATATGTCGAGGCGCTAGATAGGCTGCAGGGCGTGACGTCCTACTAACGCAGGCCCGTGAGCACTGTCGTGTCGGCGGGGCCTGTGGCCCCGCCGTAAGTTTTCACATCTAAAATTGGTATCAAACGAATGACCCCCGAACGCGAAAGCATGGAATTCGACGTGGTGATCGTCGGCGCAGGTCCGGCCGGTCTCTCAGCGGCGATCCGGCTGAAGCAGGTCAATCCGGAGCTTTCGGTCGTCGTGCTGGAGAAGGGCTCGGAAGTCGGCGCCCACATCCTGTCCGGCGCTGTCGTCGATCCGATCGGCATCGACCGGCTGCTGCCCGGCTGGCGCAAGGAGGCCGACCATCCCTTCAAGACCGAGGTGAAGGACGACCACTTCCTGCTGCTCGGTCCCGCCGGCTCGATCCGCCTGCCGAATGTGCTGATGCCGCCGCTGATGAACAATCACGGCAACTACATCGTCTCGCTCGGCCTCGTCTGTCGCTGGCTGGCTGGCAAGGCCGAAGAACTCGGCGTCGAGATCTATCCAGGCTTTGCCGCAACCGAAGTGCTCTACAATGACGAGGGTGCGGTGATCGGCGTTGCCACCGGTGACATGGGGATCGAGAAGAACGGTGAGCCCGGCCCGAACTATACCCGCGGCATGGAACTGCTTGGCAAATATACCCTGATCGGCGAGGGCGTGCGCGGCTCGCTCGCAAAGCAGCTGATCGCCAAATTCGATCTGCAAAAGGAACGCGAACCGCAAAAGTTCGGCATCGGCATCAAGGAACTCTGGCAGGTCAAGCCGGAGAACCACCGTCTCGGCTTGGTGCAGCATTCCTTCGGCTGGCCGCTCGGCATGAAGACCGGCGGCGGCTCTTTCCTCTATCACTTCGAGGACAATCTGGTCGCCGTCGGTTTCGTCGTCCATCTCAATTACAAGAACCCCTATCTCTATCCCTTCGAGGAATTCCAGCGCTTCAAGACCCATCCGGCGATCCGCACCACCTTCGAGGGCGGCAAGCGGCTGTCCTATGGCGCGCGGGCCATCACCGAGGGCGGTTATCAGTCGGTGCCGAAGCTCTCCTTCCCCGGCGGGGCGCTGATAGGCTGTTCGGCCGGTCTCGTCAACGTTCCCCGCATCAAGGGCAGCCACAATGCGGTTCTGTCGGGCATGCTGGCAGCCGAGAAGGTCGCCGAGGCGATTACAGCCGGCCGCAGCCATGACGAGGTCACCGAGATCGAAACCGAATGGCGCAAGGGCGACATCGGCAAGGATTTGAAACGCGTCCGCAACGTCAAGCCGCTGTGGTCGAAGTTCGGCACGGCGCTTGGTGTGGCGCTCGGCGGCTTCGACATGTGGACCAACACGCTGTTCGGCCTTTCCGTCTTCGGCACGCTGAAGCATGGCAAGACCGATGCGCAGTCGCTCGAGCCGGCCGCGCAGCACAAGCCGATCGCCTATCCGAAGCCGGATGGTGTCTTGACCTTCGACCGGCTGTCCTCGGTGTTTCTGTCGAACACCAATCACGAGGAGGACCAGCCGGTGCATCTGCAGGTCAAGGACATGGGCCTGCAGAAGCGTTCGGAGCACGATATCTATGCCGGTCCGTCGACGCGCTACTGTCCGGCCGGGGTCTATGAGTGGGTGGAGAAGGACGGTGAGGAAATCTTCGTCATCAACGCCCAGAACTGCGTGCACTGCAAGACCTGCGACATCAAGGACCCCAACCAGAATATCAACTGGGTGCCGCCGCAGGGCGGCGAGGGGCCGGTCTATCCGAATATGTGATCACCCACCACTGTCAGGAGTTTCCAATGCTGAATGCCGAAGTCGCCAACCGCCGGTCCGACGCCGTATCGAGAGGCGTCGGGGTTACCACCCAAGTCTATGCCGAGCGCGCCGAAAACGCCGAAATTTGGGATGTCGAGGGTCGGCGCTACATCGATTTCGCCGCAGGCATCGCGGTCGTAAATACCGGACACCGCCATCCCAGAGTCATCAATGCCGTAAAGTCCCAACTCGACCGCTTCACCCATACATGCCATCAGGTCGTCCCGTACGAAAATTACGTACGCCTGGCAGAACGTCTCAATGACCTTGTCCCAGGCAACTTCAAAAAGAAGACTATCTTCGTGACAACGGGAGCGGAAGCCGTCGAAAATGCCGTCAAGATCGCACGGGCAGCCACCAACCGCTCGGCAATCATTGCATTCACCGGGGCGTTTCACGGCAGAACGTTTATGGGCATGGCTCTCACGGGCAAGGTTGTCCCGTACAAGACTGGCTTCGGCGCGATGATGCCGGACGTATTCCACGTCCCCTTCCCCGTTGAGCTCCATGGAACGTCGGTCGAAGACTCGCTCTCCGTTCTCGACAAACTGTTCAAGGCAGACGTCGATCCGAACAGGGTCGCGGCATTCATCATCGAGCCGGTCCAGGGCGAAGGAGGCTTTTACGAAGTGCCGCGCGCATTCATGCACAGGCTCCGCGAACTGGCAGACGAGCATGGCATCCTGCTGATCGCCGACGAAGTGCAGACAGGGTTTTCGCGCACGGGCAGACATTTCGCCATGGAGCATTACGGCATTGCTGCCGACCTTACCACTATGGCAAAGGGGCTAGGCGGCGGTTTCCCCATCGCAGCGGTGACCGGACGGGCGGAGATCATGGACGCTCCTAGTCCCGGCGGCCTCGGAGGCACATACGGTGGCAACCCCATCGGCATCGCCGCTGGGAACGCTGTCCTGGACGTGATCGAGGAAGAGGGCCTCAACGACCGCGCCGAGCAGTTGGGAAATCGGCTCAAGCAGCGTCTTCAGTCTATGCGAGATGCCATTCCCCAGATCGCAGACGTGCGTGGACCGGGTTTTATGAACGCCGTTGAATTCAACGTGCCGGGTTCAAAAACACCGCATCCTGATTTTGCAAACAAGGTGAGGTTGAAGGCACTGGATAAGGGCCTGATCCTTCTAACCTGCGGTGTCTACGGCAACGTAATCCGGTTCCTGGCACCGATTACGATCCAGGATAACGTTCTCGCGGAAGCGCTCGATATGCTTGAACAGGCACTTCACGAAGCGGCACAGGAGGACTGATCAATGGCAATTTCACAGGCTCTGGCATCAAAGCTGAAGGACCCGACCCTCGCGGCCGATAAGGCGCTTATCGCAGGAGAATGGGTTAGTACCGCCGACAGCGGCAAGACCTTCGAGGTGACCAACCCGTCGACGGGCGAGGTTCTAGCCACGCTTCCCGATATGAACCGCGGAGAGGCAAGACGCGCAATCGACGCTGCCTATAAGGCGCAGAAGGCTTGGGCCAAAAAGACGGGCAAGGAACGCGCAGCGGTGCTCCGAAAACTTTTCGACCTGATGGTTCAGAACGCCGACGACCTCGGAACCATCCTTACCGCGGAAATGGGGAAGCCCTTCTCCGAGGCGAGAGGCGAAATCCTTTACGGCGCGTCCTATGTCGAATGGTTCGGCGAAGAAGCCAAACGTCTTTACGGAGACGTCATTCCCAGCCACCTTCCTGACAAGCGCATCATGGTTATCAAGCAGCCCGTCGGTGTCGTTGCGGCCATTACGCCGTGGAACTTCCCCAATGCCATGCTGGCTCGCAAAATGGCCCCGGCGATCGCCGCAGGCTGCGCTATGATATCGAAGCCGGCGCGCGAAACCCCTCTATCCGCTCTCGCGCTCGGCGTGCTTGCCGACCGCGCTGGCGTCCCAGCCGGCATTTTCAATGTCATCCCGTCGAAGGATTCGCCGGCGATGGGACTGGAGTTCACCGAGAATCCGAAGGTCCGTAAACTGACCTTCACCGGTTCAACCGAAGTCGGTCGGATCCTGGCGCGCCAAGGCGCAGAACAGATTCTCAAGCTCGGCCTGGAACTGGGCGGCAACGCGCCGTTCATCGTTTTTGACGACGCGGACCTGGATGCGGCCGTCGAAGGGGCCATGGTGTCCAAATACCGAAACAATGGCCAAACCTGCGTGTGCGCCAACCGCCTCTATGTGCAGTCCGGCGTGTACGACGACTTCGCTCGGAAATTGGCGGAGCGCGTATCAGCCATGAAGGTCGGCGATGGTTTCGAACAGGGTGTGAACGCTGGTCCGCTTATAGACGAAAAGGCGCTCGCTAAGGTCGAGGAACACATTAAAGACGCGCTCTCCAAAGGTGCTCGGATTGAGGTGGGGGGCAAGCAGCATGAAAAGGGCGGGCTGTTCTTCCAGCCGACGGTCCTAACCGGAGTTACGACTGAAATGAAGGTTGCAAGGGAAGAGACATTCGGACCTGTGGCCCCCCTGTTCAGGTTCGAGACCGAAGAAGAGGTCATCGAATTGGCCAACAATACCGAATTCGGTTTGGCCTCGTATTTCTACTCGAAAGACGTCTCCAAGATCTTCCGTGTGGCCGAGGAGCTCGAGTACGGCATGGTTGGCATCAATACCGGCTTGATTTCGACCGAGGTCGCACCGTTCGGGGGCATCAAACAATCCGGACAGGGCCGCGAAGGGTCGAAATACGGTCTGGATGACTACACCGAGATCAAGTACCTCTGCCTGAGCGTTTGACGAGGTTGCGGGAAGCCCAGGATTGATGGGCTTCCCGTTCAAGCCTAACCCAAGCCCGCCTTTACGAGGGCTTGACGAGGCTCAAGCGCATGAGTTTTGATTTGCGCCCACGTTCCGAACAGACGGGCCTGGTCAAAATGCCAGAAGGCCGCAGTCGACAGGCAAGATCGCGCCGTTTGCCCGCTGCATGGCGTATGGTTTGACATCCGCACCGGTGAGGTCAAGCGGGACTACGCTGCTTAATGTGCTGATCTAGCCTACTTATCTCGAACATGAAGTTCAGTTTGGTCAAAGTTATCAATTCGCATGTGCCGATGACCTGCACGTGCGCATTACCGGCCACACTATTGAGATTTCTGCATGAAAAGTAAAAGGTCACGGTTGAAGGCTTCCGGTTCAAACCAGACCGGATCGTGCCCACTCTGTTCAAAGCACGTTAATGACGCCTGCGAAAATTGCGTCGCCATCCACTCCATTCCTTCATAAAGGTAATACGGGGTTTTACGTCCAGTCACGACCCATACGGGGATGGTTACGAGAGGCAAGACGTCTCGCCAGTCGCTGACAAGATGATTAAGCAGCAATTGGGTGGCGGACGAGTGATCAAAGCCGTCGAAAGAATCCCCTTCTCCGTCGCCGAAGATCTCTCGCACAGGAGCAGGCCGAGCGGGATCCCTTCCCTCTCCGAATGGGCGTATGAAATTGGCCTGGTCCCAGACGCTTTCCCAGTGAACGTTTCTGATACCCCAGTTCCAACTGTTGTCGTTTACGAGCCGAGGCGATTGGTCGATCGCTACAAATTTCGACACATCCTTGGTACCGAAAAGACTAAACATGGATAGGCAGACGTTCGCACCCAACGAATGGCCGACAAGGGCAATGTCAGTGAGCCGCAAGGAGTCGATCAGCTCACGAAGGTCCATCCCCAGCCTTGACATCCTCTGCCCGAATGCCGGTTTGTCCGAACGGCCATGCATGCGCTGATCCAGCGCAATGACGCGGTAGCCGCTGGCCACCAGAAAATCAGTCTGGAAATACCAGTAGTTGGCGTCCGTACTGTAGCCATGAACAAGAACGACTGGCGGTCCGGAGCCTTGATCGTCATAGACTAACCGAACATTATCCGATGTTTTCAACACTTCGTTTTTTGCCATTCGTATCCTCCACTCCCAATTGTTCCGGCTTTGAGCCGGAAACTACAGCTACGCATTTGATCCTTTTAGACAAAGCACCCGAGAGTGATGCGAAGCGCGATACCGACCAGTCCAGCCGCGATCGCCGGCGGGGTCGAGCGTGCAATTTTCGGGCCTGCTGATAGAAGAATTACTACCGAGACAAGGTTCAGCGAGTGAACAAGAAACCCCATCGCGGCATCGCTTGCCAGAGGTGAGGTCGCGAGCGCGCTCGCTCCGAGCTTTTCGTAGAAGCCAACCAGGGCGGTGGTGCCTGCAATGTACGCGACAAAGGAAGGTGACCTGCCACTGAACTTTCATCCAGCTGCGATTAGAGCCTCGGGGGTTTTGAATACGCCAAGTGGCGCGGTGTGAGCAACCGGCGGAAACGCGAAGCTTTCATCTTGCGCAGCGTTGGAGCCGGTTGCGGCGATGGTTTCGGCATAGCTTGCCGGGGTCTGGTATCCGAGCGATGAGTGTGGCCGGAAATGATTGTAATCGTCGGCCCATTCAGCGATGGCACTGCGGGCATGATCGAGGCCGAAGAACAGGCTTTCGTTGAGCAGCTCGTCGCGCATCCGGCCGTTGAAGCTCTCGACATAACCGTTTTGCATTGGCTTTCCCGGCGCGATGTAGTGCCACTCGACCTTGTGATCCTTCGACCAGGCAAGGATGGCATTCGAGGTGAATTCCGTGCCGTTGTCGGAGACGATCATTCCCGGTTTGCCGCGCCGTTCGATGAGGGTCGTCAGTTCGCGAGCGACGCGACGACCGGAGATCGAGGTGTCCGGGATCGCCGCCAGGCATTCGCGCGTCACATCATCGACGACATTGAGGATGCGAAAGCGTCTGCCGCAAGCAAACTGGTCATGCACGAAGTCCAGCGACCAGCGGGCATTGGCCTTCGCTTCGACCAGGATCGGTGCACGCGTGCCGACAGCACGCCGCCTGGCTTTGCGCTTGCGAACGGAAAGTCCTTCCTCGCGGTAGAGCCGGTAGATGCGATTGACCCCGGACGGTTCTCCGTCCCGCCGAAGCAGGACGAACAGTCGCCGATAGCCGAAACGCCGCCGCTCATTGGCGAGGTCGCGCAGCTTCGCCCGCAATTCTACCTCCGGCGGTCGACTTGACCGATAACGCACCGACTTACGGTCGGCGGATATGATCTGGCAGGCCCGCCGCTCCGAAAGACCCATGACGGCCTTCAGATGCATGACGCCTTCACGCTTGGCGGCAGGCCCTACCATTTTTTTGCAAGAAGCTCGCGGAGCGCGGCTGCATCAAGCATCTGTTCGGCCAGTAGCTTCTTCAGCCTGGCGTTCTCGTCCTCAAGCGCCTTCAGCCGCTTCGCCTCGGACACCTCCATGCCGCCGTATTTGGCCTTCCAATTATAAAACGTCGCTTCTGAAATTCCGTGTCTGCGGCAGAGGTCAGCCGCCTTTGCGCCAGCCTCCTGCTCACGCAGCACACCGATGATCTGCTCTTCTGTAAATCTCTGCTTCTTCATTCGTCCGTCCTTCGTAAGGCCGGACTCTAATCAATTCTGGAAGAAATTCGCAGTGGCAGGTCAAGAGGTGTCTGCTGAAGACGCTCTCCTGACGCGTCTCTCCATTGAAACCGTCCCAAGACTCCAGCGGGAATATTTGCGGGCTACCCTGACACCCCAGGATGAAGGCACGGCGATAGATGTTGCTGCCTATGTTTGGTCTAAGGCTTTTGATCGGTGGGATGTCGAAGGTATATTCGATGGAACTTTTTCGTGGCTTCACGCGCCAATTAAGGACGAAGTGACAGTCACCAGAGAACTGATTGAACTGTGGCAGTTTTCGCCGTTTATACCTTACTATCTCGAGGTAACCGAGATTCCCGACTGCGCAAACAAAAGCGTGCTGCTTCCCAGCTGTTACTAGCTTTGCCGAGGGGCGCAAAGGGAGGTCATGTTCTTACCGAAAAACTGGTGCTGCCGAGTGGGATTGAACCACCGACCTCACCCTTACCAAGGTAAGCAGACGATCCATAATTTAGCCTTTCTTTCCAAAGCGATAGCCCTTGCGCTTTTCGGGCTGTGCCAGAATATTGCCAATTTTCCCACTTTGACGATCAAATTTCTCTGCCAGCGCCCTGCCGGCATCCTTGCTGTGGACATAGGTTTCCAAGAACAGCTTGGCCGATTTCCAGCCACCCGCATCCATCGCAGCCTTGATGTCAGCTCCCTCGACTGACATGGCATTTGTCCCGAACGAATGACGGCCGGCCGAGTGCGTCGATCGCCTCGTTATCCCGGCGCGCTCACAGACCTTCGCCATACGGCGATTGACCGAAGCCCTTTCGGTATAGCTGAATACCCTCTCCCCCTCCTGCAGCCCAAGTCCTACGATCCTGGCGACGAGTTCGCTTGTCAGGTGGCGGACTGACCATTCTTCCGTCTTCGTCTTTGCCAGAACCGCAATGCGCTCTCCAAGATCGACATGCTCGCCCAGAAGGTTAATAGCCTCAGAAACGCGCGCGGCTGTCTGGTGCATAAACAGAACGCAAGCCGCAAGATGCGGTAAGCCGTCCTTGTCGGCCTGCGCCAGAAATGCATCGAGCCAAACGCGATCCACCGGCTTATGCTTGTTTGATTTCGGGACATCGAACATCTTCACTTTCAGCGGGCCGCACCAACCTAGGTCGTGCGCGTGGTTGACGACGGCGCGGGCCGGGATCACAGCCTGGCGGTTCCTTGTCGCAGCTGAATGCCTCGGATAGATCGATAGAGCCATGTTGCGGATCTCGGCCGGCTTTATCGTGCCGATCGCGCGACCCTTGAAATATTTGATGATGGGCGCAAGATAACGCGCCTCGCCGCCCTGCTTCATGTAGCTGGTCGCGGCCTCTTCGAAGAGCCTTACGGCTTCCTCGCCATAGGTATGACGTTTCCACGCCTTTGCCTGGAGGTGCGCGAGGAGTTCACTGGCGGTTTTCTTGTCGCGAGTGCCAAGGCTTCGGCGTATGCGCTTTCCTCCGATACTGCCATAGGCATACCAGATGCCGTCGCGTTCTTTGAGTTCGAGGTCGGACATGACAGGGATTCTCTCAGAAGAGCTATATGCTCGGGGTAGAAGACTTTCCGCGCGCCGCGCCGCTCATAGTGCTTGTGCAGCTTGAGAACGTCAACGAGGTAGCGACGGGAGACGCCGAGTAGCATAGCGGCTCCATCCATATCCACAGGGGCGATCTTCTGCGCCCACTCAGGCAACTTTGCCACGGCTAGCGCCCCTTCCATAGGAATTTGCCCAATCGTTCAGAACGAACTCGATATCTTCTGCTGTCAGGGGTCGTTCGAAATCATCTGTCTCGTCGATGAAATCTTCGAAGCATTCGATAAGTTCATCGACTTCGTCAGCATGGGTGAACCACTCGTTGCGGATTCGGTGCTTCCGAAGCAACCGGTGCAATATCCGCTCGGCCTGCGGCGTCGATCTGAAGCCGGAATAGGCCAGCAGATGAACATGATTGCCGGTCTGCAGAACTTCCATCCTGCGGCCGAGGTGTTTGGTAAAGCCGATTTTCACGGTTTCTTGATCTGGGTTGGTGACAAAATATACCGTGCCGAACTTCTTGGCGCGGTGTTCCGCCTCCATGGTGGCGATCTCTACGGATTTGACGATTGCTGAACGCGTCATGTCCCGCCCTCCCGTTCCGTGGTGACGGGTGAGGCGAGGGCGGCGCGCTGCTGGCGGGCAGCCGCAAGCGCAGTGCCCATGTCAGGGAAATGACGAATTCTCGTGTCATAGCTGACGGTGAATTCCTCGATGCCCACAGCAAATACTGGCACACCCGACGCCAGCGCAGCGCCAAGCTCGACCCAGCCGCCCTTCAGAACGTCCTCTGGCTCGCGGTATAGGATAAGCACCTGCGCCGCCGAGGCCTCCGCGATGCACCGCCGCCACAGATCCGCCAAGTCGCTGCTTTCGCCGGCACCGGCCTCATCGATCCATGTCGATATGATCGGTTCACCGAGGTGACGCAGGATACGCCATCTCTCAGCGTGCTTTGTCTTGCTGGCGATGTAGATCCCCTGCCTGTCAGATCCAATCTCCCTAAGATAAGCCCCTATCGCCTTCCTCAGGACAGCCGGAGTGATATTGCCATCCCAGGCGCTGCATTCTCTCCATGCTGCGGAGAGGGCTCGTTCGTGGGCGTCGGTGGGTGTGGTCATGATCTTGCCCTTCCACCGTTTTCCAGAGCCCTCAGGACATCATCCACCAGACGAGTGCACATGCCTCGCTGGCGTGGTGACAGACTATCCCAGAAGTCGATGGACCCGCCGCGCTGGGCTGCGTATTCGTCTGCCCACAGCGCCATTGCCAAGCGGGCCTCGGCATGAGGGTTAAGGTTCTGCTCCCGATTATCCTTCATGCCTTATTCTCCATGTCTGGACATTCGCCGGATTTGGACACAGCTTCGCCGGTCCTCGTATCGATCACGGTACCGTCGAATTTGCGCCGGAAACGCTTATTGAAGCCGCAGGACGGTTTCTTGATCCCGAGATAATTCTTCTCGACGCGCTTGGCCTTGGCGATGCGCTTGACATCGATGGCTGTCTTCGGAGTGTGGCAGCATTCGACCCCGAGGAGCTTGCCGTCGTCTACCGTGAGCTTGGCGCTCTTGTCGATCTGCAGGCCGTCCGGTATCGTATGATCGACATGCCAAGGTTTCTTGCCGAGGACGAGACCGCAGCCTTCGCAGACGAAGCCGAGCCTCATGTCGAAGGCGCGCTTGACGATGCCGTTATAGACCTCGTTGGTGAATTCACGTCGAGCCATTGGCATTCCCCCTCAGCGCCTGCGTCATAAACGCCTGCCTCGCCTTCCTGATTTCATTCACCCGGGAATGGCGGCGGGAGGCTTCCTCCTCTGCCATGTCGAAGGATCTCATTTCGGGGAGGGCCTGATATATCTTGCGTCTGGTCTTCCAGGACTGGTATTCGCGGAATACGCGGCGGATGAGGCGGTCGAAGCTGGTCATGCTGCATCTCCAAACACTTGCTCGGGAGCGATCCCGTAATTCGTTGCGATGAAGCGCAGCCCATGATCGAGGAACGTCGAAAACTCCTCTTCGGTCATGCTGGCGAACGATATGCTGCGAGGCACCATCACTGTCATGCCCTTGATGCTGACGGGCGACGTGTAGCCGGTGCAAAGCTTCACCGTCTCGTGAAGAGCTTCCGCGGTTGGGGCGGCTTCCGTCGCCTTCACGACCTCATGCAGGAACGACCACCAGAACCGCAGCCGCTTCGGGCTCCTGCCGGTGCTGAGCGTCACCTTGATGCGTTCGCCGGCCGGGAACTCGGCTATCCGGTCCCGATCGAGCTGCATCTCTCCGATCAGCTTATCGCCCGAGCGTAGCAAATAAATCGGGGGTGCTTCGGTCTTCGCCATCGTCAGCCCGCCGCCATAGAGGACTGCATGGCCTCGCGATCGGATACGGAGCCGGGAAACGAATCCCCTTCAGCTGGCGGCGGTGCAAACTTCGCCTTCAGCTCATCCTTCTTGTCGATGAAGCGCTTCTTGTTGCCGTCGTCGAAGACGAGAATGGTTCTGGCGTTGTCCTTCCAGAACAGTTCAAGGCCGCGACCGGAAGAGATGGCTTCCATCTCGCTCCATAGGCTTTCCATCGCGGGGCTCGGAGGAACAGGAGCGGCTGGCTGCTTCTGAGGGGCAGGGCGCGGGCTGCGGACGAGCGACCACGGATCGACCGTCCAGCCCTTCCAGTGCTTCTTGCCGTTGGACTCGTATGTCTCGCAGGGAACCCACGGCGATACGATGCTGTAGAGGTATCGGCCGATACCCCACTTGACGGCGGCGCGCTTCAGAGCATCGGAAATAGCGCCCTTCTCGGCCTCAACATCGCTGTCGCCAGCGCCGTCAGCCTTCGTCACCCATTCGCCGTCGATCCGGATGGAGAGATAGCAAATCGTGCGGGTGCCATGGAACTCGTAACGGTCCTGCCAGTTCTCGGAGCCGCAAACGTCGTCAAGCCGGTCCATAACGTCACGGGCGTCGATGTAGGCGAGCGCCATAGCTTTGGCGCCGTCCTTCGTCATCGACTGCGCACGCCAGCTTATGGCGTCACGCGGGAACTCGGCAAACAACTGCTTCAGTTCTTCGGTTGTAGGCATCAGATCACCCTTTCCTCGATTACTTCAAAACCGGCGATCGAGCGGACGCCGCTACGGACTGCCTTGTCGGCCTGGTCTTGGATCCACGTCATCAGCTCTTCGTTGCGATCGAGCCAAACCCATTTCGCTGCAAGCTGACGATCAACCATGACGGCGCGATGCACAGTCCGGAGTCCGGTTGCCCGCCCGTCGCCCTTGGCGTGAGCGCGGACCTTCTCAGCGGCGGTAGCAGCGGCCTCGGCCTGCTTGGCCTCCAGCACCAGGCGCTCGGCTTCCTCACGGCTTTGGAGATTGGCGGCGTCTCTGGCGCGCATGGCGGCAAGAGCTTCCTCCTGCTTGCGTGCGGCCTCCTCTCGGGCTATCCGAGCGGCTTCCTGCTGCTGCCGATCCAGTTCGACCAGATACGGCTTCAGAGCGGCGTTGCAGGCTTCCTCGGCTTTGAGAGCAATGCCGGTGACAGACTTGTTGTTGCCGATCAGCTCATTGTAGCGAGCCTGGATCTCGTCAATCTTCTGCTTGTGAGGCGTGCTTTCGAGTACACGCTGCGTTTCGGCCGCCTTGATCGAATCCTTGATTCGTGCCTTCAGCGTGTTCAGCGCGTCGGCCTGTTCCTGCGTCTTGACCGGTTCGCCGTCGAGCCACAGACGGGCCTCGTCATACAGATCGGTGATGTTGATCTTGACGGCTTCGAAGGCGGTCAACTCGACTGGTGGCGCATTGTTTCCGATGACGGCGCGCGGATTTTCTGCTAGACTTGCCATCTTATGCGGCCTCCTGCTTCGGCGCGTGACGGCGCTGGTAATCTTCGTTGATGAGGGCTCGGCTTGCGTAAAAGGCGGCATCTTCGTCTCGGCTTCCTGCCCATTTCAAAAGCATCTTCCGGCGCTCAGGATTGGACATGCGAGCTTCGCGCCGGTAGTCGCGGGCGTCTTTCTTGGCCGTCAGAGCAAGGGCGCCATATTCAGCGGGAGACATGAACGTTCTCTTGATTTACGAGGGCCTGAGTTCTGAGCTGTTCGTTCCAAGCCCCCATGGACGCGAGTGTCAGCAATCCGAAGACTGCCACGGCGAGGATGAGAGTGACCGCCTTGTTGAGGGCTCCGATCAGTCGGGTGTGCTCGGTCAAGGCTACGGCTTCGCTGCGCTTGTGATCGGCTATGCGGGTGGAGAGGTCTGTCATGACCGGCCCTCAGCCTTGGCGATGGCCGCCCGAGCTTCTTCGACCCACCCGCTAGGCTCAATAAGTGAGTGCTTAAGAGCAGCAAGAAGATCAGGAGCGGCGGCGATCAGTCGGGCATCAGCTTCATTTCTGACGCTGGTAACGGTCCACGAAACCTTCGCGAACCACATGCCATCCCCAACAAACGAATGAGTTTTCGTAAGTCTGTTGTAGGACGATTTCCACGGCCCCGGCGTGTGCCCGCTCATACCCGTTCCCCCATGTCAGCGCCTCTCACGAGAGCGGATGCAAGCGCAGGAACCTCGCCGCGATAGTCAGGAGCCGTCTCGCTCTTGAGATCTGCGATTGCCCGCCCCCAGTAGGCTGTTTCCCGCTGGGCCTTGATGAGGGTGGATCTGGCGATGGCCAGCTTTTCCTCGTATGCATCGAGAAGGAATTGATCGCGTTCTCTGGTGGTCATGCTGCATCCTCAATCTGTTCGTCGATCGCGGCCTTTGCCTCTTCCAGAGAGGCGGATGATCCGCAGCGGTTGTCGTTGCCGTCAGGGGCGCCGTCGTAGTCGTCGTGCCACCAGTCCCAATCGACGCCGCATGAGGCCGGGATGGGCTTGGGATTGAAGCTGATCCAGTAGCCACGGTGTGAGATCCGATCGGTCATTGCCGTTACTCCGCCGCCAACTGGAAATGCGCCTCAAGGCGGGCGCGCTCGTTGTGGCCGGGTGCCCAGCGCTGGAACCTGAAGACCTCGCCGCCGTGCTTGTCGGCGTCCTCGTTGGCCTCGTCCTCGCAATCGTAGGCAAAGGCTGCTTCCGCATCGGTCGTCCACTCGCAGCGGATATCGAGGTAAAGCGCCGTGCCGTGCGATACGTTCTGGACGTTGAAGCGTGTTTCGATTGCCATCGTCTCGTCCTCTTCAGGCCGTGGGTGGTGGGTGGGTTGATCAGGCTGCTATCGGGCCGCCGCCGTCTTCCTTGGACTTGCCGTCAACCACGCTCTCAATGGTGCTGGCGACCGACTCCATGACGGCGCGGACGAAATGAACCTGCCCGCGTTCGTTGGCCGGATAGGCTTCAGGAAGCCATATGCGGATCATGCGTGCCGCCAAGCGAAGTTCTTCGTCGGTGTCGGTGGTGAACTCGGCTCGCGGCATAAGGCGCTGCGCCAGATCGAAAGCCTCGTCTCTGGTGAGGCTGATCGTTGCCTGCGTGCTGCCGTCGTTGACGAACATGCAGATCCAATCGCCATCGGACCAAACTCGTGTTTCCTTCGTCATCGTCTCGTCCCTCGTTGTGCTTGTGTGAAGCGGTGAACTGCTTTTGAAATCGCCTCGACGGGGAGGCGATGCCGAAGGCGTTCAGCGCTCCCAGTAAGGTTGGGTGAGGCAGTCGGTGTCAGCGGGCGTATCGATGTCCCGATAGAACTCCGTTTCCTCGGCGATCCAGTCGTCGATGCTCACCCGGCAACGAGCGGCGCTTTCGAAATATCCGTCCTTCCGCCAGAAGAAGCCGTCTTCGTCGCGTTCGATCTTTTCGCCTTTGTACTTTTCAACCAGCGTTGCCATTTCCTTGCTCCTCTGCCGGCGGGGCTTCTTCGTTCGCCGTTTCGTTAAGGCAGATCCCGTTTCTCTGAGCCGGTTTGGCTAGTCAGTCGTGATCTGCTTACCGGCTTAATGTTGCATATCTTGCAACTGACTTCAACCCCTCGGTCAAAGAAAAGTTGAAGATCTTGCAACTCGGCTGTTGCACGTAAGGGGGAGACAGGCGTATAAACGCGAAAACCCAGCCGGATCAGGGCTGGGCTTCAGAGGTCTGGTTAAGTGAAGTCGGCGGCGGGCCTCGCCACGTGAGTGTGGTAAATGTATACCGTTGGGTGCGCAGAATTACAACCCCCACTCCGAACGACCGAAGGGGGTGCGCCGTGGCTCTACCAGGAGCGACGAAAAAGTGCGGTCAAGGTCTGTCGCTGGTGTCGAGCAGATCGGAAGGGGTGACGGGCGGCTCCGGCGGTCAAGATCACTACCGGCATAGGGGCTAACCTCGCTTTTCATTAGCGGGGCTTAGTCCTCCTATGTTCGGAGTTCGGGGCTCACCATCGGTCATGACCTACCTAAAAGATAAATCTCTATAAAGCTTTGAAGCTAAAAAGATCTGACCAGCGTGCAAAATCGCGTCATACACCTGTCACAAAAGAGGCCATGACGCAGTGCAAAAGCCTTAAGCTTTGGTGAGCCATCAATCAAAAAATCCGCGAATCCAAGCATGGAGGACGCTAAAACGAATGTGCGATACGGTACGTTTGAAGCTGAAATCCAACTAAAGGAAAGAAAAAGATGCTCAGGCGGGATTTTTTGGCGGGCGTTTCATCAACTTCTTTGCTGGCGAGACCTCAAAGGCCGGCGCATTCTGTCAAAGAGGCAATCGCCATTTTGGAGGGGGCAGTTCGCCGCGAGATTTCGGACATCGAGGAAGTCCGCGTTCGCTTCGAAGCACAGGGCCAGATCCCGTTTCTATTCGCGGTCGTCCGCAAAAAGCTGACCTGATCAGCCAGTCCTGAAAAACATTTCCAACAGCTCGACAGCTTTGCGCCGCTCCTCGGCCGTCTTGTCGCGGAAGAACCTCGCCAGCCAGTCGTCGTCGGGGTGGCGGTATAGGCCGCCTTCATCAGCACCAAAAAGCGCCTCAAGCTTCGGCCGCCATTCCTTGCCGGGGTTCGTGCCGCTGAACCACCTCGATACGAGACTCTTATCGGCACCGATCTCGCGAACGATATCCGCCTGGCTGAGCTGACGCTTCTCGGCCCATTCCACGATATAGTGGATGCGCTTGTTCTCTTTCCCGGCATGAATTTCGGTGACGTTGTTCATGTCGCAACTATATTCAATTCGGAATTTTGGGGCGTTAGCGGAAAATGCAAGATGCCCCCTTGTATCGAGTTGCAAGATATGCAACTATCGGACATGGCAAAATCACCGATCACCAAATACCGCGCCAATAACGGCAAAATGTCGCTGGAAGACTTCGGCAAGCTGTTCCGGCCTGCCGTGGACAAATCAACCGTATCCAGATGGGAACGCGGGCAGCTTCCTGTGCGGAGAGTTTTGGAGATCGAGAAGGTGACCGGCATCGACCGGCGGCAGCTCGCCCCGAAGATGTTCAAGGGGCTTGAGGCTGCTGTCGCAGGAACCGGTGACGCGGCATGATCTACTTCATCGAAACCCAAGGGCTGGTGAAGATCGGCTATTCGAACGACCCGCGCCGTCGCTTCCACAATCTGTCGATCGGCTGCCCAACTGTTTGCACGCTGATCGGCGTCACCGAAGGCGGCAAGGCTGAGGAGAGGGCGCTGCATCAGCGCTTCACAGAACTGAAGGTCCGCGGCGAATGGTTCAAATTCACTGCCGAGGTAAATTCCTTCATCCGGGAGAACGCGATCTCGCTCGAAAAGCCTGTTGAAGTTCCCAGCATTAATCACCCGATCACCCGCTATCTCGCCTCGGTCGGCATGAGCGTCTCGGACTTCTGCGTAAAGGTCGGCATTAGCCGTGCGCATCTGTACCGCATCATGGCCGGTCAGAACACCACAACGCGCCAACTGAAATCAATCAGCGCGGCAACGAATTGGGTGATTTCATTGGAAGAATTGCTCCTTCCCGAGACCACCACACCCCACACTACCGAAGGCGGGAGGGCCGCAGCGTGAGCGCGATCGAAGCATCTTTTTTCTCCATCGGCGCATTTGTCGGCATGATCATAGCCGCCTTTGTGGTTTGCGGCTTGTACGACACCAGGGACGCCAACCGTATCAAGCTCGGGTTCATGTCAACCTCGCAGGGCCTCTACAAGCTCACGGAGATCAAGCCATGACCGCGCTCCCCACCGAACCCGACTGGCTCGAATCCTTCAACCATCATTTTCCAAAGCATCCCAAAGACGAACAACCCCGCAAAGCCGTAGAGGCGGGAACCAACAGACAGCAGGTAGCGCGGCCGAGGAGAGGGGAATGAACAGCATGACATGGGAAAATATCAAATCCATGGGCGTTCAGATTGGATTGCTTGCATTCCAATTCTCGCTCTACTGGCTGGAGCCGTCTGACGTTGTCGCATTCTGTGTGGGCGTATCATTCGCTAGCACCGTCCTCTCAGCAGTGGCGTTGTGCAGGAGGGACGCATGACCTTTCTCGGCTCTCTCCTCCTCGCCCTTCTGGTCGGCGGCCTGTTCCTCATAGCCGTCGAGACGTTCGTATCCTGGGCTCGTCAGTACGACCGTGAACCCCAGCTCGATACCCTCGACTTCGACAAGGATGAACGTCAATGACAGCTCTCCTCATCTTCCTCCCGGCCTATCTCCTCGGCTGCTACGCGCTCTACCGCGAGGCTATGAACGCGCCGTTCGCCGACGAGAACGAATACATCATCATTCCAAAGCCATCTGACGACCGTCGCGCTTTCGGGGAGCGGGCAAATGGGTGAGATCCCAGACGACATCATGAAGGCAGCCTGTGTCTGCGTCAGCGAGCTTCCGATCATCCCTGACGGATGGGATGAATTCGAAGTCGCGAAGCTGATCGCCAAAGCCATCCTTGCCGAGCGCCAGCGCATCGCTTCCGATCTTTTCAACCGACCCGGCTTCATGACCAACAACAGCGTGGACGGTAAGCATTGGATCGAAATCAGCTTCAAGACCGGTGAAGAGACATTTGGCCTCTACAACGCGCTTGTCAGGCTGTCTCAGTGGAAAGACCTTCCAAAGCCCCCTGAACAAGATCCCTCAGAAGCCCCTCCCGCTTCATGAGGCAGGACGCAGACGGTTACGCCCCCTCGGCCGTCTGCGTCCTAAGCACACAAGTCGGCTTCCGAAACGAAGCGACCAATCGAACAGCCAGCTCGCCGATAGTAGGCGGAACTTCCCAATCGGGCGAGCTGGCATCTTCAGCGCAAGACGGGCGGCGGCGTGCGCTGAATACTGAAATTACTTGGTTCCCGGCGGCGGGTGCCTGAGCACGACGAGGCGGAAACGCCTGCAAGCATTCTGCCTCGTCGTTCATGAACAAAGTGCCTTGGTTCATCTGAATGCTCCTTCAACAAGAGCAAAGATGCACCAAAGGAGAGACAAGTTGGCGACGAACGGCAACAAGCGCCTGTCGAACAACGACAAGGGCAATCAAGACAGGAAGAAGGGCATGAGTGACGTCTGTTTAGCCCAAAATCTGATGAGGGATGCTTTCCCAGCGCGGCGCTACGGGAAGGTCGAGGCTTCGTTCTTCGAAGCTCATCGCTTCATTAGCCGGCGGGTCAGCAAGGAGTTCACACTCCGGCGGGTCCGTTCCATTTGGGAAGGAACGGCGCGTCGGATCGATAGCGAGGAAATGGACGCCCTAAGGGCGGCTCTAGTCGAGGAGAGCAAACGTGAACAAAGAGAAATTACCGCCCGTCTGGCTACGTTGGATGAAAAAATTGCCGCTTTTGAGGCGGCTGCGCATCGCGAAGCGCTGGCGAGATCGGTCGCGCAAGTGGGCCGATAGGGCTGAATGGATCATGGGTGAGGACGAGCAATGATCGCGGCCCTCTACGTAGAGAAAGACGGATCATATTGGGATTTGCCCAACGTCGACCCGTGGGATGAAGCTCGGGACGCCAGAAAGTATGATGGCCCGTATCCGGTTGTCGCTCATCCGCCCTGCCAGCGCTGGGGAAGATTTTGGCACGGCTCTACCAGGAAGCCTCACCAGTTCCGCCTTGGAGCTGACCACGGATGCTTTGCCGCCGCTTTGACAGCGGTGCGCAATTTCGGAGGTGTGCTGGAGCATCCAAAGGATTCTGTCGCCTGGCCATACTTTGGGTTGACGCGCCCGCCTACTGGCGGCGGCTGGATGCAGGCTGACGGCTTTGGCGGTTGGACCTGCTGTGTAGACCAAGGTTATTACGGTCATTTCGCCAATAAACGCACATGGCTCTATGCGGTTGGCTGCGAATTGCCATCCCTCCTGTGGGGCCGCGGAAAGCAGAAGCTTCACCCGATCGCATTGGAGCGACACGGATACGAAAAAGCGCGCCGCATCGGCATGATGGCCATGGTTGGCGGCAAGGATAAGACGCGCATCCGTAATTCGACGCCGGATGGATTTCGCGACCTGCTCATCTCCATTGCTGCGACAGCCGGCAGGCAAGAACATCTGGAGGCGGCAGAATGACCGATCCCCAGGAGATGCTGCAGTGGCTCGACAGACGCATCGCCAGCGCCATGACCTGGCTGGACGATCACGGGAGCACGTCTCGCAAGCCCCGTCCTGACCACGAGATCGAAACGAAGCTCGACGACGTCGCCAAGCTCGAAGAGATCAAGGGGGCTTATGTCAAGGCCGCGACGGCGAGGGGGTTGATATGACCTGGCCGGAAGTTTTCTAATACGCGGTTGTCGTGGCCTACCTCGCCTTCCTCGTTGCGATCCTATCCCGATGACACCCCCGGAGGCGATCTCTCCTTCGCCTCCCCAACTCCACCCTTTCAGACGCGAGGCGGCGTGATGACGGCATACTACAACGAAATCGATCCATACGCCGCTCAATGGCTGAGAAACCTGATCGCCGCCGGCCATATCGCGCCTGGCGAGGTCGATGAACGCTCAATCGTGGATGTCCATGCAGATGACCTCAAAGGCTATACGCAGTGCCACTTTTTCGCAGGGATTGGCGGGTGGAGCTACGCCGCCCGCATCGCAGGGTGGTCTGATGGTCGAGCAATGTGGACTGGCTCCTGCCCATGTCAGCCGCTTTCGAGCGCTGGACTCAGAAAAGGCCATGCCGACGAACGACACCTCTGGCCCGCTTTTTACCGCCTTATCTCCGAGTGCAGACCTCCAGTGGTCCTTGGAGAGCAAGCTGCGAACAAGGATGGAAGGGAATGGCTCTCCGCTGTACGTGCTGACATGGAAAGTCTGGGACATGCCTTCGGGGCCGCCGATCTGTGCGCTGCGGGCGTCGGCCGTCCGCACATCAGACAGCGCCTTTTCTGGTTGGCCCACGCCGAACGCTGGGGATTACAAGGCCGGAATTTCAGACGCTCCCAACAGACAGCAGTCGAGCTTGCCTCGATCGGTAGCGAAGCGTCTGGGGTTCACGGGTGGAGCGAGGAAGGTGGTGAGCCCGAATTGGCTTTCGTGGCTCATGGGCTTCCCTCCGGAGTGGCAGCGGTGCGCGCCTACGGCAATGCCATCGTCCCGCAAGTCGCGGCCGAAATAATCGGCGCCTACATGGATATCGCCATCCTCGAAGCAGAGAGGGCGTCAGCATGACGAACACAATCCAAATTTCGCCGCTGCGTTACCATCTTCCATACCCGCCGAGCGGATGGGAGTTGTATAACGGCTGGGGCAAAACACGTCATCTGTCATCAACTTACAAGAAGTGGCGCACTGACGCCGGCTATTTCATCAAGCCGCCGGCCGCGCCTATCTCCGTGCCGTTCTCCCTGCATATCGCGCTCAAGCGACAGAACGTCCGCCAGGATATCGACAATCGATCGAAAGCAATTCTCGACTGCCTACAGCACTACGGCGTCATCAAGAACGACAATCTCTGCGAACGCCTGACCATGATCTGGTCTCAGGAGATCCCTGCCGATTGTGTCGTTCTTCTCCAAATCGCAGAAGAAGGGCTTGCAGCATGACGACATTCACAGACTTTTACGTCCAGTTTCCCCGCAAGAAGGCCCGCGGCGATGCCGAGAAGGCATGGGCTCAGGCCTTGAAGAAGGGTTACACGCCCGAAACCATCATGGCCGGCCTGATGCGTAACCTCGCCGATCTTCAGCGCCGTGAACCGCAGTTCATCCCGTATCCGGCGACCTGGCTTCGTTCCGAGGCGTTCTTCGACGAACCTGATCCAATCCGCAGCAACACAGGCAGGAGGACAAGCGCCGATGCCGCAAGAGATTTTAACGCCCGCTTCGCTCATCTCGATGCTTCTTTCGGGCTTCCCCAGCTCAGCAAGCACTGACCCGGACATGCAGATGGGCGCCTATCTCATCGCGATCGAAGGAACGAGCCTGGAGGCGGTCTATCAGGCCGTGAAGGCATACCTGCAGCGGAAGGTGAAGCGCGACAGTCATGAGTTCGCGCCATCGTCGGCAGACTTCGGGGAGCAATGCCGGCAGCAGCAATCGCTTATGGAGTCTGCCGCCCGCCCGCGGATCGCGCCACCACCGCCGAAGGATGAAGGCCCGCGCGTTTCGCCTGAGAAAGTCCGCCTGCTCGCCCGCCACCTTCAAGGCGACAGGACAGCAACAGCGGAACTCAAGCGCCTCTTCCCGGCAAACGAGATCATCGCAATGGCGGATACGCCAGTTCAGCACGAGAGCAAGGACGCAGCAGAATGACCATGCATGTATCAGCGTTGAGAGAGCAGCACGCATCCCACGAACAAGTGAAGGCACGTCTGTTCGGAAAGGTCTCAAAGACCACGCCGGATCCGGCGGCTCCCGATCTCAACATCATCAACATCTCCGCGATAAAGGCGCTCGAAACGCAAGTGGCAAGGCTCACGACCAAGCTTGCGACAGCGACATCGATCAATCGCACCTATGCCGACATAGCGAAACGCCTCAAGGCATCGGAAGCCAAGGTAGAGAAGCTGGAGCTTGATCTGAGCGATGCCAGGGCGCGCATCCTGTCTCAGGCGGCAATGCTGAAGTTGCCGGTCGATGGCGACTTCCCCGAGGCGAGCGACCAGCGGCGGAGCGTCGAGGCGATTGTTCGGGGCATTCTGCGGGATTTCCCAGGCGTCACATGGGAGGACGTCAAAGGCATCCGCAGAACCAGGCATCTGGTGGTCCCTCGCCACGCCTGCATGAAGGCCGTCTACGAAGAGCGCAAGGATCTATCTCTGCCGGCGCTGGGCCGCATCTTCGGCGGCCGCGATCACACGACAATCCTCAACGCCGTTAAGAAGAGCAAGACTGCGCTGGAGGGCTGAAATGGGGGATGTGCATATCACGCCTCGGGAGATGGAAATAATCCAGAGGCTGAGCGACGGCAAGACGGCAAAGGAAATTGGGCAAATCATCGGTTGCGCCAGAGCAACGGTGGAAACTCACAAGCAGCACATCATGAACAAGTTCGGCGCGGCGAATGTAACATCAATGGTCGCGATGGCGTTCAGAGCAGGCATTATCACATAGCGAGGAACACATGGCATCCAAGGCGGCGAAACTGAGACTGAAGCGATCCAAGGGCGGGCGCCCACGGAAAGAGGGTCTCGAGAGATATCCAAGCGGCGATATCAAACGCACCGAAACACAAAAGGAAACCATGAGTGTGGCGATCGAAGCAAGGGGCCGCATCCATGGCCTCGAAACCAAAGACCCCCGCGCCGGCTACCTTCTCGGCCGCATGGAGCTGGACGGCAACATCACCGAGGCGCAGCGCCAGGCCGGCGATGAATATGCGCAGATCATGTCGAGCTACTACGCCTTGACAGGGTACGCCGCCCCATCAGCTCGGGCGCAATCGCTGTTCAGTGTCAAAGGCCACGACGGGGAGGTGACGGAAACGCTCACCAACCGCGCCCGCGCCGCCAGCAATCGCATGATGGAGGTCGAAGGCATCTTGCTTCAGTGCGTCGATGGCCCGCAGGTCAAGCGCACGGTCTATAACGTTTCGGTTATGGATCTGGATCACCTTCGCGGAATGGCGCCGCAACAATTGCTGTGGCTTCGTAGGGGGTTGACGGCTTTGGCAGATCGAAAGCAGTTGCGCGTCGGCGCCAAATCAGTTATCGGTTGGGATATTCAATCATCAGAGATGCGTGCTTCCTCCGGGTGAGGCAACGGCCTTCCAAGCCGCCAAGGCGAGTTCAAGTCTCGCAGCCCGCTCCATTTCACAGATCGCGTAGGCGATAGGGCGCCTGATCAGCGCTATCAATGAGGGACCTTCGGGTGGTTAAGCTCCCAGCCTCGAGAAATAAATGGGAGTGGCACACCGGCTCTGCCTCACTAGAAACCGGATCCAACCCGAGGCAATAGCCTCAACAGAGATCGGAGCCACTGCCAGGAGTAGTGTTGCACGATGTAGGTAGCCACAGACCGAATAGCGGTGGCGTCGTGCTGACGACGGAAAGAGAAACCCAGATCCAAGGCAAAGACCTGAATTTAGGTGCGGCGCGTTCTCATCAGCATTTTCCGAGGCAATAGCCTCAAATGATATCGGGAAGGCCAGCCTAAGTAGGCGAACGACGGCACGATAAAGAGCAGCGCCAAGCTCTGCCTTCCCGACCACCATCATCAAAATAAAAATGGGCCTCAAACGGTGCTTGCAACACCGCGAGGCCCTGACCGCAACGACCTTACAGGAGGCCGGTATGGCTGAAGGAATTATTAAACGCAAAGCGACCTTTTGTGAATGCGGTGATCATTGTTTTGTCAACCTCACAAAATGGGCTGTTACCATGGTATCGCCCCAGGATGCGTCGCTTTTACAGGAGCACAATTGGCATCTAGTAGCAGGCTCCAGTGAAATTCAGTCATACGCTGCTTCTGCAAAACAGGGACGCCTGCATAGGAAAATCATTGGCAGTCGTTCCAGCGAGCTCGTCGACCACGAGAACCACAACGGCTTAGATAACCGCCGCCCAAATCTGCGTGTTGCTACACCGACCACCAATCAATTCAATAAGCGCAAACAGCGCGGGAAATGCTCAAAGTTCAAGGGTGTTCGGCTCCATAGCAGAACAATCGCGGGAGAGCCGTATTGGCGTGCCGCGATTGGGATAAACGGCAAAGAGACGATACTTGGACACTTCAGAGACGAAGTGTCCGCGGCCAAGATGTACGATGAGGCTGCAACCAGATTGTTTGGCGAGTTTGCTGCCACCAATTTATCATTGGGACTATTAGTGTAGCCCACAGCCCGCCCGGTTCTCCGAGGCGGGTTTTCCATTCAGGAGAGCGAGATGACTGAAGATCAGGTCAAGCATATGGTAAATCGCTTCCTCGCTTGGAAACTGCCAGCAGACTTCAACCCTGATGGCGGCATCACGCTCGATAAGGCCTATCTGAACAGCCTGCCAGCAAGCTATCCCGGCCCGTCTGGCACAAACCTTTTCAGCGCTTCGCAAGCTGAAGAGATGGTGCGGTACATGCTCGAAGGCAATCGACCGAGCCCATGACCTTCCTCACCCGCTACAGACGCGGCCTAATATGGCTCGCTGTCGTCATCCTTGCTTTCGCTGCGGCTTATGTGCTGTCGGGGTGCGCGACGTATCAGCCTCCTGGTGAGGATTTGTGGAAGGCGCTGTGATGTTGATTTGTGGTTGGCATTGTGGGAATTTCTTCTGATGCAGATCACGATCAAGCACGAAGAGTTTCAGCCAAGCCCAATCCTGACCCTTATCAAGGCGTTGCAGGCGAAGGATGCTGCACTGTTCCATAAGCTTAGGCAGCTGCATCCTTCGGCATTCTGGTTCGAATGGAAGAAAGTCTATCCAGAGGACTTTCCGCATGGCGGCCAATCGCCAGCCGACCCGAGTTCTATCGTTCCAAAGGCATAACTACAACCTGCTAGGTTGTGGCACTGGGCTATAAATGGTCCGGTGCGCGGGTCTGATACCAATCGGAGATTGAAATGATGAACATTTTGCTCCTCATCATCCTCATTTTACTCCTCGGCGGCGCATTTCACTTCTCCCCCACATGGGGACCATACCCTGCATCCGGCCTGGGGCTGGTGCTGGTCATCGTTCTAATCCTCCTGCTTCTCGGCAAACTCTGAAGGAGCCTTGATATGGCTGCGATAGATCTCTCCAACAGATCGAACAACGTCGTTGACCCCGGTTCTAACGCAGCCGTCGTCACGCCGAATGACAGCACGGATCTCGGCTTCACCTCCAGAGCCCTTTTCGTCGGGGGCGCCGGCAACATCGCAGTCACCATGGCGGGTGGGCAGTCGCTCACGTTCACTGGCGTTGTCGCTGGTGCAGTTCTGCCGATCCGCGTGTCTCGCATTCTCGTCACCGGCACGACGGCAACCAACATTGTTGCGGTGTGGTGACAAGTGGCTGGTGTCTCTACCTACACAGAGGAAATGGCCGACGCCATCTGTGAGCGCATAGCTGATGGGGAAAGCCTCAAAGGGATTTGCGAAGATCCCGAGATGCCTTCAAAGGCGACTGTATTCAAATGGCTGAGCGAAAGAGATTCATTCTCTGACAAATACGCGCGCGCTCGGGAAGAGCAGGCAGACGCGATCTTCGATGAAATCCTCTTGATCGCCGACGATGGCCGGAACGATTGGATGGAGCGCCGCGGCGAAGAAGACGCTGGTTGGACAACGAACGGTGAGAACATCCAACGCTCAAAGCTCAGGATCGACGCAAGGAAGTGGATGGCCGGCAAACTGCGCCCGAAGAAGTATGGCGAGAAGCTGGAGATTGACCAGACGACCAAGCATGAGCTTGGGGATTCAGTCAGCGCACTCATGAGCGAGATCAATGGGCGCACCCGCTCTAAGTAAGGAGATGGTCGACCAGTGGGCCGATCGTCGCTGGCGCCTGAACAACCTCTACTACATCCAGGACAAGCGCGGCAATGTCGTGCTGTTCCAACTGAACGATGCACAATCGAAGCTGCTCGATGAGCTTCACTTCCTGAACATCATCCTGAAAGCGCGCCAGATGGGGTTTTCGACCTTCATCCTGATCCTGGCGCTGGACTGCTGCATCTTCAATGACCATTTCGCCGCCGGTCTCGTGGCCGACACGATCGACAACGCCAAGGGCCTGCTGAAGCGCATCAAGTTCGCCTATGAGCGCATGCCGTCCCCAATCAAGGCTGTCGTGCCGATCAAGACTGACAACGCCTATGAGATCGAATTCCTGAACGGCTCCGGCGTCGAAGTAGGCGTGTCGCTTCGATCTGGAACGAAGAACCTCGTTCACATCTCGGAATATGGAAAGATCTGTGCCAAGCACCCGGACAAGGCGAAGGAAATCAAATCCGGTACGCTGAATACCATCGCCTCTCAGCAGCTCGTATTCATCGAAAGCACTGCAGAAGGGCGATCTGGCGACTTCTACGATAAGACCAATCAGTCGCGAGCCATAGCAGACTCTGGCAGGGAGTTGGGGGAACTGGATTACCGGTTCCACTTCTTCCCATGGTGGCAGGACCAATCGTATCGGGTGGCGAGCCCGCATCTGATCACCGAAGAGGACGCGAAGTATTTCGCCTCGCTGGCATCTGAGCATGGCATCATCATCGACGATCAGCAGAAGTGGTGGTACGCGGCCAAGAAGGTCGAGCAGGGCGACGACATGTGGAAGGAATATCCATCCACGCCCGACGAAGCCTTCAAGGCCGCCAAGGAAGGCGCCTACTTCGGCAAGGATATCCGCAATCTGCGCCAGTTGGGCAAGATCGGCGTTTTCCCGTTCGTGCCAGGCATCGCGGTCAATACCTTCTGGGATTTCGGCCTCGGAGACACGCAGACGATCTGGCTGCATCAGCTCATTGCCGGCGAACATCGCTTCGTAGGCTATTTCGAAGACAGCGGCATGGGCCTCGGCCATTACTTCGGCTGGCTCGACAAGTGGGCAGCCCAACGCAACGCACGCTGGGGCGTCCACTATGCCCCTCACGACGTTGACCACAGGCGGCAGACGGCAACATCAGGCAAGGCCGAGACGATCAAGACCATGTCGGCGTCCCTCGGCTATCTCTTCACCACGGTTGAGCGCAACCCGGACAAGATCAACTCCATTCAGGGCGTTCGCCAGAAGCTTCCGGCCTGCTGCTTCGATGAGGCGGCATGTTCGGCCGGCATCGTGCATCTCGAAAGCTACAGCCGTGATTGGGACGAGAAGCTTGGCGTCTGGCGCAATCATCCGAGGCACGACGAGCATTCGCATGGGGCTGATGGGTTCATGACGTTCAGCGATGGCTTCAAGCCACCCGCCAACACTGGCGACTGGAATTTCAAGGCTCGGAAGGTCGTATAAATGGCAGAAATGACCAACGAGCGCCTTGTCAATCTGGTAGGCCAGATGATCAAGGATTGCGAGAACTACCGCGACCAGCTTGCCGTCGACCGCATCAAGGCCATGGAATACTACGATGGCGAGATGAAGGATGTTCCGGTCGAGGACAACCGCTCTCGCGTCGTCTCGAAAGATGTGCAATCCGCCATCAAGAAGGTTCTGCCCTCGGTCACGCGCATTCTGCTCGGCAATGACAAGGTCGTCGAGTACGAGCCGGTCGGAGAGGGCGACGAAGAGAAGGCAGAGCAGGCCAGCGACTACATCAACTATGTCGTATTCCCGGAAAGCGATGGATACGACGCGGTGCAGGACGCGATCCACGACGCTCTGAAGCTCCGCAACGGCATTATCCGCTGGTGGTATGACAAGCGCATTCAGGTGCAGGTGTCCAGCCATTCCGGCCTCGATGAGGCGGCAATGGTACAGCTCGTCAAGGACGACGATGTCGAGGTGCTGGAGCAGGGCAGCGAGGAAAAGCAGGTCGATGGGCCTGATGGGCCAACGCTTGAGACGTTTTACGACCTCAAGATCCGCCGCCGCGCGGAACTCTGCCGTACGCGCCTTGCCGCCGTACCCCTTGAGGAATTCTTGATCCACCCGGATGCCCTCGACATCGAGGAAAGCCCGATCACCGGGATCAACCAGCGCCTTCGCCGGTCGGATCTCGTCGCCATGGGGTACGATCGCAAGAAGATCGACGCCATGCCGGTCTCAGGCAGCGATGACGACAAGGAAGTCGAGGAATTCACCCGTCGCCGCGATGTCCTCGACGAGGATGACTCGACGCAGCGTGCCCTGCAGGAGATCGAATATTACGAACTCTACGTGCGTGTCGACTTCGATGACGATGGCATTGCAGAGCTGCGCAGGCTGGTCTTTGCTGGTGGCTACAAGGCCAAGAACCTGCTTGAGAACGAAGAATGGGATGAAGTTCCATTCGCCGATATCATCGCAGAGCGTCGGCCGCATCAACGCGAAGGCAATTCCGTCACCGACGACATGAAGGAAATCCAGAAGATCAAGACCGTCCTGCTTCGGCAGACGCTTGATAACCTGTACTGGCAGAACATGCCGCAGCCGATCGTCCAGGAAGGCACGATTTCCAATCCCGAGGCGGTGCTGAACCCGAAATTCGGCCTTCCCATCCGTGTCACGCAGGGAACGGACGTAAGGCAGGCGCTTGGTTTCAACTCCGTGCCGTTCGTCGCCAAGGACTCCTTCGCGATGCTGGAATACATGGATGCTGAAGCATCCGACCGGACTGGCATCAATGATGCATCCGGTGGATTGCCGCCAGACGCGCTACAGAACATGACGGCGACGGCAAGCGCCATGATCGAGCAGGCCGGCATTGGCCAGACAGAGCTTATGGTCAGGACGATCGCCCGCGGGCTGAAGCGGGTCTTCCAGGGCCTTCTGCGGCTGACTGTGAAGCACCAGGACAAGCCGCGCACCGTTCGCCTCCGCGACAAATGGGTCACCTTCGACCCGCGCGAATGGAACGCGGAGATGGACGCCACGGTCAACACCGGCCTCGGTGCCGGCACACGCGAGCGCGACATGATGATGATGCAGCTCATCATTCAGACGCAGGAAAAGCTGCTTGCCGGCCTTGGCCCTGACAATCCGTTCGTCAAGCCAGACAACGTCTACAACGCGGTGGCCAAGCTGACGGAGTCGGCCGGTGCCCGCTCTCCGGAGCTTTATTTCACCAAGCCAGACCCGGCAGAAATCCAGCAGAAACTAGCTGCCCAGGCCAACCAGCCAAATCCGGATGTGATCAAGGTACAGGCGCAGGCCGAAGCGCAGAAGCAGAAGGCCGCGCTCGATGCCCAAATCAAGCAGGAGCAGAACCAGACTGACGCTCAGCTTGAGATGGAGCGCCTGAACCGCGAATTCGCGCTCAAGCAGGAGCAGTTGAACCGCGAGCTTGAACTGAAGCGCCAGCAGCTCATCGCCGAATTGAACCTCAAGCGGCAGCAGAGCGAGGCCCAGATCGTGATGAACGCTCAGGTGACTAATGCCCGCACGTCGCAAGTCGAAGTCGGAGGCGAACCAGGATGACGCCGGCAGAGAAAACCGCTCAGGCCCGTTCGCTGCTCGACACGCCGCTCTTCCACGCCTTGTGGGATGAGATGGAAGCGGCGGCGATCAATGCCTGCATCTACGCAGATCCGAAAGACGATGAAAAGCGCGGCGCCTACGCGGCCGAAGCACGCGCGATCCGGAATTTCCGCAGTAAGCTCAACGCTCTTGTGAGTGAAGCCAATACTCAGCGGAATGGAGCCCCAGCATAGGGCGGGGCTTTCTCACCCTGAAAAGGTAAACTACCATGACTATAGGCGAAAGTGCCAACCTGCCATCTGATGGCGGGAGCAAAACCGCTGAACTCTCAACCGATATCAACAACCCTGAAAACCTGAACTTCCTGGATTCTGACGACGAAGATCAGAACAACCAGCAGCCAGGCAACACCGGGATTGAAGGTGAGCCGGATGAGGCCTCGGAAGATGGCCAAGAGACCGACGATACCGCAGACGCGGCCCAAACCACCGAGGAAGACGGCGATGCGCCGGAAGCCGCGGATGGTGAAGAGCCCGTCGTCGTTACCCTGAAAGGCGGCGAGCAGGTTCCTCTTGAGGAGCTGAAGAACGGGTATATGCGGGATCGCGACTACCGCCACAAAACGCAGGAGGTTGCCAACCGCGGCAAGTCTCTTGACGAAATGACAGCCCGCGTCAACCGCACGGTTGACGCCTTTGCATCCCATCTCGCCGGCATGTTGCCGGAAGAACCGCAGCCTGCGTTGGCCATCCAGAACCCGAACGAGTACACCCGCCAGAAGGCGATTTACGACTCGGCCCTGGCCCAGGTCAACAAGATCATCCAACTCGCGAACGAACCGAAGGATGTGGCGAACAAGCTTACCGGGGAACAGCAGTCGGCGCAGCTCGCGACCGAAAACGCCAAGTTGCTCGAAGCATTCCCACAGACGGCCAAGCCCGAAGGACGCAAGAAGTTCTTCGACGAGGCTTTCCAGACGGCTCGCGACCTCGGCTATTCAGACGAGGAACTGCGCGATGTGATCGATCACAGGCATTTCAAGCTTGCTCACTACGCCCGTCTCGGACTGGAGGCTGAAAAGGCCAAGAGCAAGGCCCTGACCAAAGTGGCAAACGCTCCTCCTGCCGTCGCGAACGGCAAATCGAAGGGGCCGGCGGCACAGCAGGCCAGGGCAAATCAGGATGCGATGAAGAAGCTGTCGAGGACCGGGTCGATCAAGGACGCAATGTCGATCGACTTCGATTAACCATCTTCGAAGGACCATTCCATCATGGCAGTCGTAACCAATACCTTCCTGACGACCAACGCGGTCGGCAATCGCGAAGAGCTGTCCGACGTGGTATCCCGTATCACGCCGGAAGACACCCCGATCTATTCGATGATCGAAAAGGGCAAGTGCGTCTCCGTTCACCCCGAATGGGAAACGGACGATCTTGCCGCACCTGGCACGAACGTCGTTCCTGAAGGCGCCGAATATGACTTCGACGCCATCACGCCGCCGACCCGCCTCGGTGACTATACGCAGATCGTCCGCAAAAGCTGGGCTATCTCCGGCACGCAGGAAGTCGTTTCCGAAGCTGGCAACGTCCAGAAGCGGAAATACCAGAAGCTGAAGAAGGGCGTCGAACTCCGCAAGGATATCGAATTCGCCATCGTGTCGCCTCAGCCTTCGGTTGGCGGCAACATCCGTCAGCTCGGCGGCCTCCCGACCTGGATCGTCACCAACGCCTCGCGCGGTGCTGGCGGTGCAAACGGCGGCTTCAACTCTGGTACTGGCCTCACGGTTGCTCCGACCAACGGCACGCAGCGCGCGTTCACCAAGGCGTTGCTCGATACCGGCATGTCGCAGGGCTTTACCAACGGTGCGAATTTCAAGCACATCGTTGCGTCGCCCTACATCAAGTCGGTCTTCGTCACCTTCATGTCGGACGCCAACGTCGCTCCCTTCCGCTATGCGGTGTCCAAGGGCGGCGAGCGCAACACCATCGTCGCGACGGCAGACTACTACGAAGGCCCGTTCGGCACGGTGATGATCCAGCCGGATCGCGTCATGGCGACAACCGCCCTGGCTCGCAACGCCTTCCTGATCGACACCGATTTCCTGCAGTTCGACTGGCTCCGCAAGATCCAGGAAGACAAGGATCTCGCCAAGACCGGGGATGCCGACAAGGGCGTCATCATCGGCGAAGGTACGCTGGTGGTGAAGAACGAAAAGGGCCTTGGGGTCATTGCCGACGTGTTCGGTATGACTGCCTCGTCTTAAGGAGAGAAGAACATGTCCTACTATCCGATCTCCGTCACGGCGGCCACTCTCACCCTCAACAAGCCGACGCATGAAGGCGTTGTCGTCGTCGCAAACCGCGCCGCCGGCATTACCTTCACGCTCCCGGCATCGTCCGGTTCCGGCTGCAAGTATACCGTCGTCGTCGGCACCACGATCACCTCCAACAACCTGATAATTCAGGTTGCAAACAGCACCGACATCATGGCTGGCGTTGCACTCCAGGCAGCAGATGGCGGCTCTACGGTCAACGGCTGGGAAACCGGCGCGACCGACGACACGATCACCATGGACGGCTCCACCAAGGGCGGCGTCAAGGGCGATCGCATCGAACTGGAGGATTACGCCTCCGGTGTCTGGCACGTCCGCATCCTCGGTGCGGCAACAGGCACGGAAGTGACACCCTTCAGTTCCGCCGTATAGCACCCATGACGGGCGGCTTCCGGGTCGCCCGTCTCCACCTTCTCTACAAAGGAAAACGTCATGACAGACCTCGAAAAACAGGCTGCCGAACTCGGCATCAAGGTTGACAAGCGCTGGAGCGACGAACGCCTTCAGCAGGAAATCGACAAGACGCTTGCAGCACCGGCCGCCGGCCAGGAAAACCCGCAGGAAATGAAGCCGGCCTATCCGGTCAACCCGGCGCAGCCCGTCAACGAGCCGGCGCACGATATCGGCATGGACAAGAAGGAAAAGACGACCCCCGTCAAACTCCTCTACGACACCTGGCTTGAAGCCGATGTCCGCACCCCTGCCGGCGAAGTCGTCGACCTCCCGCTGTCGAAGGCCAAGGAGATGATCTCCCAGGGCAAGGCAGCCCGCGCCGACAAGTTTCCGGGTGAATAAGCATGATCAGGGACGGCGATTTCACGCTCGTTGACTACGATTACCGCACCGGGCGCTCTGTCTGGCACTATTTCGACGGGGAAAAGACCGTCGTCCGGACAGATTATCCCGTCGATACCCTGATCAAGCACAATCAGTTCACCCGGAACGAGACTTCCGGCAACAAGATGGGGGATTGGGTCAAAGTTGCCTCAATCCCCCTCAACGTCGCCTACGACGCCGGCCTCGTCAAAGCCCAGGCAGAGGGCGACGAGAAGTTCGTGAAGCGTTTCCTCAATGATGGCGACAACCGCGCCTGGCGGTCATTCGACGGGAATATCTGATGGCCGCTTTCAACGACTACCTCGATCTTCGCGTTGCTGTTGCTGAACACGTCGGCAATCGGAACATCTCCGATGTCATGAGCCGTCTTACACAGTCGGCGGAAGCGACATTGAACCAGAAGCTTCGCCACCGGGAACAGATCACGCGCGCCACGCTCACCTTCACCGCTGGTGAAACGCCACTCCCTGCCGACTTCCTGGAGATGATCAGCGTCTTCGGCGCCTACGGCTACAACATGCAGTCCGGATCGCTGGCTGATGTCAACTACGTTGGATCGCAATATTACCGGTACGCCATCAACGGAAGCGATATCCTGATCAACGGCGTGACCGGCGACAGGGACATCATCTATTTCGCCAAGATCCCGACGATCACGACAAGCGTTTCATCGACCAACTGGCTGCTCGCCCAATATCCGCAGGTCTACCTGTATGCGGTCGGGCTCGAAGCGGCGAAATTCCTTCGCGACTCCGAGCTGACGCAGGTCACCCAATCGCTGCTCGATCGCGCCCTGCAGGACATGAAGGTTGACGACGAGCGGTCCCGCTGGTCGAACGGCACGGTACGGCCGCAGATGGTGATGCCATGAACATTCTGGAAATCACCCAAGCGGTCTGCAAGAACGTCGGCCTTGATGTGCCTGACAATGCCGTGGCGAACACCGATCGTGAATATGTCGAGCTTGTCCAGTTCGCCAAGGAAACCGGTGACGAATGCGCCCGTCGCGTCGATTGGGCAGCACTCCGGGCAACGGCGACGATAACAGGCACCGGTTCCAATGACGATTTCGCGCTCCCCGCCGGGTTTGCACGGCTGACGATCGGCAATGCCGTTTCTGTCGCCGGGGCTCCGGTAAGAGGCGGCATCAGCCAAGACGAGTGGTTCTCTCTCACGCCAATTCAAGGAACGCCACGCTATTGCCGGATCAATGGCACGGCGTCGATCTCGTTCTACCCATACCCGGCGCTCGGGCAAGCCGTTTCGCTCTCCTATGTCACCAAGAACTGGTGCAGCAACGGTACGGCGCTCTGGAACAGCGACAGTGATACGCCACTCGTTCCCGATGATCTGATCACCAAGGGCACGATCTGGCGCTTCAAGCGCAAGTCCGGCCAGGATTTCAGCGATTATCTGGCGGAATTCGAGGCGGTTCTGACGGACTTAGCCGGCACAGACATGCGGGAACGTTCACCATGGCAATAAAGCCGGCCCGCGGTCAGGTCAGGCAAACGGCGCAGCCTAACCCGCAAGCGCCGCGCATGCAGCATAAGACATTCCCGGCGCCGACGCGCGGCTGGGTCGTCAACGAGAACCTTGCTCTTGCCCAGCCTGGCGGCGCCAGCATGCTCGACAACTGGTTTCCGACTGCGACCGGGATCAGATTGCGCGGTGGGTCGCTGAAATACGCGACGATCTCGTCTGGACCGGTTCTGCGCATGTGGACATACAAAAGCGGGCAGGTTGAGGAGTTTTTCGCCTCAGATGCCGCGAATATCTTCAACATTACCACTGTTGCCGACGCTTCCGTTATCCCCACAGCCGCTGTTACCGGGCAAACCAGCGGGTATTATTCGACGGCGCAGATCGGCACGGCCGGCGGCACGAATTATCTCTATGCGGTCAACGGCACGGACTCAGCCAGGCTTTACGACGGGTCGACATGGACGGCGATCACAGGCGTATCGACCCCGGCTATCACTGGCGTGACGACTTCCACCCTGTCATTCGTCTGGCTGTATGCGAGCCGCCTGTATTTCGTCAAGAAAGACACGATGTCGGCATGGTATCTGCCTGTCGACAGTATCGGCGGCGCTGCGGCGGAATTCTCGCTTGCCGGCATTTTCCAGGAGGGCGGCTATCTGCTCTTCGGCGGAAAATGGTCGCTGGATTCCGGCGATGGCCTCGACGACAAATGCGTATTCGTCTCCTCCGAGGGAGAAGTCGCGGTCTATCAGGGCCTTTATCCTGGTGACTCCGGCTGGCAGAAGGTCGGCGTCTACAAGATTGCTCCTCCATTGGGGCCAAACGCGACAATGCAGGCTGGTGGCGATCTTCTCATCGCCACCGAAGCCGGGATCGTTCCTATTTCCGATGCGGTTCGCAAAGACGTTGCGGCGCTGGATCTGTCGGCTGTCAGCCGGAATATCGACACGGAATGGCGCGCAGAGGTCAGCCGGCGCCGCTCTATGCCGTGGGAAATCATCAAATGGCCGACGCGCAACATGATGGTGGTGTCTCTCCCGGTCACGGATAGCTCGGTCAACGCCTATTGTTTCGCCGCCAACCTCCAGACCGGAGCATGGGCCGGCCGCTTCACAGGGTGGAATACCCGCTGCATCGGGCACTATGCCGATAATGGGTATTTCGGAACGAATACGGGCACAATCCACCGAATGGATACGACGGGTTCGGACGACGGCGCAACCTATGTCTCAACCTACGTCGGTCTTCCTGATCATCTCGATAGCCCAGGGCTGACGAAAACTGTCCACCAGGCGCGCGCGGTCTTCAAGTCGAATGTGCCGTTCCTCCCGAAGATAAGCGCATCCACGGATTACCAGATCGACCTCCCAACGCCGCCATCGTCGGTTACCAACTTCACTGTCGACGTTTGGGATAGCGGCCTCTGGGATGTGGCCAAGTGGGATGCAGGCAGCATCTCGCAGACATCGACGCAATGGGTGTCGATCGGCAAGACCGGCTTTTCCGTGAGCCCGCAGGTTCAGATCACATGCGGGGTCACCCCGACCCCGACGACTGAGCTTGTGACCTTCGACATGCTGTTTGAAAACGGCTCGGTGATGACGTGATGCAGGTCGTTTGGGGCGGCTCATCGGCTCCGGATCTTAATCAGGCCATCAAGGGCTGGATCGAGCGGCATATATGGGAAAACGGTCGCGAATTGCCGGAAGCGGTGACTATGGGTGTGTTCGAGAACGGGCAGATCCAGGCCGGCGTCGCCTTCCACGACTGGAACCCTGATGCTGGCGTGATCGAAATATCGGCCGCGAGTAAAAGCAAGCGCTGGCTGACCCGGAACGTGCTGAAAGAGCTATTCGGGTATGCGTTTCAGCATGTTCGTTGCCAGATGGTCGTCGCTCGGATCGACCCTTCAGACGAGCCCTTGACGCGGATTTTTAAGGCTTATGGGTTCGTCGAACATAGAATTCCGCGCCTTCTCGGCCGCGACAGAGACCAACTGATTATGACGCTCACCGACGACGATTGGCGGGCGAATAAGTTCAATCGAAAGAATGAGGTGATCTGATGGGCAAGCCAAAATCTCCCAAGGCGCCAGATCCGAAAGAGACGGCTGCAGCCCAGACCGGAACCAATGTCACAACCGCGCTCGCGAATGCGCAGCTCGGCAACGTCAACCAGTACGGCCCGGACGGGAGCGTCACCTATTCAACCAACGGCAGCCGGTCATTCACCGATCCGACCAGCGGTGCGACGTACAACATCCCGCAGTATACCCAGACGACGACCCTTTCGCCGCAACAGCAAGCGATCAAGGCACAGGGCGATGCGGCAAGCCTCAATCTAGGCACGATCGCCAACCAGCAATCCAACTTCCTCAAGGACTATCTGGCAAAGCCCGTCAACCTCGATACCAACGCCACCGAAGCGCGGACTATGGAGCTTGCCAATCAGCGCCTCTCGCCTCTCGTTGCCCAGCGTGACGAGGATCTGCGCACTCGGCTCGCCAATCAGGGCATCAAGGCCGGATCGGACGCCTACGGCAAGGAACTGAACACCTTCAACCAAGGCACCAACGACGCCTATAACCAGCTTATCCTGAACGGCCACCAGCAAGCGGTTCAGGATATCCTGACGCAGCGGAATCAGCCGCTGAACGAGATTTCTGCTCTGATGTCCGGATCTCAGGTCGGATTGCCGCAGTTCGGCGCGGGCACCAACCAGCCAAGCTTGCCGACCGTCGACTATTCCGGCCTCGTCGAGCAGAACTATCAGAACCAGTTGGGCGCCTACAACACGCAGATGCAGCAGTCGAACGGCATCATCGGCGGCCTCTTTGGTCTTGGCGGCAAGCTTATTGGCCTGTCCGACGAGCGCGCCAAGAAGGACATTAAGAAGGTCGGCGAGATGAAAGGGCACGGCCTTTACTCGTACACCTATAAGAAAGGCAAGGGCGACGGAAAGCACCATGTGGGCGTCATTGCCCAGGAAGTGCAGAAAACTCGCCCAGACGCCGTTTCTCGCCGCCCCGATGGCCTGATGCAGGTTGACTACGGCAAACTCTTCTCGGCAGGAGCCTGATCCATGGCGCTTGGATTTCTCTACGGCGGCAATACGAACGAAACGCCCGAATCCATCAAGCGAAAGCGCGATCTGGTGCGGGCTATCATGGGAGCTTCGAATGCCCCGAGGAACATCGGCGAAGGCCTGAACGCTCTCGGCGACGGCATTGTCGCCAACGTCCTCGATCGCCGCGCCAATGCGGCAGAGAAGACGGGAACGGATACGGCAACCAGCCTGTTCAACAGCATCATCGGCACACCGTCTGCCACTCCGGGAGCAACTGGCGGCGCAATGCCTACGGTTTCGTCGGCTGGCAACATCGCCCCTGTCTCGTCTCAACCGGGGGAGGTCTACAGCCCCTTCATCGACACAGTAAAGACCGGCGTCACCAATCCGTTCGGCCTTGCGGCCGTCGCGGCGACAGGTCAGGCCGAAAGCGGATTTTCCCCAGGTAACGCCAACCGCACATGGGCAGATGGCAAAAACTCAGCCGGCGGCGTGATGTCGTGGAACGGCCCAAGATTGCAGGCGCTGCAAGCCGCCAACGGAGGCAGCAACGGTACTCCGCAGCAGCAGGCGCAGTTCTTTCTTCAGGAGAACCCACAGTTGATTTCGCGGCTGAACAACGCCAAGAGCGTCGACGAAGCCCAGAACCTCATGAACAACGCATGGGCGTTCAAAGGATACAACCAGCCCGGAAACCCCAACGCTGCCCATCGTCTCGCGCTTGCAAATGGCTTTCTGCCAAAGTTTCAGGGGCAGGGCGGCGGGCAGGAGGTTGCGAGCCTAGACCCCGGCGCCGGCATGCCTACCTCTGGCCCACAGAATCAGCCACTCAATGATCTCCCAACGCTAGCCTCTGCTTCGCCAGTTGGTAAGCCGCAGTTTGTTGACCCGCAGGAAACGACTCCCCGAGCGCCGATGCAGGGGCCGACGCAAGCCGCTCCGGCTCTCCCTCCTCCGACGACCATCCCCAACTCGCCGCAGATCGCCGCCGTGCCGCCTGCCGCTCCCCCGCAACAGGTCGCGCAGGCTGCGCCCTCGATGGCACCGCAAGGCCAGTTCGGCGGCGTTGACCCGCGGCTTATCCAGGCCATGTCGAACCCGTTCCTGAACGAAGGCCAGCGCGCAGCCGTGCAGTTGCTTATCCAGCAGCAAATGCAGGCCTCGCAGCAGCAGCAGGAGCAGCAGACGTGGCAGTCTCGCCAAAACTACGAGCAGGCACAACGCCAGAACGACCCGGCATATAAACTCGGGATCGAGGAGTCGCGCCTTAAGGTCGACCAGTTGAGGAACGACCCCGGCGAGATCAAGGTCGTTGACAAGCGACTCGTCCGTACATTCCGCGATGGTCGTGTCGAGGACATCACTCCAAAAGACCCGTCGAACCCGTCCGGTAAGTTCCGTTTCGACGGGCGATCGGTCGAAGGCCAGGCTCTCAACGGCTTGATCGACAGCGGACAATTGACTGAAGAACAAGCCCAGCAGCTCGGGGCAGGGAAGACGATCACTGATCCCTCAACCGGCGCTATGTCCTTCATGACGCCACAGAGCGTCTTCGCAGGTCAGCAGCCCCAATCGCAACAGCCGCCAATTGACCTTTTCGGCGATAATGCCCCGCGTTCACCGGGCGTGGATCTGTTCGGGGATCAGGGCCAACAGCCTCGTCAACCGGTATCGCCGCCGCCTGCGGCCGCCGCGCCGGGTCAGGCGCCAGTTGCTCCAGCTGCCAGCAATGGTCTCATTCCTCTGACGGCGGGGAAGCCCAGCAAACAATTGTCGGAGAGCGAGAGGAAAAACCAGTCCCTGTCTTCTGTCATCGAACCGGAACTGAAGGTCGTCGAGGATAACTATGACGCCCTTTCAGACTCGAAAAACCAAGCTTACTCGCGCCTCCCGTTCAGCGAATTCGTTACCACGCCTGAATATCAGAAGGCGGCGAATTCCCTTCAAACGATCGTATCGTCGTATCTCTATAGCGTATCGGGCGCGACGGCCACGCCTGAAGAAGTGAGGAAGCAGACAGACATTCTGACGCCTCGTCCTGGCGAGTCGAAGGATTCGATCGCCAACAAGAAGGCGCGCGTTCGAACGATGGTAGATGCTGTCAGGCAGGCTGGCAGTTTGCCAGCTCTGGAAGCGCCGGCTTCTCCTCCTGCGGCAAGTGATGATGTCACCAACATGCCAGTCCCTGAAGGCATGGACGCTAATGTCTGGAAATTTGTCCCCCCTGAGGATCGGCGCCTATGGCTGAAGCACTGACCGTCGAACAGCAGCAGGCGCTGGCTCTTGCCAAGGCAAGGGCGATGGCTGCGGCATCACAATCTGCGCCTTCCGCTCCGCAGACCGGCGAAGAACTGCGAGCCCGCGTCTATTCAGACCTTCAGGCCCAGCGCGAAGCCGCGAAGCCGAAATCGCACGCGCCGCGCGATACGGGTAACCAGAATGTGGATTTCCCGACAGTCTACACCGACGAGATGCTCTTCGGTCTGCCAGGAAAAGCCGGGGCTGGCATTCAAGCGCTCTCGCAGGCTGGTCTCGCCGCTCTTCCCGGTGAAACCCCGTGGGAAGACAAGAGCATCGGTGACCTGTACGGCAAGAACCGTGAGCAGTACCTAAACGCCCGCAAAGACTATGCCGAAGAACACCCCGACGCTAACACTATGGCGTCTGTCGGTGGCTCAATCCACGGAGGGGCAGCAACTGGTCGCGCTCTGGGCATGGTTGGGGAAGCTGTTGCCCCCGCTGTCACAGCCAGGCTCGGCAACAGCTATGTCGGACGTATGCTTGCGAACGTCATCAGCGGCGGCGTTCAGGGCGGGGTGTCTGCCTATGGCCACGATCAAGACCTTGGCTGGGGATCTGGCATCGGTGCTGTTGTCGGGGGCGCTGCCTTACCGGTTACGTCCGCTGTCGGCGGCACTGCCAGTGCGATCGGCTCGATGGTGGGGTTGGGGAACGAGGGGCGAGCGCAGAATGCTATCGCAGAGGCTATCCGGCGCTCCGGTCGCGCCCCTGACGATATCGCCGATGAAATTGCACGAGCAGGGCAGCAGGGGCAGCCGGAATATATGGTGGCCGATGCGCTTGGAAATTCTGGTCAGCGCATGCTGACAGGTGTTGCCAGATCTCCGGGGGATATGCGGCAGCAGATTGCCGAACAGCTTCAGCGCCGCCAGGCTGGGCAGACTGATCGCCTCGTCAATGCGTTGTCGGAAGGCTTCGACGCGCCTCAGACGGCAGCACAGACGCGCACGGCGATGACTACCGCACGCGATACAGCCGCAGATGCCAACTACGGCGCAGCTCGGCAAGCAGCGGGAACTGTTGACCCATCGGCAGCCATTCAAGCCGCCGACAACTTCTTGCAGCCAGGCGCATCAGGTGTGATGAACCCAGGGAATAATATCGCCGACGACAGTATCGAAAGCGCTGTTCGCAGGGCGCGCGCGTATCTTACAGACGGAAACTCAATCCTTTCTGACTTCAATGCCGCCTTCAGGGCAAAGCAGGAACTGGATTCGATGATCGATGGTGCTTTGCCGAAGGTACAGCGCCAGCTTATCCCGATCCGCAACGCTCTCGACGACTCCCTCGCCTCCGCGTCGCAACCCTATGCCGCAGCACGAGACCAGTTCCGCCTCGAAAGCCAGAACATCAACGCGATTGATCAAGGCGCCGCCGCGTCTTCCGCCAGAACTAGAGCCGCTGACAATATCGACGGGTTCAACCAATTGACGCCTGAGCAGCAGCAGCCGTTCCGCGTTGGCTACGTCGACCCGCTGATTGCTCGCACCGAAGCCGCGTCCATGTCGCCGACCACGAACAAGGCGCGCCCGTTGATCACCGGCAAGACCGAACAGGAATTCCCGGCATTTGCAGCCCCCGGACGCGGCGATGTAATGGGCGAGCGTATTGCCCGTGAGCAGCGCATGTTCGAAACCGCCAATCAGGCCCTTGGCGGCTCGCGGACGGCCGACAACCTCTCTGACGCCACAGAGATGATGGGTTTCGACCCGACCATGTTGGGTATCGCCGGCAATGCGCTAACTGGAAACCTACGGTCTGCCGGTATGCAGGCGCTTCAACGCGGCGTCAACCTCGCCAGTGGCCGCAATCAGGGGACGCGAGACATGATTGCCCGAATGCTCCTGCAGTCGTCGCCTACCCAAGCGCGGGCAGATCTCGCTGCTGCCGTGCAGCGAGGCGCAAACCTGACGCAGGCGCAACAGAGGATCGTCAACGCTATCATCGGCGTCGGCAGCACAGCCTATTCGCGCTAGTAGCCTCTCCAGAGGAACATGGCGATGGCCACAGCGGCAATCGGCAGAAGGTAATAGATAAGGTCGGCGGGTGTAGGGTTCTCTCCGAACTTCTTCTTCGCCCATTGGCGATCCCCGTAGTCGGGGAATTTGCGGTGTTCATCCGGGTCGTGGTCGATCTGCTTCATTTGGTCTCCAACAATGATTGCTGGAGGCAGACTATAGAGGAAACAGATAAGGTCAGGAAGAGGCCTTTAAGCGCCGCATCTTAGCATTGTGGCATTGGCGGCACAGGCGCCATCCTTGTTTGGTTGTGTAGGTGTTTGATACGGTAAGCTCGTGGCCTTCTTTACAGTGGGTCTTTTGTGCGGCGGCTCTTTTTTTGCCAGCAACTGCTGCAGAGGTATCTTGGCTGTACAGCTTCTCTCTGCTCGTAACCGACTCATATGACAAACCGCGCGCCGCGCGCTCCATGATGATTTCTGTTTTGTGCCCACTGGCTTCAGCAAGTTCTATCGCTCGGTAGCGAATTCCTTCAACAGTCACGTAAACGGCCCGTCGCTGGTTCCTCTGTTGCTGTTTCCGGCTCGCCCAACGGCAGTTTGATGGATCGTAGTTCCCTTCGTTATCAATCCGGTCAATGGAATAGCCGTGGGGCCTATCCCCCATGTCGGCTTCAAATGTCCTGTAGTCACTTCTCCATCGATCACAAACCACTATCCCCCGACCGCCATAGTCTTTGAATTGTATATTGTTCTGGTTGTAGCAGCGGTCCTTCATCGACGCCCAAACGTAATAGTACTTCGGGACAACTTTGAACGGCATTTTACCATCTCCTCTGATGGTTTCTTATGCCACAAGGTGCCAAGAAACGCAACAGGAGAATGCAAAATGCCCCGAAATGGTGCCGGTGTATACTCGAAGCCAGCAAACACGACGGCTGTACCAAACACAACTATTGAGAGCGCAAAATACAATTCGACAATCGACGATCTGGTGACAGACGCTAACACCGCTCGACCAGTAGTTGCCGGCGGCACAGGCGCCACGAGCGTCACGGCGGCACAGACAGCACTTTCTCTGGACGGAAAGGTCATCTACGCCGCCAAGGCCACCAACTACACCGCCCTCCTTGCCGACAACAACGCCGTCATCCGCTTTACCGCAGCCGCAACCCTGTCGCTCACTGCCGTCGCCACCCTCGGCGCCAACTGGCATGTCACAGTCATTGCCGATGGTGGAGACGTGACGATTGATCCGAACGCATCAGAGACGATTGATGGGGCAACGACGCTCCTCCTGGCGAACGGCTCTGCAACGCGCATCATCAGCAACGGCTCGGCCTTCTTCACGGAAAAGCAACTGAGCGCGGTCCAGCCTTTCGCCACCATCGCCAGCGCCGGGACCACGGATCTCAGCACGGTTGGCAGCCAGAACGTCACCGTCACCGGCACGACGACCATCACGGCATTCGGCACGGCCCCGGCCGGCACGCTCCGCCGTCTGGTCTTCTCTGGCATCCTGACTCTAACGCACAATGCAACGTCGCTGATCCTGCCTCAGGGCGGGAATGTCGTCACCGCAGTCGGGGATAGCCTGCAGGCTGTCTCTCTGGGCTCGGGCAACTGGCGGGTGACGAGCTATCAGAAAGTGAGCGCAGGCTCTGGCCTGATCTCTGGAACTGTGGCGGCGGCATCCGGTACGGCTGTGGATTTCACCGGTATCCCCTCCTGGGTGAAGCGCATCACGGTTTCGGTCGAAAGCCTGTCAACGAATGGAACGACCGGTATTTCGCTACAACTTGGCGATAGCGGCGGCGTCGAGGTGACAGGGTATGTTTGCGCCACAGGCAACGCGGGATCGTCTACAGCCGAATTCCCGCTAACTGGCGGGTCTAGTGCCAACACTGCGGTCTACCAGGGAATTACCATCCTCACCCTTCTCAATTCAGCCACGAACACCTGGGTCGTCTCTTCACAGTTCGCGAGAACAGATGCGTCCCAGGGCATCCTCACTGTAGCCGGGTCCAAATCCACGTCTGCCATTCTGGATAGGGTCCGCCTCAAAACCGGCAACGGTACAGACACCTTCGACGCCGGTTCCATCAACATCCTTTACGAGTGAGGGGGCCGATATGCAGAGAATAGAGGTCAATTGCATTTCCGGCACAGTGACCGTCATCGAAATGACGGTCGAAGAGATCGCAGCAATTCCACCATATGATCCGTCCCCGTCGTCTGTATCGGCGCGTCAGTTCAAGCTTCAACTGCTTGCCGCAGGGCTTATCGATGCCGTCGATGCATGGGTGGCGCAGCAGTCGCGAGACGTCCGGATCGCCTACGAGTATTCGGGAACCTTCGTGAAGGACAGCCCCATGATGGTGGGTGGGTTCCAGGCCATGGGGTTCACGACACAGCAGTTAGACGCGTTCTTCGAGGCGGCGGCGAAGCTGTGATCACTTTATCTCGAATATTGATACCGGGGGTTCCCCTCTATCGAGGCGGATATTGGCCCACACGGCGAATGCGGCCATAGTCGCGATATAAACTCCAGCGACAGAAATCACGGCAGGGATAACAGCGAATATACCGATCACATCCCAGAGCAGCGCGAGAACGACAACAAAAGCCAATGCGCCGGCAGGCTTCCAAAGCTTCTCAAGCATCATTTTGAACTCCATCCAAACTAATTCGGCTCTCTGAATACCACGCTTCACCTACGGGGCAAAGATGATCCTTCGATACTTCGCCTATCTGCCCGCAAACCTGCTTCTCGTTGGCTGCGCCTATGTCCTGTCACCGTTCCTCGCCGCCTGGTCGATGAAGCACGGCCCAGTTCTTCCCGGCCGCTGGCGGTGGTTCTCCACGCTGAACGCCGATCTGGACGGCTATATCCCGCAGCGTGTCGCAGGGTTCGATCCAGCCGCCAAGGGTTTCAAACTCTGGTGGCAGCGGACGCGCTGGACGTGGCGAAATCCATGCAATGGGTGGCAGTCCGAAGTGCTGGGCGTCGAGGACATCAATAACGCCTTCACCGTCAAACGCGATATCCCGCTGGCATTCGGCTGGCATCTCAAGTGCTGGCTTGGCTGGAACCCGGTCAAGCGCGGCGGCGATTACTACCCCTACATGCTGCAGGTCTCGCCTAAGCGGTCCTAAGCCTTTCACATCATCGGAGACACCCCATGACAGAGTTTGAACGTGCCTTGGCGCGAGTGCTAACGCATGAAGGCGGCTATGTGAATGATCCGCGCGATCCTGGCGGTGCGACCAACCGCGGAATTACCCAGCGCGTCTATGACGCCTACCGGGATCGCCTCGGCCTGCAGCGCGTCCCGGTCCGCAACATCTCCTCTTCCGAGGTCGAAGGAATTTACCGCTCGAACTATTGGGATCTCGCCAAGTGCGACATGCTCCCGGCCGGCGTCTCCTATGTGGTCTTCGATGGAGCGGTCAATTCTGGTGTTGCGCAGTCCGTCAAATGGCTCCAGCGCGCGCTTGGCGTGACACCTGACGGCGTGATCGGCAATGCCACGCTTGCCGCGGTCCAGAACTATGGCAACCTCGATCGCCTCGTCGATGCCATCTGCGACCGCCGTCTGGCCTTCCTGAAGGCGCTAAAGACGTGGAAGGCATTCGGCAAGGGTTGGGCCTCTCGCGTTGCCGCCGTGCGCGCTACGGGCAAGGCGTGGGCAACTGGTGGCGTCGAGGCGCAACCGCTCGGGCTCGCCTCTGGTGCATCCGTAAAGGCTCTCATCTCCGACGCCAAGCCGGCTCCCGCTCTCGCCGTGGCTGACGCATCGACCGGCGGCGGTATCGGCTCCGGTGGCCTCGCTGCGACCCTCCAGCAGGTGCAGGACCAGCTTTCGCCACTCAGCTACTCCAGCGAGCTTATCGGCAAGGTGGTGGCCGGCCTGATCGTCGTCAGCGCTGCGCTCATGATCGGCGGCCTTGCCTATCGCTGGTATGCCGCCCGTCGCCGCAAGGAACGTGCCGACGCTCTCGATTTGCAGGTGACGGCCAATGCTCAACCTGCTGCCTGATTTCATCAAGCTCCCGGCCGTCGCTCTCCTGGCGATTGCTCTCGCCTTCTATCCGATCCTCTGGCTTGGCCGATCCGAAGGCCGCCAGCAGTCGGCTACGGCCGCGCTGGAGTCCGCCGTCAAACGCTTCGCCGAGAAAGGAAAGATCAATGGTGAGGTCTCTTCTCTTGATGCTGCTGCTCTCTGCAATGATTTCGGGCTGCCAGACGCCGACAAAGCCGATTGCATGCGCCGGGTTCGAGAAGCTTCAGCCCAGCCTTGAAACGTCCATCACGATCATTCAACGCGACCGGCCATTCGCCAATCAAGTCGCATCCCACAACAGATTTGGCGCCTCTCAGGGCTGCTGGAAATAACGGAGCGCGCCGATGAGCATGGGTTTGGGTATCGGGCTGGGCCTCGCTTTCGGCGGGAATGGGGGAGGAGGCGCGGCCGCACTTCCGGACTTCACGTTCCAAACCGAGACGCTGACGCTGGAGACGGCTCGGGCTGGGCAGGGCATCACCATGACGCGCCGGGATAAACTGGCCTTTGACAGGCTGATCGTCCGCGTCAAGGGCGCTGGCGCCAGCATGTCGGACTTCCTCGCCTGCTATGTCCCATCGACGCCGACCGAGATCAACAGCCGGTTGAACATAGTCCATCCAGGCACGAACAACCTCACTCTGACCGGTGCTGGCGTGCCGACCTATACGGCAAACGATCGGTGGGGAAGTTGGCTATCGACGGCCAAATACAATACCGGCATCGGGCTTCAGACTTTCGCTCAAGGCCAGTTCACGATCTTCTATTACTCACGAACTGCGACAGGAGGCAGCAGCGGCGAGTTCGGAGCGCAAACAGCCGGCGGCGATGGTATCGCGGCAAACGTCAGAGATGCTTCGAACAAATTCAATGCCCGTCTTCAGGCCGCCAACTATGTATCGACCTCGACGACGATCACCCCCGGTCAAGGCATGCACAGTATCCGGCCCAACAGCCTCGATACCTTCGGCATCACCCGCGAAGCGCCAGCGCCGACCTATGTCTCTCCAGCAACCAATCCGACTATTCATCTGGGCGGAATAAACGGTGGAGCCTTATCGACGAAAGACTGTGGCCTCTTCGCCATCTTCAAGGTGACGCTGACCGATGCGCAGACTCGCGAGATCAGCGCCGCGCTGCTCGACTACTATTACAAGATCCGCTTCGGCATGGTCGACACCTACGCCGCCGGTTATGCGCCGACGACGGCAGATTATGACGTTCTTGTCTACGGCGCCAGTTGGACCGCTGTCTGCGCCGCCTATGCCGCCAAGCAGGAAGGCAAGACGGTCGCGATTGTCCTCGACGATATAGCCAAGACGGATTGGGATATCGGCGGCATGCCGGCGTCTGGTCTCGCCTATGTCGACTGCTACAACTTCACGGCGCTCAAGGGGCTTTACCGAGACCTGGCGCAATGGGCCAACGCCACCATCATCAACAGGGCCGACACGAACACGCAGACGGGGAATTCTCTGGAAAGCTGGCAGTTCGTCCAGGGTGTCCGGCGCATGCTCGACCCCACCAGGACAAACGGCACGCTCATCCTCGGGCAGGACATCCCGGTCTACTTCTCCACCGGGATCGCGTCTATCACGTCGGTCGGCCTGAAAGACACTGCGTTGACGACGAACGACGGTCGGACCTTCACGGCTCGGCTGTTCATCGCTGCTGACTACGATGGCGAGTATCTCCACAAATCTGCCGGCATCCCGACGACCACCGGGAGCGAGGCGGCTGGCTCCGGTTCGGAAGCGAACAACGGCTATAAGGGTTCCGGCTCCATATCCAAGCCATACGGGTCGGACATTGATCCTTACGTCACGGCTGGCAATTCCGGCTCCGGTCTTCTGCCGGACATTCAAGGCACGCTCCCGCTTCCCGGCCTGACCGTTGATGGCGTAGACCCGTCGATCGAGAGCATGAACTACCGCCTCGCCATGACGACCGACCCGGCGCGGCTTGTTCCTGTCACGACGATGGACCCGCACCGGAACTATAACTCCATGCGCTACGAGACGGCTGGCCGCGCGTATGTCCTCAATCCGGGCGTCACGATCGGCAACCCCGCCATTACCACAACCATCCTGCAGTTCGCAGTCGGCGGCTCGACCAACAAGATGGACGTGAACAACGGCTCCGGCGGCCTTTCCACCGATCTGCCAGGCAGCGGCTACCGGTATGCGATCGCGGCAAATCGCGCCGCCCAGTTGGCGGTCATCGACGATCTGCGTGATTATCAGCTCGGCTGGTTCTGGTGGCACGCCAATTCCGGTGATAGCCGCATCCCGTCGACGCTGGTCACGCAGTTCCAAGGGTTCGGCCTCGACGCCGGCACCTTCCTTGATCCCGGCCCCGGCGGTCTGCTGTTCTGGCCCAACCGCCCATATCAGCGCGACCCGATCTGGCGCCTGAAAAACACCGGCTACGTCTCGACGGCGCAGGACTATTGCAAGACGGACGGCTCGGCGCTGCGTTCCGACAAGACCGTTGCCGTCACCTCCTACGACTGCGACAAGCATCCGCCGTGGAAGGTCGTATCCGGCGGCCTGCTCTACACGCAGGGCAGCGTTCCCGGTAGCCTTGTTGCTGGCGCTGACAAGATGGCCCCCGTCCCGCTTGAGGAGATCGTTCCTGACGTTGCCACCAAGACCAACGTCATCGTGCCGTGGGCGTCTTCGCAGACAATCCTTTGCTGGTACATGGGGCGGCTGGAGCCCACTGGCGGCCTGAAGGGCGAGGCGGCCGGCGTCATAGCTTCAATGGCGATCGACGGCAATGTCGAGGTTCAGAACGTCGACTATTCGACGTTGAGAACGAAACTACTAGCCCGAGATATCAACCATCCGGTGCTCCCTCAAGTTGCATGATCTGTTGTCACCCACGCCCAGTTTTTGCCGGTATGTATGCTGGAAACAGTCATCCGCGCTACGCCGAACCGCTTAGCAAGATCGCGTTGCTTCTCTATGCCCTTCAGGGCGATGATTTCGCGAACGTCATCCTCACTTAGCTTTGATCTGCCTTGGCGAGTGCCACGATTGTGTGTGCCGTGCTCTAGCCTGTCGGCCTGGTTCTCTGTGCGCGTCTTCCATGACACGTGGTTCTGGTTCACGCAGCCATTGTTGCCATTGCCGCAAGAGTGGGCAGCTTCATGATCTTGCGTAGGAGGCGCGCCATGCGCGAGTTCGCAGACGTAGCGATGGGCGCCAATTCTCTTGCCATCGGCCTTGAGCACTCCATAGCCATGACCATCCGTCCCGAATGGCCAAGCTAAGCACTCATCGCCGGTGTGGTGCATGGCCACATCATGGATCCACCGCAGGAGTTCGCCGCGGGGTGTTCCGCCACCAAGAGGGTCACCGTGAACACGGAGACGAAAGTAATGTGCAGCGCAATATCCCTTCGCCGCCCCACCACCATGGGCGGCCCAGTGAGCATTCCCATTGCAGTCTGCAATCAAACATGGTTTGAAATTATCAGCCATTTCGACCTCCTTGTAAGGTTGGCTTGGTTAGAACCCGTCGCAGCGCTCGAACGCTCGGCGGGTTCGCTATTTGTACTTATAAAATGGTGGGAACACAATGCGGGGTTCAGTCCTGTACCCAATCTTGCCTCAGGTGGCGTAACCTGATAGATTTCTACCGCTATCCTCGGTGTGTGGCTGAGTCAGGTCTAAAGCTGAAGCGTGAAACAATAAGCGCCTTGACCGTCTATGCTGCAGGGACTTTGGGACGGATACCGAGATAGTTCGTGCAACGGGGGTTCGAATCCCTCCGCGCCGGGGATAGCAGCAACTCAAGGGGAACCGAATGAAGGCGATCTGGAATGGCGATGAAAAGATACTGCCGACCGGAGTGGAGGTGACTATCCTCGCCACTGATCCCACGGATCCCGATGCTCAGTTTGGCCGTGAAGCATGCTGGATTAAATGGCTGATGGATGGTTTTGAGGCCCCCATGTATCGTTCATGCAACATGGATGATCTTGCCTTCATCTACGATGTCGCTGGCGGCCTTTCTCTGGCTTCATCGGGGCCGCCCGTAGTGGTGAAGCACTCCAATCCACGACCGATGTCCCCCGAGGGGATGGGCCCGGACGATCTGGTTAACCCGGCTCCGCGGTTGGCCAAGTCCATCGTCTAGCTAGACCCAATCAGTACCTGCGTTCAATCCCAGCCGCCTCCGGGCGGCTTTTCCATATCCAAATCATAGCGGCTACGCCACCTGCTCGTAACAGATGGCGCAGCCTGACCAAACACGATCCACCGGGATCGCGAAGGCTGGACGCATAGTACCGGCAGAAGCTTTCTCACACATTAAGGCATGCAGGGCATAAGGGCAGGGCTAAAGCAGGATGGCAGAGGTTACCGATATGAATGGCAACGGCAACGGAACATCGTTTGACCCGGCCGCCAATTGGGGAAGGCTCTCAGAAAGAGTCGAGAACCAGGGCAAAGACCTCACGGATTTGCGCAGCAATATGAACACCGGGTTTCAGCAGGTCAACGCGAACCTGAATGCCCTGTCGAACGAGCTGCGCACGAACGGACGGACTCAATGGCCGGTCATCTGGTCGGCTATCGCCGTTGGCGTCGGCATTCTTTCCGGGCTCGGCTTCATGGCGTTGCAGCCTATCAAGGACAACGTGGCGCAGGTCAGGGAGGACGCAAAAGCGGAAGCGACGGCTACAAGTTTGTCGATCGCATCTGTCGTCGACAAGATGGTCACACAGAAGGAAATGGAGTGGCGCACTGCCCGCGGCGCCGAAGATCGTAAGCGCCAGGACGACGCCCTTTCGGATCTGCGCGACAAGAGCGTTCCTCGGGAGGAGCTAAGCCGCGTCTGGCTTGGCTACGATCAGCGCTTCACTGATCTCCAGCGCCAGATTGACGAAAGCAATAACCGGTTCGGGAACACCTACACGCTCTCCGATTACATCAAGCGTCTTACGGATCGGATCGACCAAATCGAACAACGGCAGACTGCCACCGCGAGGCCCTAATCGTTCCACGCCCCAACCGCCCTCCACGTCTCATGCTCTCGCTGGCTGGCGGGATCACGGAAAAACGGCGGAGTCTCGACGGTGATCCCCTTGCCGCAGTTCGCGCATGAGATAGTCGATACCGGGCCGTAGTGAGCTTCAGGCTTTCCGCCGCAGCGGCATCGGTTGAGGTGGGGTATGGTGTCGGCGGTCAAGACGGGGTGGTGTCGTCCACAACAAGCCCGCGCTAGCGTAAGCGTTCCCTGCGGTATTTCTCGTCAGGTTCATGATATCTGACGGCGCCGGTATTCTCATGGCGCATGAACGTTACCTTTCGGCCGTCAGCACTCACCCGATAGGAATGCGTGTAGGCAGAGCCGACAATATTCCCAAGAACGCGGTCGGCCGGATTGAAGGTAGACTGGTTGTGCTCGAATGATGGAATATCCATCAGCTCTTCGCGCATCAAATCAAGACATTCCCCCGGCTTCATGCGATCGACCACCGAGCATATAAGGCCGAGCTTCGAATGTGGGTCTGCTGTAATCATGCTGTCTCTCCTTTGCGGCCATCGCTCAAAACAAACCCGCCAGCGCCTTTATCCCCTCCCAAGACAGAACGACAGCAGCAATGGCGAGGAATATGAGGGTGTGGGGAGTGTAGCGGTTGAACATCGGAACGACTCTAGAACATCCTGTGCCAAATCTGTGCCACATGGCTATGCGCAGTCATGCACGCGGATGCGTTTTGTTCTGGTTGGGAATGGGCTGAAAGCCTAGTAAAACTGGTGCTGCCGAGTGGGATTGAACCACCGACCTCACCCTTACCAAGGGTGTGCTCTACCACTGAGCTACGGCAGCAGGACCAGGACCCGTGCGAGCCGTGTGGCTCACATCGCGGGAACGGGGCGGCTATTGCCACAGCTTGGCGGCAAGCGCAAGCAGCAAATTCCAACTTTGCGTGGATTGGGATGTAAGGGCCTTTTGGATCGGAGCGAATTCGGCTAATCCTGTCACATGAATGAAAAGACCGAAACCGGCCAGCAGAGCCGCAAAGAGGCGATCGAGGCACAGGCGAAACTGCGCCGCGAGCGTGCCGCCGAAAAACTCCGGGAAAATCTTTCGAAACGCAAACAGCAGGTGCGCGCCCGCCGTTCCGGGCAAGCTGACGAAACAAATGGACTGCCTGCCGCAAAAATGGACGAATCGTAATGTTCCGTCCGCGGCGAATTGAAGCGTCGCCAAAAATCCCTTAAACACCCCACTCCTATTCCAAGGCAGTACTTTCAGGAAAGGCGGGCGCGGCCCGTAAGCGCACATGGATCGTATCAGAATCGTCGGCGGTAATGAGCTGAATGGCATCATTCCGATTTCCGGCGCCAAGAATGCCGCACTGCCGCTGATGATCGCCTCGCTTTTGACCAGCGATACGCTGACGCTTGAAAACGTGCCGCATCTGGCCGATGTCGAACTGCTGATGCGCATCCTCGGCAATCATGGTGTCGATGTCGCGGTCAATGGCCGCCGTGAACGCCAGGAAGATTCCTATTCGCGCACCATCCATTTCACCTGCCGCACCATCGTCGATACCACAGCCTCCTATGAGCTGGTCTCGAAGATGCGCGCCTCCTTCTGGGTCATCGGCCCGCTGCTGGCGCGCGAAGGCCATTGCCGCGTATCGCTGCCGGGCGGCTGTGCCATCGGCACGCGCCCCGTCGATCTTTTCATCGACGGCCTGACGGCGCTCGGCGCCACCATGGAGATCGAAGCCGGTTATATCAACGCCAAGGCGCCGAATGGCGGCCTGATCGGCGCGCGCTACACCTTCCCGAAGGTCTCCGTCGGCGCCACCCATGTGATGATGATGGCGGCAACGCTTGCCCGCGGCACCACGGTGATCGGCAATGCCGCCCGCGAGCCTGAGGTCGTCGATCTCGCCAACTGCCTGAACGCCATGGGCGCCAAGATCTCGGGCGCGGGGACTGCGACGATCACCATCGAAGGCGTCACCTCGCTCTCCGGCGCCCGCCACCGGGTGCTGCCGGATCGTATCGAGACCGGCACCTATGCCATGGCCGTCGCCATGGCCGGCGGTGATGTCGTGCTCGAGAATACCGATATGGCGCTGCTCGAAACCGCGCTGGAAACGCTGCGCCGCGCCGGCGCGGACATCTCTGAAACCAACAACGGCATGCGCATCAAGCGCAACGGCGCCGGCATCAGGCCGGTCGATATCGTCACCGATCCGTTCCCGGGTTTCCCGACCGATCTGCAGGCGCAGTTCATGGCGCTGATGACCCGCTCGTCCGGCATCTCGCACGTCACCGAGACCATCTTCGAAAACCGCTTCATGCATGTGCAGGAGCTTGCCCGCCTCGGCGCCAGGATCACGCTGTCTGGGCAGACGGCGAAGATCGAGGGTGTCCAACGCCTGCGCGGTGCGCCCGTCATGGCGACCGATCTGCGCGCCTCCGTCTCGCTCGTCATCGCCGGCCTTGCCGCCGAGGGCGAAACCACGGTCTCCCGCGTTTATCACCTCGACCGCGGTTTCGAGCGACTCGAGGAGAAGCTGACCCGCTGCGGCGCCGTCGTCGAGCGCATCAGCGAGTAAGCAGCATTCATCCCGGTTGCGTAATTGGCCGCAGCATCTTATTTCCCTTGTCTACGCATTGCCATTCCGGCGGTGCCTGCTGGGGTAAGACTGAATGACCGATCTGAAGCTTGTTGCGCTCGATGACGAGGACCTCGCGATCATCTCCGCGCATATGCAGGACAGCGTCTTCAAGGTCGGCGACATCGACTGGTCGCCGCGCGACGCGCAGTTCGCCCTGGCCGTCAATCGTTTCGTTTGGGAAGGCGCCGAACGCAAGCGCAGGGGTTTCGAGCGCCGCCGGGCCGCCCTGGTCTTCAAGCGCGTGCTGGCCGTGCGGTCGCTCGGCATCGATCGTGGCAAACGGGACGAGGTGCTGTCATTGCTGGCGCTGCGATTCGATAAGAAGGGCGACGGACCGGAAGGTACGATCGAGCTGTCGCTGTCCGGCACCGCCTCGATTGCGCTCGATGTCGAATGCATCGAGGTGCAGCTCGCCGATATCGGCGGTGCCTGGGAGGCCTCCTCCAAGCCTCGCCATCGCTGACGCCGCTGACGCTTGACGTTTGAACATCGCAGTTTCGAGTTGAGAAGGAAAATCGGCCTTGGCAATCTGGCTGGATCAGGCATCGGAAGGTTTCGAGCAGCATTTTGCCGCCTTTCTGACGACGAAGCGTGAAGTTTCCGAGGATGTGAACACCGTCGTTCGCGCCATCATCGATGATGTCAGGGCCCGCGGCGATGTGGCGCTTGCCGAATATTCGCTGAAGTTCGACGGCATCGATTTCGCCACCGTACCGATGCGTGTCACGCCGGAAGAGTTCGACGCCGCCGTTGAGGCGGTGCCGTCGGAAGTGCTGGGTGCGCTGAAGCTCGCGGCACTGCGCATCGAGAGCCATCATCGCCGGCAGCTGCCGAAGGACGATATCTACGAGGACGACCTCGGCGTCGGTCTCGGCTCGCGCTGGACGGCGATCGAAGCGGTCGGGCTCTATGTTCCGGGCGGCACCGCGAGTTATCCGAGCTCGGTGCTGATGAATGCCGTGCCGGCCAAGGTCGCCGGCGTCGATCGCATCGTGATCGCCGTTCCGGCCACCGGCGGCACGGTCAATCCGGCGGTGCTTGCCGCCGCCAAGCTTGTCGGTGTGACCGAGGTTTATCGTGTCGGCGGCGCCCAGGCGATCGCGGCTCTGGCCTATGGCACTGAGACCATTGCCCCGGTCGCCAAGATCACCGGCCCCGGCAATGCCTATGTCGCTGCCGCCAAGCGCCATGTCTTCGGCACCGTCGGGATCGATATGATTGCCGGCCCCTCCGAGGTGCTGGTGATTGCCGACAAGGACAATAATCCGGATTGGATCGCCGCCGACCTCCTGGCGCAGGCCGAGCACGATGTCAGCGCCCAGGCGATCCTGATCACCGACAATGCCGACTTCGGCAAGGCGGTGGAGCAGGCGGTCGAACGCCAGCTGATGACGCTGAACCGCGCCGAGACGGCGGCGGCAAGCTGGCGCGATTTCGGCGCGGTCATCCTCGTTGCCGATCTGAAACTGGCTATTCCCTTGGCGAACCGCATCGCTGCCGAGCATCTCGAACTCGCCGTCGCCGATCCGGACCGGCTGCTCGACGGCATCCGCAATGCCGGCGCGATCTTCATCGGCGCCCATACGCCCGAGGTGATCGGCGATTATGTCGGCGGTTCGAACCATGTGCTGCCGACGGCGCGCTCGGCGCGCTTCTCATCCGGTCTTTCGGTGCTCGATTTCGTCAAGCGCACCTCGATCCTGCGCCTCGGCCCGCAGCAGCTGCGCACCCTCGGCCCAGCGGCGATCGCCCTTGCCGTCTCCGAAGGCCTCGATGCCCATGCGCGATCGGTCGCGATCCGCCTGAACCTCGAAAGGTGAGGGCATGGCGAAGGGCGATTTCCGGCTTTGCGACGTCGTCCTTGACGATACGATCGGCCGTTCGACGCCCGATGTCGAGCATGAACGCGCCGTCGCCATCTTCGATCTGATCGAGGAGAACAGTTTTGCGCCGCTCGGCCATTCCGGCGGGCCCTACCGGCTGAAGATCTCGCTGGTCGATTCGAAACTGGTTTTCGCCGTCACCACCGAAGAGGGCGGCGACGTCGCCACCCATATCCTGTCGCTCACACCCTTCCGGCGGATCGTCAAGGATTACTTCATGATCTGCGAGAGCTATTACGAAGCGATCCGTTCATCGACGCCGAGCCGCATCGAGGCGATCGACATGGGCCGGCGCGGCATCCACAATGAAGGTTCGCAGACGCTGAAGGATAGGCTGACCGGCAAGATAGAGGTCGATTTCGACACCGCCCGGCGCCTGTTCACCCTGGTCTGTGTGCTCTACTGGCGCGGATGACGGCAATGGATCGCGCCGCCGACATCGAGGAGGGAAAGAGGCCGGGCGCCATCCTTTTCATGTGCGGGATGAATTCCATCCGCTCGCCAATGGCCGAAGCGATCGCCCGTAGTATTCTGCCTGGTAATACCTATATCAGGTCGGCCGGCGTACGCGCCGGCGAGCGCGATCCTTTCGTCGATGTCGTGCTCGATGAGATCGGGCTTTCCCTCGGGCGCCGCCTGCCGCAGACGCTGGAAGAGCTCGAGGACGATTATTTCGATCTGATCATCACGCTGTCGCCGCCGGCCCATCATGCCGCACTCGAGCTGACGCGATCGAATGCAATCGACGTCATCTACTGGCCGACCATGGATCCGACGGTTGTCAGCGGAACACGCGAGCAGATTCTGGAGAGTTATCGCGAGGTCCGCGATCACCTGGCTGGCCTCATCGAAAGCCGGCTACTCAAACGAAATGGCATTGCCGCGCAAACGGCATGAAAACAAATAAAGGAAAGGCCGTTCAACAAGGTTCACAAACCTGCGTTGATTGTGTAGTTTCCGCGCAAATTTTAAAGGCGCGCGCTGCGCTGCCTATTCAACCCACAGGAAGAAAACACTTATATGCCGAAAGAAGAAGTCCTCGAATTCCCCGGTATCGTCACCGAACTTCTGCCGAATGCGACGTTCCGCGTGAAGCTCGAAAACGAACACGAGATCATCGCCCACACCGCCGGCCGCATGCGCAAGAACCGCATCCGCGTTCTCGCCGGCGACAAGGTGCTTGTGGAAATGACGCCCTACGATCTGACCAAGGGCCGCATCACCTACCGTTTCAAGTAAATTTGACAAAGGTCTTGCAAGGGGTGTTCCCCCGCCTGCCGATGGTCGAGGTTCCATGGCGCTGAAATACAAGCTCATTCTGGCCTCGGGCTCGCCCCGTCGCGTCGACCTGCTCAACCAGGCCGGCATCGAGCCTGCACGCCTGATGCCGATGGATATCGACGAGGCGCCGAAGAAGTCGGAGCATCCGCGTTCGCTCGCCCGCAGGCTTTCGGCCGAGAAGGCCGAGGCAGCGCTCGCCGCCATTAAGGGCGATATCACCTGGAAGGGCAGCTATATCCTCGCCGCCGATACGGTGGTCGCCGTCGGCCGGCGCATTCTCGGCAAGGCCGAATTTGCCGACGAGGCGTTGAGTTCGCTGCATCTGCTGTCGGGACGCAACCATCTCGTCTACACCGGCGTTTGTCTGGTGACGCCGGATCGCAAGATCCGCCAGAAGATCGTCGAGACCAAGGTGCGCTTCAAGCGCCTCTCCGGTTTCGAGATCGAGAACTACCTGGCCTCCGGCCAGTGGCGCGGTAAGGCAGGCGCCTACGGCATCCAGGGCCTTGCCGGCACCTTCGTGCAGAAGATGGTGGGCTCCTACACCAATGTCGTCGGCCTGCCGCTTTATGAAACCATTGTGCTTCTGACCGGCGAAGGCTTCGATGTGCATAGCCGGTGGCCCGAGGGTTGAAGCCCGCGGCCAATTCCTGAATTAGGACGGACCGATTATGCCTGAAGACAAAAAAGCCGCCGCCAAGGTCGAACCGCTGCGCAAGGCGCGCCCTTGCCCCGAATGCGGCAAGCCCTCTCACCGCGAACATTACCCCTTCTGCTCCAACCGCTGCCGCGAGGTCGATCTCTCTCGCTGGCTGACCGGCGCCTATGCGATTCCCGTTGCCGACGACGAGACCAAGGCCGAATATCCGGATGAGGAAAACTGAAGCATGTCATCAGGGAGTGTGCAGCGGTTCCGGGAGTACGACATGCATAAAACAACGAGCTAAAGCGCCCGCGAAGCTCTTATTTTTCCTCATGAATCCGCAAAATCGGCAAGACCGTCAAAAAAGAGTCATTTGACCGCTTGCCATGGCCGAGCAAGATGCTATAACCCCGCTCGCTTCCGGGGCGCACCAAGGCCCCGCGGTTCTTTTTCTGAAAAAGGTCCATCGGAAGCTGGTTAGCCCAGGTAGCTCAGTTGGTAGAGCAGCGGATTGAAAATCCGCGTGTCACTGGTTCGATTCCGGTCCTGGGCACCACACCATTTCCCTAAACTAATCATATGCATAGTATCGGATAGCCTGAGCCAGAAGGCGGCCAACAAACCCCTCTGCTGAGAGTTTAGTTTCGCCCTTTCGATGTCTTCGCCAGCATCTCGCTCAGCGTTGCCGCCGAGAGCATGGATTCGGCCAAAAGCTTCTTGAGCTTCTGGTTTTCTTCCTCCAGGGCTCTCACCCTTCTGACATGAAGACCGACATTTCCGAACTGCAGGGATTGCCACCGATAGAAGGTCGGCTCGCTGATGCCGTACCTGTGGCAAACATCTGCCACCGTCACCCCGGCTTGGTGCTCCTTCAGAATGCCCGTAATCTGGTCGTCGTCGAATTTTCTCTTGCCCATCACCGCTTTAGTCCTCACGAAATGCTCTGTTGAAACTGTCGAGAAGAGGTCTGAGTGCATAGAGTGCCACGCTGCTTTTGCCGGTCTCGATCAGTGTCTGTGCGGGCATGCCGGCGACCATTTCGACATCCTTCATTTTCGCCAACCGCTCGTCCGTTACGCGGATTGTCGCGGCATAGTAGGGTTGGCCGCTTGCCGTATCGGTGAGACGGTCCGCCGATACATACTCGACCCGACCTTTCAGGAGTGGAACGCGCCGCTGATTGTATGGAAGGAGGTGAACCTGTGCCGCGAGCCCGGCACGAACGACATTGATATCTTCCGGCCTGACGTGGACAGACACGACAAGGCGATCGGAGCGCGGCAGAAGATCGACGAGCGGTTCGCCCGCGCCGACTACCCCACCGGCTGTGTGGATGCGCAGGTTCATGATTGTTCCATCTTCGGGCGCACGGATATCGGTCCTTGAAAGCTGGTCGTCGATCGCCCGCAAGCGCTCGCGCAATTGCATGATCTGGCTTTCCGTAGCACGCATGCCCTGGGCGACTTCGCTCAACCGGTCGCTCTCAAGCTTTGCGAGATCGGCCTGTGACTCGCTGATCACCTGGTAGGCGCGAGAGATCTGTGCCTCTACTTGACCCTGCTGGCCGTCAAGGTCTGCTTTTTCCCGCTGGAGGTTGAGAAGCCTGCTCCTTGTTTCCAGTCCCTTGGCGTTGAGGGCCGTAACCTGATCCAGTTCTTGGCTCGAGATTGCGGCTCTGTCGGCCAATGCTGCCTTTTGCGCGCCAAGTCCGACGATTTCCTGCCGCACCTGCGCGATTTTTTCATTGGCGATCTGAATTTCCGCCTGCATGACCCGGCGACGGGCTTCGAAGATTTTCTGTTGACCGATTAGAATCGCGCTGACCGAAGGATATTTGTCGATTGCTGCCCTGAGATCCTCAGGATAGGCGACATGGTCGTCGCCCGTCTGCTCCGCAAGCAGGCGGGCGCGGCTTCCTTCGGCGTCCCAAAGTTGCCCTTGGATGCTGTCGCGCTCCGAGCGAGACTTCGTGTCGTCGAGTTCTATCACGATTTGCCCGGCCATGACCGCATCGCCGTTTCTGACGAGGATCCGTCGCACAATTCCGCCTTCCAGATGCTGAATGGTCTTGCGGCTGGACTCCGGTTCGATAACGCCCGATGCGATCGCAGCGCTTTTCAGCGGCGCCAGAACCGACCAGATTCCCAATCCGACGATGAAAACCAGGATCAACAGGTTACCCGTCCAAACAACGCCTCTCAGCCCCGGCATGGGCGAAGACGGGGCCGGTCCGCGCTGTTTCTGTTCGATCACCGGCGAATAGACCGTCTGTTGCCTGGCTGTCGCTGTCGATCGTTGAGCGAACCGCTGGTCCGTCCTTGGCGAATTTGAAACTCTCGCCGGCGTTGCGTCCAGTTGAACAAGGGTCATGGCGGCGTCCCTCCCTACGTTCCTGTTCGAGACGGTGGTTGAAGATAGGTTTCATAAATCCGCTCACTGTCGCCGATGGCAGCCACAGTCCCGTTACGCATGATGGCAATCTTGTTGGTGACTGGCAGGATCCCCATCCGGTGCGTTATGATAACGACGGTCATCCCCCTGGATTTCATGCGCTCGATTGCAGTGAACAGCATCCGTTCGCCGTCATAATCCAGGCTCGAGTTCGGATCGTCGAGAACGATCAGAGATGGATTTCCATAAGCCGCGCGTGCCAGTCCCAGCTGTTGACGCTGAGCTCGAAGGAGCAGGTTCCCACCCTCACCGATATCGGTCTCGTAGCCCTGGGGCAGCCGCATGATCGCGTCGTGCAATCCAACCAGCTTCGCGGCGTCGATTGCTTTGCCGGGATCTCCTCCGTCCAGCCGGCCGATCACATCCTTGATCGCTCCTCCGAAAAGTTCGATGTCTTGCGGCAGGTATCCGACGTGGCGGGTCCCCCCGCAAAGGCGCAGAGCCGTGATATCGACCCCGCCGAGAAGAGCACAGCCGCTCGTTGCTTGCACAACGCCTGCCATGACGCGACCGAGAGTCGATTTCCCCGATCCCGACGGACCGATGAGCGCTATGCAGTCGCCGGGCGCGAGGCGCAACGTGACGCCTGTCAATATCGGCCGATCGGCGAATGGCTGGATGTAGCTGACGTCATCGAGAACGAGGCCGTTACGTTCCGGTACCGGCACCATTCGGGCATCCTGGTTCGATGCAACGGCGATCAGCATTCTGTTCAAGCGATTGAAAGCATTGCGTGCAAAGGTAAAGGAGCGCCATGCACCTATTGCGCCCTCGATCGGTGCAAGCCCGCGCCCGAGCAGCAAGCTCGCAACGAAGATGATTCCGGGACTGCCGTTGTTTACGAGCACCAGCCATGTAGCAGATCCCATCATGAGGATCTGCGCGAGTGTGCGGATCGATTTGGAGAATCCAAGAATGATCTCCGTGCGATGCATCGCGATGTCCTGCGTTCTTCTCGCCATTTCCGCCTCGCGATAGACCATCATCGCTGCGCCATCCTGCATGCCCATTGCCCGGATCACCTCGATGTTTTTGAGGGCGGTCGCAAATCGGAAATAGCTCCTCGAAAGGGCAAGGTTGGCGTGGGCAAGCGGCTCTCGCGTCGCCAGTTCCGTCAGGAACGCGAACAGCAGAAGTGCAAATGCGCATAGAAGACCGATGGTCCCAAGCAGCGGGTGAACAAGAAACAGCAGGAGCAGGAATACTGGCGCCCAGGGAACGTCAAAAAAAAGGGCGCTAGCCGGTGAATCGAGGAATTGGCGTAGTGCGGCCAGGTCCCTGTAACACTCCGTGGCGGCTCCCGCATCGGCGAGCGCGGCATATTCGAATGATGCGGTCAGCACCATGGGCCGGAGCCTGTGGTCCAGCCAGCTACCGATGCGCGAAAGAGCTGCCCTGCGCACGATGTCCAGCATGGACCCGACCAACACTGCTATGGCGATGATCATCGTCAGCATCAGCAGCGTGTCGGCACTTCGGCTCGACAGGACCCTGTCATAGATCTGCAGGAGATAGATGGAAGGCGTCAGAAGAAAGAGGTTATAGCCGCAGCTATAGAGGAAGACCAACCCGAAGGCTCCGGCACAAGCCCGGAGCGCCGCAACGAGGTGTGTCTGCGGCCGCGATGGCTTTATCGATGGCTTTATCGAAATCGTTGTCATCGTCAGATCTCGCTGCACTGGATACTGACAAGAAGAGGCTGCGGGCTGGTTCAGTAAGCCTGAGGGTCGCCAGTCGAAACGAGCGACCCTCAAGGGAGATGAGTTCATGAGCCAAGATGGCTGACATCGATATGGCCGAAGGCGTTTATGAAATGATCGAGATCATTGTGCACCGTCGTCGTTTCTGGATTGGTGTGAACCAATGCTGACGAGATGTCGCCGCCCAGAGCGTAGTTCCCGTTGCCGCCGTTACCGCCGACGCCTGCGAGAATGGTGGCATGCTGATCGGCCACGAGCTGCGTATATTGTGTCGCGGTCGTAGCCGCAGCCACCGCAGCCGTGTCGTGGCCGCTTGAGTTTCCTTGACTGCCGTTGGAGTCGGAATCTCCCCCCGCGCCGCCGGCGCCGCTGTTTGAGATTGCCGCCAGGAAGCCGTTCTGGGCCTGGGTAAAGCCACCGGGTCCGCCATTGCCGGCGTCCCAATCTGCCGTCTGCCAAACGTGATCGCCGTTGTGCAGATGGGTAGATGCCCCGTCGACCGTTTGCACGGGGTCTACATATGCAACCGGGTTGTAGTCAATATTCCCATTATTGTGGCCATCACCGCCGTTGCCGGCATTCGCGTCACCTGCATCTGGGTGATTAAGGTGAATCGTGTCAGATATTTGTGGGATAGGCATTTCAGTCACTCCTTCTACTTTGGTTCGTCCGTTTTAATTCTACGGCGTTCCCCCTACGGCGTGGGTATTAGTATGTCACCGCCAGACAATACAGCCGCAGGCGAATATTGCCCGCGATTCAATCTGCGTACTATCTAGATATTCGGCGACATTCCTTCGGGCGTATGCTTGGAGGTGGCGGAGCGTTATTTTGGATTGGTATTTGGTGATCTTGCGCCGGATGGGATGAGCATGATCATGTCTGCGGCCTCGTCGAAGCGACGTCGTTTTTCCCAAACGGCCGCCGAAGCGAACCGGCCGTATTCCGAGGTCCTGACCAGGCTGCGCTTGGCGGAGGAGATTCTGTTTGGGGCGAGAAAAATCAACCCGCCACGAAAACGGAGGCCAATGCAGGACTCTAGCCCGAAGGCGGGTTGAGTGCTGTCAAACCTGCACAACGGGGCGTTACGGCCATGATAGCCAAATGGCTATAGACCTAGCCGACGGGATGTAGACGAATTGCAGGCTCTGCTTTTCTTAACTTCAGAGGCACAATGGCTGAATAATTCAGGCTACATGCGCGACACGCTTGGCGGACGTGCGGTTGACCGCGGATGGAGACGGCAATGACGGAAATTCGTCCCTTCTTGGAAGATTCGCCCAAAGCGGGCACCGATCAAAACCTCGCCTCCAGTCTGGCCGCGGGGCATCTGGCGCTGGTGCCGACCTGGCTTCCATTGGATGTTGCTTCCGGTTCGAGCTCCAATTCAGCCGGCAGCGGCGGTGACGGGATAAGCGAAGGCGTGATCAGCAGCAACGCATTGGCCGTCTTCATGCCGTCCAATGCCGCTATTGCGGGACCTCATTCGAGCGCCGACGCTTTCCAGGGCAACGATGCGCTCATCAATCAGCATCCCACCGAAATGGCCGGGATAGGCGGGAATGGCGGAAGCGGCAATGTTGCCGTGGGCAGCGGCGATGGCGCCAATCATGCCGGCACTGGGGGAGATGGCGTCTTCTACGGTGGACTCGTAAGCACCGAAGTCGCGCTGTTTGCCCCCGTGAATACCGCTGTGGCTGCGGGCCCTGGCGCGGAGGCGCACGCCGAGCAATCGAACAATGCTTTGTTTCTGCAGGGCGCAACCCAGATCGGCGGCATGGGCGGCTCGGGCGGAGACCATAACGTCGCGAGCCATGGCTCGTCGATGAGCCCGGGAACGGCGCTGACATTGACCGGCGACTTTTATGCGGGCCACGGCGGCGATGGATATTTCGTCGGCAGCATGGTCGACATAAGTATAGCCATCTTCTCGCCGATCAACATCGCCATCGGCGCCGCAGGCGGCTCGGCGGAGGCTCATCAGACAAACAATGTCATTTTCGATCAGGGCACTGTGCAGATCGCCGGCATCGGCGGCAACGGCGGTGGCTTCAACCTGTCGTCGGACACGATCTTCACCGGCAACCATGCGGGTGGCGGTGGCGGCGACGGATCGTCAACCGGCAGCATGGTCGACGTCAATGTCGGCTATTTCCATCCCATCAACATTGCCGTTCCCGCCGGTGGGACGGCGGACGCCCAACAGATCGATCATGTTCTCTATGATCAGCATGCGCTTCAATTGGCCGGCATCGCAGGCCACGGCGGAGACGGTAACCTCACCGACGCCCATTCCGCTCTGGTAGACGACATTCTGAGCTTCATGCATGGCTAGAGCGCCGCGATCTTTCAGTTTCGCTCCTCGCGCTTGAGGTCGTTGGTTTTACGCATGTCGTTATCGCAAAACTTTTTGCGCGACATGCTCGCTAGCGGATAGCTCCCCACCTGCATCCGACATGACCCCCGAACGGCCGGCTCACTGGGATGCCGAACAATCCACCATGATCGCATCCGCATTGTCGCCGATTCGGCCGTCAGAGGCCGTGACCTCTGTCCGGCATCTGGCTGGTGCCGGCGCGATGCTGCCTAAGTGAAAACAATGCCCAACTGGATAATAATGCATCGATAGAGCCGAATCATTTAGTAATCATAATGGGTAGTCGGTGATCTTGTCCGTCTGTTGCTTTTCGCGTTTGCTGTTTTGCTGTCGGGTCTGCGACAATTTTGAATTGAGATATGGTAACAAAGCCAAGATGATCGGAATCTATTTATATCAAGTAGATCTTTTCTGAATTGATCTTCATTATATACGTTGCCTTTTCAGTGCCTTTGAAAGCTCTGTTGACCTGCTTGCCGTACGTGAACTCGGAGAAGACCGGTAAGTCTGAAGCGACAAGTCGAATCTGCATGTCATCATGAACAAGCTCTTCAATGTGCTCTGCAGGGCCCAGTCATCTCTCGCTGAAACCTTAGCTATAAGAATTATCATGAGAGATCTGACTATCGATATCGACAATAGACTCTCTTTTTATCATGACATGTAGTGAGAACAGGCATAGTATGGATGCCTGTTGGTTGCAAATATTCTGGGGAGCACGCAAGTGTCCGACAGTGCTGGAATTAAGCGCCGTATGGGGCGCAATGCACCAACTGTGATCATCGTTGGGCATTCTACACTGGCGCGCACGACCGTAGTGAAGCTTCTTGAGCGTGAACTCGCCGGCTGGAACTTTATCGATTTGATCTCGACCGAGAGTCTCGATCGAGCACTTGGAGCCGAGGTGCGTTTGATTGCATTGGATCTGGCCGGAAGAGGTGTTGAGAGCTCCAGCCTGCGTGATGACCTCGCGGCGATTACGGCACGTTTTCCTGAGGCTCCTATCACGTTGCTCTCAGGTACGGATGACGCCATCATAGCGCGTCAAGCGCTCAAGGTGGGCATCCGCGGCTTTTTCTCGACTTCACTTCCCGTTGACATTGCCCTTGCCGGTCTTGGTCTCGTTCTGGCAGGAGGAACCTTTTTCCCGCAGCTTTTGGGAGCGGTCACAAACGGCTCAAACGAACATAGTCCGGCCAGAAACGAGGCTGAAAAAAGATTGGATGATAGGACGCAGTACTTGGCGATTGCCGATTTCACTCCTCGCGAAGCGGATGTCCTCGCAGAGTTGCAATGTGGATGCTCAAATAAGGTAATTGCAGGAAAACTCAATTTGTCGGGGCATACGGTAAAGATGCATGTGCAACACATCATGCGCAAGCTGCAGGCGCAGAACCGCACTGAAGTGGTTGCCCGTTTGGTTCAAAGAGCCGCCGACGGGCGTGACGCCTTGCCGAATTAGGCAGTGTCGCCAGTACCGGGAGCTGTCTCAACGAAAGCGTCTACACCAGGGAAACACCACCGCCCGCGCGGCGGCCGTGGTGTATGCGAGCGTTCGTTTCACCCGGTCTTATATCGTGAATCCCTAATGGGAACTGCGAGTCCGGCCATCCGTTATCCATTGAGCAACGGAGGACATGAATATGCGCAAGAAGAAAGCCATCGTCGAGGCGGCGCTCGAGTCCGAGTATGAGCGCCAGCCGCTCGGGATTATGAATACGGAGCAAGCCCTGGAGCTTGAGGATTCCGACGGTCTTGTTTTCAGTCATCCGGATAAAGAGGCCGGCGTGACAGATCATTTTGTTGATCAGGACCAGTTGCGCCGATTGGTGCAGTAGATCCCTGAAAAGACGCGCGGCGCCGTCGACGTCACGCAATCATGAAGCCGCCGTCCACCGGCATCGATATCCCGTTCACCATCGCAGCCTGATCTGAGAGCAGGAAAAGAACGACGTCGGCAATATCGCTCGGCTCGGCGAAGCGGCCGACGGGAATTCGCTGCTTCATCCCGGCGGCCTTGTCGGGATCGCTCCATGCCTTCACCGCCATTGGCGTCAGCGTCACCGTTGGGTGGACGCCGTTCGCGCGTATGCCGTGCGGCCCAAGTTCCTTTGCCATGACACGCGTCAAGCCGTCCAATCCACCCTTCGACGCACAATATGCAGCGTGGTCGGGGATGCCGATAAACGACGCGATCGATGAGACATTGACGATGGCGCCCTTGCGGCCCTCCTTAATCAGCGAACGAGCATATTCCTGCGCCACGATCATCGGAGCACGCGTGTTGACCGCAACAAGACGGTCGAATGCTTCGACTGTCGTATCCAGGAAAGGCTGCAGTTCGGTTGTGCCGGCGCAGTTGACGAGGAAATCTGCCGGAAGGGCCGCGATCGCCGCCTCCCTGGTCGCATCGGCGTCCGCGAGATCGACCTGTATGGCGCGGCAGCCGGGTTCCTCTCGCAGCAGGTCGACGTCGCTCGCACTGCGGGTCAGAGCGACGACCTCAGCACCACGCTCGATGAGCATCCTCGCAATTTCGCGTCCGATGCCTTTTCCGGCACCGGTAACGATGACGGTTTTTCCTTTGAAGTCCATGGTGGTCTCCCTCACAGTCTCTGGCCCGTTTCCCGATCGAAGATATGTGCACGTCGGGGATCGATGTGGAAGTACATCGTCCGTCCGGGATCTACCTCGATGCGCTCGCGGATCAACGCGTCGATGGGCACGCCTCCGACGCGGCCGAAGATCAATGTCTCCGAACCCGTGGGCTCGAACACCGATACCTCTACCGGAACGCCGTCGTCGCCGATGGTGATATGCTCCGGTCGGATGCCGTAGGTCACGGCCCTTCCTTCATCCACCTTGGTGTTTTCCATGGGAAGGGCGACACCTTGGTCGGTGACGACAAACTTCCTGCCGTCGCGGGTGGCGACGCGGCCCTGAAGAAGATTCATCGATGGGCTGCCGATGAAGCCGGCGACGAAGAGGTTGACCGGGAAGTCGTAAAGATCGAGCGGCTTGCCGATCTGCTCGACCCTGCCGTCGCGCATCACCACGATCTTGTTGGCCATCGTCATCGCCTCGATCTGATCGTGGGTGACGTAGACGGTGGTGGTCTTCAGCCGCTGGTGAAGCTCCTTGATCTCGACGCGCATGGTGACGCGAAGTTTGGCGTCGAGGTTCGACAACGGCTCGTCGAACAGGAAGACCTTCGGATCGCGGACGATGGCCCGGCCCATCGCCACGCGTTGACGCTGCCCACCCGACAATTGCTTCGGATAGCGGTCGAGATAACGCGTCAGGTCGAGGATCTCGGCCGCCCTGCCGACCTTCTCGTCGATCTCCGCCTTGGGGCGCTTGGCCATCTTCAGCGGAAAGCCCATGTTCTCGGCGACGGTCTTATGGGGGTAGAGCGCGTAGCTCTGGAAGACCATCGCGATGTCGCGCTCCTTCGGAGGAGCGTTGGTGACGACACGGCCGCCGATCCGGATGTCACCGCTGCTGACGGTCTCGAGACCGGCGATCATCCGCAGCAGGGTAGACTTGCCGCATCCGGAGGGCCCGACCAGCACGACGAATTCGCCGTCCTCGATGTCGACGCTGACGCCGTGCATGACCTGAAGCGCGCCATACTTTTTGGTGACGTCGCTAACCTGTACGTTTGCCAATGTCGTTCCTCCCTAAAGCAGCGCGGCTTGTGTCTCTGTGGTGTTACTCATCGGCTCATCCCTTCCAGACGACGTAGACGCCGAGGACTGCCGCGATTGCCGCCGCGAACCATACCGAAAGCCCGAACGGCTCGATGAACCGCATCCAGAACAGCGAGAGCGCGACCCAGAGCACCACCGAGATGAAGAGCCGGTCGAACCAGTTCGTTTCGATCGGCAGAAATCCCGGCTTGCGTTCGTTATTTCCTGATTGAGACGTCATTGCTTCATCCTTTCACTGCGCCGAAGGTCAGGCCGGCAACGATGTGACGTTGCACCACCGAAAAGACGATGAGCGCCGGAACCAGTGTCAGCATTGAGATCGCGGCCATGATGCCCCAGGCCGTCCCCGTGGTCGTCACGTATTCCGACAGGCCGGTGGTCAGTGTCCGCGCATTGAAGTTGGTGAGCGTCGCAGCGAGCAGGTATTCGTTCCACGCAAATACCCAGGTCAGGATCAGCGTCACTGCAAGTCCGGGCCGCGCCAAAGGAAAGACGATGTCGTAGAGGACGGTCCATGGGCTGGCGCCATCCATATAGGCCGCCTCGTCCAACTCCTTCGGAATTCCCTCTACGGTCGGGCGTAGCGTCCAGATGGCGAAGGGAAGGTTGAAGGAGCAGTAGACCAGGATCATGCCCAGCCGGGAATCGGCGAGCGAGAAGTCGCCGATCCTGTAGACCTGCGTCAACAGCAGGAAAAGTGGCAGGAGGAAGACCGCCGGAGGCGCCATGCGGTTGGTGATCGTCCAGAAGAAGATGCTCTCCTTGCCGGCGAGGTCGAAGCGTGTCAGCGCGTAGCAGGCAAAAAAGCCGAGCGTCGTGACGAGCAGCGCGTTGCCTGACGAAATGATCATCGAGTTCAGCATGTATCCGCGCAAGGTCGGATTTGTGAGCACGTCCTGGTAGTTCTTCCAGAAGAAGCTGCGGAGAATAACATCGGGCGTCGAGAACAGATCGAAGGGCTGTTTCACCGATATGACGAACAGCCAGTAGATCGGGAAAAGGGTCGCTAGGCTTATCAAAGTCCAAAGTACGACCGGAAGCCAGGGGTTCTGGGTCTTCATCGCGTCAACCTCTCTTCACGCGGGGCGCAATCAAGCCGACGTAGAGCAGCCAGCAGACGACGATCGTCAGGTATAGGACGATGACGGAGATCGCCGAACCGTAGCCGTAATTCGTCTTGGGGAAGACTTCCTTGAAGATATGGACACCGATGTAGCGTGTCGATGAACCCGGGCCGCCTCCGGTCAGCATCAGCACTTCGTCGACGGTGCGTAGCGCGTCCATCAGCCTGATGAACACCGTGGCGAGCAGGGCCGGGCGGATCAAGGGGAGCGTTATGTGCCAGAAGATCTGGCTCTTGCCCGCGCCGTCAATCTGCGCCTGCTCGAACGGGTCTGACGGAAGCGAGACCAGTGCGGCGATCAGCGAGAGGGTGACGAGCGGCGTCCAGTGCCAGATGTCCATGATCACCGTGACGGTGAAGGCCGCGGCAGCACTCTGGCCGATGTTCAGATCGTAGCCGAACCAACTCCTGAGAAGATAGGGAATGATGCCGATGGACGGTGTGGTCATCAGCTTCCAGACGGAACCGACGATGATCGGCGCCATGATCAGCGGCAGGGTGTGGATCGTGCGAAACACCGCTTTCCCAGGAAAGTCCTTCAGCAGCGCCTGGGCGAGGATGTAGCCAAGGACCAGCTCCGACACGACCGCGAAGAAGACGAATGTGAGGGTGATGCCGAGCGAGGCCAGGAATTGGGGATCGAAGACGAGCCGCCGATAGTTGTCAGCCCAGTTGAAGACCATGCCCGGGTTGGCTGCGAACGGGTTCCATGCATGGAACGAGACCCAGAGGACGTAGATGAACGGAAAGATCCCGAACAGCCCCAGGATCACGATGGTCGGTGACAGCAACAGCCACCCGAGCTTCTGTGAATGCATCGCCTATCCCCCATGAACGTTGTGTCGACGTCCGCCCCATCCCGGAGCGAAAGATGACGGGTCGTAGGACACGACCCGTCAGTTGGGGAGGATGTTTATTTGCGATAGCCGAGCGATGTCAGTTCCTCTTCGGCCTTGGCCGCCATCTGGTCGAGGCCTTCATCGGGAGCGATCTTGCCGGTCAGGATGTCGTAGAAGATCGGAGCGGTCGCTTCACGCACCTGCGCATGGAAGGGGTAGGGAGGAGCGCCGGCGAAGAGTTTGCCCTCGTCCTTCAGCATCGTGTAGAAGCCGCCGAGCTTGATATCCATCTCCTTCACCTTCGGATCGTCGAACGTCGCCTTGTTGGTGATGCGTGGTGCGGCGATGGCCCAGTCGGGCTGCACTTCGTTCTGGCCGATGAATTCGAGGAACAGCAGCGATGCTTCCTTGTTCTTCGACGTGATCGGCACGCCGAAGGCGCCGCCATCGTAGTAGCCGATGTAGCCCTTTCCGGCTTTCGCATCGTCCAACACGCCTGGCTCGAGCGGCGGCAGAGCGAATCCGACCTGTCCCACAACCTTCGACTGCGCGGGATCGCTTGCAATCCACGCAGCATTCTCACCGTAGATGAGCCCCTGGGCGACACGGCCGGCGGCGAAGGTCGTTGCGGTTTCCGTCCAGGTCGACTGCGTCGATTCAGGCGGAGCGATGTCGCGCAGGTGCAGCCAATACTTCAACGCGGCCTTCGCCTTGTCGCCGTTCATCGTGCCGCCGTGTTCGACCGTCGCCGCATAGTTGTTCTTGGCGTCGATGCCCCAATTGTAGACGCCGAACGTCGGTACGATGGACTCGAAGAATTCATACCACGACGCCGGATGGCCCGTATGGGCTTGAGCGGTCGTGCCCCAGAGCTCCATGCCATTGTCCTTGCCGTACTTCGTGAAGAATTCGGCGATCTGAGTGTATTCCTCGTGTGTGGTCGCCGGCTTCAGGTCCTTGCCGGTTTCCTTCTTGAAGGCCTCCTTGATCTTCGGATCGTCGAAAAGGTCCTTGCGATAGAGATATGTCTTCAGAAAAGCTTCCATCGGAGTGCCGAAGAGATCGCCACTCGCATCCTTGAAGTAGTCGGAGAAGCTGGTGAAATTCGAGTCGTCGTAGGTCGGCGCCTTCAGATCCGGCTGATCCTTCAGCGTCTTGGTGATGTCGACGAGGAAATTCCTGGCCAGATAGGAGTAGATGATGTCCTGCTCGATATAGACCATGTCATAGATGCCGGTCTTGGCTTCCATGTCCTTGATGGCCTTGTCGTACATCTGATCCCAGGACGTCGTCTCGATTTCGACCTTGATGCCGGTCTTCTTTTCGAATTCCGGAGCGAGCACGTTCTTGATGTAGTTCGATGGCGGGGTGCTTTCGGTGACGCCGTGCAGTGTCACACCCTTGAATTTTGCGCCGGCGTCGGACCAGAAGTCAGCCCAGGCCGGCGAAGCGGTCGTCGCGAGGCCGAGCGTCAGCGCAAGCGCGCTAGCCTTCAAAGCATAGTGCATTTCCAATCCTCCCAGATAGCAGCGAGATCATTTCGCCGGTGCTTTGTGTAGGCCAAAAAAACTGACAGCGCAACATTTGTTGTCTAACCATGCAAATAGATGGTCTATCCCATTGATTTTCGCAGGAACAAATTTCCCCAGCGAATGTGAGGCGATGGCAATGGGCATAAAATGCTGCATTGCAAAGTAATTTTGCGAGGCAATAAAAGGAGCGTGTCGAAATTTATTTGTTGTCTTGCCAAACTAAATGGCATAGCACTGGGCGAAATCACTGGCATATCGTGGAGGAAAAACCTATGCGTCGATTGGGTATCCATTCATTTGTATGGACAGGCGGCCAAACGCAGGAAGGCCTGGAAATGGCCCTCAACAAGACGGCGGAACACGGATATCGCACCATCGAATTTGCCTATCTGCGCCCCGAGAAATTCAATCTCGATCGACTGGCAAAGCTTGCACAATCTCTCGATCTGGAGATTGGCGTGACCATGGGCCTGCCGCTCGACAAAGACGTATCGAGCGAGGATGCTTCTGCGGTGTCCGCCGGCAAGCAGACGCTGGCCGACGCCGTTCGTGCGGTCCGCGATATCGGCGGCAACAAGCTCGGCGGGATTCTTTATTCCGCGCACACCAAGTACAATCGCCAGCCGACGAAGAAGGGCTGGGACAACAGCGTCGCCGCGATCGCCGCGACCGGCGAAGTCGCCAGGCAGGCGAACGTCGACCTGGTGCTGGAGGTAGTCAACCGGTTCGAGACGAACCTGCTGAATACCACGGCGCAAGGGCTCAAGTTCATCTCCGAGACTGGATCGCAGCATGTCCGTCTCCATCTCGACACGTTCCACATGAACATCGAAGAAGCCAATCCGGCCGCCGCGATCCGTCTTGCCGGCGATAAGATCGGTTACTTCCACATCGGCGAAAGCAATCGCGGCTATCTCGGAGACGGCGTCATCAACTTCGATCTGATCTTCGACGCGCTGCTCGACATCGGTTACAACGGCGACGTCGTGTTCGAGAGCTTCTCGACGACGGTTGTCGATGAAGGCCTGTCGCTCGCCTGCGCGATCTGGCGCGATACCTGGGAGGATAATGATTTGCTTGCGGCGCACGCGAAGCGCTACATCGAGCTGAAATATGACGAGGCCAAGCGTCGCCGCGCCACAAGCGCGCGGCCCTGAATATCCTTCTGACAGCCTGTTCCAGTCGTGTAAGGGTTGGGCGACTTGGAGGGAACTGAAATATGAACGACACCGTCTCCATCGGAAGTTCGCCGCGCAGGATCCGGCAGAACAATATCGTCGCCGCCTTGCAGACGATTTACGCCCACCGAAGCCTCAGCCGGGCCGACCTCGCCCGCAAGCTCGGCATGAACCGCTCATCCTCGGGAGAGATCGTCGCCGAACTGACGGAGGGCGGATTCGTTCAGGAGTCGGAGGAGAGCGGCAAGCAGCGCCTGGAGCATTCCCGTGCCGGTCGTCCCGGTATCATGCTCGAACTGGTTCCGGATGCTGCATTCTTCGTCGGGATCGAGATCGGCGTCGAACATATATCGGCTGTGGTTGTCGACCTCTCCGCCGAGGTTCGGGCATGTCGGAAAATGGCGTTCGACACACCGTCTTCGACGGTGGAGGAGGCCGTGGCGCAGGGTATCGAACTGATTATCGGCGCAATGGCTAAGAGGATGATCGACAGGTGCAAAGGCTTGGGCCTATCGACGCCGTCCCACGTCCGTCCGGATGGGTTTGTCACGCTGGCGCCGATCATCGGCTGGCGAGACGTGCCGTTGAAAGAGATTGCCCGGTCAGCCTTCCCGGCCGCCGTGCCGATCGCGGTCGAAAACGATGCCAATGCGTTTGCGATCGGCGACAGCTATCGTCACGGCGTCGCAGGGGTGACCCTGTTTCTGCTGATGGAAACGGGCGTCGGCGGCGGCATCATGATCGATGGCAAGCTGTTTCGTGGCGGCCACGGTCTGGCGGGAGAAATCGGCCACACCCTGGTGCCGGGAAGCGGCGGTCAGAAGCTTGAACAACTGATCGGTCGCGAGGTGCTCATCAAGCAGTATCGCGAGGCTATTGGACGCGACGACGCGGATCTGCAGGATTTCCTTGGCGGCGTTCGTGATCGCGTCCCGGCCGCGGTCAATATCGCCGAAACCTGGTCGCGCCATCTCGCATATGCATTGCTGCAGGCCTGTCGTCTGCTCGACCCGGACAGGATCGTACTCGGCGGCTCCGTTGCATCCCTCTACCCGATGGTGGCTGCCCGCGTAGCGGTCCATATGTCGGAAGGCCAGAACATCGCTTTCCCCACGCCGGAGATCGTCGTGGACGATGATGCGGAGTTTCGTTCGGCCTTCGGGGCGGCATGCATGTTGCACCGGCGCTTTCTGTCGCTGGAAAGCGAGGAGTTCGGCAGCGAGGACGGTGTGCCGGTCCCATCGGCGATGAGTTAACGACAACAGGGATCGAAAGCAGGATTGCAAATGGCTTCAATACTGGCTCCGGACGCGCTTGGTCCCACGGTTTGCGTGGGGGAGATCCTCGTGGAGATCGTCGCCACGACGGTTGGAGACGGGTTCCTCGAAGCCCAGCCGCTCGTCGGTCCGTTTGCGAGCGGAGCGCCGGCGATCTTCATTTCGCAGTGCGGCCGCCTCGGCGGTAAGGCGGCAATGGTGGGCGCCGTCGGCGATGACGATTTCGGCTGCGTCAATACCGATCGCCTCAAACGCGACGGCGTCGATGTTTCGGCGATCTCGATTGATCCGGACTATCCGACGGGAAGCGCCTTCGTTCGTTACCGGAAGGATGGCTCCAGAGATTTCGTCTACAACATCGCCACCTCGGCCGCCGCGCGCTTCGGCTGGTCTGAATTGGTCGGCAATCTCATTGACCGGAGCGGACATCTTCACGTGATGGGCTCCGCCCTGTCGGTTCCGAGTGCGCGCGCGGTGATCGACAAGGCGGTCGACATCGTCAAGGCGCGCGGGGGAACGCTGTCGGTGGATCCGAACCTTCGCAAAGAGCTGAAGCTGGACGAGGACACCGAGCGCCGGTTTTCCAAGCTTGTCGCCGCCGCCGATCTGCTTCTGCCTTCCGGAGAGGAGCTCGAGCGTGCCGCAGGTGTCGAAGGCGAGGCAGAAGCGATCGGGCGCCTGTTCGAGATTGGCGTCAAGGAGATCGTGCTGAAGCGCGGAGCCGACGGCGCGACCTACTTCGGCAGCCAGGGAGACCGCGTCGATGCTCCGGCCTTTGTCGTTCGGGAGGTCGACCCTACGGGCGCCGGCGACTGCTTCGGCGGTGCCTATCTCACCTGCCGGCGGCTCGGAATGTCTCCGCAGCAGGCTCTGACCTATGCCTCGGCCGCCGGCGCCCGCAACGTCATGGTGCTGGGTCCGATGGAAGGCGCCGGCAGCCGCTCAGAACTCGATGCGTTTATCGCTTCAACGGAAAGGCGGCGGTAATGCAGGTGCATCTCAACGAACTGGCCAGGCAGAGGATCGAAGGCCACCCGAGAGGCGTGACCTCCGTGTGCTCCGCCCATCCGATCGTGCTTCGAGCTGCGCTCCGACACGGGCGGCAACAGGAGAGCACCGTGCTGATCGAAGCGACCTGCAACCAGGTCAATCATCTCGGCGGCTATACCGGGATGACGCCAAGCGACTTCGCGTCCCTCGTCATGACGATCGCGGCGGAGGAGGGTTGCCCCGAAAAACTGATCGTTCTCGGTGGCGATCACCTCGGCCCCAATCCCTGGCGCGACCGCCCGGCGGAAGAGGCCATGGCCGAGGCGGAGAAGATGGTTGCCGCCTATGTCGACGCCGGATTCCGCAAAATTCACCTCGACGCCTCGATGGGCTGCAAGGGCGAGCCGACGGCGCTTGACGACGAAACCACCGCCCATCGCGCCGCCCGGCTTGCCGCGGTCGCCGAGGCTTCGGCCAAAAACACCGGCGGCGCAATGCCGGTTTACGTCATCGGCACCGAAGTGCCGCCGCCAGGCGGGGCCGACCATGCCCTGACGACGATCGAGCCGACGGCCGCCGCGGCGGCGCTGAAGACGATCGAAGTCCACCGCCGGATCTTTGCCGAGGCTGGCCTCGGGCAAGCGTTTGGACGGGCGATCGGGCTGGTCGTTCAGCCGGGCGTCGAGTTCGGCAATCAGAATGTCATCTTCTACGACCGCAGCAAGATAGACGGCCTGAAATCGGTGCTCATCGACGAGCCGCAATTTGTGTTCGAGGCCCACTCGACGGATTATCAGCGGACTAGGCCGTTGACCGCGCTGGTGAAGGACGGGTTCCCCATTCTGAAGGTCGGTCCCGAGTTGACCTTCGTCCTGCGTGAAGCGCTCTACGCGCTCGACGCGATCGCTTCGGACCTCTTGCCCGACTACGGCCAGCGTCCGCTCTATGCGGCGATGGAAGCGCTGATGCTCGATCAGCCGGGCAATTGGAGCCGCCATTACCACGGGACAAAAGCCGAGATGTGTTGGTTGCGGCATTACTCGCTGTCTGACCGCATCCGCTATTATTGGGCGTCGGCTGAAGCGCAAGATGCCGTCCGGCGCCTGTGCAGGGCCCTTCGAGGGCAATCCGTCCCGCTGCCATTGTTTTGGCAGTATATGCCGGCCGCGCAGGATTTTGCAGACGCGCCGCTCGATCCGGATGAGGTTCTGATCTGGAGAGTGATGAACAGTCTCGCCGACTATCACGCCGCCTGCGGCGTCGGGAAGAATTAGCAATCAGGATCAAGCAGGAGGAGAAATCGATGCAGGAATTGAACGGGAAGATCGCGGCGGTCACGGGCGCAGCGTCCGGCATAGGATTGGCCTCGACGGAGGCGATGCTCGCCGCAGGCGCGACGGTCGTGTTGGTGGACCGGGATGAGAAGGCCCTTGAGACGGTTTGCAGCCGGCTTGGCGAGCGCGCTATTCCGCTCGTGATCAATCTGCTGAATCCGAACGAGTGTGCGGGACTGCTCGAGGGTGTCCTGTCGAAGACGGGCAAACTCGATATTCTGCATGCCAATGCAGGGACCTATATCGGCGGAGACCTGACCGAAACTGACCTCGACACCATAGATCGGATGCTCAATCTCAATGTGAATGTCGTCATCAAGAACGTTCACAATGTCATTCCTCACATGATCGAACGGGGCACTGGCGACATTGTCATCACCAGCTCCGTCGCTGGACATTCGGCTATCCCATGGGAACCGGTATATTCGTCATCGAAGTGGGCGATGACCTGCTTCGTCCAGACGATGCGACGCCAGCTTCTGAAAAATGGCATTCGCGTGGGGTCGGTGTCTCCCGGGCCGGTGATCAGCGCTTTGCTCGCGGATTGGCCGGAGGAAAATCTTCGCAAGGCCAAGGAGGCCGGAGCTTTGATCGAACCCAAGGAGGTCGCCGACGCGATCATCTTCATGCTGACCCGGCCGCGCAACGTCACCATCCGCGATATCGTGGTACTTCCAAGCGCATTCGACATCTGAAGGAGCCTGATATGAGCTACCAGGAGAAATTTCGCCTCGACGGTGAACGTGCGGTGGTCACGGGGGGAGGGCGTGCGATCGGGCTGTGCTGCACCGAGGCGCTGGCGGAGGCAGGCGCCGCTGTCGTCGTCATCGAACGCAGCGAGGCCGACGCCCAGCAAGCGCTTGCGTTGCGCGATAAGGGGTACGATATCGAAGTCCGGGTGGGCGACGTCACCGACGCCGGCCGAATGGATGTAATCGCCAATGAGCTTGCCGGCGGAGCCCGGCCGGCGACGATCCTCGTCAACAATGCCGGGATCGGTCAGAACGGCATCGCGGCGGAGGATCTCACCGATGCCGATTGGCTGCGCATGATGGACGTCAATCTCAACGGCGTCTTCTGGTGCTCGCGCGCCTTCGGTCGTCACATGATCTCGATGAAGCGGGGCGCCATCGTCAACCTCGGCTCGATGTCGGGGCACATCTGCAACCGGCCGCAGCCGCAGACGGCCTACAACGTCTCCAAGGCGGCAGTCCATCACCTCACGCGCTCGTTGGCCGCCGAATGGGCGCAGCATGGCATCAGGGTAAACGCCGTCGCGCCCACCTACATCGAGACACCGATGGTGGTGGCCGTCGAAGCCAATCGCGAGCGGATTCCAATCTGGCTCGCCGACACGCCGATGGACAGGATGGGAACGCCGGAGGAGGTCGCAAGCGCGGTCCTCTTCCTCGCCTCAGGCGCTGCCAGCCTGATGACCGGCGCCATCGTCAACGTCGATGCTGGGTTCACCTGCTGGTAGCGCTTTCGGGACGAGGTGCGAGCAGCGCCTCGTCCGAATTGGAAAACTGCCTGGCGCGATAATCAGCGGGTATGGAAACGTTACCACATCTTGTTGACTCGCATTCCTGCCCGATTTATTTGAATGTGGAAACGTTGCCATATCAGGGAGGAGCTTGATGAAGTCCGCACGGTTGAACCGACTTCTCGGCGTGTCCGGAAATTGTTTTGACGTCGCTATCGATCACGGCATGTTCAATGAACGAACATTCCTTGCCGGCATCGAGAATATGAAGACAGCCATCGAGGTGATCGCGCAGGCGGCGCCGGATGCCATTCAGCTTCCGCCGGGGACCGCACCCATTCTGCAGGCCATTCCCGGCAAGCATCGCCCGGCGCTGGTGCTGCGCACCGACATCGCAAATATCTATGGCAATCCCCTGCCATCTCAATTGTTTTCCGAAATGATCGACAGGCCGGTGGAACAGGGCGTTGCCTTGGATGCTGCCTGTGTCGTCGTCAATCTTTTGATGCTGCCGGACCAGCCGGAAGTCTATCGTGCCTGTGTGCGCAATGTGAACAGCTTGAAGCGCCAATGTGAGATCTACGGCATGCCGCTGATGGTCGAGCCGCTCGTCATGCAGGACAATTCCAAGGGCGCCTATATGGTCGATGGTGCGATCGACAAGATCCTGCCGCTTGTGCGCCAGGCGGCCGAACTCGGCGCTGATATCATCAAGGCCGACCCATGCGACAATGTCGAGGAATATCACCGTGTGGTCGAGATCGCCCAGGGCCTGCCGGTGCTGGTGCGCGGCGGCGGCCGCGTTACGGATCAGGAAATCCTGACCCGCACCAAGCAGTTGATGGAGCAGGGCGCCCGTGGCATCGTCTATGGCCGCAACGTCATTCAACACAAGAATCCCGGCGGCATGACGCAGGCCTTGATGGCGATCGTCCATGACAAGGCTTCCGCCGAGCAAGCCTCGCTGCATCTTGGCTGACGCGTCTGGGAGGACATGTCATGACGAAAATATTCCGCTTCGGCGTCATCGGCTGCGGTCTGATGGGGCGCGAGTTCGCCAGCGCCGCGGCGCGCTGGCTGCATCTGGCCGATGTGAAGGCGCGACCGGAAATTGTCGCCGTCTGCGATACCAATGCGACGCTGCTCGACTGGTTCAGGGATCATGTGCCGACCGTTCGCCAGGTCACCGCCGACTATAAAGAGCTTCTGGCCAATCCCGAGGTCGATGCAGTCTATTGTGCTGTGCCGCATGTGCTGCACCAGCAATTCTATGTCGACGTGCTGAAGGCCGGAAAGCATCTTCTCGGCGAAAAGCCCTTCGGCATGGACGCGGCTCAGAACCGGGAGATCATGGCGGTTCCCGCCCAGCACCCCGAACTCCTGGTCCGCTGTTCGTCGGAAATGCCGTTCTTTCCCGGCGCACAGAAGGTCATCGCCCTCGCAAAGAGCGGCGAGATGGGGGACATAATCGAAGTCGAGGCAGGTTTCCTGCACTCTTCGGATATCGACCGGCAAAAGCCGATCAATTGGAAGCGCATGGCCGAGATCAACGGCGACTATGGCTGCATGGGTGATCTCGGCATGCATGTGCTGCACGTACCTTTGCGTCTCGGCTGGCGACCGACGACCCTGCATGCGCAATTGGTCAAAAAGGTCACCGAACGTCCCGACGGCAAGGGCGGCATGCTGCCCTGCACCACCTGGGACAATGCGACGATCAGCAGCCGCGTGCGCACCGGAGATCAGGATTTCCCGATGGTGCTGAAAACCTGGCGCATCGCGCCCGGCGAATCCAACACCTGGTACATCCGCGTTCTCGGCATGAAGAAAAGCGCATTCTTCAGCACGAAGTCGCCACGCCAGTGGCAGTGGATGGATTATAATGGCGGTGCGCAGGCTTGGAGCACCGAGGATCTCGGCTATGGCTCGCTGTTTCCGGCCATTACAGGCAAGATCTTCGAATTCGGTTTTGCCGACGCCATACAGCAGATGTGGGCGGCCTTCGTCGATGAGCTTGCCGGAGGCAATGCGAACGGGTTCGGTTGCGCGACGCCGGCGGAGGCGCAGGCGCATCATGCGGTTCTGACGGCAGCGCTCAAATCCGGGCGCGAGGACGTCGTCGTGCCGGTCGAGTATGAGGGGGCGTCCCTCTGATGCAGCGCTCCGAGATCAATGCCGCGTTGCAGCGAGCAAGCGCGACCCTTAAACGTTGGCACTGGTCCTTGCCGGCATGGGGCTATTGGACGTCGGCGGATTTTGCCCTTCATCCCGAGGCATCGGCCTATTTGCGCGCCCATCAACTCGGGTGGGATGTCACCGATTTCGGCTCGAACCGATTTGCCGAATGCGGCCTCGTGCTGTTTTGCCTGCGCAATGGCATCGTTGATGTCGAGGGTGAACGGACCTATGCCGAAAAGCTGCTCTTCGTCGAGGAAGGGCAGCTCACGCCGACACACCGTCATGCAGCCAAGATGGAAGACATCATCAATCGCGCCGGCGGCGATCTTGTCATCGAATTCGCCGCCACCGATACCGATGGCCATGTGCTGAAGGATGATGTGACGGTTCCGGTCGACGGGCTGCCGCGCCGGCTCGCTGCATGGGAGCCGCTGGTTCTTCGACCTGGCCAGAGCGTGACCATCCGCACCGGGCTTTACCACCGCTTTTACGGCAGGAAAGGCGGCGGACCTGTCCTTGTCGGCGAGGTCAGCCAGGTCAACGACGACAACAGCGATAATTTCTTTTTGGAGCCGATCGGGCGCTTTGCCGCGATCGAGGAAGACGAGCCGCCGCTCAGGCCCTTGTGGAACGAAGGCGTCTGCTGATGCGAACCGGGGAGGAGGTTCACCAGCGCGACAGTCGCAAGCAGGGAGGCATCGTTTGCGCCGGAAATTTCATTGTCGATCGCGTCCACACCCTGTCCTATTGGCCCGAACAGGGCAATCTCGCGCATATCCTGCACCAGGATCTGGGCGTCGGGGGCGGGGCTGCCAATGTCGTCACCGATCTTGCCTCGCTTGGATTTCCCGGAAGACTGGCGGCGGCGGGATGCATCGGCGCCGATCCGGACGGAGAGATCGTCAAATCCAGGCTCGCAGTGGCCGGCGTCGATGTCGATGGTCTCACAGCGCTTGCCGACCGGGTGACGGCGCATACGCATGTGATGAATGTGCCCGGTCAGAACCGGACCTTTTTTTATCATGGCGGCGCCAACGATGCCGTCACGGACAAGCGCATCTCACCCGCGACCTTCGCCAAGGCCGGCTATCGGCTGTTCTATCTCGGTTATCTCATGCTGTTGCCGGGTCTCGACCGAATTGGCCCCGACGGTCTTTCCGGAGCCTCGCGCCTGCTCGAAGCCGCGCGTCGCGCCGGGCTTACGACTTGCGTCGATTTCGTCTCGAGTGAAGACCCGGAATTTGCGGCCAAGGTCGGCGTCGCTCTGCCCTTCTGCGACTTCCTGATCATCAACGAGATGGAGGCGGGTCGGGCAACCGGCGTCATCGTTCGCGATGCGAACGGAGATTTGATCGAGGTGGGGCTTTTGAAGGCGGGCGAGCGCCTGCTTGCCGCGGGCGTCACGAAGGGAGCGATCATCCACGCGCCGGAAATCTGTCTCTGGTTCGCGCCCGGCGCCTCCCCGATCATGACGCGTTCACGACCCGTCGATCCCAATGACATCGTCAGTACTGTCGGCGCGGGAGACGCCTTCTGTGCCGCCGTGCTCTACGGCCTGCATGAGAACTGGCCTGTCGAGCATATCTGCGCCGTCGCCCATGCTGCTGCTGCGCGTTGCCTGACGGGTGCGACGGCCACCGACGGTATCCCCGACATGTCTGTTCTGCTGCGGGAGGCGAAGGAGCCTAACCCGGCCTAGCCGATAGGCGTCGCCTCGGCAGAGGGCGGCTCCGACGAGCGTCCAGTCAAAAAGGGAGGAGCAAACATGAAGCGATGCATAATGGCCGCCGTGCATGGCGACTTTGCCGGTTTAGCGACGATCGGGGAGGCAGCGCGATGACATATACAGAAAACGCGCGGCTCTCCGGCAAGGTGGCATTGGTCACCGGAGGCGCCAGCGGTATTGGCAAAGCGGTATGCGAACGCTTCGCCGCTGACGGCGCCAAGGTTGTCGTCGCGGATCTCGACGGTGGACGCTGCGCGCGGGTGGCCGAGACGATCGGCGCTGATGCCTGGGGTTTAGCACTTGATGTGACCAGCCAGGACAGCATCGAAGAAGCCCTGCGCTTTTCCATCGCCGCCGCCGGCAAGATCGACATCCTGGTCAACGCCGCAGGCATTTACGACGTCGAGTCTATTCTGGAAATAACCCGGGAGCGAACCGCGAAGGTGTTTCAGGTCAATATCGAAGGCCTGATTTTCATGACACAGGCCGTTGCCCGGCACATGGTGGAGAGAGGAGAAGGTGGGCGCATCATCAACTTCTCCTCCCAGGCCGGACGTCGGGGCGAAGGACCGGCGGTGGCTTACTGCGCTTCCAAGGCGGCGGTCATCAGCATCACGCAAAGCTGCGGCCTGGAGCTGATCCGTTACGGGATCAACGTCAACGCCATCGCTCCCGGCGTCGTCGATACGCCGATGTGGGACGTGGTTGATGCAAAACTCGGCAGCCGGGAAGGTTTGAAACCCGGCGAGGTGAAGGGCCGCGTGGCCGCCGCCGTCCCCGCCGGACGATTTGGCACCGCTGAAGAACAAGCTGCCATGGCGGCCTTCCTGGCCGGGCCCGATGCAGCATACATCGTGGCGCAATGCTACAATGTCGATGGCGGCAACGTCATGAGCTGAGCGCTTGAGCCGTGCCGGGGATGGCTTGGTCACTGCGAAGCAATCGAAGTTGAGGTCTGGAGGAGTGGAATGAGGGCTGTACGCTTGGAGTCGATCGGGTCTTTGACCATGCGCAGCGTTGACAAACCGGTTGCCGGACCTGGCGAGCTGCTGGTCCGGGTCGCGGCGGCAGGCATATGCGGTTCCGACCGACACATGTACAAGGGCGAATACCCGACTTCTATCCCCGTCACCATGGGCCACGAATTTTGCGGCATAGTCGAAGAGATTGGCAATGAAGTCGCCCGGTTTACTGGCGGCGAGTTGGTGACGGTCGACCCGAATATCGCCTGCGGCACCTGTCCGGCTTGTGCGCAAGCGCGGCCGAACCTGTGCGAGAGCTTGACCGCCATCGGCGTGACACGGGATGGCGGCTTTGCGGAATACGTGGCGGTGCCGCACGCGCAGGCATTCCTGTTGCCGGCCGGCCTCGATCCCGTTCACGGCGCCTTCTGCGAACCGCTGGCCTGCTGTATCCACGCCATCGACAAGGCAAGGATCCGTCCCGGCGACAGCGTCGCTATCCTCGGCGGGGGCGTGATTGGCCTCTTGATGGTGCAACTGGCTCGCATGGCTGGGTCAGGCAAGGTCATTTTGATCACGCGCCAACAAACGAGACGCCAAACCGCTCTGCGCCTGGGGGCCACCCACGCCTTCGACCCGACCTCTTCGGACACAATCGCTTGTGTTCGGGAGATCACCAAAGTCGGCGCAGACGTGGTCATCGAGTGCGCCGGCGTGAGCGAAACTCTGCAAAGCGGCCTGAGGATGGCGCGGCGCGGTGGTACCTTTGTGCTTTTCGGGGTGACGCCGACAGGTGTCGAGGTGCCGGTTCTGCCCTTCGATCTTCTGATCAATGAAGTCGACATAAGGCCGGCCTACCTCAACCCCTTCACCCATTCGCGCGCAGCGGCACTGGTGGCAAGCGGGGCATTGGAACTGGATGCATTGGTCACCAAAACCATAGGTCTCGAGGAGGTCGCCGACGTGGTGGGCAACGCGCCATTGCCAGGCGAGATCAAGGTCATCGTCCGGCCCTAAAGCTGGTTTTTTCCGCTGCGGACGGGGCCGGTGGAATCGCGCGCGATCAGCGTGACCGGCACTTTGACGATCGCCCCCTGTCGAGATCCGCCCCCTGTTTGCTGGTCCCCGATCAGCGCTTCCAGCAGCCGTGCTGCCTGCTGCCCGACATTGCGGATCGGCTGCGCGACCGTTGTCAGCCGTGGAAAGACGTAGGCCGCCTCTGGCAGGTCGTCGAAACCGACGACCGAATAATCGTTCGGAACGGAAAATCCGCGATCCTGGATCGCATGAATTGCGGCAATCGCGGAAACGTCGGTGGTGCCGATGATCGCGGTGACCTCCGGTCGAGACGCCAGCAATTCTCGCGCCAGCCGGTAGGTCTCGGCAAAGCTGTGCTCTTCCGCCATCGCCACGGCGGCAGGCGTGATGCCGTCTTTCGCCATTTCCGCCGTGATGCCTTGAAGGCGCAGCTGGATCGGCTGGCTGTGTGCCGGCGCCCCGACGATGGCGATCGCCCGGTGGCCGTGGCCGATGAGATGGCGCGCCATCAGCCGCCCGCCGTCCTCATGATCGGCCATCACCGCGTCGTCGGCGATGCCCTTCAGCTCGCGGTCAATGGCGATGATCGGGATGCGCGCGTCCCGCAGCGCCCCGAAATGCTCGATGCTGCCGAATGCGCTTGCGACGATGACGCCATCGACGCGCTGGGCGAGCAGCATCGAAATATAGCGTGCCTCGTGATTGATATTTTCCGCCGTGCTGCAGATCAGCGTCTGATAGCCGTGCTCAAACAATTCCTGTTCGATGGCATGGGCGAGGATGCCGAAGAACGGCACGTCAATCGACGGCAGCATCAGTCCGATCATCCGGCTTGGTGCACCGCGCAGCATACGGGCACCCTTGCTGGGTGTGTAGTTCAGTGTTCGGATTGCCGCCTCGACGCGGTCCCTGAGCTCGGGCGAGGCGTAACCGCTGTTGTTGAGCACACGCGAGACCGACGAGACTGACGTTCCTGCGAGTTTAGCGATATGTCTGATGCTGGTCGTCACGTGCTCGCATTTCTCTTTCTCGACAGCGCAAACGTCTTTTCATATGCTGTAGCACTTTGAATGCCGCACAACTTATCCTTAAATCGACTCCGATTTAAGGAATTCGTACGCCACAACGAAGCCATTCGAATTTATGGCTATTCGGCATTGATCGACAGCGGCCGGTTTAGCGGACAGATGATGAACGACACAGCCATCCTTTTTCACGGGATTGCCCGGACGAAGAAAAGGATGGAGAAGCTCGCCGTCTTCCTGTCCGGAAACGGTTATCGCGTCGTGAATGTCGTTTCTCCGGGATGGGCGCTTCGTAAGCTGACACAGGATGTGATCGGGAGTAGATGATTTCCGAATATTCAAACATACCTCATCTGCTTAAATCCCCGCTGCACCGCTATCGAAGGGAAATGCCATGCCCGCCATCCTGCGAAAGAAAATTCACGGCGCCGCGACAAGGGGACAGGTCATCGACGGGGCTGACGATATCGGCGTCGCCTATCAGGTGTTTTCCGATACGGTGGTGGAGGACGTGATCGTCAAGAATTCGCCTCGCGGCTTCAAATTTCACAACGGTCAAAATCTCACCGTCAGGCGATGCGAAACGGAGAATGTCAGGGGCGACGGCATCTATCTCACGAAGACGGCGCATGTGTTGCTGGAGAACAACCGCATGGGCGAGGCGCCGGGCGAGGGCGCAGATTGTTGCCAGTTTGCCTATCAAAACAGCGACGACAATATCAGCTCCGATGTCACGATCCGCGGCAACCTCTTCCTTCAGTCGCCGACGAGCACATCCAACAAGGGTGCACTGGTCTGCGACAAAACAAGACGATACCTTGTCGAATATAACTTCATCGGCGGCAAGAATTTTTCCTTTTCGTCGATCGGCGACGAAGCCGTCGTCCGCAGCAACATCATGCGCGACGGCAGGATGAATGACTATTCCTTCGGCTACGGCATCGGCGACAAGGCCGACCACGCCGGCCACCACGTCTATGACAACTGGATCGAGAACACCAATCGCGGCGTCAGCCTGAGCGGTTTTTCGGATCAGGAACAGGCATTTCGCAAAGACATTGATATCCACGACAACGTCATCAGCCAATGCGACATCGCATTCTTCGCCAACCGTCCGTGGTCCGGGAGCTTCCGGCGCAACATATTCCTGCGCTGCGAGCAGGATATCGTTTTGAAGGGAAAGGGCAAAGCGACTGCGGGTGATATCGATGGCAATTATTTCAATGACGGCAGTTTCCTGAACGTCACCCCGCCGCCGCTTGCCTTCAAGCCCGACGGAAAAGCGTCCGTTTCGTCTGGCCAATGGTCATCCGAGCCCGATGAGATCCGCATCCAGTGGCGGGACAAGGGGATCGATATTCCAGGCGCCAACCGGCCTTCCGTCACCGTTGCGCCTGGCATGGAATTGTCCTGCGTGCTGCTGGCCCGCAAGGCGCAGAATTGGATGCTGGCGATCGCCGAGACGGCCTATGACGACTTCACGCCGCGCGCATGGCAGGAGCATAGGCTGCCTTGGCAGAAGCGCTATCTCTCGATCTAGATCGACCTATCGCTGGCAGCGCTGGAACTGGGGCGCGTGCCAACGCCATACAAGCCATCCGGGAGGCGCGCCAGACGTCGAGCCCTTCCCTCAGGCTCAGGGCTGGTGTAGATTCCGGTTTGTCCGCAACCTGGGACGCAGTTCGGAGAGCGCCATGACCATGTGGGGCCAGAGAATGAACGGTGCCAGCATCATGCCTGCCTCGGTCATGGCTCCAAGCATGATGAGGATGATGATGGCAATCTCCTTTCGCCTGGCGCCGGATTCGGCCGGATCGGCGTCGACGATGGTCATCTTCCTGAACAGGCGGGTCAGCAAAAACAAACTCCATGCGGCAATGCCTGGAATGCCGATATTCAGCGCTAACTCAAGATAGGTGTTGTGGGTCGAGCGGGCATCGAAGGTAACCTTGACATATTGCTCCATGACCTCGGGCTGACGAAACATCGCAAAGCCATAACCGGTTAGGGGCTTATCCCATATCAATGGCAATAGCTGTTCCCAGATGTTGGTGCGGCCTGAGAAAGTAATGTCTTTGCCGAATGCTTCTGCAACTGCCGAGGCCACCCCGAGATAAACGAAGCTGGCGCCGAAGCCGACGATCACGAACAACAGGAAAACGACGAAGGAACGAAAAAGACGGTTCGGGTAGATGTGAATAATGCGAACGCCGTACAGCATCATGCTGCCGAACATCGTCAAGACGACTGCTGTCGAGGACTTCGTTGCAACAATCAAGGCAAGAAGGCAAAGCATCGCAGCCCAGCGTATCAGGGTGCTGTAACGAAGCCGGCCGAGCTTTTCCGTCGATAACAGGCAGACAAAGCTGACCGAGCAAAACTGTCCCAACGTGTTCTTATGATAAAAAGCACCTTTGACCATGCCCGCATAGCTGCCACGCATGATGGCGAATTGTGGGAAAGCGACTGTGTAGAGAACGTTGATAAATGCCGCCGCTATCGCAAAACGCCCGAGTATCCGGAACGCTTCGACGTTGCCGTAGCGCGCACGGTACAGAAGAGGTGGGATTGCGAGAACGATGACCGCGGCCAATCCTTTTAAGGACGCGGCCTTGTCGATGGAGAAGACTATTGATGTCAGGCACGAAATGCCAACAACGACGATGAACGGTGAAATCCTTGAAAAGACCCGCAGGAACTGCTTTTGCTCCAACAGAAAATACAAGCCCGACAAAGGAATAAGGCTGTAGAGCAAGAGCTTCATCGGAAGTGGATCGACAAATGCGCCGTCTTCGAAGTTTGCGGGCAGGCCGTACCACATGCTTGTGGCCCGCCAAAGAGCAGCATAAAATGCTATTGTAAGAACAAGTTTTGCCAGCACATCGCGTCTGACCCGCCACCGGGGCACAGACTGCCGGTGGTAGCCCGCCGGATAGTGGTGTCTTGCTAAAGCTGCATCTTCTATCGTCATCAAAGGCTCACATAGATCAATCTGGAAAACTCCGGCTGTTCGCCACGATCAAGGCATGCCGGTATTCGATTGAACGGAGCCAGGAACTGATTTTCTGCATTCCTCGGCTTCCGCTCGCGAAGAACGAATTCGTTTGGGCGTTTCGATAACGTCGTCCTAGTTTCGCAAACTGCCCGTTCCGGCGGGCGATACAGCCAGGGCAAACCTGCCCAGTGGCCCAAGCCTGTTGAAGCGGCACGTCTCACTTCGCTATGCGGCGCGACTTTAAGCGAACTCATTCCGCGAATCCAGCCGATAAAATCACGTCATGATGTCGCGTCGTTTGACTGTCCATTCAGTAGCCAAAGAGAAATTGTCTCGCGACGGGTTTAAGGCACGCGTCGCCCTCGATGACGATGTAATCGCCATTCTCCGGCGGATAGCCCTTGACCTGTTCGTCGCGCTCGACCGGTTTGCCGGTCTCGCCGTCGACGAATTGCCGCTCCACCCGATGGCCGGTCCTGCGGTTGATGATGTTGAAGGAGACGCGGTCGGAGGAGAAATGGCGGTGTAAAGCCCGACGGCACAGGCAAGGTCACCCACTTTCAGATGACCTTTCCAGCCTGCCCGCGCGGCCATTCCATCCTCGCTGCAAATCAGAGCCGACTGTTGCTCTTATCGGTTTCGATTTCCTGAAATGCCCAGCCGCCGCCATCGGCCGCGGGATAGGCGAGCAGCGCGTCGCCATCGCCGATCTTCTGGCGTGACGCGGCGTCTTTGGCATGGACTATCGCCTCATCGGCCGTTGCATAGGTTTCCGAAAGCGTGTCTCCGAGCTTATAGGCCCAGCCATTGTCGTGCGGCACGACCTGATAGGTGATATCGGCCATTTCGGATCTCCTCTCTTTTCGTTTTCACGCAATTCCGAATGCAAACCACTGCACACTTTGCTGGAATTGCGCCTAGTTCCGATTTGGTTTGCGCCGCTCGTCGAGGGCGATGATCTTCTCCAGCGAAGCGATATCCTCGCTGGTGACGACAGGAACCGGATCGGCAGCGATCGCTTCAAGCACTTCCTTCGAGACGGCGCCGTTGCGGATCGCCCATTCCAGCGTTTCGCGCGTTTCCCGCTCGGCTTTCAGCTGCGCATAGAGCGCAACGATCAGCCGATCGCGCGCGTCCATGCGCCCGCTTTGACGGTCCACGCTACGGACATCAGGCATCGCAATTCACCTTTGTCGCTGATTTCGTTCAGGTGTAATCAACTGATAGGGAATGCAAAGGTTCCGAAACCGCCGGGCGGCCCTTGCCCGTTGCGGCGCCGGGCGGAAATTGCCATCTGCAGACAGTTCGTCAAAAGGATTTCATTATGGTCGATCTCAAGGCCCGTCCCCGCCCGACCGGTGCCACCGCCGTTCTCGGCCGCACGGGTTTTCCGCATGTCACCTCCGCCACCGGGGGTGAGATCGATATCGTCACCTCGCCGTCGCAGCCGGGCTTCAATCCGCTCGATCTGCTCTATGCCTCGCTCTCGGCCTGCCTCGTGCTCAGCGCCCGCATGGCCGCCAGCCAGATGGGTGTTCTCGACAAGATCGGCGAGATCACTGCCGAGGTCACCGGCGAGAAGGCGACGGAAGGTCTTTCGCGTGTTGCCAGGTTCAATATCGCCTTCTCGATCAAGGGCGACATCGACGAGGAAACCCGGCAGAAGATCGTCCATGCAGCCGAGGATGAAATCTGCACGGTGAGCAACACGATCCGCGGCAACCCCGATTTTTCGATGACGATATCGGCATAGATTGAATCTACACAATATTTATAGACAATTGCCGGGGAGGATTGCGCGACCCATGCCCGGCTTCTATGCTTGGGCATCGAAAGCGATGATCCGGCCACCATGCAGTCTAAGCCTTTCCCGAAGTCCGAACGGCCCGTCGTCGCTATCATCGGTGGCGGCGTCTCCGGCGCCGGCGTCGCCTATCACCTCGCCCGGGCGAACTACGGCGAGCCTCCCGTCATCCTGGTCTTCGAGCCGCGCGCCGAACTCGGCCGCGGCCTTGCCTACGACACGGCCGATCCCGCCCACCGCATCAATGTCCCGGCCGCCAAGATGAGCCTGCAGCCCGACGACCAGGGCGAATTCCAGGCCTGGATCGAAGCCCGCGACGCCGTCGCCGGCGACCCTCAGGCCAGACAGCCCGATGGGTCGCTCTTCCCGCGGCGCCGGCTGTTCGGAGATTATGTCGCCTCCCTGCTGAAGCCGCTCGTGAAAGACGGTCGCGTGCGGCATTGCCAGGCGGCGGTGACCGGTGTCGAGCGCCGTGCCGGCCGCTGGACCATCCGCGATGATAAGGGCGGCGTGACCGAGGCCGATATCGTCGCGATCGCCACCAGCCATCCGCCGCCCGCAGCCCCCGGCCGGCTGGCGAGCCGGCTTGCGGCCCATCCCCGTTTCGTCGCCGATACCACGAAGCCGGGCGCGCTCGAGGTGATCCGCCCGCATGACCGGGTACTGGTCATCGGCAACGGCCTGACGGCCGCCGATGTCATCGCCTCGCTTGCTGAGCGCGGACATGACGGTCCGGTGTCCGCGATCTCGCGCCGCGGTCTGCGTTCGCGCGGGCACGCGCCGGTGCCGCAGCCGCTCTTTGGCGACTTCGTCGTGGATGCGGCACATTCTTCCGGCTCGCTGCTGGCAAGGATCCGCGCCGCCATAAAAGCGGCGAAGGCTGAGGGCATTAGTTGGCACGGCGTGATCGATCAGGTGCGGGCGCAGGGACACGATCTCTGGCAGGCGCTGCCGGACACTGAGCGACGCCGTCTCGTCCGCCATCTGCGTCCCTATTGGGATGTGCACCGTTTCCGCATCGCGCCGCAGGTCGAGGCTGTGCTCGACGCCGCGATTGCCGCGGGCCGCCTCGACATCCTGGCCGGTTCGGTCGCGGATGCACGCATCGAAGGCCAACTCATTCTGTGCGCCCTGCAGCCGCGTCATCAGCGCCTGCCGCTGGAGCGGTGCTATGACGCCGTCATCGTCACCACCGGCCCGGCCCATGGCGGCATCCTTGACACCCAGCCTTGGCTTGCAGCCCTTGCGACAAGCGGCCACCTGTCGCTCGATCCGACCGGCCTCGGCCTTGCCTGCACCGAGCGTTCTGAGGCAATCGGCCCGTCGGGAACGGCCGATCCTTCGCTGCTGATCTCCGGCCCGCTGGCGCGGGGTACATTCGGCGAGTTGATGGGCCTGCCGCAGGTGACCGAGCATGCCTTCTTCGTCGCGTCCGAGATCGCCGTCAAGCTGCGGGCAACCTCTAAAAATATCCATCCGCTCTGATTTTCGATCGATCTGTCGCTCCTCGGCTGTCGCCGACGACCGACTTCTGATAGTTCCTCGCGGTATTGTCCCGCCGCCGGGCATCCGGGTGGCTTAGAAGAAGCATCAAGATCATGTCGCAGGCTGCCTCCACCCTTTCCGAAGCCTCGCCTTCCAATCGCCTCGCCCTCGCCGCCCTCATTCTGGGCGGGGCAGCGATCGGCGGCTCGCCGATCTTCGTCCGGCTGTCCGAAGTCGGACCGATGGCCACGGCCTTCTGGCGCGTAGCGCTGGCGCTGATCGCGATCTTCATCGTTTCGCTCATGAAAAAGGATGCAGGCCCGAAGCCGCAGAGCCTTTCCGATTACGGCATGCTGATCCTTCCGGGCGCCATGCTGTCGCTCGACCTCGCCGCCTGGCACCTTTCGCTCACCATGACCTCGGTTGCCAATGCGACGCTGCTGGCCAACCTCGCACCGGTCTTCGTCACGGTGATCGCCTTCGTCTTTTTCGGGGCGAGGATCAGCGGCGTTTTCCTGTTCGGGCTTGCCCTGGCGCTGGCAGGCGTCGTCGTTCTGAAGGGCGGACCGGCAGCCATCGGCAATGGCGATCTCAGCGGCGATGGCATCGCGATGATCGCTGCCTTCTTCTACGCCTGCTACATCCTGGCGATCGGCAGGCTGCGGAGCCGGTTCGATACGATCAGAATCATGCTGTGGAGCACGGCGTCCGCTGCCATTTTCATCTTCCCGATCGGCTTCTTTTACGAAGGTCAGATGCTGCCCTCGACCGTCTATGGCTGGTCGATCCTCTTCGGTCTTGCCTTTATCAGCCACGCCGGCGGACAGGTGGCGATCACCTACGCGCTGGCCTATCTGCCGCCGGCCTTTTCCTCTTTGACGCTGCTGTTGCAGCCGGTCGTCGCGGCAATCCTTGCCTGGGCACTGTTGAACGAGGCAATCGGGACGATGCAGGCGCTCGGCGCTGCCGTCGTGCTCGCCGGCATCATGGTTGCCCGCGCTTCTCGCGTTCAGGTTTAGCCGTTTTCGGAAACGACGCTCAGCGATTCTCCTGCAGCAGCCATTTCTGGATGATCGGCACGTCGGCATCGCCGAGATCGTGGCCGCCGGGAATGACGTCGGAATCGACGGTGGCGCCCGAACTCTTCAGCCGCGCTTCCAACTCGCTGGCATATTTGCCGTAGGCATCGGTCTTGCCGCTGATGACGAGCAGGTCGGTGCCTTTGAGATCGGCATGCGGATAGTCGCTGAGAACCGGCATGGAGCGCAGCAGCACTGCCTTGTGAACCAGGTTCGGGTGCAGGTAGAGCAGCGAATTCAATAGGTTGGCGCCATTGGAATAGCCGACATAGACGACTTTCTGAGGATCGAGCCCGTAGGATTTGACGGCACCCTCGATAAAGGCAGCGAAGGCCTCCGCCTCGGTCTTGATGTCGTTCTGATCGAAGGAGAAGGGGGTAAGGCGCTTGTACCAGCGCGGAAAGCCTTCCTCCGTCGCGCGGCCGCGCACGCCAAGCAGCGTCGCACGCGGTGCCGCCTTGTTCAACAGTGGCATCAGCGTCGTCTCATTGCCGCCGGAGCCGTGCAGCAGCACGAAGACGCTGCCGTCGGGGTCCGGCGGCGTATAGAAGCGATGGACGAATGGCAATTCGCGGTAATTGATGCGCGGTTGGCCGGGCATGGCAAATTGCGGCAGCATGACCTTCAGGTCGTGGAGATTGGTGATCGCTTCGGGCGGCGCGAACAGCTTCGACCCAAGGGCGGCCTGCTGTTCGTCAACGGTCATGCCCGGCTTGTCGGTCGCCAGTTCTATCAGCGTGCCGCCGGGCTCGCGGGCATAAAGCGAGCGGAAATACTTGCGGTCGTGCATGCTGGTCGGCGAGGCGTCGGTCGCCTCGAGTGCCTTGCGGACGGAAAGCACCGTCTCCTCGTCCGCGGCGCGGAAGGCGACGTGATCGACCGTGCCGGTGCCCGGCGCGCCGGACCAGAAGCCACGCGCATCGCGCACGTCGATGACGTCGCCGGATTGCGAAATCAGCCTGTCGATCGTGCCGCGGCTCGCCTGGAAGCGGTAACCGAAATGGCTTTCGAGAAAGCTGCGGCTTTCGGCAGGCTTCTCGGTCAGCATGGTTACCCCGCGCACGCGCTGGACGGCATGTTCGACCGGGATCGATGCGCCGTCCCAGGCAGCCGGCGACACCAGGGTCTTTGCGCCCGCGAGCTTGAGGATGATGTTGTCCGGATCCTTCAGCCGCAGCACAGGCTCGCCGAATTCAGCGGCCGGCCCTTCCGAGCGCAGGCCGAAACTCATGGCTCGCGTCAGCCAGTAGCCGATGCTGGCGGGGTCGATCGACAGTGATATTTCACTGATCTGGCCGAAGCCCGCCCGGCCTGGCGCGCCATCTTCCCAGGCGAGGAAGGTGAGGAGCGAACCCGGCGTTCCTGCCGCGTCGCCGTAGAAGAGATGAAGTTGTGTCGCGTCCTCGTAGCCGGCCGTCTGCTTGACGAGCCGCATGCCGAGAAAACCGACGTAAAAGTCCACGTTCGCCTGCACCTTTCGGGTGACGGCCGTCACGTGATGTATACCTGATACCATCGGAAGCAGTCCTGATTGAAGCGGTGTCGTCAGGAGCGCGAGTATGAGAGCTGCGAAGGTCATACCGTTGCCAATGACCACCGCTTAGTTTTGTTCCGCACAAAGCGCAAGCGAATCGCCGCGCTGCAGCAACTCCAAATGTTCGACATCTTCGAGTGCCTCTTCGAGTTGCTGCAGGGTCGGCGGCTTGACCATATAGGCGCGCGCGCCGAGATTTCTGGCCCGCTGTCGGTCGCTCTCATCGCCTGACGTGCTGAGAATGCAGACGGGAATCTGGTTGAGGCGGATATCGGCGGAAAGCGCACGCAGCACCTCGAAGCCATCCATGATCGGCATGTTGATGTCGAGCAGCATCAGGTCGATTTGCGGCACATCGGCGCTACCGGCGCGTTCTTCGAGCAGCCGCATCGCCTCGCGTCCGTTGGTGGCGACATGCAGGTGGAAATCCACCTTCTCCCGCCGCATCAGCTTGATCTTCAGAAGTTGGATGTCGGCCGGGCTGTCCTCCACTAGCAGCACTTCGGCGAGCCGGCCTGCACCTTCGCCTGGCTGCTCCGCCGGCTTGCTGTTGTGCGGGATGGCCGAAACAGCAGGCGGCGCGGGCCTCGTCTCGGAGAGCGGCACGTCGAGAATGAAGGTGGCGCCCGGCCCATTTTCCGCCTCGCACCAGATCGAGCCGCCGTGCAGCTGTGCGATGCGGCGGCAGATGGCAAGGCCGAGCCCGGTGCCCTCGATGCCGCGGCCGACGAGGCGCTTGAATGGCTGGAAGATCAGTTCGCGATGCTGAGGATCGATGCCCGGCCCGTTGTCACGCACGGTGAGGCGACAGAAATCGCCATGCGCTTCGCCCGAGATCGTGACCTCCGGAACCTTCTGCTCGCAGTAGCGGATGGCGTTCGACACGAGATTCTGCAGCAGCTGGGTCAGCAGCGTCGCATCGCCCATAACCTCCGGCAGCGCCCCGCGGATGATGACGGCGCCGCGGCTTTCGGTCTGCTGGCGCAGATTGTTCTCCACCCGATCGAGCACATCAGAGAGTGAGACCGGCGTCAGCACTGGCCCGCCGGAGGCCTCGAGTCTGGTGAAACCCGACACCTTGACGATCAGATCTTCCATATGGTCGGCGGCGCTGAGCACGTAATCGAGCAGTTCCCGGTCTTCAGCCGGAAGCGCTGCAGAACCGTGCAGGATGCGGCTGAAGGATTTGATCGTCCGGAGCGGCTCCTTCAGATCATGGGCCATGGCGCGCGTGAAGATCTCGAGCGATTGCCGCTTCTGCTCCAGCCGTGCTTCCAGCATGCCGTGCATGATGGCGTTCTGGATGCAGCGATGCAGTGTTTCCGGCGACAGCGAATCCTTCGTCAGATAGTCGCGCGCGCCGCTCTTCATCACCTCGACGGCAACGGTTTCGTTGCCCTGGCCGGTCAGCATGATGACGTTGGCGGCGGGATCGTTCTCCAGGATATCGGCAAGAACGCCGAGCCCATTGCGCCCCGGCAGCGAATAGTCGAGCAGGATGCAGTTCGGCCGTTTCCGGCCGTTCAGCGCAAGGCCCTCCTCACCCGTTTCCGCTTCCAGGACGGAATAGGCGGTACTGGAGACGCGGCCCAATATGCGGCGATACGCCTCGCGATCGTCGATATTGTCGTCGATGATGAGAATGCTGCAGTTTTCCGCCAATCTGTCAGTCCTCAAGCGGCAGGATGGCGATTTCGAACCAGTATTCCTTCAGCCGCTGGATCGCCCCGAAGAGCCCGTCGAGATCGACCGGCTTCTGCACATAGGTATTGGCGCCGAGCGCATAGCAACCTTCGATATCGCGTTCGTCGTCGGAGGTGGTGAGGATCACCACCGGGATCTTGCGCCAGCCGGCGTTCGACTTGATCGCCTCCAGCGTCTTGCGGCCGTCAAGCCCCGGCATGTTGAGATCAAGCAGGATCAGCCCCGGTTTCGGCACCATCGCGCCGAGCATGTCGAGCGCTTCCTGGCCGGAGGCCGCCCAGCGGATCGAGTTGCGCAGGTTGGTGCGTTTGAAGGCGCGCATCGTCGCTTCGAAATCGTCTTCGCTGTCCTCGACGATCAGGATGGGTTGCGTGTCACGCTGCTGCATTCTGCCCCTCGCGCTTTTTTCCCAGAGTAAAATAGAATGTCGTGCCGGCGCCGACCTCGGATTCCAGCCAGATATCGCCGTTGTGCCGCGCGATGATCTTGCGGACGAAGGTGAGGCCTGCTCCGGTTCCGTCGTCGGAATCCTGCGACTTTTCCAGCCGTTTGAAAATGCGAAAAATGTCCTCATGGAATTCCTGGGGTATGCCCTTGCCGTTATCCCTGACGAAAAAAACGTTGCGGGCAACGGTACCGTCCTCGCCTACGAACCGATCGAGATAGCCGATCGAAACGAGCGGTGCCGACTTGTCATTGTATTTGATCGCATTGGTGATGAGATTGCGGAACACCTCGGTCAACCGCGGCGCGTCGCAGACCACATCAGGCAACTGGCCGTCGATAATGACCTTGGCATGCCGCTCCTCCAGCAGGAGTTCCATCGTCGCAACGACATCCTTGACGATCAGACCGATATCGGTGCGTTTGACCGCCAGCTGCTGCCGTCCGAGCCGGGAGAAATAAAGCAGGTCGTTGACGAGTTTTTCCATGCGCTGGCTGAGGCGCACCAGCCGGTTCAGTCGGCGCACGCCATCGTCGTCGAGCTTGTCCTCATAGTCTTCGAGGAGAAAACGCGAGTGGTTGTGCAGGCCGCGCAGCGGTTCCTTGAGATCATGCGAGGCAATATAGGCGAATTCGTCGAGGTCGTGGTTGCTGCGCTCGAGTTCGGCCGTATAGGCCTCGAGCTGGGCAAGTGTCGTTTTCATCCGCTCTTCCTGCCGGGAGCGCTCGCTGATGTCACGCACGATGCCGACGAAGATCTTCGTATCGCCGGTGGCGACGGCGCTGATGGAAACGTCGATCGGAAAGACGATGCCGCTGTTGCGCCGTCCAGAGACCATGCGCGTCTTGCCGATGATACGCTCCTCGCCGGTCCGCCGGTAATGGGCGAGATAGCCGTCATGCTCGGAATGGTAGGGTTCGGGCATCAGCATCTTGATATTCCGGCCGATCGTCTCCTGCGGGGAGTAACCAAACATGCTTTCAGCCGCCGGGTTGAAGCTCCTGATCGCTCCACTCTCGTCGATGACGATGACGGCATCGGGCGTGCCGCGAACCAGCGCGCCGAAACGGACCCGCTCGGTTTCGAGGTTGTGATTGTTGCGCATGAAATAAAAGATGAGGATCGCGATCAGCCACAGCGTCGCGGCCGTGATCGTGCGGTTGGCGATCTCCTGCCAGAATGCTGCCTCGTCGTGCTTGACGGCGAAAAAGCCGAGCATCAGCAGCACGGTGCAGGCAAAGGCGAAGAAAAGCGGCGCGTTCCGGTTACCGAACCAGAGCGCCGTCAGCACCAGCGGCACATAGAGAATGCCGTTCGCAACACCGAGCGGCGTATAAAGATCGACGAGAAGGCCGGTGAAGCAAACCGCAGCTGGGATCCAGAGCGGGATCTGCGCTCGGTTTGCCGGCAGCAACCACCAGGAACGGGCGAGAAGCCCCGAGCCGAAGATCACGATGCCGACCGCCGTATGCACCGCCATCGCCGCGTAAGGCCCCCAGCGGTAACCCTGTTCGGCATCGGTGATATAGCTGGCCAGGGCGATCATGCCGAGGGTGATGACGACGTAGCTCGTCAGTTCCTGCACCACCTGGCTTTTCCTCACCGCGTGGAGAGAGAGCAGCAGCGAAAGATTGGCGATCAGGAAGACCAACGCCGTGTTCGGCCCCATGCCGCCGCCGATCTGCGCTATGAAATCGGGCGGGATGACGAAGCGGGCGATCAGCAGGTCGACATTGTGGAAGGTCCGGCCGAGCGTCGCGATTTCGACGAGCCGGGCCGCGGCGATTGCCGCCGCAAACCCTGCCATGATCGTTGCCGCGATCCGAAAACGACGGACAGCCAGCGTCGAGGCGGCAAGTCCCACGCCGGAAAGCACGAAGCAGAGCGCGGTGTTGAAGGCCATCGATGGAAAGCCGGGAACGAGCGAAATGATCACCGTGATCTGCAGCAGCCAACCGGCAACGGCGCTCATTCCGAGCAGGACCATCAGGCCGCCAACCGCAATCGCGAAGCCACGGTAGCGCCACCGCCTCCGTTGGTCCTGCAGGTCCACGTTGGACTTATCCTGCACTCGTCGTGTCCTCCTCGGTTCGCGCGGCCATTTTTTCCGAAATCGAGGAATACTCAATAGGCAGGGGAGGGCGGTGCTGCGCTTTTTGCGAAATGATTTTTCGATAAGATGGATCGAATTTTCGTGAAACCGCGATATCGTGACGTTGAAGGACAGCGAAGTTCATTCGAACAATATCCAAATCATGGTGCTGAATGCCTACCATAATTTACGTCGATGACAGCAGGGATGATCTCTTCTATCTCGACTATATCCGCAGGAAGCAGCAGATAGAGGTTGATCTATTCTGTTTTTCGACCGCCGAGACGGCGCTGGCGGCGCTGGAACAGCGTGCGGCGGAAGGCTGGGCCCTGCCGGAGCTGCTGGTCGCCGATCTCTACATGCCGCTCGACAGCGGCATTGCCTTGGTGAGCACGCTGCGTCGGGACGATCGTTTCAAAGCGATGCGGCTTGCCGTCTGCAGCGGCTCGGATGCTGCCGAGGATCGTGCGCGCTCACTTAAGGCCGGCGCCGATGCCTATCTGGAAAAGCCGCTTGACCTCGCCAGGATTCTTCTCAATCTTGAGATGTAGGAAACGGCGAGCGCCCGGTAACCCATACTCCATTCTTTGTCCAAGCCATATGACGAACCGCAATTGACAAGGTCGAGGACGCATCACAAGATGCAACCGACGCGAAGGAAATGGTACGCAAAATAAGCGTTGAGAGAACCGATCAACCCGCGTTCGCCGCCACGAACATCAGCCAACCCCTTAGCTGAATGGGCCTGTCGGCTCTCTCGCGCTTACGTCTGGCACTGCCTTCTCGCATTCATGGATGTTGAATGCAGGAAGAATACGATACCCAGGTAAGAACTACTGCCCTCAGTAAAATCTGCCCGTGCATCACTTGTCGTTGAGATAATTGATGATTTCCGCCTTAGATATCGAAAGCCCCCGTTTTCGATATTCGTCATCAACCGTCTCGCAATTTTTGTAGCTCTTCGCGTTAAAGACGTATATCCCAAGATTTCGGGATTGGAGGTATTGGCGGGAGGAGAGGAAGAGTGGGAATGAATAATGCCCCGGCAATTCCCTTTCACGCCGGACCGGAACTGAGCCGGGCGATCAATCGCACCGATTTTTTCCGGCTGCTGAAGTCGGCGGCGCAGCACTACAACTTCGATCATTTCGCGCTGGCCCGCATCTCCGAGGCTTCGGCCCCTTTCGCTGAACGCGATGTCGTCATCACCAATGTCGCCGAGCGGCGTGTCGGCCTTTTCATCACGACGTTGAAGGAAGCGCTGGGGACCGTCCGGGCAAAGTCCGCCCAGTTTCTGGCAACCCCGGTTCATGGCAGAAGCGCACAGCCGGAAGACTATCGCTCCGATCTCGTTTTCAACGAGTTCCGGAGTGGCGTCTTTTTGTTCATCCCGCTGTTTACGCCGGAAGGGCGGCGCTATTGCCTCGTGCTCAGCGGCGAGCGCCAGGAGCCGGATCAGAGCGAAGTCGCCGACATGCTTCTCGACGCCATGCGCATTTTCGACAAGCTTTATGAGGAAATCTTGACGCAGGAAATGTCCGGACGGCTGACCCAGCGCGAGCAGGAAATTGTCAAATGGACGAGCGAAGGCAAGACGTCGGCTGAGATCGCCATCATTCTCGGTCTTTCCGAACACACGGTCAATTCGCACATCACCGCGGCCGCACGCAAACTTGACGCTGTCAACCGCGTTCACATGGTGGCGATCGCCTTGAGGAATGGTTTGGTTTCGTGACGGTGGTTTCGGGATTGGGGAAATGAGATGATCACCGAAACGGGCCGAAGGAACGCCGTAAAAGTTCTCTTTGTCGACGACGAATTCATCGAATTCCGTGCGCTCAAGAAGAAGATCGCCGATCTCTCCGAGCCGGCCGTCGAGGTTGAATATTCGCCATCGATCGGTGACGCCCTGGAAAAGATCCGCTTGGAGCGTTTCGATCTGATCCTGCTCGACAACCGCCTCCTGCCGAACGCCGATTTCCGCGAAACGGTACCGGAATTGCGCGGCATCGGTTACACCGGCCCGATCGGCGTCGTCTCGACCGATATATCGGGCGGCTATTTCCAGGAATTCCCGAATTACGGCGTCGATTTCCGCATCGGCAAGGATGAAATCGATGCCCAGACACTGCAGCACATCATCCGCGAATATGTGACCTACGACGTCCCGGATTTTTGGAAGGACGACTACAGTATCTAACGATCAAGCGATGGGAAGGCGGATGACGAAGCGGCTGCCGCTTGCATCCGAATGTTCAAGGCTGATATCGCCGCCAAGCGCTGTTAGAAATTCCCGCGCCGTCGTCAATCCGAGACCGGCGCCCTGGACCGCTCCCTCCTTGGGCAATTTCCAGAACGGCTCGAATATCCGCTCCCGATAAGCCGGATCGATGCCCATCCCATTGTCGGAAATCCGGATCAACCAATCGGTCCCCTCTCGCTCCGCCGCAATGCCCACATGCGGGGGCGCTTCGCTGCGATAGATGAGGGCATTGGTCAGCAGATGCCTCAGCGCCAGGCCGAGCAGGGCAGGGTCGGTGCGGATGGAGGGCAGGCCTTGGCTCTCAAGCGTCGCGTCGTGGGTCGCCGTCTCGTCGGTCAGTTCGCCCCAGACATTTTCGGCCAGCGCCTGCAGATCGACCTCTTCAGGCGTCACCTGAGGTGTTCCGCCGGCAAGGCTCATCAATGCCTTGGTGAGGCGCTGCGCGACTTGCGCCTTTTCCATGATCATCCTGAGGCTCTGAAGCTGTTCGCCGTCCAGCGTCTCCTCGAGATCGTCGAGCAGCAGCTCGGCATACATGGCGATATGACGGAGCGGCGATTGCAGGTCGTGCGAGGCGGTTGCGAGAAAACGCTTGATGCGCTCCTCGCTATCGCCGGCAACGTTGGTTTCCTGCGGTCTCGTCGGGTTGGATGACATTGGCGCTTCCCCGATCTTTTGGCGGAGAATTCCGAAACCGGAATCCGGATCTAACTTATTGAAGTTGAGCATGATGCCGAAAACGCTCACATTTTTCGCCATCGCGCTTTGGTCGACAATAGAAAGAGGGCGCCGGTTCTGCAACCGGCGCCCTCTTCAAGATGCGTTTACACGCGGATTTTAGCTCGCTGACTTGCGCGGGCGACCCTGTTCCGGCGGGATGATTTCGACTGCGCCGTCGGTTGCCGGTGCCTTCGCATGGCGGCGGCGCCAGTCGCCGAGGAAGAGCAGGATCGGTGCCGCGATGAAGATCGAAGAGGCGCCGGCCACGAGAATGCCGAAGACCATCGGGATCGCGAAGCTTGAGACGGCGCTGCCGCCCCAGATCGCCATCGGCACCAGCGCGAGGAAGGCCGTCGCATTGGTGTAGAGGCTTCGCGCCAGGGTCTCGTTGATCGACTTGTCGATGATCTCGCGCAACGGCATCGACTTATAGAGCCGCATGTTTTCGCGCATGCGGTCGTAGACGACAACCTTGTCGTTCACTGAGTATCCGACGAGCGTCAGGATGGCGGCGATGGCTGTCAGGTTGAAGTCGAGGCCGGTGATCGCGAAGAAGCCGATCGCCTTGGTGACGTCGAGCACCAGCGTGACGATGGCGCCGACGGCAAACGGCCATTCGAACCGCACCCAGATGTAGATGAGCATCGCGAAGCTGGCGATCACCACCGACAGGATGCCGGCCCAGGCAAGCTCGCCGCTGACCTTCGGACCGATGACGTCTGTGCCTTCGACGGTGGCGCCCGGATCAATCTTGGCGACTTCGGCCTTCAGTTTGGTCACCGCTGCCGTCTGCGCCTCTTCGCCGCCTTCCTGCCGTTGGGCACGCACAAGAATGCTGTTTTTGTCGCCGAAGGACTGCAATGTGATTTCGCCGAGCCCGAGAGTGTTCAGGCCATCGCGAAATGTGCCGAGATCGGCCGGGCCGCTGGTCTTGACGGACATCTGGATGCCGCCGCGGAAATCGACGCCGTAGTTCAGACCCGGATGGATGAACAGCAGGACCGAAGCGATCGAAAGCAGCGCCGAAACGGTGACCCCGAAGAAGCGCGCCTTCATGAACTGAATGTGCTTGTCATAGGGGCTGAACGGGATCAGCGGCCGGATGTTCAGCACCTTGAGCTTGCTGCGGCGGGTGATCTCGATCATCGCGACGCGCACGAAGGCGACCGAGGTGAACATCGAGATGATCAGGCCGAGCGCCATGGTCACGGCGAAGCCGCGAACCGGCCCGGAGCCGAAATAAAACAGGATGGCCGCAGCGATCAGGGCCGTCATGTTGCCGTCGATGATGGTCGAATAGGCACGGCGGAAGCCGGTATCGATGGCGGCGAAGGCACTCTTGCCCTTGCGTGTTTCCTCTCGGATGCGCTCATTGATCAGAACGTTGGCGTCGACCGCAAGACCGATGCCGAGCACGACACCGGCAATGCCTGGCAGCGTCAGCGTCGCACCCACCAGCGTCAGGGCCGAGAAGGTCAGGATCGTGTGGATCAGGAGCGCGATATTCGCCAGAACGCCCCAAGTGCCATAGAGAACGAAGATGAACAGTGCGACGAGCGCAAAGCCGACGAGGCCGGAATAAATACCCATCTTGATGGCGTCGGCGCCGAGGTCGGCGCCGACGGTGCGTTCCTCGATGACCGTCAGCTTGGCGGGCAGGGCGCCGGCGCGCAGCATGGCGGCAAGCGTCGTTGCGCTGTCGGCCGAGAAGCTGCCAGAGATCTGGCCGGAACCGCCGGTGATCGGCTCGCGGATAACAGGCGCGCTTAGCACCTTGTCGTCGAGGACGATGGCGAACGGATTGCCGACGTTCTGACGGGTGATTTCGGCAAAGCGGGTGGCGCCGGCGCTGTCGAAGCGGAAGCTGACGACCGGCTCATGCGTGTTCGGATCGAAGCTGACGCGGGCGTCCGAAAGCCGGTCGCCGGAGATTTCGACGCGGTCGAGGACCGGATAGGACCTGCCTTCCTCGTCCTTCAGCATGGTCACGCCAGGTCCCGCCTCGTTGTTCGGCGCCAGCATGTGGAACGACATCTTGGCGGTGGAGCCGAGAAGCTCTCGCAGGCGCGACGGATCCTGGGCGCCCGGTAGCTGGACGAGCACGCGGTTGGCGCCGACGCGCTGGATGGTCGGCTCGGAGACGCCGACCTGGTCGACGCGCTGACGGATGACTTCAAGGCTCTGCTGGACGGCATTATCGACATTGGTCGAGATGCCGGCCGGCGAGAAGCCGATGGTGATCGTGGCGCCGTTCGCGGTGACATCAAGATCCGTCTGGCCGGCGCTGATGCCGGTGCTGATCGGATTGGCGAGCGTCTTGAGGTCGGTGACGGCGGCATCGCTCTGCGCGGCATCGGCGAGCGTCACGACGATCTGGTTCTGGCTGCGGACGACGGCCTTCGGCTGGATGCCCTTTTCGCGCAGCACGCGGCGTGCGTCCTGAAGCAGCGATTGCAGCCGCTCCTTGGTCAGGTCCGCTTCGTCGACTTCCAGAACGAGATGCGAGCCGCCGCGAAGGTCGAGGCCGAGTGACACCTGTTCATGCGGCAGCCATGCTGGCACGCGCTGAAGGACGGATTGCGGCAGGACGTTCGGCAGGGCGATCAATAGGCCGAGAAAGATGATCACGGTATAGGTGAACACCAGCCATGGTGAAGTACGCATGTTGTATTCCTTAGATAATCGGGGGGCCGGCGCTCGGGCGCTGGCGGCATGTCGTCAGATGTCGGAAGCGCCTCGGCGCAAACGTCAGGCAGCAGCCGGCGGTGCGCGCGGCTGATGGGTCCTGGAGACCACGGCATGAAGCAGAGCTTCGGATGCCGGAAAAGCGGCCGATATGTTCCATCCGGCGAAATCGACAACCGGGGCAGCGACAAGGGCGGGCGATCCGGCATCATGAGCTGCCTGCTTCGGCGCAAGCTTGCGCTCGGTGGCGAGCAACCCGCGCACGGCATCGCGCGCAGTCAGCTGCGGCGGTTGCGGATCACGGCCGGAGGAGGAAAGCGTATTGACGGCAGCGGCCGGCGAGATGACCAGATTGCCGCCGAAAAGCAGGCCGAGATAGGCAAGGATGGCGACGAGGAGAGAAGCGGCGACACGGTTGGTCAGACGGTGCTGGTCCAGCTCCATCTTCTCCGTCCCGGCGATGTCACTCCCGTATCGGCTCAAAAGCGCGCCAATCTCATTCTCTTTGCGGCGGAGCGTCATCCGCCGGGATAATTGTATCAGGCCCACGCTCGTCTTCATAGGGCACACTCTCATGATGCACTTGGGCGAGCCGGTCAACCATACCCAGCGCGATTTCACGCTCGCCCATGATGACGGTGTCGGCGCCATAGTGCTTCAATTCATCGACCTCGGCGTCGGAATGGGCGCGGGCGACGATGAGGATCGACGGATTGACGCTGCGCGCCTGCTCGGCGATGCGGCAGGCCTCGAAGGCGTTCGGGATGGCGATGGCAAGGCTGCGGGCGGCGGAAAGGTTGGCGAGGTCGAGCGTTTCCCGCATCACCGCATTGCCCATCAGGGTTTCGATACCCTGAGCTTTCAGCTCGCCGATGCGCTTGTCGGAATCCTCGATGACGAGGAAAGGTGTGGCTGACGATTTGAGATTCTGCCCGACGATGCTGCCAACCCGCCCGTAGCCGACGAGAATGGCGTGGCCGCTGAGAGCGGTCGGGTGCACCTCGTCGTCTTCGGGCAAAACCTCCTCCTGGGCGGCGATCGCAGCTGCCGCGAGAGGGGCCGCCACCACCTCTTCCCGCTTTGCCCCGTCCAGCAGCGGCCGCACGCGGTCGCAGAGGAAGAACAGCAGCGGATTGAGGATGATCGAGATGATGGCGCCGGCAAGGATCAGATCGCGGCCTTCCTCCGGCAGCAGCCCGAGTTCGACGCCGAGGGCGGCGAGGATGAAGGAGAATTCGCCGATCTGGCCGAGGCTGGCCGAAATCGTCAGCGCCGTGCTAAGTGGCTTCTTGAAGGCGAGCATGATCAGCAGGGCGGCGACGGATTTGCCGATGACGATGATGAAGATGGTGGCGAGGATCGGCAGCGGCTTGTCGATCAGGATGTTCGGATCGAACAGCATGCCGACCGAGACGAAGAAGAGTACGGCAAAGGCGTCGCGCAGCGGCAGGCTTTCCTGTGCGGCGCGATGGCTGAGTTCGCTTTCTGCAAGCACCATGCCGGCAAAGAAGGCGCCGAGCGCCAGCGACACGCCGAAGAGCTTTGCCGCTCCGAAAGCGACGCCGAGCGCAATCGCCAGTACGCCGAGCCGGAACAGCTCGCGCGACCCGGTATGGGCGATGCGGTGCATCGTCCATGGAATGAGCTTGCGGCCGAAGACCAGCATCAGCGCCACGAACAGCGCCACCTTCACCAGCGTCATGGCGATCATGCCGCCGATGCCGAGATCGAGGCCCAACAGGCGGTTCAGCCCGGCCGAGAGCGGCTCGACAGGCGCGTGACCGTCACCGCCGATGCTGGCTGCGGCCGGGATGAGCACCAGCGCCAGCACCATGGCGAGATCCTCGACGATCAGCCAGCCGACGGCGATCCTGCCGCGCTCCGTTTCGACCAGGCGCCGCTCCTGCAGCGCTTTCAACAGCACCACGGTTGAAGCGACCGAAAGCGCCAGGCCAAAGACCAGGCTGCCGCCGGTCGGCCAGCCCATGAAGGCGCCGAGCCCCCAGCCGAGCAGCGTCGCGAAGGCGATCTGCGCGATCGCGCCTGGCACGGCGATGCCGCGCACCGACAGCAGGTCTTTCAGCGAAAAGTGCAGGCCGACGCCGAACATCAGCAGGATGACGCCGATTTCGGCAAGTTCCGGCGCCAGGCTCTGATCCGCCACATAACCCGGCGTGTGTGGTCCGACCAGCACGCCGGCTATGAGATAACCGACGAGCGGCGGCATCCGCAGCCGATGGGCAAGCGCGCCGAAGACGAAAGCCAGCACGAGGCCGCCGACGATTGTCGAAATCAAGGGCGTATCGTGTGGCATTGCTGTCTCCCGATCTGGAAATCCCGTTCGTAATATGACATATATGGTCTATATCGACCAATATGGGTAAGTTGAAATTATGGGTCAAGGCGCAAGGGAAACAATTCTCACTCCCGCACTCTGCCGCGCGGCGCGCGGATTGCTCGATTGGACCCAGACCGATCTTGCCGACAGGGCCGCCGTCTCGCGCAGCACCATCCGCGATTATGAGGGTCGCCTCCACGACATCCACCGCGCGACGGAGGCGCAGCTGCGCCTCGCCTTCGAGGAAGGCGGGGTCCAATTCGTCGAGATCGATGGGGCGGGTACCGGCCTCTGCCTGTCCACGGCATAATTCCTCAAATCGGAATCGATCGACTCAGGGCGCCAGGCAGGTGGCGGAGACCCTGTAGACGGAGAGCGACTTACCCCTGTAATAGCCCTCCGTCGGCTGCCAGTTCTTCAGAACCTCGGGCGTCTCCGCGGCGCAGGTCAGGGACCCATCCGTCAGGAAAAGCACTTTGCCGGTGATGTCGGCAGGTAGAGCGAATTCCTGTTCGTAATAGCTCTCCGGAAGGCCGGCCGGCGCCCGCGCATAGATCCGGTAGGATGCATCGCGCAGCGTATAGAAAAGATCGGCGACCATGTCGCGATTGTCGGTGACGATGATGTCGGTGCCGGCCTGAGCCGCGAGTGCGGCGGCCTCGCGGCTGACCTCGGCGCGGCCGAGATAGCGCTTCATCAGTTCGTCGCCGTTCGGCAGCAGCAACTGCTGCGGAAAGACCGTCGCCAGCGGAAACAGCAGGCTGGCGATGCCGTTGATGGTGAGCGACAGTCTCAGGCCCCTCGGCCACATCCGATAAAGCAGCCAGACGGCAAGGATGGTCCCGGCGATATAGGCGGTCACCGCCCAGTTCGCATAGGCCTTGGCGACCGTTGCCTGTAGCGTGATCAGCACCACCACCGGCATCGACAGCCAGACCAGCATCTTTTCCCGATCGTCGCTCCTGCCCTTGATCATGCGATAGACTGCCCAGAGCATCGCAAAGAAGATGATCGGCCCGACGACGCCGAATTGGGCGGAGAAGAATTCAAACCCGCGACGGAGATTGATGCCGAGTTCGCTCCAGTGGGCGATGTCCTGCGTATGCCGCACCGTCGTATTATTGTGCTGCAGGTTCCACCAAAGGTTCGGCAAGGCAACCACCGTCGCGATCGCGACCGCAATGATGAAATCCCGGATGGCGATGCGCGCCGCCGGAATGAAGAGGAGAGCAAGCGCGCCGCCCGGAACGACGAACAGCACGGCGTATTTCGTCATGAAGGCGAGGCCGACGCCGAGGCCCATGACGAGCGCGAGCCCCACCGAGCGACGCTGCGTCAAGCCGAAATAGGCAAACAAGCTGATCGCGATGAAGAACAGCAGGATCACGTCGGTCGAGAAGAATACCGAGGAAAGTGCGACGCCCGGGAGGGTAATGTAGGTGGCGCCTGTCCACCCTTCGATCTCCGGGCCGACGAAACGCTTTGCAACCTTCATCAGAACCAGTGCCGCCGCCATGTGGATCAGTGGTCCGGAGAGCCGGATCCAGTAGATGGCGGTGGAGCCGGAAAGCTCGGTCATCGCCCGGATCACCCAAGCGATCATCGGCGGTTTGGAATAATAGCCGAGATCGAGATTCTGCGCCCAGAACCAGTACTGCGCCTCGTCGACGAACAGGTCCGTCTGATCGAAATGCAGCGTAACGACGCGCCAGAGCGTGAAGCCAAGAACGATGAGGAGACCAGATCTGGGGGACATAAGCGAGTGTTCCGCTGACATGAAAGGCGCCAGTGCGATACACCAAAGGTGCCGGACTGCCAACGGGGATGGATGGGTTTTAGAACACCCGAAGCGCGCGGATATCGCGGCTTGCGGCGAGAAAATCGAGGCGGGCGACGGCGGCGAGCAGCGTCATTGCAATCAAGCAGGAACCCAATCCGAGAACAATCATTGCTCTGTCCTTGTCGACGTCATGTCTTGGTTATCGACCGGCGTATATCACGGAGCTTGCGTGTGCCTTGTAGCAGCCGTGCAACTCCGCAGCAGTATTTGCTGTGAACGGCCTTGAATTGCTTCAAAAGCCGGTGCTGCCAAAGGCTTATTAACCTTCAAGCAAGGAATTAACCATAAACATTGGTTTACACGTCGGAATGGGAAGATTCACTCGTTCCCACCAGGCATGACGCCGTCCCGCCGTACCGGGTTGATCCGGTATCCATCTCTTCAGACAGCTCCGAAACATAGCTGATCAAGGGGCTTCGATCCGCCGGTTGTAACCGGTTGGTGAGGACCGTCTCCAGACCTGCGTTTCGACGGATGCTGCAAAAGTTTTTGGCCGGGCTTTCGCTCGGAATGTGGTCGGGGACAGGCGTTGAGGCAGGATATGCCATCAGATCAGGCTCGTGGAGCGCAGGCAGGCAGCTTGCGCGACCGCCTGCGCTTTGTCGGTCTCGATGCCGACCAGTGCGAGCTGGTGCGCCGCAATCGACCGGCCCTCGAAGCGCATTTGAAGGCAGGTCTCAGAGATCTCTTCCACAGGTTCCAGTCATTCCCCGACGCCGCGCGTAATTTCGAGAGCGAGCGCCAAGTCGAGCGCCTGCATGATCTGCAGTCCTCGCACTGGGATGTGCTGACCGATGCGCGGTTCGACAGTCTCTATGCCGAGCGCGTCAAGGTTCTCTCCGATACCGAAAGCAAGATCGGCCTCGATCCGCGCTGGCACGTGGCTGGCCATGGCGTCGTGCTGGAGCATGTTGTTTCCGGTCTCGCCGAGCAGATCGCCGGCCGATCGTTGCTGCCGTCCGCCAAGCGTCGCACCCGCGAAATCTCCGATCTGATGACAGCGATCATCCGCATCGTCATGGTCGATGTGGAAATCGCCGTCTCGCTCCGCTTCAACGCGCAGCGCGCCGCTGAACAGCGCGCGCTTGCCGATCAGCGCGCCGATAACGAGGCCGAGATCGTCAGGATCTTCGGCGATGTCATCGAAGGCCTGTCGGCACGCGACTTGACGCGGCGCGCGCCGGTCGATGGAGCCCATGCCGCGATCGCCGCCGCGCTGAACGGCGCATTGGATGGCCTCCAGGCCGAGTTCACCGCCATCACCGAGCGCACGCTCAAGGCCGAAGCGGCGACAGGCTCGCTTGCCGGCCTGTCCAGGCAGTTCGCCGGCACGGCTTCGGACCAGGCCGACCGGCTGCAGCTTTCTGCCGCTGCCCTTGCCGGTATCGCCGGCAGTGTCCGCGACGGTGCTGCCGACAGCCGCACTGCCGAACAGGCCGCCGCCTCGACGCGCGCCGCCGTCGAACAAAGCGGCGAGGTCGTCGGCCGCGCGATCAGCGCCATGGCCGACATCGAGCAGTCAGCCGAAAAGATCGGCCAGATCATCGGCGCGATCGACGAGATCGCCTTTCAGACCAATCTTCTGGCGCTGAACGCCGGCATCGAGGCCGCTCGCGCCGGCGATTCCGGCCGCGGTTTTGCCGTCGTCGCCCAGGAGGTCCGCGCGCTGGCCCAGCGCTCGGCCGAAGCCGCCCGCGAGATCAAGACGCTGGTGACGACGACCAAGGCCCAGGTCGACGCAGGCGTGCAGATGGTCGGCCGCACACAGGATTCGATCGGCAGCATCGTGCGTCAGGTCACCGACATCAATGCCGCCATCGCGGGCATCGCCACCCGAACCGGCGAACATGCCGCAAGCCTCGACATCGTGACTTCAGACATCAAGGGCCTGGGTAGCGAGGTGGCGGACAGCGCCGGCCTTGCGGAGCGTTCCGCCGAAGGCGCCGACCACCTTCATACCGTCATTCTCGAACTCGGTCAGACGATTCGCGAATTCCGCATCGCCCGGGAAAACGCCAATGCCGGACGCCCGGCGCCGGTTCGTGTGACGTCGCCGCGCGCCATCGAAGCCGCCGCCCGTCCGGCTGTGGCCGAAGACGAATACGAAAATGATGATTTTAGCCTTCCGCGGCCGTTCGCAAGCGTCGGAGGTGGGCGGAATGTTTACTAACCTATCGGATGATTGCCTCAGCTCGTCTTCTCGGGCCGGGGACAAGGGGACAAGGAAAAGCTGATGGCAGCAAAGAAGAGTGGCAAGACGCTGGATTTGACAGCGGTGCTCGACCTCAACGAGGCTTCCGCCTTGCGCGACAAACTTCTCTCCCTCAGGGGTAGCGGCCTGTCAATAGACGCTTCCGGCGTCGAACGGATCGGTGCTCTTTGTGCCCAGGTTCTGATGTCCGCCGAGAAGACCTGGGTGCAGGACAAGCAGCCATTCACCTTCTCCAAGGTGTCCGACGCATTTCAGAAAACCATGCAGCTGGCGGGCGTCAATATTGATCACCTGCTTGCCAAGGAGATTCGGCAATGAAGAAAAAAGTTCTTACCGTGGATGATTCCCGCACCATCCGAAACATGCTTCTCGTGACGCTGAACAATGCCGGCTTCGAGACGATTCAGGCGGAAGACGGCATCGAGGGTCTCGAGATTCTCGAAGAGTCCAATCCTGACGTCATCGTGACCGACATCAACATGCCGCGCCTCGATGGTTTCGGCTTCATCGAAGGTGTCCGCCGCAACGAAAAATATCGGGCGATCCCGATCCTGGTCCTGACCACCGAAAGCGACGCGGAAAAGAAGAACCGCGCCCGCCAGGCCGGTGCCACGGGCTGGATCGTCAAGCCTTTCGATCCGGCCAAACTGATCGATGCCATTGAGCGTGTAACCGCTTAAACCCAGGATTTGCACCGATGGATATGAACGAAATCAAAGAGATCTTTTTCCAGGAGTGCGAGGAACAGCTCGCCGAGCTGGAATCCGGTCTTCTGAAATTGAATGATGGCGATCGCGATCCGGAAACCGTCAATGCGGTGTTTCGTGCCGTGCATTCGATCAAGGGTGGCGCCGGCGCCTTCGGCCTTGATGATCTGGTCGCCTTCGCCCATGTTTTCGAGACCACTCTCGATTGCGTTCGATCCAACAAGCTCGAGCCGACCCAGGACGTCCTGAAGGTGATGCTGAAGTCGGCCGACGTGCTCGCCGACCTGACGAATGCTGCGCGTGACGGCGGCAGCGTCGATGAAAGCCGCAGCCGAAGCCTGGTCAAGGAGCTCGAGGCGCTGGCCAACGGTGAGTTGCCATCTCCCTCGGCATTGGCCGAGGCGCCGGCCCCGAAGGGCGCAGCAAAGCCCGTGGCCAAGGCCGTTCCGGCCGCTGCGGCGCCGACAGTCAAGCCCACCGACGACAGCGGCTTCCAGCCGGTCCCCTTTTCCTTCGACGATTTTGGCGGCGAGGGCGGTGCGGACTCCGGCATGCCGGCCTATGAAGTCATCTTCAAGCCGCGCTACGAACTCTATTCCAAGGGCAATGATGCAACGTTGCTGCTGCGCGACCTCTCGCGCCTCGGCGAAATGACCATCTATTGCAATACCGACGACCTGCCGGGCCTGGAGGAACTCGATCCGGAAGGCGCTTATTTCTTCTGGAACGTCACGATCAAGACGGACAAGGGCGAGGACGCCATTCGTACCGTCTTCGAATTTGCTGAGTGGGATTGCGAACTGACGGTGAAGCCGGTCGAGGAAGCAAGGGCCGACGCGACCAGCAACGACGAACTGCCGATGGTGCCGGTTCCCTTCGATCTGTCGATCCTGGATGAGAGCGGCGCAACGGAAGAAGTTTCCGCCGCCAACGCAAGGGCCGAGGAGACGGCCGCCGCCGTTGCCGCCGCCGAGACCGCCTCCAACATCACGCAGATGGCTTCAGCCGCCGCCCGTGTCGAGAAGAAGGAATCGGCCGCCGCCGCAGCAGCCGCTGCAAGTGCTGCCGCCCAGAACAACGCCGCCGCCGGCGCCGGCCAGACGATCCGCGTCGATCTCGACCGTGTCGACCGCCTCATCAACCTCGTCGGCGAACTGGTCATCAACCAGGCGATGCTGTCGCAGAGCGTCATCGAGAACGACACGACCGGTACCTCCTCGATCAACATGGGTCTCGAGGAGTTGCAGCAGCTCACCCGCGAGATCCAGGACTCGGTCATGGCGATTCGCGCCCAGCCGGTGAAGCCGGTGTTCCAGCGCATGTCGCGTATCGTCCGCGAAATCGCCGACATGACCGGCAAATCGATCCGCCTCATCACCGAAGGTGAAAATACCGAAGTCGACAAGACGGTCATCGACAAGCTTGCCGAGCCGCTGACCCACATGATCCGCAATGCCGTCGACCACGGCATCGAAACGCCTGAAAAGCGTGCAGCCGCCGGCAAGAACACCGAAGGCACGGTCCGCCTGACCGCCAAGCATCGTTCAGGACGCATCCTGATCGAGCTTGCCGATGACGGCGCCGGCATCAACCGCGAGAAGGTCCGCCAGAAGGCGATCGACAACGACCTCATCCCGGCCGATTCCAACCTGTCGGACGAAGAAATCGACAACCTGATCTTCCTGCCGGGCTTCTCGACGGCCGACAAGATCTCGGACATCTCCGGCCGTGGCGTCGGCATGGACGTCGTCAAGCGTTCGATCCAGGCGCTCGGCGGCCGTATCAACATCACCTCCAAGCCGGGCCACGGCTCGGTCTTCACCATGAGCCTGCCGTTGACGCTCGCCGTCCTCGACGGCATGGTGGTCACCGTCGCCGGCCAGACCTTGGTGGTGCCGCTGACTGCGATCGTCGAAACCCTGCAGCCGGAAGCGGCCGCGATCCACTCCTTCGGTGCAAACCACCGGCTGATCTCGATCCGCAACAGCTTCTGCCCACTGGTCGATGTCGGTCGCATCCTGAACTTCCGCGCCACCCAGGCCAACCCGGTCGAGGGCGTGGCGCTTCTGGTGGAATCCGAAGGCGGCGGCCAGCGCGCCCTGATGGTCGACGCCATCCAGGGTCAGCGCCAGGTGGTCATCAAGAGCCTGGAAGCGAACTATACCCATGTGCCGGGCATTGCCGCCGCGACCATTCTCGGTGACGGGCGCGTCGCTCTCATCCTCGATGTCGACGCGGTCGTCGGCGCCTCGCGCGGCCAGTCGCTCAAAGCGGAAATGTCGTTAGCAGCGGTAGGGTAAGGCAATGTCGTACGCCGTAAAAAATCTGAACGAGGGGGATCGCGAGCTGATCGCGTTCCGCATCGGGGATCAGGAATTTTGCGTGAACATCATGTCGGTTCGTGAGATCCGGGGCTGGACCCCGGCGACCGCGATGCCGCACTCGCCTGCCTATATGCTCGGTGTCATCAACCTGCGCGGCGCGGTGCTGCCGATCATCGACCTTGCTGCCCGGCTTGGCATGAAGCCGGCCGATCCGACTGCCCGTCATGTCATCATCGTCGCCCAGGTCCGGCGCAAGGTCGTCGGCCTGCTGGTCGATGCCGTCTCCGATATCCTGACGGTGACCGACGAGACCGTCCAGCCGACGCCCGAGATCTCCTCCGAGCTCGAGCGTCAATTTGCCCGCGGCATTCTTGCCATCGACAAGCGCATGATCTGCCTGATCGAACTCGAATCCCTCTTTCCCGAGACCGAAAGCGAAGCCGCATGAACGCAATGGGCGCAAAAGATCAGAGGCAGGGATCCGACGAGGTGCTGGCGAGCGGTGAATATCCGCTGACACGCCGCGACCTCACGGAGATTGCCGCGATGATCTATTCGGATGCCGGCATCTTCCTCAACGAGACGAAGGCGTCGCTCGTCTATTCGCGCCTGTCGAAACATATCCGTAATCTCGGTCTGTCCGGCTTCCGGGAATATTGCGACCTCGTCGCTTCGCCGGCGGGAGCTGCGCCGCGCCGCGAGATGCTCTCGCATCTGACGACCAATTTTACCCGCTTCTTCCGCGAAAACCATCATTTCGACCACCTGCGCGACCATGTCCTGCCGGAACTTCTGCAAAGGGCGAGATCGGGCGGCAGGGTGCGCATCTGGTCGGCCGCTTCCTCCGACGGGCAGGAACCCTATTCGATCGCGCTCACGGTGCTCTCGCTGATGCCGAATGTCGCCGATTACGACTTCAAGATCCTGGCAACCGACATCGACCCGAAGATCCTGGCGATCGCCCGGGCCGGCGCCTATGACGAAAGCGCGCTCGAAACCGTTTCGCCCGCCATGCGCAAGCAATGGTTCAGCGAAGTCGAGATCCAGGGCCGCAGGAAGTTCCAGGTCGACGACCGGGTCAAGCGGCTGATCACCTACAACGAGCTGAACCTGATGGCGCAATGGCCGTTCAAGGGCAAGTTCGACGTCATCTTCTGCCGCAACGTCGTCATCTATTTCGACGAGCCGACGCAGATGAAGATCTGGCAGCGTTTCGCCGGCCTGCTGCCGGAGGGCGGGCATCTCTATATCGGCCATTCCGAGCGTGTGTCGGGCGAGGCAAAACACGTCTTCGACAATATCGGCATCACGACCTATCGCTATACGGCCAAAGGTCTCGGGAGGAAGGCATGAGCGCGCCGGCAAGGGTTCTCGTTGTTGACGACTCCCCGACGATGCGGGGTCTGATCACCGCCGTCTTGAGTTCGGACCCCGAGGTCAACGTCATCGGCCAGGCCGGCGACGCGCTGGAAGCGCGCGAGGCGATCAAGCGGCTGAACCCCGACGTGGTGACGCTCGACATCGAGATGCCGAACATGAACGGTCTCGATTTCCTCGAAAAGATCATGACGCTGCGTCCGATGCCTGTCATCATGGTCTCGACAATGACCCACCGCGGCGCCGAGGCGACGCTTGCGGCACTTGAGATCGGTGCGTTCGACTGCGTCGGCAAGCCGGGGCCGGGCGAACTCCGGCCCTTCGGCGACCTCGCCGAGAAGGTCAAGGCTGCCGCGCGCACGCAGCGCCAGTTCTCCCATCCGGTTGCCCCCGCAGCACCCCCGCCCTCCGTCGCCGATTTCCGCGTCGGCCGCAAGATCGTCGCGATCGGCTCGTCGACCGGCGGCGTCGAGGCGCTGATCGCCGTGCTGCAGAAGTTTCCGGCCAATTGCCCGCCGACGGTCATCACCCAGCATATGCCGCCGACCTTTACCAAGAGCTTCGCCGAACGCCTGAACCGCCTCTGTGCGCCGGTGGTGCAGGAAGCAACCGACGGTGCCCGGCTCGAAATCGGCAAGATCTATCTGGCGCCCGGCGGCGAGCGCCATCTCCAGGTCAGCAGTGCCTCGGCGCCGTGCTGCCGTCTCGTTGACCGCGCGCCGGTCAACGGTCACCGGCCATCGGTCGACGTGCTGTTCGATTCGGTTGCGGAGTTGGCGGGCCGCAACGCCGTCGGCGTGATTTTGACCGGAATGGGCCGCGATGGTGCCGCCGGATTGTTGAAAATGCGTCACGCCGGCGCCAGAACACTTGGCCAGAACGAAAAAACCTGTGTCGTTTACGGAATGCCAAGGGTTGCCCATGAACTTGGCGCCGTTGAGCAGCAGTTGCCCCTGTCTGCCATCGGGGAAGAAATATTGAAAATGACAGCCGCCCGAAAGGAAGGGACCGAATAAAATGTCGATCGCGGAGAAAATCAAAGTTCTGATCGTCGACGATCAGGTAACGAGCCGGTTGCTGCTCAGTGACGCGCTGACCCAGCTCGGTTTCAAGCAGATCACGTCCGCAGGCGACGGCGAGCAGGGCATGAAAATCATGGCCGAGCAGCCGCACCACCTGGTGATCTCGGACTTCAACATGCCGAAGATGGATGGCATCGGCTTCCTTCAGGCCGTGCGCACCAATCCGAACACCAAGAAGGCAGCCTTCATCATCCTCACCGCCCAGGGCGACCGAGCACTGGTGCAGAAGGCAGCCCAGCTCGGGGCCAACAACGTGCTCGCCAAGCCGTTCACGATCGAGAAGATGAAAGCGGCCATCGAAGCTGTGTTTGGAGCCCTGAAATGATCACTGAGGGGGCAGCCCGCCGCGTGCACATCATTCAGGGCGAGTACAAGGTTCTGAACGATCCGAATGCGGTCCTCTCGACCATTCTCGGTTCCTGCGTGGCTGCGTGCCTCCGAGACCCTATCGCCGGCATCGGCGGCATGAACCACTTCTTGCTGCCCGGTTCGGCGACGTCGCCGACCTCAGGCGGCGATGCCACCCGTTACGGCGTGCATCTGATGGAACTGCTGATCAACGGTCTCCTGAAACAGGGCGCCCGGCGCGACAGGCTGGAGGCCAAGATCTTCGGCGGCGCCAAGACGATCTCGACATTCTCCAATGTCGGTGAGCAGAACGCGGCCTTCGCCATGCAGTTCCTGAAGGATGAAGGCATTCCGGTGGTCGGTTCCTCCACAGGCGGAGACCACGGACGCAAGCTTGAATTTTGGCCCGTCTCCGGTCGTGCCCGGCAATACCCCCTGACCGGCGCCGAAACGCAGAGAACCGTCGCTCTCGAGCAGCGCCCTGCCGCTCCGCCGAAGCCCGTCGAAACCAGTATCGAATTTTTTTGATGTCGAGGATTTTCATATGACATTTAACCCGGTGATGGAGCCGCCTGCGCCTGTCGAGGCGTTGAGCGACATCCTGATGCGCATCGTTTCCGAACTGCACGATGTCGCCTATCTCATCGAGCGCATCGAGCCGCAGCTTCTCGATCTCGGCGGCGCCGAAATTCTGAATTCACCGGATGCCATGAAGGTCATGCAGGGCATCGACCTCGCCGTGCAGAAATCGCGTGGCCTTGCCGAGTTCATCGACACCATCACCGGCGAAATCCCGCACGGCTGGGCAGTCGACGTCGCCACCGCGCTCAGCCTCGTCAAGCTGGCAGAAATGCAGAAGGCATTGGGCGGCGCCACACGCCACGGCCATTCCCAGCCATTGAGCAAGGCAGCCGGCGACTTCGACTTCTTCTAAGGCGCATCGCTTCAAGCCGGATTCATGCGGCGCTCCAAGTCTTGATTTATGCATGTCGTTTCCCAAAACCGCTGCGAAGTTTTGGGGCGCATTCATTCGGCCTTTTTTGCTCCCGCCGGCGCTTCACGAAACGCTCGCACAAGTTTCGCCGATTATTCGTCAGATGAGGCAATAAGCCTGCTTTGTCTTTGACGAATCGTGCGAGAACAGAATGAATCTGTTAAATCAATTAGTTCAGATCTTTAAGAACTTCAGTTCCCTTGGCCGAACACGCCTGATGATTCTCGGAGGCGTCGGCGCCGTCTCTATCGCAATCGTCCTTGCGGCCGCTCTTTTCGTCAACAAGCCGGCACAGGAAACGCTGTATGTCGGTCTGGATGCGCCGGATCTCAACCAGATCAGCATGGCGCTTGCCGAAGCCAACGTCGATTTCCAGGTCGGTACGGACGGCACCAGTATCAGCGTCCCCGCAGGGATGACGGGCAAAGCCCGGCTGTTGCTTGCCGAGCGCGGCCTGCCGAACAGCGCCAATGCCGGTTACGAACTCTTCGACAATGTCGGCTCCCTCGGCCTGACCTCCTTCATGCAGGAGGTGACGCGGGTTCGAGCGCTGGAAGGCGAAATCGCCCGCACCATCCAGTCGATCTCCGGGATCACCGCCGCGCGCGTGCATATCGTCATGCCGGAGGTTGGAAACTTCCGAAAGGCGGAGCAGAAGCCGACCGCCTCCGTCATGATTCGTGCCAGCGCCACCACCGGGCGCAGTGCCGCGACCTCGATCCGCCACCTCGTCGCCTCGGCCGTGCCGGGGCTTGACGTCGATGACGTGACGATCCTCGATTCCGCCGGTCAACTGCTCGCTTCCGGCGACGAAGCGAGCAACAGCTCGCTGAACCGCTCGCTCACCATCGTCCAGAACGTCCAGCAGGAAGTCGAATCCAACATCGACAAGGCGCTGGCACCCTTCCTCGGCATGGACAACTTCCGTTCCAGCGTGACCGCCGATCTCAACACGGACGCCCAGCAGATCCAGGAAACGACCTACGATCCCGAGTCCAAGGTCGAACGCTCGGTCCGCTCGACCAAGGAAGCCCAGCAGTCGCAGCAGAAACAGTCGGACAGCGCGACGACGGTCGAGCAGAATATTCCGCAGGCGGCTCCCGAGGCCGGCGGCTCCGCCGGGCCCGAATCGCAGGACAAGTCCGACAAGCGCGAAGAGCAGACCAACTACGAAATCAACAGCCGGACGACGGCGACGACCCGCAACAGCTACAAGGTCGAGAAGCTGTCGATTGCGGTGGTGGTCAACAAGGGCCGCATCGCCAAGATGGTCGGCGAGCCCGCCGACCAGGCCAAGATCGATGCCTATCTTGCCGAAATGCAGAAGATCGTCGCTTCGGCGTCCGGCATCGACGCCAAGCGTGGCGACGTCGTCACCGTTACGGCGATGGATTTCCTCGAGAACCAGCTGCTCGAAGACGCCACCGGTGGTGTGCGCGTCATGGATATGCTGAGCCGCAACCTCGCCGGCATTATCAACTCTCTCGCCTTCGTCGCGGTCGCCTTCGTGGTGGTCTGGATGGGCCTGCGGCCTCTAGTGCGCAGCGTCAGCGGCAATGGCAGCTCGTCGGTCCTCGGCGACGCCACGCCGGAGGCGGCCGGCCTCGAGCTTCCGGACTTCGCGCCTTCCGCAGGCGCGCCCGGAGGAGCCCTCATGGACGGCTTCGGCTCCGACTTCGGCTTCGACAGTACCGAGGATCTGCTCAGCCTCGGCGACGACGACGGAAACTTCAATCGTCGCGTCAAGGAAGGCCCGGAGCGCAAGCTCTCCCGCATGGTCGAGATCAACGAGGAACGCGCCGCGAAAATCCTCCGGAAATGGGCGATCGACGAGGCAGCGTAAGAAAAAAGGCCGGGCAACCGGCCTTTTTCATGTCGGTACCACGCTTGATTTCCTGTAACGGGATCGTTGTCAGTTCCCGCAAACAAATGACGAACCGCTCTGGAAGCAGTGACGGTAAATGTCGGGCATTCGGCATGAAGACCAGGAACAGATCCGACCGCACCAGCGCATGATGCCGAAAAGTGTCGCTGTCGAGAAATTTAATAAGGCGAACTCGCGTAAAACGCGAATGAAGTTGCGATACCCCCAGAATCACCTTAGCCTCCCCTATATCTTGAGGGGTGGAATTGATCATCGAATCAGCGCATGGGCGACAGCGAAAGTAAATCCCTAGAAGTCGGAGATGGTGATTTGCATCGGCTGGCTTACCCTTGGGTGATTCGAAATGGGATTCGAGCGGAACTTGAATTGAATCCCTTACAGAAAAATTGCTGTTGCACCGAGTTCGATCGTTTCTCAGCCGCAGGACATTGCCAATGGATATGAACGTAATTCAGGCGAGCAAAGGCGAGAGGCAGATGGCGAATTTCGCGAGCGCGGTGATGCCGGATCTGTTGCCGCGCGATCAACTCCTCCAGCGCCTGCACGGCGTCGCCAACACTGGCAGGTTGCAGTCCGGTCTGCGGGCGCTGACCGAGTATGTGGGTGCTTCGCACTACCTTCTGGCGCGCTGCGATCTCCTTCAGGAAAGCGGTCTCGATTTCATTGTTTCGTCGGATTGGCCCTTTGACCTGGTCAGGGATATCGCCAATGATCTGGTTCGCGGCTATGCCCGTTCGACGGAGCTGGAAAAATGCATGCAGGTCTTCCAGCCGAATTTTGCTCTTATGCCTGATACTGCCGACGTGCCCGACGGCGCCAGCCGTCAATATTGTTCTCTCACCTTCAATGTCGGCCGGTCGCGGCTGGCCCTGATGTTCCTGTTCGGCGAGGGGTTCATCCTTTCGCCTGAGCGCCTGCGAGATGTGGGCCTGCTTGCAGGTTATGTCGCGAGTTTCCTCCGCTGCGGTGGTACGAGGGTCGACCGCGATTTCGAATTGACGGACCGCGAGCTGGAATGCCTCTTCTGGATCGCCGAGGGCAAGACCAGCGACGAGATCGCCATGATCCTCGGAATCTCCCGCAATACCATCAACAACTACATCACCAGCGTGATGCGCAAGACGGCGACCAAGACCCGGTCCGAGGCGATTGCCTTCGCCGTCCGCAATAATCTCGTATAGGGGGATCTATGGGGCATCCATCAGCCAGGACGATGAGCAGCGCCGAACAGCTGCGCATGGTGCGTGTGAACAGGATTTCCAGCCGGTCCGATCTTTTCCCGCGGCTGATTGCGATGCAGAAGCTCGCCGATGCTCAAGGGTTTGCGATCTTCCGCGTCAGCGGCTCGGGTCTTCCGGCAAAGCAGCGCCTTGTCTGCGAACTCGAGAACTGGGGGTCTTCCAATGCCGGCTTCGGCAAGGCCTTCACAGATGCCTATGGCGATATCCTTCTCGACCATATCGAGAAGTCTTTGTTGCCGCTCTCATGGGCCGGCGGTTACGACCGTGCGGCACCTGGTCCTGCGGACTTCGCCCCGTTCATGACGCGGCTGCAGGACGGTATTGTGCCTTTTTCCGGCCTTGCCTTTCCAGTGCGGCTCGGCACGGTCGGCAACGGTTTCATCCTTTTCACCGGCGATGAGATTGATCCCTCGAGCGATACGATCGTCGAGCTGCACGGTCGCTGCTGCCATATTATGATGGATCTGCTCTCGCTCGACGAACGCCGCACGGCCACCGCCGAGGCGCTCAGCGAACGCGAGATCGCCTGTCTCCAGCTCGCCGGCGACGGCCGCATCAGCGAAGAGATCGCCGACAAGCTCGGCCTGTCCGTGCACACCGTGAACGCCTATCTCGGCTCGGCGACCATCAAACTCGATTCCGTCAATCGCATCCAGGCGATCGCCAAGGCGATCCGGCTCGGCTACATCAGCTGAGGCCCTGCGGGCCGGGCTCTTTCATTTTAAGATTGCGTTTGATGCGTGTCGCCCGGAACTGTGCAGTGGTTCCGGGCCTACGACACGCATCGTCGCATGAATCAAGTTTGATGCGACGCGCTTGAGTCAAAACCGTTTCCGATTGTGGGGCGATGCGCTGTCGAAGGACGGATGAAAGCGCGATTGTCCTGAGAGATGTCAGCCCGCCAGCGACCGGGGCGACTGATTGACGTTGTAGCGCGCTTCCCGGAGGCTCTTTTCGAGGAAGACGGTGTTTTCGTCGGGATCGGCCGAGGGATCCTGGAAAGCGATATGATTGATCTCGATGCCGGCGTGATCTTCGGCGAGAGTCAGCTGTGCATAAACGGTGACGCCGCGCGGCTTGATTTCCAGATCGAGAACGACTTCGGGCTTGCCGCCCCATTCCAGCGTATAGTTGCCGCCCAGGCCGAAATTCACCGTGCCCGGATGAAAGAAAAGCTCTGCCGCCGAAGCGACGAGATCGGAAAGGTTGCCGTAATACTCGAAGCGCAGCAGTGAAATAAGGTCAGAAGCATCCAGAAGGCGCAGTTCCGTGGCGACCGGGCTGATCGCAACTGCGAGGATCTTTTCACGCTGGGTAGAGTGAGGGCATTTTTTCATTCGGCTTATCTTACCCGTTTGTTCTTGGCATCTGCGGCGTAGACCCGGTGGATGAGCTCCGCAACGGCCTTATAGAAGACTGACGGTATGACACTATCGATCGAGACTTGCGCAAACATGGAGCGCGCAAGTGGCGGATCCTCGAACACCGGGATGCCGTTTTTTTCGGCAATCTCCCTGATTTTGAGCGCAATAAGGTCCTGGCCCTTGGCCAGCACCACCGGCGCGTCGTTTTCTTCGCGGGCATAGCGTAGCGCCACCGCATAGTGCGTCGGGTTGGCGATGACGAGCGTCGCCCGGTCCACATTGGCGATCATACGCCGGCGCGCGCGGTCGCGCATCAGCGAGCGCTGCCGCCCCTTGACGAAGGGGTCTCCCTGTGCCTGCTTGTTTTCTTCCTTGATTTCGTGCCGCGTCATCTTCAGCTCGGTGAACCAGTGATGGCGCGTCCAAAAGACATCGACGATCGCCACGATCGCGGTGGCGATCAGCACGACGATGATGATCTTGCGCATCGCCGTCGAGATCCGCACCAGGATCGTCTGCGGATCGGAGAACATCGCGTCGATCGAGCTAAAATATTCGCTTCTGAGCACAAAAAACAGGATCACCCCGACGACGACGACCTTGAACAGCGATTTTCCGAACTCGACGAGGCCCGGCAGGCTGAAGAGCCGTTCCCAGCCTTTGGCGGGAGAGATGCGCGAGGCCTGCGGCCGGATGCGTTCGAGCACCGGCGTCGGCAGGTTCTGGAAGACGGAGGAGGCGATGCCGAACACCATGAACAGGATGAAGGCCGGCGCCAGCAGCGCCGCACATGCCCAGCCGAGCTTGACGAACAGCGAAAGGACGTCGGGACCCGTCTCGATCTTCCACTGGTCGGGTTGCTCAAAGATGTCGCGCAGGGTTTCAGTCATGCGGCCGACGCTGTCGGGGAGGAAGAACACCAGATAGATATAGGTGGCAAGGATGGTCGCAAAGATCGACAGCTCGCGCGAAAACGGCACGTTGCCTTTCTCAGCCGCGTCGGTTTGCTTTTTCGCGGTCGGGGCTTCTGTTTTGCTGTCCTTGTCATCGTCTGCCAAGTCGCGGCCCTCCGTCGAAGAAATAGGCAGCAGCTACTGCATGTCGCCCAAAAGTGTGCAGCGGTTCTGGAATGACGACATGCATCAAAACAAAGAACTAAAGCGCGCCGCGGAAACCGGGTTCCCTGCGGCGCGCTTTAGAGCGCGGCCTGTATTGGAAGGGTAGTCGCCTGTCGCATGGCGATCAACAGCCGCTTTGCAGGCGGCTGGATTTGTCAACAGTCTCGGAGTGCTATGTATGTCGCTCGGAAGCGGGAAGCGGGCAGCGGTATCCGGGATACCGATACGCATAAACCTGGAACGAAAACGGGTCGCACGAATGAAGGTCAATGCGCGCCCCGCTTTAGGCGGCTGCCGAAGCGTCGCCTTCCTTCTCCTTGAGCTCGATCTGGCCTGAGTTGGCCAGGCGAATCGCTTCCTGCGCCACGGCGCGCCGGGCAATGGCAATCTCGCGCGGATTGACGCCGCCCATGCCGCTCTGCAGATCCGATTCGATCATGCGGCGCTGGCGAGGGCTGATGGCGGAGAGAACCGATTCGCGGATCTCTGGCGGCGAACCGCGCAACGCGACGGTGAGCACATCCGTCGAGATGTCGTTGAGCAGCATGACGCGGCTGCGCTGCGGCATGTACATGAGGTCCTCGAACAGGAAGATTTTCGGACGGACCTTGTTGACGGATTCGCGGCTGATCGATTCCAGCGAGGTGAGCAGCGTGTCGACCTGCGGCTTGTCGAGTTCGTTCATGAGATCGGCGACCTTCGTCGAGCCGGCGGCATTGCGCTCTGCCTCTACCTCGGCAAGCAGCGTCATGACCTGGTTCTCGATGATCTGCGCAGCCTTCGGGCTGACGGCCTTCATGTTGACCGTTCGGTTCATGATGTCAGCACGGCGGTTGTCTGGGAGCTGCAGCAGCACCTTGGCGCCGAAGTTGGAAGGCATCATCGAAAGAATATAGGCGACGGTCTGCGGATGTTCGCGCAGCAGGAACTGTGCCACGAAGGTCGGCTCGGCCTCGCTGAGACGATCCCAGATCGAGGTTTCGTAGGCCTGGAATGCCGTGCGGCGGCCGAGCAGGCTGTCGACCTCGTCGGGCGTCAGGCCTTCTTCCAGAATGGCCTCGATCGCCTTGGCATTGTCCATCAGTCCGGCGCCCTCGGTGAAGAGGTCTTCGAATTCGCCGACGAGCATCAAGAGTTCGTCCGGCGGGATGGCGCGCAGCGACTGAGCGGATGAGATAATGGTCTGCAGTTCGGCCTGGGTGAAATATTTCAACAGCCGGCCGGCGACTCCCTTTCCCATAGCGAGAAGAACAGCCGCCGCCTTTTCAGCCTGGGTCAACGGTTTCCCGGCTAGCGCGCCGCCGAAATCGTCAAAGTCCATCATGGTCTAACCTCTCCGTCCCACACAGGGATCAGGCTTTTTTCGTACTCAAAACTTCTATCAGTTTCACACCGAATCGCGTGTCGTCATTATCAAGCACCGTAATCTCGCCGCGCGCAATCCTGCGGCCATTCACCATGATCTCGACCGGTTCGCCGATCTTCTTGTCGAGGGCGATCGTCGCCCCTTCATTGAGGTTCATCAGGCCGGAGACCTGCATGCGGCTGGTGCCGAGCATGATCTGGACGTCGATCGGGATGTCCATGATCAGGTCGAAGTTCGAATTCAGCGCGCTGCCGAGCGGAGCCGGCGATGCGTCGAAAGAGGGGCTGTCGCCGAAATCCATGCCGGCGGCCGGGCTGGCATTGCCGGCGCCGAAATCGCCGCCGAAATCGTCGCCGCCAAACGGGGTGTCCGACATCTCGCCGCCGAAGGCCGCCAGATCGGTTCCTGCTGCGAAGGCGTCGTTCTGCAGGTCGTCGCCAAACTGCGGCAGGTCGCCATCGGCATCCTGCTTCAGCACGCCGCGCAGATCGTCGATCGCTTGGTCGAGATCCGCTTCGCTGCCCGGAAGATCCAGGGAGAGGTCGCTGTTCTGCTGTGTTTTCTTCGTAGCCATGAAATCACTATTCCAGTTGAAACTTGCCTCAAACTGCCTTTGCAGCCCAAAAGCCAGAGAACCGATTAATTCATTAAATGACGGATGAGTTCGTCATCCGAGTTCATCGTATCCCGGACGCGGACCATGTAGTTTTCGCCTGAACGCCCGAACTCGCACACATACAATTCCTTGCTGTTGGCGCTGACCTCGACGCGCACGTCACCGCTGTCGCGGAACGGAATGACGTCGCCGACCATCAGCTTCGATATCGTGCGCAGCGTCAGGTCCTGCAGCCTGATCTTGGCCTCGAGTGTGACATGCGAGCGGCGGACCTGGTCGCCCAGCTGTTCGGTCCACTCCGCCGACTTGCCGGTCGCCTGGCGCTTCGGCTTCGGCGGCGTCACCTTGGTCTTGAGCAGCGCGGTCTGCGGAACCATCAACGAAAATTCCGAAACGATGCCGGCAAGCGTGATCGACATATTGATGGCGGCGGCGAATTCGTCCGGGCGGTCCTCCGGCGGCCGGGCGCGCATCTCGAGCGCGTGCGGGGCCGAAAGGCTCGGTTCGAAACCGCCGGGCGCGTTGACGGCCGAGCGCAGCACCTTGGCGATCTTGTCAAAAACCATCACCGCCAGGTCGATTTCGATGACCGACAGCAGCCGGTCGGCCGGCTCCTCGATCGTATCGGCGGTGGCGCCGAGCAGGTGCTCCATCAGCGTGATGACGAAACCGTTGCCGCAGGCAAGCGTGATGTTCTGCGACCAGTTGCGCAGTGTCACGTCGACGAGGGTGACGTTCGCGTTCAGGTCGTCGATCAGGTGGTTCTTATAGCCGATCTCGCAGCCGAGATAGTTGACCGTCACGTCGAGGCCGGTCTCGCTCTTGATGACGTCGGGAAAGAATTCGCTGTAGACTTCCCCGAAGGAACTGCAGATCTTGGCGACCCTGCCTCTATCGCCAAGCCCGCCTGTCAGCTTGGCGAGAAGGGCAGGATCCATTGCCGGTTTGTCATGCGAAGCATTGCTCATAGTCATTTAAGCCGCCTTGTTTTCGCCGCCTGGGTTCATCATTTCCTGTTCGACCGCGTCGATGGACGGACGCTCGTAAGCCGAGATCGTCTTGCGGCCGTATTCGAGAGCGACCTGCGGCACCGAGCCGTTCATGTAAGCAAGCAGCGTCTGCTTGACGATGACGTAGAGTCGGTGCTGCTTGTTGCGCACGATCTTGATCTGGGAGACCAGCGGCGAGCAGACGCAATAGGACAAGATAATGCCGAGGAAGGTGCCGACGAGCGCCGAGCCGATCAGGTGCCCGAGCACCTCAGGTGAATCGTTGATGTGAGCCATCGCCTTGATGACGCCGAGAACCGCGGCGACGATACCGATCGCCGGGAAGGAATCGCCCATGATCTGGATCGCGTGGTAAGGCTTCATCTTGTCATGCATGATGGTGTTGAGTTCTTCGTCCATCAGCGCCTCGATCTCGTGGCTGCGGGCATTGCCGATGATGATCAGACGCACGTAGTCGCAGATGAACGCCGTCAGTTCCTTGTTCTTCAGAACTGTCGGAGCCTGTTGGAAGATCGTCGATTCGACCGGATTGTCGATATGGGCTTCGATTTCGTTTCGCGACTTGGTGCGCAGGTCGCGCATCAGCGAATAGAGCACGCCGAGCGTGTCGAGATAATTGCGTTCTTTCGGCACAGCGTGCTTGAAGGCTTCGCCGAGCGCTTTGCCGGAATCCTTCACCACTTTCATTGGGTTCGCCATGATGAAGCTGCCGAGGCCGGCGCCGCCGATGATGAGGAATTCGAAGGGCTGGAACAGCGCGTTCACTTCGCCGCCCATCGCCATGAAGCTGCCGACGATGCAGCCGCAGACAACAATAAATCCGATAATAATATTCATCGTCAGCCCAATCTGAACGTTGCTTTTCTCTGAGACGGATAGGATTTCTGCCTTGCGTGAGGCTGATGAAAGGGCTGGTCGCGGGGCATTTCCGCGTGCCAGCTTCGCGCAAGCATCTGCCGTCAGGCTAAAGGAGACGAATGGGTGTCCGCACCCGTTTCTGAGATGCCGCCTCAGCGAAATCCCGGCCGAATCACAAAGACGACGCCCGGCTTTTCGTTCCGTTCATCGCCAATGCTTGGAGCTTACCGACATGCAATCCGGTCTTTATGTTTCACTGTCGTCGCAGATGGCGCTCGAAAAGCGCCTGACCACCATCGCAGACAACATGGCGAACGTGAACACGACCGGCTTTCGCGCCACCGAGGTGAAGTTCGACGAGATGGTGGCGAACTCCAAGAACAAGCTCAACACCAAGGTCGCCTTCGTTTCCCAGGGCAACGACTATCTGAACGAGGGAAATGGCGAATTGCAGCACACCGGCAACATGCTCGATTTCGCCGTCAAAGGTGATGCCTGGTTCTCGCTCGATACGCCGGCAGGCCGCGTCCTGACGAGGGACGGCCGCTTCACGCTCAAGGATACCGGCGAACTCGTGTCGATCCGCGGATATCCCGTTCTCGACGCCGGCGGCGCGCCCATCCAGCTCAACTCGAAGGGCGGCGAGCCGGCCGTCGGCACCGACGGCATCATCTACCAGGGCGACCGCCAGGTCGCCTCGCTCGGGCTGTTCGAGGCCGATGTCAGCAAGGGATACCTACGCTACGAAAACAGCGGCATCATGACCACTGACCAGCCGCGCGCCGTCGTCGACCGCTTCAATGTCGGCGTCGAGCAGGGTTATCTCGAAAACTCCAACGTCAACGCCATGCGCGAGATCACCCAGTTGATCGAAGTCAACCGCGCCTTCGAAAGCGTCTCGTCGCTGATGCGCGACAGCGAGGATTCCTTCAAGGAAGCCGTGCAGACGCTCGGGGGTAGCCGCTAAGCATGAGCACCACACTACTGTCCGAGGACGGTCTTTCCCCAAAATTGGCGCATCTGGCAGATCTCGTCGACCGATACGCATCGCCGGAGTTCGCGGTTGCCCATGGCGGTCGCGTGCAGACCATCGCCGCAGGCCACTACACGGTTCGCGGTCTCTCCCGCCATGTTCGCCTCGGTGAGTTTGTCGCCCATAAATCGGCGACCGGCGTCCATCTGGGTGAGGTCGTTCGCGTCGAGCCGGACCTGATTTATGTCTGCCCGATCGAACCAGGCGAGCCGATCGGCATCAACGATACGGTCATCCGCAAGGGCGCGTTTCGTATCTCACCGTCTGACAGCTGGTGCGGGCGCACCGTCAACTCGCTCTGCGAACCGATCGACGGGCTGGGTCCGATCACCGAGGGCCTCGATCGCCGCTCGATCGCCAATACCGCGCCGCCCTCGATGACCCGCAAGCGTGTCCAGACCGGCTTCAAGACCGGCGTACGCGCGATCGACATCTTCTCGCCGCTCTGCCTCGGGCAGCGCCTCGGCATCTTCGCCGGTTCCGGTGTCGGCAAGTCGACGCTTTTGTCCATGCTCGCCCGCGCCGACGCCTTCGACAAGGTCGTCATTGCGCTTGTCGGCGAACGCGGCCGCGAGGTGCGTGAATTCATCGAGGATACGCTCGGCAGCAATATGAAGAAGGCTATCGCCGTCGTTGCAACCAGCGATGAGAGCCCGATGCTGCGCAAGATGGCGCCGCTGACGGCCGTCACCATCGCCGAACATTTCCGCGACAAGGGCGAGAATGTTCTCTTCATCGTCGACAGCGTCACGCGTTTCGCCCATGCGATCCGCGAGGTGGCGACTGCCTCCGGCGAGCCGCCGATCGCACGCGGTTACCCGGCTTCCGTGTTCACCGAGCTGCCGCGCCTGCTGGAGCGCGCTGGTCCCGGCCCCGAGGGCGCCGGCACCATCACGGCGATCATCTCGATTCTCGTCGACGGCGACAACCACAACGACCCGATCGCTGATTCGACGCGCGGCATCCTCGACGGTCATATCGTCCTGCAACGCAGCCTCGCCGAAGAAGGGCGTTACCCACCGATCGATCCGCTAGCCTCGATTTCGCGTCTTGCCCGCAAGGCCTGGACGCCGGACCAGGAAAAGCTGGTCTCGCGGCTGAAGGTGCTGATCCATCGCTTCGAGGAAACACGCGACCTGCGCCTAATCGGCGGTTACCGCCAGGGTGCCGATCCCGATCTCGATATGGCGGTCAAGCAGGTACCGATCATTTACGACGTCCTGAAACAGTCGCCGGGCGACCGCGACTCGGCCGATGCCTTCGCCGATCTCGCCGGCGCGCTCAAAGCTGCAGCCGGTATGGGCAATCAGGGCGCACCCATTCAGAGGAGATAGACGTGGCTGAATTCGACGACGAACGCATCGCTTCTCTGAAGCAGCGCCGGAAGACCGTCATCCTGGATCGGCTTCTGACTTTCACCGGCCTGGCGCTTGCCGGCGCTTCCGCCTTCTTTCCGTGGTATGTATTTTTCAACGAAGATAAGTTCGGCATCAACGTCGCCGCCAGCGACAATTCGCGCGAATTGCCGGATTGGCCGGCCCGCAACGTCTTCAGCGTCTCGCCGCTTGCCATGATCAACAAGAACGAGCCGGACAAAAAGGCCCCGCCGATCGATCCGCTGACGACGGCAACGGTTTCCGACCTCGGCAAGGAACGCAATGGCCGCCCCATACCCGAGGATCAGCCTTTCCCTGGCAAGTCTTCCTTCCGCCTGCTGCACGTTTCCAACGGCCGGGCGCTGATCGAGGATCCCTCGGGTATGTATGTGGTGCGCATCGGTTCGATCCTGCCCGACGAGAGCCGCCTAGCGACACTCGAGCAGCGCGACGGCAAATGGGTGATCGTTACCTCCAAGGGCGATACCTACCAGAATAATTGAACCTGTCGGCCAACGCCGAAGGCAACAGGGGCTCCGCCGCGAACCGGCCGGAGCCCCTGTTTTTTTGAGCGCAGCGCTGCCCGAAAAGCGCCTTGAAACCTGAATTCCCGTAAGTCCCACGCAAGATTACCGCACTAGGTTCGGGACAGTAAAAACGGAGAGTCTCATGCAACCGATCCAACTTTTCGACTTGGCTTCGCGACAGGCGGAATGGCTGACGATCCGTCAGCAGGTTGTTGCCGGCAACATCGCGAATGCCAACACCCCGAAGTTCCACGCCAAGGACGTCACGCCCTTCGACGCCGTGCTGGACAAGTCCGACATCACCATGACGCGCACCAATCCGGCCCATCTCAGCGGCAATGATTTCAGCGCCAGCGGCGATATCGACGTCAAGGACGCCGCACTCGACCAGGAAATCGGCGTCCAGGAATCAGGCAATACCGTCGGTGTGGCCGAAGAGCTCTCCAAGTCGGGCGATATCAAGCGCCAGTACGATCTGAACACCTCGCTGGTCAGTTCTTTCAACCGCATGATGTTGATGACCGTCAGGAAGTAAAAATTCATGGATCCGCTTTCAGCAGCAATGAAAATCGCCGGTTCCGGGCTCGAGGCGCAGTCGACGCGCCTGCGCATCGTTTCGGAAAACATCGCTAACGCTCGCTCGACCGGCGACACGCCTGGAGCCGACCCCTATCGCCGTAAGACGATCACCTTCGGCCAGCAGATGGATCGCGCCAGCGGCGTCGAGACGGTCGATGTCAAGAAGGTCGGCGTCGACGAAGGCGACTTCAGCACCGAATTCGACCCCAGCAATCCGGCCGCGGATCAGAAGGGCGTCGTCAAACTGCCGAACGTCAACATCCTCGTCGAGATGGCCGACATGCGCGAAGCCAACCGCTCGTATGACGCCAATCTGCAGACCATCAAGCAGACCCGCGATCTCATCTCCTCCACGATCGACCTCCTGAAGAGCCAATAATAATGATCAGCAGCGTCCAGAATGTCAGCAACCTTTCGATGACCCGAGCGCTTGGCGCCGTCGACACCGAAAATTCCGCCTCGTCGTCTGCCGCCACCATGCCGGGCACCGCAGGTGCGGCCAACGGCATGAGCTTTGCCTCCGTCATGGGCAACATGGCAACCGACGCGGTCACCAGCCTGAAGGGTGCGGAAAGCATGTCCTTTGCCGGCATCAAGGGCACGGCGACGACGCGTGAAGTCGTCGATTCCATGCTCCAGGCCGAGCAGACGCTGCAGACCGCGATCGCCATCCGTGACAAGGTCGTCTCGGCCTTTCTCGAAGTCACCAAGATGCAGATGTAACTGAATTGAGGACGAACACATGAGAGCGCTCGCCATCGCAGCAACGGGCATGGATGCCCAGCAGACCAATCTGGAAGTCATCGCGAACAATATCGCCAACATCAATACGACGGGTTTCAAGCGCGCTCGCGCCGAATTCTCCGATCTTCTCTACCAGACCGAACGCGCCAAGGGTGTCGCCAACCGCGCCAACCAGGCCGTCGTCCCGGAAGGCGCCAATATCGGCCTCGGCGTCCAGACCTCGGCGGTGCGCAACCTGCATCTCCAGGGCGAACTGACCCAGACCGGCAACGACCTCGACGTGGCGCTGATCGGCAAGGGCTTCTTTCAGATCCAATCGACCGACGGTACGACGCTCTACAGCCGTGCCGGCGCCTTCAACAAGAACGAGCAGGGCCAGCTCGTCACCATCGACGGCTACGAGGTCCTTCCCGGCATCACCATTCCGACGGGCTCGACCGAGCTGACGATCAGCCGCTCGGGCCAGGTTTCGGCCAAGCTGCCCGGCGCGACGACCGCGACCACGCTTGGCCAGCTGACGCTTGCCGATTTCGTCAATGAGGCCGGCCTCCAGCCGATCGGCGACAATCTCTTCCAGGAAACGGCTGCCTCCGGCGAAGCCGTCGTCGGCAATCCCGACGAGGAAGGTTTCGCCTACATGAAGCAAGGCTATCTGGAATCCTCGAACGTCGACCCGGTGAAGGAAATTACCGAGCTGATCTCGGCCCAGCGCGCTTACGAAATGAATTCCAAGGTGATCACCACCGCTGACGAAATGGCCACCGTCGTCAGCAAGAACCTGAAGTAGAGGGAAGGGCCGAAACATGATGTTTTGCCGGGCAGGACACATCTCAGGATGGGTGGCGGCAGCCACGATCGCAGTCGCGGGCATTTTCTTGCCCGCGGACGCGGGTGCCGGCATGGGTTATGCCGTCGTCCCGACGACGATCATCTACCCCGGCGACACACTGTCGGCCAGCCAGCTTCAGGAGGTCGAGGTCACCAACCCCAACCTCGCCGGCGATTTTGCCAAATCCATTTCCCAGGTCGAAGGCATGGTCTCCAAGCGCACGTTGCTGCCGGGCCGCACGATTTCGGTTTCGGGTCTGCGCGAAGCCTATACGGTGACCCGCGGCTCGTCGATCCGCCTGGTCTTTTCGCTTGGCGCGATGACGATCTCGGCTGCCGGCTCGCCGCTCGAAGACGGCTCGACCGGGCAGGTCGTGCGCGCACGCAATATGGATTCCGGGGTTATCGTCAGCGGCACGGTGCTTGCGGACGGCACGGTCCATGTGAGGGCAAAATGAAATTGTTCTTCCGTTTCTTGACCCTTGTCGCGGTCTTCGCCATGAGCCTGGCCGACGTCGCGCCCGCCTGGGCGCTGACCTCCCGCATCAAGGATATCGCTTCGCTTCAGGCCGGCCGTGACAACCAGCTGATCGGTTATGGCCTGATCGTCGGTCTGCAGGGAACCGGCGACGGCTTCCGTGCCTCGCCTTTCACCGAGCAGTCGATGCGGGCGATGCTGCAGAATCTCGGCATCTCGACTCAGGGCGGCCAGTCCAACGCCAAGAACACGGCGGCCGTCATGGTCACCGCCAACCTGCCGCCCTTCGCTAGCCCCGGCAGCCGCATCGACGTGACGGTGAGTTCGCTCGGCGATGCGACGTCGCTGCGCGGCGGCACGCTCGTCATGACCTCGCTTTCCGGCGCCGACGGCCAGATCTATGCCGTCGCGCAGGGCGCCGCCATCGTTTCCGGATTTCAGGCGCAGGGCCAGGCCGCAACGGTGACCGAAGGCGTGACGACCGCCGGCCGCGTGCCCGGCGGCGCGATCATCGAACGCGAACTTCCGTCGCGCTTCAAGGACTCGGTCAATCTCGTCCTGCAGCTGCGCAACCCCGACTTCTCGACGGCAATCCGCATCGCCGACATCGTCAACGGTTATGCCTCGGCACGCTTCGGCGGCCCGGTCGCCGAAGCCAAGGATTCGCAGGAAGTGGTGATCCAGAAGCCGCGCACGGCCGATCTCACCCGGCTGATGGCCGACCTCGAAAATCTCATCGTCGAAACCGATACGCCGGCCAAGGTGGTCATCAACGAGCGCACCGGAACGATCGTCATCGGCTCGGACGTCCGCGTTTCGCCGGTTGCAGTCAGCTACGGCACACTGACGGTTCAGGTTACCGAGACGCCGCAGATCATCCAGCCCGAACCTTTCTCGCAGGGCCGGACCGCCGTCCAGCCGCAGACCGATATCGCGGCTGAGCAGACCGGCGGGCGCGTCGCCATCATCGACGGTCCCGACCTCAGGACCCTCGTCGCCGGTCTCAACAATATCGGCGTGAAGCCGGATGGCATCATCGCCATTCTCCAGGGCATCAAGTCGGCAGGCGCCCTGCAGGCGGAGCTTGTGCTGCAATGATAAAGTTCATCAACCCTGACATGACGGTCCTGCAATTGCTGCGCCGGCTGGCGCTGCCCGCAGCAGGCCTCGTCCTTCTGTCGATCCCGGGCGCCTTCGCGCAGGAGCATGCGCCGGCGGGAGACATCATCTCCCAGGACGAGGTCAAGCAGTTCTGCACCAACATCGCCGACCCCGCCCGCGACCAGCGTTACCTCCTGCAGAAGCAGGAGCTGGAAAAGCTTCGCGCCGACATCGACGCCCGCATGGCGGAAATGGATAAACGCAAGGCCGAATACCAGGACTGGCTGAAGCGGCGCGACGATTTCCTGAAGCAGGCTGAAGCCGGCCTCACTGAGATCTATAAGAAGATGAAGCCGGATGTGGCCGCACTCCAGCTGCAGGATATGAAGATCGAGGTGGCCTCCGCCGTGATCATGCGGCTCGGACCGCGTCAGTCGAGCCTCATCCTCAACGAGATGGACGCGAAGAAGGCCGCGGCCATCGCCAGCGTCATCGCCAGTGCGTCCGATCCCAATACGTCGAAGGATCCTTCATGAATATGCGTCTCCCGGCCGCGATTGCCGCCCTCGCACTCCTTGCGGGTTGCCAGTCTCCGACGGCAGTCAGCGAGATCGGCCGTGCGCCCGCCATGAGCCCGATCGGCAGCGGCCTTGCCTACGGCCAGACGCCGCAGATGGCGCTTTATCCGAAGCAGCCGCGCGCTGTGGCGCAGGGTTATTCGCTGTGGAGCGATTCACAGGCGGCGCTCTTCAAGGATGCACGCGCGCTCAACGTCGGCGACATCCTGACCGTCGACATTCAGATCAACGACAAGGGTTCTTTCGACAACGAGACCAACCGCAGCCGCAAGAATTCGAGCGGCATGAACTGGGACGTCAACGCCCAGATCTTCGGCTGGACGCCTCAGTCCAAGACCGACCTGACCTATGGCTCCGACACCAGCACCGACGGCAAGGGCAAGATCGAGCGCACCGACAAGCTGACGTTGCTGGTCGCCGCCGTCGTCACCGGCATTCTCGAAAACGGCAACCTCGTCATATCGGGCTCGCAGGAAGTCCGATTGAACCAGGAACTGCGTATCCTGAACGTCGCCGGTATCGTTCGTCCGCAGGACGTCAATGCCGAAAACCAGATCTCCTACGACAAGATCGCCGAAGCCCGCATCTCCTACGGTGGCCGCGGCCGCCTGATGGAAGTGCAGCAGCCTCCGCGCGGCCAGCAGGCCGTCGATCTTTTCTCGCCGCTTTGAGGCTGAACGACGATGGCAGAGCCAGACGCAAGCGCAGATCAATCAAAGAAGAAATCCGGCACGCTGATGACGATCATCGGCGTCGCCGTCCTGACGCTGCTCGGCGCCGGTGGCGGCTGGGCGGTCGGCACGATCGTCGCGCCCAACATCAAGGGCGCCAAGGAGGCCGAGCAGGCCAAGGACGCCGAAGCGAAGAAAAAGGGTGAGGAAGGCCTGGCCCACATCTCCACCGAGGCCAACAACGTCGTCCAGCTCGAGCCGATCACGTCGAATCTCGCTTACCCCTCCGAAAACTGGGTCCGACTTGAGGTCGCGCTGCTCTTCAACGGGCCGCCGGATGTCAAGGTTTCCGAGGATATTCATCAGGATATCCTCGCATATATCAGGACCGTTTCCCTGCAGCAGATCGAGGGGCCGCGGGGCTTTCAATATCTCAAGGATGACATACAGGAACGTGTTGACCTTCGCTCGCAAGGGCGCGTATCGAAGGTCATGTTCAGGACATTTGTCATCGAATGATTCGTCTCATAGTTTTCCTTGCCGCCATGATAGCGGTACCGGAACTGGCGGTGGCACAGCAGCTGCCGACTAACCTGTTGAACGTGCCGGTCGATGGCTCCGTCGCCGCCTGGATCATCCGCACCTTCGGCCTGCTGACCATTCTTTCGGTCGCGCCGGGCATCCTGATCATGGTGACGAGCTTCCCGCGCTTCATCATCGCCTTCTCGATCCTGCGCTCAGGCATGGGCCTCTCCTCCACGCCCTCCAACATGATCCTTCTGTCGCTGTCGCTGTTCATGACCTTCTACGTCATGTCGCCGACCTTCGATCAGGCCTGGCAGAACGGCGTGCAGCCGCTGCTTGCCAATCAGATCAACGAAACCGAGGCGGTCCAGCGGATCGCCGAACCGTTCCGCACCTTCATGTCGGCCAATACCCGCGACAAGGATCTGGCGCTCTTCGTCGATCTGGCGCGTGAACGCGGACAAAATATCCAGACGACCGATCCGATCGACTACCGTGTGCTGATCCCGGCCTTCATGATTTCCGAGATTCGCCGCGGCTTCGAGATCGGCTTCCTCGTCGTCCTGCCGTTCCTCGTCATCGACCTGATCGTCGCTACCATCACCATGGCGATGGGCATGATGATGCTGCCGCCGACCTCGATCTCGCTGCCGTTCAAAATTCTCTTCTTCGTGCTGATCGACGGCTGGAACCTGCTTGTCGGCAGCCTGGTGCGCTCATTCAACTGACAGGCTGCGGCCTCTTCCTTTTCCAAACGTGAAAACCCGCCGGATTGCCCCGGCGGGTTCTTTCGTGGCGTTAAAAGCCTCACTCCGCGGCGAACGGCGCGGTGCGCGGCGGCAGCGCCGCAATGTCCATGTGGTCGGGTGCGAGACCCTGCTTGGCGCGCGCGGCCATGATTTCGTAGGCCTGCTCCAGATGGTCGCAGAACCGTTCGGCATCGAAGAGCGGCGCAATATAGCGCTTCTCCTTGAGGTGTGCCTTGTATCTGGCGATCCGCCCGGGATTCTCGGCCAGTTCCACGGCCATATCCTCGTAGTCCTGCAGGTCGCTTGCGACGAGGTCGGGTAGGCCGATGGCCCGCAGCAGGCTCTCGCTGACGCGTGAGGCGAAGTTGGTGCCCTTGACGGTTAGGACCGGCAGGCCGCCCCAGAGCTGCTCCGAGGTGGTCGTGTGGCCGTTGACGGGGAAGGTGTCGATGCCGAGGTCCGCCGCCTGCTGACGGTCGATGTGCTGTTCGTAGGGAGCGCGCGGGCAGAAGATGATCCGCTTGGGCGAAATGCCTGCCGCCTGGAACTGCTTCAAGAGGTTTGCCTGGTTGCGCGGCGTACTCGCCATCAGCCAGAGCAAGCTGTTCGGCGCGCGCTTGAGAATGCGGCACCAGCTGTCGACGACCTCAGGCGTAATCTTGCGGTTGCCGTTGAAGGAGGCGAAGATGAAGGCATCTTCCGGCAGGCCGAGCTGCTCACGGGTGACGGCGCGCGGCTTCGGACGATGCATCGGATCGTTCGGCTGATAGCTTTCCGGCAGCCGGCAGAATTTCTCGTGATAGAAAGGCTTGGCCACCTCGGGCAATACCGAATGGTCGCCGATGACATAGTCCAGGTCGATGTTGACGGTGCTGCCGGGGAAGCCGAGCCAGCCGACATGCACCGGTGCAAGTGGCATGTTGAAGGCCGTCGCGCGGCTGCCTGATGTATGACCCTTCAGGTCGACCATGATGTCGATATTGTGCGTGCGCACCGTTTCCAGCATTGCCTGGTCGGAGAAGCCGTGAACGGTGACGATCCTGCCCCAGCGGCTGCGATCGGTGTCGTTGTGCTTCAAGTATTCCGGGCCTGTATGGCAAAAGAGCGTCACCTCGAACCGATCCTTGTCGTGCAGTTCGAGGATGCGTTGCAGCAGCTTCATCGTCGCGTGGCGATCCCAGAAGTCCGACGACATGTAGCCGATGCGGATCTTGTCCGACCAGACGTGTGGCTGGTTACGGCGGAAGGTCACCCGTTCCTGGTTGAGGGGCGTGGTGCCGATTGTCGCATAGCGGTTGAAGTCTTCGTTGCCGCACCAGTGCAGGTGATAGAACGGGTTGTCCTTGCGTAGGATCTCGGTATCGCCCTTTGCAAGGGCTGCGTCGATCACCGCCTGATGCTTGGCTGCCTCTTCGAATTCGTTGAATTCGCGGGCGAAAACGAGGTGGAGAAAGCGGAAGGCGTGATTGCCTGGAAAACGCTTGAAGAGGTTGCGCGCCAGCTTCTGGTTGGTTGCGTCGTTGAGATCGTCGCTGAGCAGCAGGGCCGCCAGGCGCATGTGATCGGGATTCATGCTTTCCGACAGCACGGTCTTGAACGGACGGATGATATCGCGCTGCTGGCGTTTCAGATAGATCGCGGTGATGATGAAGGCGAGTTCCGCATCTTCCTGCGCCTTGGCGAGATTTCGCATGGCGATCAGCAGCGCGTCGTCCTCGTTGCCGGTCTCATAGTGCAGCTTGGCAGCTTGCTTCTGATATTCGTAGGCGTTCGGTCCTTCGCAGTTGCCGGCCAGACCATAGGCTTTCGCGGCATCGGTTTTGAAGCCGAGCTGCACGAGGTTCTTGGCCAGCAGCGCATAGGTCTTGGCGTCCTGCTGGATATCCATCAGCTGGTTGAGCGTTGCCAGGGACTGTGTGTAGCGGCCCAGCTGGTAATCCTTGGATGCCGCAGAGAACGAAACTTTGCTGTTCAAAACCCAACTCCGTGAAGGAAATGTTCTGGCATGGCTGTCGATCGCCCGGCGCACACACGCTCAGTCCTCCCCGAAAAGGGTGGATCGGTCTGATGGTGCTATCCCGGCGCCTGTCACATTGCCATGCGAACCTTGCTTGAAACCGGTGCGCCTCATGAAACGCTTCGTTCCCTGAGAGAAAACGGTTTCTTTCTCGGTACGTTAGCATGCGAAGCAATAGATTCAGCCCGCATTAACTATACGAGGTAAGGAGCCGGCACGGACCCTCTGTTTTTAAGAAGTTGGCAAGCATTGGCTGCGAGATTGCCCTGGACATGACGGGTTTGGGCCAAACAAAAAAAAGGCGCCGAGTAGCATGAAGCTGGTCCGTCATCGCCGGTACTACAGTCCGGTATGTCCTCCTTTTTGTATCTAGTTTCCAGGGGACAGATTTATGACAAGCATTAACACGAACACTTCCGCACAGGCCGCTCTGCAGACGCTGCGCAACGTCAACCAGGGTCTCCAGTCAACCCAGGCTCACGTTTCGTCCGGTTATCGCGTCGGCAAGGCATCCGACAACGCGGCTTACTGGTCGATCGCAACGACCATGCGCTCGGACAACAAGGCGCTTTCTGCGGTTTCCGACGCTCTCGGCATGGGTGCTGCGAAGGTCGACACCGCCTACACCGCCATGGACAGCGCCATCGACGTCGTCGGCGACATCAAGGCCAAGCTGGTTGCCGCCACTGAAAACGGCGTCGACAAGGCGAAGGTCCAGGAAGAAATCGGCCAGCTGCAGCAGCAGCTGATGAGCGTCGCTCAGTCGGCTTCCTTCAACGGCGAAAACTGGGTGGCCGGCGCTTCCGGCACCAAGAGCGTCGTTTCCTCCTTCGTTCGCGACGGCTCCAACGCCGTTTCGGTCACCACGACCGACTACGTTCTCGACAGTGGCTCTGCGGGCAACGTTCTGTTCGGCATGAGCGGCGGTTCGGTCGAAACCTCCACGGGTATCCTCGGTACGTCGAATGGCGCGACCGGTTCTATCTACGCGATGGACATCACCAGCTTCACCGCCGGCCAGATCCAATCGGCTCTGAGCAACGTTGAATCGGCTCTGAAGTCCATGACCAGCGCCGGTGCTGCTCTCGGCTCGCTTTCCAAGCGTATCGACAACCAGGACACCTTCGTCAGCGCCCTCAGCGACTCGATCGACTCCGGTATCGGCCGTCTCGTCGACGCCAACATGGAAGAAGAATCCTCCAAGCTCAGCGCCTTGCAGACCCAGCAGCAGCTGGCGATCCAGTCGCTGTCGATCGCGAATTCCTCTTCGCAGAACATCCTGTCGCTGTTCCGCTAAGACCGGTCGGCACAAGGTTTCCAAGTTTCGCGGCCGGGTCATCCCCGGCCGCGAAATGTTTTAACATAAGGTTAATGAAAACTCTTCTAAGTATCAGATATTTTTAAGTAATTTCCAGTTTTGATTTAGCTTTCCTTAACCATCTTGGTGTTTTCTAGGCCCATCGAAACGGCGAGTTAACCTTAACAAAAAATGGTTAGCAGGCATGATGCTGATCGCTGTGGGCCGGCCGAAAATCCGGAATGTCCCTTCTTAAAATCTGCCAACAAGGGGCAATTAAACTATGACGAGCATCAACACCAATAACGCTGCAATGGCAGCCCTCCAGACTCTCCGTGGCATCAACCAGGGTCTCCAGACAACCCAGGCTCACGTGTCGTCCGGCTATCGCGTCGGCAAGGCTTCCGACAACGCTGCTTACTGGTCCATCGCAACGACGATGCGTTCGGACAACAAAGCTCTCTCGGCTGTTTCCGACGCTCTCGGCCTCGGCGCCGCTAAGGTCGACACCGCTTATTCCGCCATGGACAGCGCCATCGACGTCGTCGGCGACATCAAGGCCAAACTGGTTGCCGCCACTGAAAACGGCGTCGACAAGGCCAAGGTCCAGGAAGAAATCAGCCAGCTGCAGCAGCAGCTGATGAGCGTCGCTCAGTCGGCTTCCTTCTCGGGTGAAAACTGGGTGGCCGGCGCTTCCGGCACCAAGAATGTCGTTGCCTCCTTCGTCCGTGACGGCTCCAACGCCGTGTCGGTCGTGATGACCGACTATGTGCTCGACGATAGCAGCGTGGGCAACGTTCTGTTCGGCATGAGCGGCGGGGCAGTCGAAACCTCCACGGGTATTCTCGGCACGTCGAATGGCGCGACCGGTTCTGTCTACGCGATGGACATCACCAACTTCACCCTCGGCGAGATCCAGTCGGCTCTGACGAACGTTGAATCGGCTCTGAAGTCCATGACCAGCGCCGGCGCTGCTCTCGGCTCGGTCTCCAAGCGCATCGAACTGCAGGAAAACTTCGTGTCCGCACTCAGCGACTCGATCGACTCCGGTGTCGGCCGCCTCGTCGACGCCGACATGGAAGAAGAATCCTCCAAGCTCAGCGCTCTGCAGACCCAGCAGCAGCTGGCCGTGCAATCGCTGTCGATCGCGAACTCCTCTTCGCAGACGATCCTCACGCTGTTCCGCGGCTAATAACCGCAGAAAACATCGGCCCGCCGGTCTCCGGCGAGCCCCCAGCAACGAGCCGCGCTTCTATGGAGCGCGGTTTTTTTAATGTCCGTTAACGATCGATTAACCATAATGCTGTTTTCTCAGGTCAACGAGACGGTGGGTTAACCAAATCTAAGAATCGGTTAACAGGCATGAGGCTGGTCCCCGTTCCCGGTAGCGTTCCGGAATGTCCCTTTTTTCCATCTGCCGACAAGGGGCAATCATTTCATGACCAGCATTTTGACCAACGTCGCGGCCATGGCCGCGCTTCAGACACTCCGCGGAATCAATGACGGCCTTGAGGCTACGCAGAATCGCGTATCATCGGGCTACCGCGTCGAAAAGGCAGCCGACAACGCGGCTTACTGGTCGATCGCAACGACGATGCGTTCGGACAACAAGGCACTCTCCGCCGTCTCCGACGCCCTCGGCCTCGGCGCCGCCAAGGTCGACACCGCTTACTCTGCCATGGACAGCGCCATCGACATCATCAGCGAAATCAAGGCGAAGATCGTCGCCGCGACCGAAAAGGGCGTCGACAAGACCAAGGTCCAGGAAGAAATCGGCCAGCTGCAACAGCAGCTCCTGAGCATCGCGCAGTCGGCTTCCTTCTCCGGTGAAAACTGGGTTGCTGGTGCTGACGGCACCAAGAGCGTCGTTTCTACTTTCGTGCGCGATGGCAGCGGCAATGTCTCAGTCAAGACGACCGATTACATCCTGGACACGAGCTCCATGGGCAACGTTCTCTTCGGCATGACCTCGACTGGCACGATCGACACGAGCTCCGGCATTATCGGCACATCATACGGCACTATCGGCTCGATCTACTCGATGGACATCAGCACCTTCGGTTCGCCTGAGATTTCCATGGCCCTGACCTCGATCGAGGCTGGCCTGGATGCCATGACCAAGGCTGCCTCGCAGCTCGGCTCTATTTCCACGCGCATCGAACTGCAGGAAAACTTCGTTGGAGCACTCAGTGATTCGATTGACTCGGGCGTCGGCCGCCTCGTTGACGCCAATATGGAAGAGGAATCGAGCAAGCTGACGGCCTTGCAAACGCAGCAGCAACTGGCTATCCAGTCGCTGTCGATCGCCAACTCCAGCGCGCAGAACATCCTCACGCTGTTCCGCAGCTGAGCGAGGCGCTGAAGCTGGACCGAATCTTGCGCCATCGTTCGGCAGCAAGCAGAAAGCCTCCCGGACCGCGCCCGAAACGGCGCGGCTTTTTCTTTTATATCAATAGCTTGCCTGCCGCCGTGATCGGCGCGGCGAGTTCAGCGCCGCGCTCTTGCCGAACAGGTTGATATCGAGTTAACCTCGCTTTGAGTTGATTTGCTTTTGCGACACGCCGGTAGAAACGCTGCCGGAGGCATGACGCCACTTTAGTCGCCGCCGGCAATCCGGCCTGCCCTTTTACCTTACTCCGAGAGCCTGTCGATGACCGTTAAGATTACCAGCGCGGCCGCGGTGAATGCGCTTGCGGTGCTGCGCAGCATCAACAAAGAAGCCGGCCAGACCCAGCAGCAAGTGTCCTCGGGATATCGTATCGAGACGGCCGCCGACGATGCGTCCTACTGGTCGGTTGCGACCGTCATGCGCTCGGACAGCACCAATCTCGGGACGATCGGGGATGCGCTCGGTCTCGGCGCGGCCAAGGTGGACGCGACCTACACGGCGATGAATTCGGCGATCGATCTCATGGGCCAGATTCGTGCCAAGCTTGTGTCGGCGAAAGAGCCGGGCACCGACAAGGACAAGATCAACGCCGAGATCAGCGAATACAAACAGCAACTGCAGACGGTCGTTGAATCGACCTCGTTTGCGGGCGAGAACTGGCTGCTGAACGGCAATACCACGGCGCCCCCGACATGGTCGGTCATCTCAAGCTTCGTGCGCGCTCCGACCGGCGAATATCAGGCCCGGACCATCGATTTCCCGTCGTCGCAGACCATCCTCATCGACGAGAACAATGCGAGCGGTGGCCTGTTCACCAAGGCGGTCGACGCCAATGCGATCAACAACAACGGCGCGACGGCGCGCAACTACTATCTGCTGAACGCCAACTCGGCCACGCCGACGACAGGGACGGAAATTGCGATCGGCCAGAATACGACCGATGCGCAACTCACCGATATGCTTGATGTGACCGACTCGCTGCTCTCCTCGCTGACGACGACGGCTGCTTCGATCGGCGTGATGAAGACGCGTATCGACGATCAGAGAGATTACACTGCCGATCTCGCCGATTCGATCGACAAGAGCGTCGGTGCGCTCGTCGATACCGACATGGACGAGGCTTCGATCCGGCAGAAGGCGATCGAAACCCAGAAGCAGATGGCTGTCGAAGCAATCTCGATCCTCAACACGGCTTCGAGCAAGATTCTGATTCTGCTGGAATAAAGGTGAGCGCGATCGCGGATGGCGGCGCCATTCATCCTCGCGCAAGTTTGACTTCCTAGTTTCCGGCACGAAGGCATCGTCCGAATCCGTGCCGGCGCAAGGTGAAGCCCTTGCCCGTTTCGAAGCGACATGCCGGCGCGCAAGGTCGTTTTGAGCGGGGGTGGATATGCTGCATGCCTCCCGAATGCTGGATGGTTTTTTATGAGCATTACGCTTTCCCGGTATTTGAAGGACTTCGGTGAACCGGAACCGTCAGCGCCGATCATCGACATCGACGATTTCGGCGGCGACGGTTTTCCCGAAATGCCAAGCGAACCGCCAATCGACGTCGAGGCGGAGCGCCGCGAAGCCTATGCGCAAGGTCATGCCGCAGCCACCGCTGATTTGACCGAGAAATTCCAAGCCGAGGCGCGGGCGCTGGCCGAGGTCCATGCGCGTGAGTTCGAGGAGCTGAAGCTTCGCTACGAAGTCGAGGCGGCGGCGGTCATTGGCTCCCGCATTCGCGATATCGCCGAAGAGGTCGCACAGCTGGTCAGCGCCGGCGCCGCCGTCGCCTTAGCACCTGTGATGACCGAAGCGCTGGCCGCCAAGGCTGCCGAAAGCCTCGCCGTCCTGCTGCGTGACGCGATCCTCGAGGGTGCCGCCGGCCCGATTGTCGTGCGCGGGCCGACCCGGCTTTTCGAACTCCTAACGGCCGAACTCGGCGAACATGCCGGGGCGGTTCGACACGTTGAGACTGACGATATCGATCTTGCCGTCGAAATCGGTGAATCCGTCATCGTCACCCGTATGTCCGCCTGGGCGGCCAGCTTGAAGAAAGTTCTCGAATGAGCGAAGGCGAAAACCACCACCACGGCAAGAACGAGATCATCATCGTCAAGAGACATGGCGGCGGTGATCACGATGGCGCCCATGGCGGTGCGTGGAAAATTGCCTATGCCGACTTCATGACGGCGATGATGGCGTTCTTCCTGGTCATGTGGCTGGTCAATGCCGCCAATGAGGAGACCAAGGCCTCGGTCGCGACCTATTTCAATCCGATCAAGCTCTCCGACGAAAAGCCGACCGAAAAGGGACTGAAGAAGCCCGTCGACAACGCCGAAGGCGAGGAGAAGCAGGAAAAGTCGAAACAGAAGGAAGAAAACCCGAACGACGGCAAATCGGCGGCGGATGGTGACGATCAGACATCGACATCAGGTGACCAGACCAATTATTCCGAGGCCGATTTCTTCGAAAATCCTTATTCGGTTCTCGCCGAAATCGCGCAGGAAGTCGGCCAGCAGGCCAATGTCAGCGCCAAGGGCGATGGCGGTGCCGCCGATTCCGGCCCGGCCACCGGCGCCGATGGCGGCGAGGCCTATCGTGATCCCTTCGATCCAGATTTTTGGACGAAGCAGGTCGAGGTCACGACAGCCGGCAAGTCCACCCCTCCGGGCAAGAACGACGAGCAGGCGGCCGAGAGCGGGACAACCGAGATCGCCAAGGTCGAGGATATGAAGCCGATGCCGCTGACCACCGATCAGAAGGCCACCGGTCAGGAACCCAAGGAAACCAAGACCGCGGCCGAGACCAAGGACGGCAAGGCGCCGGGTGACAAAAAGTCCGGCGACAAGAAGGCTGGCGATAAGAAGGCCGAAGCGCAAAAGGACGCCGATCATCGGAAGGATGCCGACAAGAGCGCGGCAGAGACCGAGCAGCAGCAGAAGGAAGCCGAGCAGCTGCAGGAGCAGATCGCCCAGCAGATCGGCGGCGTTGCCGGCAAGCTTGCCGAAGGCCTGACCGTGACGGCATCCGAAGGCGGATTGCTGGTCAGCATCTCCGACCAGAACGACGATTCGATGTTCAATATCGGTTCTGCGGTTCCACGCCAGGAGATGGTGCTCGCCATGGAAAAGATTGGCGCAATCCTGAAGGAGAGGGGTGGCGCGGTCGCCATCCGCGGCCACACGGACGGGCGCCCGTACAAGGGCGGGCAGAATGAGAACTGGCGGCTTTCGATGGACCGCGCCCAGAGCGCCTATTACATGCTCGTGCGCGGCGGGTTCGACGAGAAGCGCATCTCCCAGGTCTCGGGCTTCGCCGACCGTCGGCTGAAGCTGCCGTCCGACCCGTTCAACGCGACCAACCGCCGGATTGAGATTCTGGTGCAGGCGGATCAAGGATAACAGGATGGCGCGTCGGCAGTATCGCTATGTCGGATTTGTGGCCCTCGGCCTGGCGTTGCTTTCGTCGGCCGCAGGCAGGGCGCAGGATCCGGACGATCTCGAGCCGTACAAGATGATGCGGTCGCTGCAGTTCGTGCAGGATTCCGTGGTCTCCGGCGATCATTCGGCCGGTGAGATGCAGCGCTTCATGCTGGGCACGATCGACGAGCGGCTGCGCAGCGTCGATACGTCGGTCTTCGATGACGACCGCAATGTCGACGCAGCGCTGATCTACGCGATGAGCGGCGGCAATCCGCAGACGCTGGAATATCTGATCGCCCACGACGTCAACGGCTATTTCGACAACCGTGTTACCGATGTGCTCAGAAAATATCTGAGCGGCAAGGGGCTGCTCGTCGCCAAGACGCTGGAGGAGACCGCCAGGGAATACCGCGACAAGAAGATCGGCCCTTACCTTGCATTGATCGGCGGCAACGTGCTGATCGCGACGAAGCCGGCAGACGCACTCGATCTCTACGACCAGGCGCGCCTTGCGGCGCCGGGCACGATCGTCGAGGAAGCGGCGCTGCGCCGCTCGGTCGCCATCTGCGTCGACAAGGGGATGCTCGACCGGGGAATGGCCTATTCGCAGCGTTATATCAGGCGCTTCCTGCATTCGCCCTATGCCAGCCAGTTCGCCGATCTTTTCGTCACGCTCGTCGTCGGCCACGATCACGACGTGAAGCCGCAGGATGTCATCGACATCCTGTCCTTCATGGACGCGCCGCGCCAACGCGAGGTCTATCTGCGCATCGCCCGCGCTGCCGCGATCGCGGGTAAGCCGGAGCTGGCCCACATGGCGGTCGAGCGTGTGCAGTCGCTTGGCGGCGGCACCGACAATGCCTTCGGTCCGCTGGCGAATTTCTATGGCGGCATGGCCGGCCTTCCCACCGAGGATATCGACCGGGCGGCGAAGAATGTCAGCGACATCGCTGGCAACACGCTTTCACCGCGCGATCAGGCGCTGCAGGAGGCGGCGCGATCGATTGCCGAGCAGATCCTGCGCGCTCCCGATCCGGCAAGCCTGACACAAGCCTCGAACCCTAACACTTCTAATCAAGAAATCACTTCTGAAAAGGCTGCGGCTATAGCGACGCAACCGGGAGCGCCAGGCGCGCTTCCCGAGCCTGTTCCGGGAGGTGTGGCATCGACTGGCCAGAGCCAGGGTACCGACCCCTCATTCAACGCATTTGTGACGACCAATCGGTCCAAGCTCGACGAGATCGACGGTCTTCTGGCGCAGGAAGGCAACGAACAATGATGGATATGAGCGTCTCCGGCGGAGCCGCCGGTGCGGAGTCCGCCGCGATTACGAAATCTGCGCGACCGGCCGGTAAAGACGATACGGCCGGCCAAAAGAATGGCTTCTCCGACGCACTTGCCAAGGCAAGTGGTGGTACCGCCAATGACGACGCCGACGATGCGCAGCCGGATCAGGGTGCGGTTGCTGATGGCAGCGCCGAGAAAGTGGCGCGGACGATCCGCGGCCGCAACGGCGCAAAACCGTTGATCGATCTCGGCGACGCCGCGCTGAAGGCACAGGCTGAGGTGCAGCCGGAAACGATCGCCAATGCCGAAAAGGTCGCGGCAAAGCCTGGAAAGGCCGCGGTCAAAATGCCGGCGGATCTTGCCTTCGGCAAGCTCGACCCAAAGGACCGCTCGGCAGACGAGGTCGTTCAGGCGGCTAAAGGCGGCAAACACGCCAGGGCCGACGCATTGGAAACCGACACCGACAACGACGGCGACGTTGATGACGGCGGCATTTCCGATGTCCTCGGCCTGCTGAAGCAGGAACCGACCGACGGCGCGGTCGCTTTATCGGCGGCAGCAGGCGCGCATCACACTTCCGCCAAAGCCGATGAAGTCAAACCTGACGGCAAGAAACTCGATGGTATCGACGCCAAGGCAGGCGGCCATGCGTCGGACGCCCTGGCGGTCGTCAGCGGCAACGTCGACAGCGGCAAGGCGGATGACGTCAAGGTTCCCGGATCGGAGAATGCCGAATCCGCCGACGGCAGGACGTTCAGGATCAGCCGCGCCGATGGCCGTGGTGTCTCTATGGATGTTCACCTCGGCACCGATCAGGCCGGGCCGAAGGACGGCTCGAAGAAGGCCGATGTCGAAAATGTTTCGGTCCTTGAATCGCGCCGCTATATCGGCCTGACGCAGAATTCGAATTCCGCCTCCGTCACTGCCGCTCTCTCCGGCGATTCCGAATGGGCGCGCGCCATGGAGCCGAGCTCGGCACTCTCCAACGCGGCGGAATGGACGAGCACCGGCAAGGTGGTCAATACGCTGAAGATCCAGATGAACCCGCTCGATCTCGGCTTGGTGACGGCGACTATGCGCCTGTCCGGCGACGCCCTGAACATCGACCTCAAGGTCGAAACCGGCGCGGCGTACCGTCAGATGAAGGAAGATCACGGCAAGATTCTCGAAGCTCTGCGCAGCCAGGGCTACGCCGTCGACAACGTCACCATCAGCATGGCGCCGGTCGAGCGCAGCGACGCCGGCAACCAGGCCGGCAGCCAAAGCCAGGCCTCTCAGCAGCAGTCGCTCCCCCAGCAGGGGCAGGGCGGCGAGGCGCGCGAGCGCCACAATCAGACGGCACAGCGGACGGATGGGGGCTTCAATGGCGCAGGCGAGACCGGTATTGAAGACGTTTCTGCTGGCCGCAGCAGCGGCATTGGCGGCGTTTACCTCTGAGGCGATCGCTTCCACCGGCGCCTGCGAGCGTGAGATCCAGTCGGCAGCTGCCAAATACGGCATCCCGGAAGGCATCCTCTATTCGGTCGGCCTGACGGAGACTGGCCGCAAGGGCTCGCTTTATCCCTACGCCATGAACGTCGAAGGCAGGGCGGTCTTTCCGCCCTCGGAGCAGGACGCGATGAGACAGTTCGATGTCGCCCGCAGCAGCGGCGCCAAGCTTATCGACATCGGCTGCATGCAGATCAACCACTACTATCATGGCGAAAACTTCGGCTCGGCCGAAGATATGTTCGACCCGCATCGCAATGTGGAGTATGCGGCAAAATTCCTCCGCAACCTGCATGACCGTCACGAGACATGGACGATGGCGGTAGCCAGATACCATGCGGGTCCTAACAATGACCCCGCGCAGAAGCAATATGTCTGCCGCGTCATCGCCAATCTGGTCGCCACGGGCTACGGCAAGTGGACTCCCAATGCGAGTAACTTTTGTCGAAATTGATTCAACCAAAGATGGAGTAGGCATATTGTGACGAAACTGTGTCACAATATGGCGGGAATCCGGCGTGAATCACCTGCGCAAGTCATAATTAAGAGACCGTTAACTTTTCCACGAAATTTTGGTGTGCATAAACAATAGTACCCACTAGATATAGATCAAATCGCCACAAGGATCTTAATCAATTATTAGTTTCTGCCATTAACTTTAACGAGTTGTCGCCGATTCCTGCGATTCGTACCCATAGATCATCGAAGTGCCACACTGATTCGGAGGCGGACGAATGATCGTCGTGGTTGATGAGCGTGAGCTCGTAAAAGATGGATACACATCTCTGTTTGGCCGTGAGGGCATTCCCTCCACCGGCTTTGATCCGACGGAATTTGGCGAGTGGGTACAGACCGCTGCCGATTCCGATATAGCGGCAGTCGAGGCCTTCCTGATCGGTCAGGGTCAGCGTAACTACGAATTGCCCCGGGCGATCCGGGACCGGTCAATGGCGCCGGTGATTGCAGTCAGCGACCAGCACTCGTTGGAAAACACCCTTGCACTGTTCGATTGCGGCGTCGACGACGTAGTGCGCAAACCGGTGCATCCCCGCGAAATTCTCGCAAGGGCGGCCGCGATCCGGCGCCGGCTGAAGGCGATCTCCAACTACACCGAGATCGGCGGGATCCGTGTTTTCTCGGATGGCCGCGACCCCGAGATCAACGGCGAAGTCTTCGCGCTTCCCCGGCGCGAGCGCCGCATCCTCGAATATTTGATCGCCAATCGCGGTCGCAGGGTCACCAAGACCCAGATCTTCAACGCCATCTACGGAATCTTCGATGAAGAGGTCGAGGAGAACGTCGTCGAAAGCCACATCTCGAAGCTGCGCAAGAAGCTGCGCAAGAAGCTCGGCGTCGATCCGGTCGATTCCAAGCGCTTCCTTGGCTACTGCATCGATTGGGCCTGATTTTTCCGGCCGGGCGGCGGCGCCCGGCTGAACCTCGATATTGGCCTCGCAGCTCGCCCTGACAGACAGCTTCACGCAAGGCCCGACAAATACTCTCGAGCTTAACAGGTAAAACGAGGTTTTCAGATGAGCATTTTCGGCAGCATGAAGACGGCAGTATCGGGGATGAACGCACAGGCGAACCGCCTCAGCACCGTTGCCGATAACATCGCCAACGTGAACACCACCGGTTACAAGGCCGTGTCGACGAGCTTCTCGTCGCTGGTCCTGCCTTCCTCGGGCGGCAATTACAATTCCGGCGGCGTCCAGACCTCGGTCCGCCAGGCCGTCTCCGACCAGGGCGACATTTCCTACACCACCTCGGGCACCGACCTCGCGATTTCGGGCGACGGCTTCTTCATCGTCCAGGGCGCTGACGGCACGCCGGTTCTGACCCGCGCCGGCGACTTCACCAAGGACGACGAAGGCAACCTCGTCAATGCCGCCGGCTTTCAGCTGATGGGCTATTCCTACGACTCCGGCGCCCCCGCCGTCGTCGTCAACGGCTTCGACGGTCTCGTTCCGGTCAACGTCAACCAGGATGGCCTGACCGCCATCGCTTCGACCTCAGGCATCTTCAAGGGCAACCTCGATTCCAATGCGAAGATCGCTCCGGTCGCTCCCGCGACGGCTCCGAGCGCCAACCTTGCCACAACGACGGCCGACACCAAGAAGGTCTCGATGGTCGCCTACGACCGTCTCGGCAACAAGGTGATGTACGACTTCTACTTCACGAAGAGCTCGGTCGTGACGCCGCCACCGGCATCTCCCGCTACTGCAGCCACTTGGGAAGTGGCGATGTTCCGCAACGCCAATGCGGCGGTCGGCGGCACGACCTCCTTCCCCTATAGCGCCGGTGGTTCTGTCGGCACGGGAACGCTCACCTTCGACGCCAACGGCAAGATGACCTCAACCGGCGCCGTCACGATCGCCGATACGGTGACCGGCCAGTCGATCGCCATGGACCTCTCCGGCTTCACCCAGCTCGGCGCCGACTTCTCCGGCACCGGTACGCCGAACGGCCAGGCGGCGACCCCGGTCAAAGACGTCACGATCGATGGCGACGGCATTGTCTACGCTAAGTATGAAGACGGCAGCACGAAGCCCCTCTACCGTATTCCCCTTGCCAATGTCGCAAGCCCGGACAAATTGACCCTGATGAGCGGCAACGTCTACAGCGCCAACGGCCAGTCGGGTGTCACCGTCACCGGTTTCCCGCAGACCAACGGTCTCGGCACGATCAAATCGGGCGCTCTCGAAGGTTCGAATGTCGACCTCGCCGGCGAGCTGACCGAGATGATCGAATCGCAACGCAGCTATACCGCCAATTCCAAGGTCTTCCAGACGGGTTCCGACATCATGGACGTCCTCGTCAACCTCAAGAGATAAGCAGGGTAACGGGTAAGCCATGTCGCTCACATCCGCACTTAATACCGCGCAGAACATATTCAACAATACCGGCACGCAGAGCAGTGTCGTATCGAACAATATCTCGAATGCGGGCAACAAAGATTACGTGCGCCGACAGGCGATGCTCACCACGTCCTTGAACGGCGCGCAGGTCGTCAAGATCGACCGGGCACAGGAAGATGCCCTGCTGCGCCAATATCTGAAGACATCCTCGCAGGACAGCGCCCAGCAGGCATTGCTGGGCGGTCTCGAGGACCTGAAGTCGATCATGGGTGGCAACGACTACGAAACGTCGCCATCCACCTATCTCGGTGTTTTCCAGCAGAAGCTTCAGGCCTTCCGCACGACGCCGGGCAGCACCGTCGCCGCTCAGGGCGCCATCACTGCCGCCCAGGATGTCGCCAACTCGCTGAACAATGCCTCGCAATCCGTTCAGGACGTCCGCGCCACCGCCGACAAGCAGATCGCCACCGACGTCGATAAGCTGAATACGCTCCTCAGTGACTTCGAGAAAGCCAACAATGCGGTGAAGACCGCCACGGCCTCGGGTGCGGATGCCTCAGGCGCTCTCGATGAACGCGAGAAGGCTCTCAAGCAGATTTCGCAGATCGTCGGTGTCAATACGACGACGCGCGACAATAACGACATGGTGCTGAGCACATCTGACGGGACGATCCTCTTCGAGACGATCCCGCGCAAGGTGACGTTCAAGTCTCAGGATGTCTACAACGCTACCATCGCCGGCAATTCGGTTTATATCGACGGTGTCGCACTTGCGCGCGGCAGCGGATCGACGGCAACGGGGCAGGGCAGCCTCCAGTCGCTCCTCCAGGTCCGTGACGAGATCGCCCCTAATTTCCAGAAGCAGCTCGATGAAGTCGCCCGCGGTCTGGTCTCGCTCTTCAAGGAGCAGAACACGGCAGCCGGCCCGGCCTATGTGCCCGGCCTCTTCACCTGGAGCGGCGGCACGGTCGATACCGGCGCCACCGCGGTCGCGGGCATGGCGGCGACCATCACCGTCAGCAGCCGCGTCATCACCGCGCAGGGCGGCGATCCGATGCGCCTGCGCGATGGCGGCGTCAACGCTACAGGCCTTGTCCTCAATCCCACCGGCGTCAGCGGTTATACGACGGAACTCGATCGCCTCTATACGGCACTGGGCTCCGACATCGATTTCGACCCGGCAGCGGGACCAGCGGTCGGTTTCGACGCCACAACGGGCATCGATTCGAACGTCAGCATCATGGAATTCGCCACCAATTCCCTCGGCTGGCTCGAACAATACCGCAGCAACGCCACGACGGCGGCGGAAAACACCTCGGCGGCGCTGTCACGCTCCGATGAGGCCTATTCCAATGAGACCGGCGTCAACCTCGACGAGGAACTGACGCTGCTCCTCGACATAGAGCAGTCCTACAAGGCGGCGACCAAGATCCTCAACGCCGTCGACGAAATGCTGAAGTCATTGCTGGATATTGCGAGTTAAGCCATGAAGAGCTCATTTATTTCAAGTTCGGCCATTCAGAATGCGATGCGGTTGACGATCCGTCAGGCGCAGAACCAGATGACTAAGGCGACGATGGAAGCAACGACGGGAGTCTATGCGGATATCGGCATCTCGCTCGGCGGCAATGCCGCGAGAAGCGTCGATTTCAGCCGCGAAGTCGACAGGATCGACTCGATCAAAGCAAGCAATTCCCTGGTCACCGCCCGGATGGAATCCTCGCAGCTCGGCCTTTCCAAAATGAAGGACGTCGGCGACGGCCTCGTTTCGAAGCTGACAGCGCTCCAGGGCAGCCATGATCCCGGCAGCATCACCGTCGCCATCCAGTCGGCAACCAGCGCATTGTCCACCATGATGGACACGGCCAATACCATGGTGAACGGTGAATATCTGTTCTCGGGCATCAACACCGATGTGCAGCCGCTGACCGACAAGACGACCGCGACGAGTGCCGCCATCGTTACGGCACTGAACAGCTATGCAGCCGCTCTCGCCCCGCCGAAGGCGGTCAGCGACCTCACCGGCACCGAGATGAGCACCTTCATCACGACGACGGTGGAGCCGATGTTCAGCGAAACTGCCTGGACCGACCCGACGACCGGCTGGTCGCAGGCATCCAGCCAGAACATGACGAGCCGCATCAGCAATTCCGAAGTGATCGAATCCTCGACCAACGCCAATTCCGAAGGCATGCGCTACATGGCGCTCGCCTCGGTGATGACCTCGGCGCTGCTCGGCCAGAACCTCAGCAGCGATGCGATGAGCACGGTGTCCAAGCAGGCGATCACCTACACGACGAAGGCGACCAGCGGCCTCGTGACGCAGGCAAGCCAGCTCGGCCTTTCCCAGGAGCGCGTCAAGAAGTCCAACGACGCTCTCGACGCCCAGTCGAATATCATCAAGAACAAGCTGGTCGATCTTCAGGGCGTTGATCCCTACGAAGCCTCGACCCTGGTCAAGACTTTGGAAACACAGCTTGAAACGGCTTACACGATCGTCTCGAAGATCCAGCAGTTGAGTCTCGTAAACTACCTTTGATGAGCAAAGGCGCGCAGTATAAAGAAGGATGCATGAATGTATCAGTTCTCATATGCCGAAGTCATGCAGGACTCGGTGGCCGACGCGAAAGAGCGGGAATGGCAGGTTCTTGACCGGTCCATAGACCTGCTGTCGTTGGCGCGCGAAAAGGAAAAATACGGCCGGGAAGCCATCGAAGCCCTGTTTTATACGCGCAGGGTGTGGATCAGCTTCATCGAGGATCTGAAACATCCCGACAATCAGCTGGAGATCCAGCTCAGGGCCAACCTCATCTCGATCGCGATCTGGATATTGAAGGAATGCGACAGGATACGAAAGCGTCTGTCGAATAACTACCAGGGCATCATCGACGTTACCACCATCATCAGGGATGGACTTAAATGAAAAGTACACTTCGCATTTCTCTGAAAGCCGGAGAAAGAATCTTCATCAACGGCGCCGTCCTGCGCGTCGACCGCAAGGTCGCGCTGGAATTCCTGAATGACGTGACGTTCCTTCTCGAAAACCACGTCCTCCAGCCGGAAGCGGCCACCACGCCCCTGCGTCAGCTCTATTTCATCGCGCAGATGATCCTCATCAATCCCGAGGGCAAGGACCACTCGACGGCGATGTTCCGCAAGTCGATCACCATGCTGCTCAGCTGCTTCAAAAACGAGGAAATCCTCGCGGAACTGAAGCGCATCGATGCGCTCGTCTCGACCGGCCGCGCTTTTGATGCGTTGAAGGCGATCCGCGGCCTCTATGCGATCGAAGACAATATCCTCAACAACCACGAAATGCCGCCGACGATGGTCGAGCAGATTCGCAGGGAGATTGCACCATGGCGGTAGATGCAACATCAAGCGTGACCAACACGAGCACGACGAGCACGACGAATTCGGCCCAGCAAAAAGCGACGCTGAACTACGACAATTTCCTTCAGCTGCTGATCGCGCAGATGAAGAATCAGGATCCGACCGACCCGGTCGATGCCAGCGAGCAGATGTCGCAGCTGGCAAGCTTCTCGCAGGTCGAGCAGACGATCCAGACCAACACCAAGCTGGACACGCTGCTGTCCAGCTCCAGCCTTACCCAGGCCAGCAGCTACGTCGGCAAATACATGGAAAGCGCCGACGGCACCGTCAAAGGCATCATCGATTCCGTCAAAGTTTATTCCGACGGCGTGATTGCGACGACCAAGGATGGGGGTAAGATACTCGTGCAGGCGGGAATCACTGTTGCCAGCCAGGCGCCGGCCACGACGACCACGACCAGCGACAGCACTGATACCTGATACCGCGGCGAAGACGCGTCGGGTGATACCAACCAAAAGCGGCCCGGCAATGGCGGGGCTGCTTCGAGGCGATATGAGGTTGCCTTCAGATGAATGAAGCTGATGCATTGGATCTGTTCCAGGCGGCGATCTGGACCGTGCTGATTGCCGCCGGTCCCGCGGTCATCGCCGCGATGGTGGTGGGTCTCGTCATCGCCCTGATCCAGGCACTGACACAGGTGCAGGAAGCGACGCTGACCTTCGTGCCGAAAATCGTCGCGGTGCTGATCACCGTCGGCGTCACAGCACCCTTCGTCGGCTCGCAGATCTCGATTTTCACCAATCTGGTCTTCTCGCGCATCCAGTCCGGCTTTTGAGCCACCTTCGCGCAAGCTTCGCCATTTAACTCTCGATCCGAATTGGGTGGACCGAGTCCGCCTCCTCTCATGAAGAGACGGAACTGTTATGGCGCAACCACCAGCACTCCCCCTTCCGAAAGTCGCCCCGAGCCTGCGCGATGTCGGTTTTGCCCTCGGCATCATCGGCATCATCTGCATTCTCTTCCTGCCGATTCCGCCATTCCTGATCGATATGGGACTTGCCTTCTCGATCGCCTTCTCGGTGCTGATCCTGATGGTCGCGTTGTGGATTCAGAAACCGCTCGATTTCTCGTCTTTCCCGACCATTCTGTTGATCGCAACGATGACCCGGCTGGCGCTGAACATCGCGACGACGCGCGTCATCCTGTCCCACGGCAATGAAGGCCACGATGCGGCGGGCGGCGTCATCGCCGGTTTCGCAAGCCTGGTGATGTCCGGCGATTTCGTCATCGGTCTGATCGTCTTCCTGATCCTCATCACCATCAACTTCATCGTCATCACCAAGGGTGCCACGCGCATCGCCGAAGTCGGCGCGCGTTTCACGCTCGATGCCATTCCCGGCAAGCAGATGTCGATCGACGCCGATCTTTCGGCCGGCATCATCGACGAGAAGGAAGCCCAGCGCCGGCGCAGAGAACTCGAAGAGGAAAGCTCCTTCTTCGGTGCGATGGACGGTGCCTCGAAATTCGTGCGTGGCGATGCCGTCGCCGGCCTCATCATCACCGCCATTAACGTCTTCGGCGGCATCATCATCGGCTATTTCCGCCACGGCATGCCGATCGGCGAAGCGGCCGACGTCTTCGTCAAGCTCTCCGTCGGCGACGGCCTCGTCTCGCAGATGCCGGCCCTGATCGTCTCGCTCGCCGCCGGCCTTCTCGTTTCTCGCGGCGGCACCACCGGCTCCACCGACCAGGCGGTCGTCAATCAGCTCAGCGGTTACCCCCGTGCGCTTTCCGTCTCGGCCGTGCTGATGTTCATCCTGGCGCTGATGCCGGGCCTGCCGTTTGTCCCTTTCACGATCCTCGGCGGTCTTCTCGCCTTCGGCGCCTGGTTCATACCGCGTAAGGTCGAGGCTGAAAACAAGCTTCGCCGCGAGCAGGAGGAAAATAAGGTCGTCCAAAGCAAGGAACTGGAAAAGGATTCGGTCAAGGCGGTACTGCGCACCTCGGAGATCGAGCTCGCACTCGGTAAGATGGTCTCGACGCGCCTGCTCGGCGCCCACCAGGAACTCGCCTTCCGCGTTGGCAAGATGCGCAAGAAGTTCGCCACGCAATACGGTTTCGTCGTGCCCGAAATCAAGGTCACCGACGATATCGCCATCGCCGAGAAATCCTACCAGATCCGCATTCACGGCACGACGGTCGCCTCCAACCTGCTGCGCGTCGGCGAAGTCCTCGTCGTCACCGGTGCCGGCCGCCGGCCAAGCATCCCCGGCGATGAAATCCGCGAACCCGCCTTCGGCATGCCTGCCGTCTCGATCCTCGAAAACTTCACCGACGATCTGAAACGCGAGGGCTTCCAGCCGATCGACAACGTCTCTGTCGTGCTGACCCATATGAGCGAGGTCATCCGCAACAACCTGCCGCAGCTTCTGTCCTACAAGGACGTCAAGGTGCTGATCGACCGGCTCGATCCCGAATACAAGAAGCTCGCCGACGAGATCTGCTCGTCGCACATGTCCTATTCGGGCCTGCAGGCGGTGCTCAAGCTTCTGCTTGCCGAACGCGTGTCGATCCGCAACCTGCACCTCATTCTCGAAGCGGTGGCCGAGCTCGCTCCGCATGTCAGAAAGACCGAGCAGATCGTCGAGCATGTCCGCATTCGCATGGCCCAGCAGCTTTGCGGCGACCTCGCCGACAACGGCGTGCTGCGCGTCCTCAGGTTGGGTAGCAAATGGGATCTCGCTTTCCACCAGGCATTGAAGCGCGACGCCAAGGGCGAAGTGATCGAATTCGACATCGATCCGCGCAGCCTCGAGGAGTTCAGCGAGCAAGCCACCAAAGTTATCCGTGAGTTCATGGATCGCGGCCTGCCATTCGTACTTGTCACGTCGCCGGAAACACGCTCCTATGTGCGCATGATCATCGAACGGCTGTTTGCCACGCTGCCGGTCCTGTCGCATGTCGAACTGGCCAAGGGCATCGAGATAAAGATTTTGGGCTCCATTTCATGATAACAGACCCGCAAGGGACCGTTCTCGCGCTGTTTCTGGTTTTCTGCCGAATCGGTGGGTGTGTGCTGGCTCTTCCGGGTTTTTCCTCGGCGCGCGTGCCCGACCAACTGCGCGTCTTCATCGCAGGCGCGCTCTCGATCGCCGTCATGCCGCTGCTCTGGGACACTGTCTATCCGGCCGTTCACACCGGTTCCGGAACATATATCGGCCTGATCGTCAGCGAATCGCTGATCGGCGTGATGTACGGCATGCTGGCGAGGATCTACACGCTCGGCATGCAGTTCGCCGCCTCGATCCTCGCCATGATGGTCGGCTACTCCCAGCCGGGCTCCGCCGACATCCTCGAAGATACGCCGGAGACCAGCCTTTCCGCTTTCGTCACCTTTGCCGGCATCATGATCCTGTTCATCATGGATTTTCATCACATCGTCTTCCGCGCACTGATCGATTCCTACACGACCATGCCGTTCGGCGGTCTGATGCAGATGCGCGCGACGCTGATCTCCTTTACCGACACGCTGGAGCAGACCACCTACATCATGTTGCGGCTGTCGAGCCCGTTCTTGATCTACGGCCTGATCTTCAATGTCTCGATCGGCTTCATCAACAAGCTGGCGCCGCAGATACCGGTTTACTTCATCTCGACGCCCTATCTGCTGATGGGCGGGCTCTTCCTGATCTATTTCTCGATTGCGGCGATGGTCAGCCAGTTCGGCCAGTCCTTCGGCTCGATCTATATCGGGCGATGAGGCTGCCATGATCGAAAAGAACCGCTCCCAGAAGCTCAAGCGATTGCTCTCGGTGCAGCGGCATATCGAAAGGATGGCCGAGAACGATCTGGCCGAAACCAGCCGCCAGCGCGTCGAGGTCAATGCGGCGATGGACGACGTCATCCTCGCGCTCGGCTCGATGGACCCGGTCCACCACGCCTTCTCGCAGAATTACGCCGATCGATTCGGCAGGCTCAGCATCAAGGACCAGCAGCTGACCGGCATGCAGCAGGTCCACGAGATGCGGCTGGCGCGCGAACGCGCCAAGGGGGATCGTTTCGAAGAAGGCATGAAAGAGGCCCTTGAGGCCGAGCGCCGCGAGGCCGATGACAATGCCGTCTACGATGTCATCGATCAGCAATTCGCAACGCCAGCCTCCAGCAAGCTTCGAAATCCATAGTCGTTACGATCTTAATTTAGAGGATTGTAACGTGGCTATTTCGCCCCCCAGTGATCTGGTCCTGGATGTTGTCAAAGCTGCCGACCCCATGGAGGTTCAGGCAGCCCAGGAAAAATTGAAGGCAAATCGTGCGGCCTTTGCTGCAACGAGCCTCGCCGAGAACGGCAAGGGCTTCGCCAATACGGTCGATATTCTCGACCATATCGGCCAGAAGAGCGGCGTCAACAATATCCAGAACCGCACCAAGGCTGAGGAAGTGCCGGAAAGCTACCGGAAATTCGAGGCCATGGTTCTGCAGAATTTCGTCAAGAACATGCTGCCGAGCGAAAGCGACGACGTCTACGGTAAGGGTGCGACCGGCGATATCTGGAAAGGCATGATGGCCGAGCAGCTCGGCAACGTCATGGCCAAGGGTGACGGCATCGGCATCGCCAAGCAGATGTACAGCGAGCAGCTGCGCCGTCAGGAAGGCAAGATCGTCAATGCTTCGACCGATAAGGATGACCGCAACATTGCGCTCAGCATGATCGACGACTTCCAGCGCAAGACATTTGGCACGCCGACCGCCGAAGCCAAGACCGATAAAACAGGATGAATTTAGGCCCATTGACCTAAAATGTGAATCCTGTTCTCAATCAGATAGTTAGAGCATGATATCGTCCGAAAACCGCGCACACTTTTCGGCGTAATCTCTAAACGACGCATAACCGGGGGTACCATGGAAATAGTTTCGAACGAATATAGGATCAAATCCGTTCTCGGACGCCTCGAAATGATCATCGACAATGAGAACACCCGGATCGGCAACGACCCGCAGTTTGATCTCAAGGTCTCCAATGCGCATAAGAGCCGCTGCCTTTACGAGTTGTCGATGCTGTTCCGCGACACCGATCCGGCCGAGCTCGCCGCTGCCCATCTCGATCAGTTGCACGGCTTGAAGAAGAAGCTGGTTCTCAATGCCCGTCGTGTCGAGGCGCACCTCGAAGCGGTTCGCGCCGTCGCCGACCTCCTGAAGAACGCCGTTCAGGACGCCGATGCCGACGGCACCTATTCCCAGGAACAATTCGCCGTGCGTGGAAACTGATGATCAAGCTCGTCCTCACCGGTGTCTGGGTTTGCGCCATTACCTTGGCATCGGTCTATTTCTCGGTGTACCTGGCGACCGCGCCGGCGCCCGCGGCAACGGACTCCAAGCAGAGCGCGCTCGAACTGGTGAAGGGTGAAACGATCACGGTGCCGATCATCGGTAACGGCGCGGTGACCGGCTACTTTCTTGGCCGCGTTTCCTTCATGATGAACAAGGAGATGCTGAAGGGCGTGACGCTGCCGCTGGCCGAGATGACGACGGACGAGCTTTTCAGCCTGCTCGTCGGCAACAAGACGGTCGATATCGCCCACATCAAATCCTTCGATCCGAAGGCCTTCCGCGAAGAGATCAAGAAGGGCATGAACGAGCGCCTCGGCGGCGAGTATGTCGCCGACGTGATGCTGGAGCAGCTCGACTATCTCTCCAAGGAAGATGTCAAGCAAAGCTCCGCCGGGCAGCCGAAGAAGATGGGCGCACCTATCAAGATCGTCGAGACCGCACCGGCCGGCGAAGCGCCGGCGGCAGCCGCCCACTAAGCGTTATATTGTCGTCGACGAAAAACAGCGCCGCAAGGCGCCGTTTTTCGTTGGCGCACGTGGTTAATAAACCACTTATACGCGCATAAAAATTCAAGGAATTTTCCTAAGGGTTGTTTGAAACCGTCCTGTTATATCAGGTGTCACAGCTTGGCGTATGCTGCCTCCCAAAATCGGGGCAGCGCCGTCCGGGCTGGACGCGGCCGGTCCTTTCGAGACCTCCGGTGCGGAATTATGGGCTTGTTTTCCGGGATGTCGGGCGCATGCAGCACCCTCGGCAGGAGGTAGGAATGAATCTGATTGCAAACTTCGCGGTGCTCGCATCGCGGCGGACGATCTTCGATCTGCCGGTCTGCGATCTCGGTTGGGACGACGCCCTCGTTTTCATCAACGAGCTGGCCTCCATTCCCGTCGGCCAGACCGTGGTTTGCTTCGTCAACGCCCACAACATGCTGACCGCGCTTCACGACGACGAATATTACCGGATCATGTCGCACAATCTGGTGCTGCCGGACGGCATCGGCCTCAACATTGCATCGCAGATCGCCCATGGTGCGCCGTTTCCCGCCAATCTGAACGGCACCGATTTCGTCCCGGCCTTCCTCACCTTTATGGAGGCCCCGCGCCGCATCGGCCTCATCGGCGGCACACGTTCGGTCGTCGAGGCGGCGGCGGAAAATTTCCGCCGGCATACACCCTGGCATGACTTCGTCGTTGTTTCCGACGGTTACTTCGACACGGTCGATTCCGCTGTCGTTACCGACGAGCTTGAGCGCCAGAAGCTCGATATTTTGATTGTCGGCATGGGAACGCCGCTGCAGGAGAAATGGGTCCACGACAATATCCGTGCCGATCATGCGCGCCTGGTGCTGACGGTCGGCGCTCTGTTCGACTTCGTCTCCGGCGCCGTCCCGCGCGCGCCGAAGACGGTGCGGATGATGCGAATGGAATGGGCTTATCGCCTGCTGCAGGAGCCGACGCGCCTTTGGCGCCGCTACATCGTCGGCATCCCGATCTTTCTTTTCCATGTCCTGCGCTACCGCTTCCGCCGGCGCGAAAGGATACTCAGCCATCCGGAAGAGGTCGTGACCACGCTGCAGCCGCGGTCAGACCACAAGAAAGCGAGCTGACGCTACAGCGCCGCGCGTCTTTTAAGGCGCGCAAATTTTATCCTTAGATCGATTCCGATTTAAGGAAATGATGCATAATTCTTACACGCTGCGGTTAACCATTTCTTTGCCATGATTATTTAGACTGGTTTAATCATCTGCATCCGTGCGGATGAGCGAATTCGGCCATCATGTGCATGAGATGTGGCGCAAATGTACGATATCAGGGCCAGAAGCAGTTTTCACGATCGCGCAGCCGCCCGGCCGGCGGCGCCCGCACTGGCGCGCGCCCATGACGGTCCCTATGGATCGCCCCGGGGAGCGCCCCCGTCGAACCGGCCCGATATCGCGCCGCCCGAGGCCGAACTGCTGCGCGCCATCGGCCGCGCGCTGGAAGAACAGCGCGCAAAAGCGGCGGCCCCGGCGCCGCTGGTTGATCGCATCGAGACCATCCTCGGCAATCGCCTGCGAGCCGCCAACGACGTCGGCCATGCGCTTCCTCAGGAACAGGCGCGCCGTGAAGAACCGGCTGCTCCGGCCAGCGAGCCGATGATCTCGCTCGAACCGCTGACCGCGATCATTAAGAAACCGGCCGAGCCTCGCCCGGTAGTGCCACGGCGGCGCGTCGGCGGCATTGGTGTTGCAATGATGCTGGCCGCGGCGACGACGATCGGCGCGGGCCTGCCGGCACTGATGCCGGCTTCGCCAACCCTCTACCGCGCCGAAGCGACGCTTGCGGTGAAGACCGATCCCGCAAGCCGGGCCGCCTTCACAGAGGTCGCGGCGAAAGGGCTGATGTCGGCGCGGGTGGTTGCTTCGACGGTCGCCGCCCTGAAACTCGATCACGATCCCGAATTTGCCGGCCCCAGAGCCAATGCGTTTGGCGTTGCGCTCGATCTCCTCTCTGCGACCGGGGCTGCTGCCGATCCGACCTCGCGCGCCGAGGCGACGTTGAAGCATGCGGTCGAGATACTGCCCGATGCCGCCGCCGGGACGATCCTCGTGAGGGTGACGACCGGCGACAGCGGCAAATCCATGCGCATTGCCGCAAGGCTTGCCGAAGCGGTTTCCCCGCCGGACGGATCCGGCGGCAACGCCGCAACCGACGCCGCCTTGCGCAAGGCCTATGACGAGGCGAAAGCGGAACTGACAGCCTTCACGGCTAAGAGCGGCGAGGGTAACGTCAAGGTGGCGGTCGATCTTCGCCGTCAGATCGACGGGCTCGATGCCGATCTGAAAGAGGCCGACCAGACTATCCTGGACGCCAAGGCGCAGGCCGACCGGCTCAAGGCCGCAAAACTTGCCGGGGTGCTCGACGGTTCATTCCCCTCCGATATGCTCTCGCCGGCGCTGCAGGACTGGCGCGACAAATATGCGGTCGCCAAGACAGCGCTTGCGCAGCTTTCGGCCGAGCTCGGCCCGCGCCATCCGCGCCTCTTGCAGCAGCAGGCCGAAACCGATGGTCTGAAGGAGAATATGGGCAAGGAGCTGACCCGTCTTGCCCAGACCGCCAACGTCGCTGCCAAGGCCGCCGTCGATGCGCGCAAGGCCTTGAACGACCGCCGCAACACGCTGATCGCTCAAAGCCGGGATACCGGTGTCGATCTTTCCCGGCTGACCGAGCTCAGCGACAAGGCGGCGGCCGCGCGTTCTCGCCTGGATGATTCGGCTTCCGCGTCGGCGGGGACGGTCACCGACGGTCATATCACTCTCATGAAGCCGGCGCTGGCAACGGCGGTATCGGCGCCCGATGGCCTGACCGGCGGCTCGCTGGCCGGCGCTGCCGCGGGTCTCGTCGCCGGTCTTGCTGCGGCTTTCCTATTGCGCCTCCGCAAATCCATTGCGGCATCCGAAGAGGAAATGTCGGCATCCTCACCGCTGTCTTCCGCGCCGCCGGCACTGCAAGCGGTCCCGACCACGGTCGACGAGATGGAGGTGCTGCGCTCGGAGATCTCCGGCCTGCGCGACCGGCTTCGTGTTCATACGTTCGAAGCGCGGCAGCCGCTGCGCTGAACGAACACTTCCTTGCATTTTTGATATTGCATTGCTGCTTTCCGACAGGATAGGGCGTTAGCGGGCATTTAACGCTCGCCGACTATCCATAGATTGACGCTAAACAGGGCGGAGAGACGCGTGGCGACAGTAATCGACGGCAAGAACGTAGCTGCATCGGTCATTCAGACGGTCAAGAGCGCGACGGCAGCGCTGGAAAAGAGCAGCGGCGTCACCGCCGGCCTTGCGGTCGTCATCGTCGGCGACGATCCGGCAAGCCACGCCTATGTCGGCTCGAAGGGCCGCATGGCCAAGGAATGCGGCTTCAAATCAGTCCAGCACACGCTGCCGGCCGAAACCACCCAGGAGGAGCTGGCAGCCCTCGTCGCCACCCTCAACGCCGATCCGTCGATCCACGGCATCCTGGTGCAATTGCCCCTGCCGAAACCGCTCGACAGTGAGTCGATCATTCAGGCGATCCTGCCGGAAAAGGATGTCGATGGCCTCAGTATCGCCAATGCCGGCAAGCTCGCCATCGGCGACCTGAAGACCGGACTGGTTTCCTGCACGCCGGCCGGCGCCATGGTCTTCGTCCGCCGCACCCACGGCGAGGACCTCTCCGGCCTCAACGCCGTCGTCATCGGCCGCTCCAACCTGTTCGGCAAGCCGATGGCGCAATTGCTGCTCAACGCCAATGCGACGGTGACGATCGCGCACTCAAGAACCAAGAACCTCGCCGAGGTCTGCCGCAATGCCGACATCCTGGTGGCCGCCGTCGGCCGGCCGGAGATGGTCAGGGCCGATTGGGTCAAGCCGGGTGCGACGGTCATCGACGTCGGCATCAACCGCGTGGCAGCCCCCGAAAGAGGCGAGGGCAAGACCAGGCTCGTCGGCGACGTCGCCTTCGAGGAGGTCTCTGCGGTCGCCAGCACCATCACCCCGGTTCCGGGCGGCGTCGGGCCGATGACCATCGCCATGCTGATGGCCAATACCGTCATCGCCGCCCATCGCGCTGCAGGACAGACCCCGCCGCAGTTCTGATTATGGCTGCTGCGGGGCAGGGCCGGTGGAGGCTCTGACGATCAGTTCCGTCTTCCAGAGCTCCTGATCGGGGAAGGGGCCTGCCTGCTTCACCGTGCCGATCAGCCGCTGCGCGATGCGAACGCCGGCGGCCCTGAGCGAGGAGCGCGTCGTCGTCAGCGGCACGGAGAAGTTTTCCGGCTTCAACAGCGGCAGCACGTCGTCATGGGCGATCAGCGAGATATCCTCGCCGAGCCGCAATCCCGCCTGGTTGACCGCGCGGATGGCGCCGAGCGCCAGCACCGTGCTGGAGCAGAGGATGGCCGTTGGCCGCTCCGGCAGCTGCAGGAAGTGTTCCATCGCCAGCAGACCTTGCTCGTCCGTCATCAGCGCATGGCTGACGCAATCCTCGTCGAGCGTCAGCCCGCGCTCGGCAAGCGCTGATATGATGCCGTTCTTCCTGCGGATGGCGAAATCGAGATGTATTGGCCCGTTCATTAGCGCAAAGCGCGTATGGCCGAGCTGCAGCAAGAGCCGCGTCGCATCGTAGAAGGCGCCCTCATTGTCGATGTCGAGATAGGGATAGTCGGGCTCCGAGCCGAAGGATCGGCCGTGCACGACATAGGGCATGGAGAGCGATTTCAGCATGGCGAGCCGCGGGTCGTGGCCGCGCATATAGGCGACGAACAGCGCATCGACATTGCCGCTGATCGCAAGGCGCCTGAGCGCCGCAACCTCGTCGTCCGGGTCGGCCGGCATGATGACGAAGTGGAAGTCGTGGCGCACGGCCTCTTCGCCGAGCCCGGCCAGGAATTCACCGAAATGCACGTCGGACTGGTGGCCGGGCGCCGTCGGCATGACGAGGCCGATCGAGCCGGCCTTGCCGGTCGCAAGCCTCTGCGCCGCCTTGTTCGGCCGGTATCCGGTTTCCTTGACAGCTTGAAGCACGCGCTCCCGGGTCGCCTCGTTGACCTCGGGATAGCCGTTGAGCGCTCGGCTCACCGTCGTCTGCGACAGCCCCAGCAATTCCGATAGCTGTTTGAGATTCACCTGCTATGCTTCCTCCCGGCCCGCCCGTCGGCCGTCTTCAAAAGGCCTGCCGCCTCCCAGTGGCATCCAAAGCGCTTTCAATTATGTAGCATTTGGTGCGATTGACTCAAGAAAAATCGCTCCATATTTCCCGATAACCGCCGTTGCGCCACCGTACAGGCGCGTTCACGGCGGGGTTCTCGTGAAATGACTTGACTCCATTCCACCGAAAGTGGAATGAGTTAGGTGTCAAAGCGCTTTGAAATTTCCTTTTAAAGGGAATTCGGCGCGGTTGGGATTGTGATGGGAGGTTGATCACATGAAAAAGTCATTTTTGATGGGCGTTGCCGTGGCAGCGCTTTTTGCCGGTGCTGCGTCCGCGGCCGATCTGAAATTTGCCCCGGGACAGGATTCCAAGTTCAACTGGAAGAGCTATGACGAATTCAAGGCCGCTCATGCCGATTTGAAGGGGCAGCCCCTGACGATCTTCGGGCCGTGGCGCGGCGAGGACGAGGCGTTCTTCATGAGCGTTCTTGCCTATTTCACCGAAGCGACCGGCATCGAAGCCAAATACTCCTCTTCCGAAAACTACGAACAGCAGATCGTCATCGACACGCAGGCAGGCTCACCACCGAACATCGCCGTTCTGCCGCAGCCCGGCCTCCTCGCCGACCTCGCCAGCAAGGGCTACCTGACGCCGCTCGGCGACGACAACTCCAAGTGGATCAAGGACAATTACGGCGCCGGCGACAGCTGGGTCGGTTACGGCACCTATAAGGGCAAGGACGGCAAGGAAGCCTTCTACGCCTTCCCTTATAAGGCCGACGTGAAGTCGCTGGTCTGGTACGTTCCGGAGAACTTCGAGGAAGCCGGCTACAAGATCCCGACGACCATGGAAGAGCTGCATGCCCTGACCGACCAGATCGTCAAGGATGGCGGCGTTCCCTGGTGCATCGGTCTTGGCTCAGGCGGCGCCACTGGCTGGCCGGCCACAGACTGGGTCGAGGACATCATGCTGCGCACCCAGCCGCCGGAAGCCTATGACAAGTGGACGACCAACGAGCTGAAGTTCACCGATCCGGCCGTTATTGCCGCGATCGACGAGTTCGGCAAGTTTGCCAAGAACGAGAAATACGTCGATGGCGGCGTCGCGGCTGTGGCCTCGACCGATTTCCGCGATAGCCCGAAGGGCCTCTTCGCGGTTCCGCCGAAATGCTACATGCACCATCAGGCCTCGTTCATCCCATCCTTCTTCCCCGAGGGCACGAAGCTCGGCCAGGATGCCGACTTCTTCTACATGCCGACCTTTGCTTCCCACCCAGAACTCGGCAAGCCGGTTCTCGGCGCCGGCACGCTCGTTTCGATCACCAAGGATTCGAAGGCGGCTCGTGCTTTCATCGACTTCCTGAAGACCCCGATCGCGCATGAGGTCTGGATGGCGCAGTCGAGCTTCTTGACGCCGTACAAGGGTGTCGGCACCGAGGCCTATGCCAACCCGCAAATGAAGAAGGAAGGCGAGATCCTGACCTCCGCCACCACCTTCCGTTTCGACGGTTCAGACCTGATGCCGGGCAAGATCGGCGCCGGCGCCTTCTGGACGGGCATGGTCGATTTCGTCGGCGGCAAGTCGGCTCAAGATGCTGCTGGCGAAATCCAGAGCGCCTGGGACGGCATCAAGTAATCCTCAAAAATTATGCCGCCGGCTTGCCGGCGGCATCGCTTGCATGACTGGCCGGGTTCGCAAAGACCCCGGCCATCGCAGGATTTATTGTGATTGGGCAATACAAACAGATTGACGATGACCGGCGTTGACCCGTCAGAACAACAACCGGTCGAAATAAGATCAGGGGAAGCAGGGGAGGGACGAAATGCTGTCGCAGATAGTGTCCGCTTTGGCCGTCGTGGTCGTCGCCGTTTTCGCGTGCTCGGCCTATTTCTATTTTTCGAACAAGATCCTGGATCTCGCTCTGCCGGTGAAGGATGGCGACATCCGCGCCGCATCGCGCAATCTCAACCGCCGTGCGCTCGTGCGCCCGTGGTTGTTCGTCGGCCCGGCGCTATTCCTGCTCATTGTCTATCTCGTCTATCCGGTCGTTGCGACCTTCATCCTCTCCTTCTACGACCGCGCCGGCGAGCAATTCGTCGGCGTCGCCAACTACAAATGGGCACTCGGCGACCGCGAATTCCGCCAGTCGATCTTCAACAACATCCTCTGGCTTGCCGTTGTACCGGCCGCCTGTACCTTCTTCGGCCTCGTCATCGCCGTGATGACCGATCGCATCTGGTGGGGCAATATCGCCAAAAGCATCGTCTTCATGCCGATGGCGATCTCCTTCGTCGGCGCCTCGGTCATCTGGAAGTTCATCTATGAATATCGCGGCGGCAACGACGTCCAGATCGGCCTCTTGAACGCCATCGTCCAGACGTTCGGCGGCACTCCCGAGGTATGGATCTCGGTTCCCTTCTGGAACAATTTCTTCCTGATGGTCATCCTGATCTGGATCCAGACCGGTTTTGCCATGGTCATCTTGTCGGCCGCCCTTCGCGGCATTCCCGAGGAGACGATCGAGGCCGCCGTCATCGACGGCGCCAATGGCTGGCAGATCTTCTGGCGCATCATGGTGCCGCAAGTCTGGGGCTCGATCGCGGTTGTCTGGACGACGATCACCATCCTCGTCCTCAAGGTCTTCGATATCGTGCTGACCATGACCAACGGCCAGTGGCAGTCGATGGTGCTGGCCAACCTGATGTTCAACTGGCTGTTCCGCGGCGGCGGCGATTCCGGCCGAAGCGCCGTCATCGCCATCATCATCATGCTCGCCGTCACGCCGATCATGGTCTGGAACGTGCGACGCGCCAATCGCGAACTGAAGGGCCACTGAGATGACCGCTGTCGGAAGCTACTTCAAGATCGGCCCCGCCCGCCTCTTCGTTCACGCCGCCGTTCTGCTGATCGTCATCGTCTGGCTGATCCCGACGCTCGGGATCTTCGTCAGCGCGCTGCGCGACAAGGACCAGATCGTCGTCTCCGGCTGGTGGACATCCTTCGTCGGCTCGACGCAGACCGTCGCCGTTCGCCTGGGCACACCGGACCAGCAGCAGCAGGAAGGCGCAACCTACGTCATCACAGGCAATGTGCTGGAAGGTCAGACCGGCCGTTCGGTAAAAGCCTTCGGCAACCGCGTGCAGCAGCCCGCCGCCTTCAAGGCCGGCGAGACCGTCGATCTCGGCGACGGCGAAACCCTGCAGATCAACAGCGACGGCAGCTACCGTTACATGAAGAACGCCGCCTTTTCGCCCGACGAACGCCCGCGGCGCATCTATGCATCCGTCTCCGCGCCGCCGGAATTCACCATGCAGAACTACAAGACAGTTCTGACCGGCGAGGGCATCGGCCAGTCCTTCATCAATTCACTGACTGTGACGATCCCGGCGACGATCATTCCGATCCTGATTGCGGCTTTCGCCGCCTATGCGCTCAGCTGGATGGAATTTCCCGGCCGCGGGCTGCTGATCGCGCTCGTCGTCGGCCTCATTGTCGTGCCGCTGCAGATGTCGCTGATCCCGCTGCTGCGTCTCTATAACGAGATCGGCACCATGCTCGGCCAACCGTCCAAGACCTATCCCGGCATCTGGTTGGCCCATACCGCCTTCGGCATGCCGCTCGCCATCTACCTCCTGCGGGCCTATATCGCCGGCCTGCCGAAAGAGATTATCGAATCCGCCCGCGTCGACGGCGCCAGCGACTTCGAGATCTTCGTCCGCATCGTATTGCCTCTGTCCTTCCCGGCACTCGCCTCCTTCGCCATCTTTCAGTTCCTGTGGGTGTGGAACGACTTGCTCGTCGCCATGGTCTTCCTCGGCACCGACAAGGACCACCTCGTGCTGACCGGCAGCCTCAACGCGCTGCTTGGCTCACGCGGCGGCAATTGGGAGATTTTGACGGCGTCGGCCTTCGTCACCATCATCGTGCCGCTGCTCGTCTTCTTCGGGCTGCAGCGTTATCTGGTGCGTGGCCTGCTGGCGGGTTCGGTCAAGGGAGGCTGACCATTTTCGACCGTGACTTCAAACAGGATATTCAATGAACGTGGCTCCCCAATCGATCTCGACCCCCGACAAGGATTGGTGGCGCGGCGCGGTGATCTATCAGATCTACCCGCGCTCCTACCAGGATTCGAACGGTGACGGCATCGGCGACCTGAAGGGCATCGCCGCCCGCCTGCCGCATGTGGCAAGCCTTGGCGTCGATGCCATCTGGATCTCGCCCTTCTTCACCTCGCCGATGCGCGATTTCGGTTATGACGTTTCCGACTACGAGAATGTCGATTCGATCTTTGGCACGCTGGTGGATTTCGACACGCTGATCGCCCAAGCCCATCGCCTCGGCATCCGGGTGATGATCGACCTCGTCATCTCCCACAGCTCGGATCAGCATCCCTGGTTCGTGCAGAGCCGCTCCAGCAAGACCAACGCCAAGGCCGACTGGTATGTCTGGGCCGACGCCAAGCCGGACGGCACGCCGCCGAACAACTGGCTGTCGATCTTCGGCGGCTCGGCATGGGCGTGGGATCCGACGCGCATGCAATATTACATGCACAATTTCCTGACCTCGCAGCCGGATATGAATCTGCATAATCCTGAGGTGCAGGACCGCCTGCTCGATGTCGTCCGCTTCTGGCTCAACCGCGGCGTCGACGGCTTTCGCCTCGACACCATCAACTTCTATTTCCACGACACGCAACTGCGCGACAATCCGGCCCTTGCGCCCGAGCGCCGCAACGCCTCGACGGCGCCGGCGGTCAATCCCTATAATTTCCAGGAGCATGTCTACGACAAGAACCGCCCTGAGAACATTGCCTTCCTGAAGCGCTTCCGCGCCGTTCTGGAAGAATTCCCGGCGATTGCCGCTGTCGGCGAGGTCGGCGACAGCCAGCGCGGCCTCGAAATCGTCGGCGAATACACCTCCGGCGACGACAAGATGCATATGTGTTATGCCTTTGAATTCCTGGCGCCCGATCCGCTGACGGCGGAGCGCGTCGAAGAGGTTATGCAGGATTTCGAAGCCGCAGCACCGGATGGCTGGGCCTGCTGGGCCTTCTCCAATCACGACGTCATGCGCCATGTCAGCCGCTGGGGTGGGCTGGTCGCCGATCACGACGCCTTCGCCAAGCTCTATTCGTCGCTGCTGATGACGCTGCGCGGCTCCGTCTGCCTCTATCAGGGTGAGGAGCTGGCGGTGACCGAGGCCGATCTCGCCTATCAGGATCTGCAGGACCCTTATGGCATCCAGTTCTGGCCGGAATTCAAGGGCCGCGACGGCTGCCGCACACCGATGGTCTGGGACAGCCAGGTCGCCCAGGGCGGTTTCTCGACGGTCAAGCCCTGGCTGCCGGTGCCGGTCGAGCACATCCTGCGCGCCGTCAGCGTCCAGCAGGGCGACGAGGCTTCGGTGCTGGAGCATTATCGCCGCTTCATCGCCTTCCGCAAGCTGCACCCGGCTTTTGCCAAGGGCGAGATCGAATTCGAGGAGCCGCAGGGCGATACCCTGGTCTTTACCCGCAAATACGGCAATGAGAAGCTGCTCTGCATCTTCAACATGAGCCCGGCCGAAACAGGCGTCACCCTGCCGGCGGGAGAATGGCAGGCGTTGACGGGACACGGCTTTATCAGCAACAACTATGGCGACAAGATCGATATTCCGGCCTGGGGGGCGTATTTCGCCCGTCTTGCTTAAGGAACAGGGGAGAGAGACATGACTGGACTGACGCTGAAGGATATCCGCAAATCCTACGGTTCCGTGGACGTTCTCCACGGGATCGACCTCGATATCAAGCAGGGCGAATTCATCGTCTTCGTCGGCCCGTCCGGCTGCGGCAAGTCCACGCTTCTGCGCATGATCGCCGGTCTGGAGGCGATCACCGGCGGCGAGATGTATATTGACGGCCATCTCGTCAATGACGTGCCGCCTTCCAAGCGCGGCATCGCCATGGTCTTCCAGTCCTATGCGCTCTACCCGCACATGACCGTCTACGACAATATGGCTTTCGGCATGAAGATCGCCGGCGAAAGCAAGCAGGAGATCGAACGCCGCGTCCTGGCGGCGGCCGAGAGCCTGCAGCTGACCGCATATCTCGAGCGCCTGCCGAAGGCGCTTTCCGGCGGCCAGCGCCAGCGCGTGGCGATCGGCCGCGCCATCTGCCGCGATCCGAAGGTCTTCCTGTTCGACGAGCCGCTCTCCAACCTCGATGCCGCGCTCCGCGTCGCCACCCGCATCGAGATCGCCCGCCTGAACGAACAGATGGCCGATACGACGATGATCTACGTGACCCACGACCAGGTCGAGGCGATGACGCTTGCCGACCGCATCGTCGTTCTCTCCGCCGGCAATATCGAGCAGGTCGGCGCGCCGCTGGATCTCTACGAGCGCCCGGCCAACCTCTTCGTCGCCAAATTCATCGGCTCGCCGGCGATGAACATCATCCCGGCGACAGTCGCCGGGACCGGAAGCCAGACGACCGTGACGTTGACCGGCGGCATGTCGGTGACGCTCGATGTGGCGACCGACGCGGCCGAAATGGGCAAGCAGGCCAGCTTCGGCGTTCGCCCGGAGGATCTGCGGGTTGCCGAGGGCGCCGATTATCTATTCGAGGGCGAGGTGTCGATCGTCGAAGCCCTCGGCGAAGTCACGCTGCTCTATATCGAAGGCCTGGTCCCGGGCGAACCGATCGTCGTCAAGCTGCCCGGCATCTACGATGTGAAGAAGGGCCAGAGGATGCGGTTTGCCGCCGACAGGCAGAAGTTGCATCTGTTTGACGCGACCGGCCATACCTACCGGAAATGAGGCGGCCATTTTTGGGGTGATGATCTGAGGAATTGTGCCTGACGGGCCGAATTCTCACTTTCTGTTAAAGATCGGCTGCTACCTTTTCCTCATCGATTTAAGAGGGGGATAAGCAGGTGGCCGCTTCCAATCCGTCACAGCCAAAATCTCATTTCCTGAGCAAGGAAGAATCCTTCATGTATGACCGCGAGCAGCGGTTCAAAATGGAGGACACCATGAATGCCGCGCGCATCGAATATACGGAAAAGGGCGTCATGCACGCGGCTTCGCGCCGTTGCGATATCGTCCGGATTTCGATGAGCAGCGCGACGCTGGCGATCCTCACTCAGTTCAACCTGCCGAAGCAGTTCTATCTGGACATTCCGGATGCCCGCATCACCAAGGTCGGGTGCCTGCTGATGAAGGTCAACGCCAACAATACCATCGACGTCCGCTTCCTCCGTCTGCTGACGCAAAAGGAGCTGAACAAGATCTTCGTCTACAGCACCCATCCGGCGCATCGCGACTACGTGCTCGATATCCGCGCCTGACGGTATAGGACCTGATATCGAAAACCCGCGGGGTGCTTCGCGCGCGCCGCGGGTTTTTGTTTGTCTCCGGTAACCAAGCTTAGAGCGCCGATCGGTTTTCTTATGACATCATCCTCTAACTCTTTAATCTAGAACAGGATTCAGATTCTAGGCCGACCCGGCCTAAAATCATCCTGTTCTAAGATTCCCGCTGCCACCTCCGGTCAAGCGCTCCCAATTCCGATAAGCAAATTTCGATTTGCTGACATCGTCGATCTCCAGAGCGTCTACGAAACGCCGCGCATCGCCTCCGGGGCGGTATTGATAGGGGTAGTCTGTCGAGAACAGGATACGGTCAATCTCGACGGCATTGACCGCCTGCTGCAGATAGGCCGGGCTGAACATGCCGCTGGCGGTCAGAAAGAGATTGTTGCGGACATAATCGATGAATGGCCGCTGCAGCCCGGACACCCGATCAAGCATGGCCAACCGCTCAAGGTAGAAAAGCACCAGTTCGCCCCAGTGGCCAAGGATCACCTGAAGGTTCGGATAGCGGTCGAAGACGCCCCCGAGTATCAGGCGTACGAACTGGATACCCGCCTCGAAATGCCATCCGAGGGCGAATGTGGAAAAGGCAAGATCGATCGGCGCGCCAAAGCCAGAATAGTAGGCGTCACGAACGCTTGTCTGGGGGATCTGGGGGTGAATGAGGAGCGGGACTCCGAGCTCCGCCGCGCAGGCGAATGTCGGCTCGAAGAGCGCGTCGTCCAGATTCCTGTCGCCGACCCGGCCGAACAGGACGGCACCCTTGCAGCCGAGTTCCGTGACTGCGCGACGCAATTCGTTCGCCGCCCCGTCGGCCTGCGCGAAGGAAAGAGCCGCCATGGCCTGAAAACGCGAAGGGTTTGCCGAAACGGCACTGGCCAGAAGATCGTTGGCGCGGCGCGCCAGATCAATGCCGTGGTGACCAAGGTTGTTGAGGCCCGGTGTCGTCAAGGAGAGAACCTGAACATCGACGCCCGTTTCATCCATCAGAGCCAGCCGTTTCTCGCCAAGATCGGCAAGCCGCTCGCCGATGACGCCCGGATTGAGCCCCAGCGTGCCGTCATCGGCGTCGGGAATGGTGCCCCATGCCTGTTTGATTTCATCAGGAAGGAAATGCTCTTCGATCGCGATGATCTTCATCCTTAAAATCCTCCAGCTTGTGGCTTCAGGCCGTCATTGTCGCTGCGGCGCCAGACGACTCGCCATTCTTCATCAGCACGTGTGGACGTGAGGATGAGCAGATCGTCTGCAAGGCTATAGGACCGCGGCAAATCCTGGTCTACTAAGGCTTGAACCAATGCACCTTCAACATGATAGATGAAGGTGCTGTTGGCGGAATCGAGTGTGATTGTTCCATAGCTCGCCTCGTAACCACCGCTGCTATAGGGGTTATCGACGTCGAACGACTCCATGTTGCGGACCTGGATCGCCATATGCCCGTCGGGCGTAAGGACGAGGAGACCGGCCACTTTCAGCGCACCCATCGCGCCGTTGGCATCCGGCTGCTCAATCGCCGCGAGGTGCCACGGCCCGGCGAGCCGTGCCATAACCTCAGAATCAATACCGGCTTGTTGAGAGCTGTTTGTACCAGCAATTGTTTCCATCGACAGTTCTCCGGGATTTTGGACGCAACCGGTTCCCGGAGCGCTGTTGCCGACTTGACGACGGGGCGCTCTGTTTTCGCGAGGCGCCCCTTCTGTGTTTTGCTGCTGTACGCCGAACCGTGTTGCGGGCTGCAGGCGCGCGACCGTTGTTGTCAGGCTTTTTGCGTGAGTTGGTCGAGGATGGCTTTTCCGACGCCATGCGCGGAAGCCGGGTTCTGGCCAGTGACGAGCCGCCCATCGACCACGACGTTTTCCGACCAGTTCGGCGCCGGTTGGTGCAGCGCACCCCGCTCCTTGAGCGTGGTGGCGAGCAGATAGGGCACGACCTTGGTGTATTTAACTTCTGCCTCTTCCTCGTCGGTGAAGGCGGCAAGCTTCTTGCCGGCGACGAGATAGCTGCCGTCAGACAAAGTGGCGTTCACCAGGGCTGCGGGGCCATGGCAGACCGCGGAAACGATGCCGCCTGCCTCCCAGATCTCGCGAATGACCTTCTGTACCGCCGCATTGTCGGCGAAGTCCCACATCGTACCGTGGCCGCCGGCGAAGAAAACCGCCGAGTAGCGCGAGGGGTCGAGATCCGCAAGGATCTTGGATTGGGCGAGTTCGGCGCGGAATTCCTTGTCCTTCCAGAATTTATCGTTGACCGGATCGGAAAGGTCGAAGAAATCGATCGGCGGATGGCCGCCACGGATCGAGGCGATCTCGACTGGAATGCCGGCCGCTTCGAACACTTCGAGCGGATGGGTGAGTTCGACCATCGCGAAACCGGTCGGCTCGCCGCTGTCGCCGCGGATCGGGTGACTGGTGACCACGCAAAGGATGGGCTTGATGTTGTCTGCCATGTTCATGCTCCTCAGGGTTTGAGCGAGGCCATGTCGATGACGAAGCGATACTTCACGTCGCTCTTCAACATGCGCTCATAGGCTTCGTTGATCTGTTGGATGGGAATGATTTCTACGTCGGAGACGATGCCGTGGGCCCCGCAGAAATCGAGCATCTGCTGGGTTTCGGCCACGCCGCCGATGAACGATCCGGAGATTGCCCGGCGACCGCGCACGATCCCGCCGGCATTCACCGGCGTGCCGAGCGGCCCCATGTAGCCGACAAGCACAAGAACACCCTCCAGTGCCAGCGTCGGCATGTAGGGGTTGACGTCATGATCGTAGGGGACGGTGTCGATGATGACGTCGAAGCGCGCGGCGACAGCCTTCATCTGCTCCGGATCGCCCGAGAGCACGACGTGGTCGGCGCCGAGGCGGAAAGCATCCTCCTCCTTGCCGGCCGAGCGCGTGAACAGCGTGACGTCGGCGCCGAGCGCCTTGGCGAGCTTCAGCGCCATGTGGCCGAGACCGCCGAGGCCGATCACGGCGACCTTGCTGTCCTTACCGACATTCCAGCGGTGCAGCGGCGACCAGGTGGTGACGCCCGCGCACAAGAGCGGCGCGGCACCGGCCGGATCGAGCCCGTCGGGCATCGATAGCACGAACTTGTCGCGCACGACGACGGAATTGGAATAGCCGCCATAGGTGACGCTGCCGTCCTGCCGGTCGGCGCTATTGTAGGTGTAGGTCGAGCCCTCGACGCAATCCTGTTCCCAGCCCTTCAGGCACGGCTTGCAGTGCTGGCAGGAGTCGACCATGCAGCCGACGCCGACCATGTCGCCGGCCTTGAAGCGGGAAACGTCGGTCCCGACCTCGCGCACGCGGCCGATGATTTCGTGACCCGGGACGATCGGATAGGTGGTGAAGCCGCCATGGTTGCGGGCAAGGTGCAGGTCCGTGTGGCAGACACCGCAGAAGAGGATGTCGATGACAACGTCGTCCGGGCGCGGTGGGCGCCGTTCGAACGCGAACTGTTCGAGCGGGCCGGTGGCCGATCGAGCAGCGAAGCCCATTGCTGTCATGGTTTGTACCCTTATTCCAGCGCCTGGCGCCTTTGGTTTGGCCTGCTGGACCCGACCGCGCCTCTCAAGCGCAGCCGGGAGCCGGTTTGGCGAACCCCAGCCTCAGGCGTTTAGCCTCAAGCGTTTCCAGGGGCGAACAGCGTTTCCCAATTCAGGAAGGGACCGAGCGGAATAACGTCCCAGTCAATGAGCCCGGCCTTGGCGAGGGGAAATTCGGCGAGCGCCTTCTTGGCGGCCTCGATGGACTCGGCCTCGGCGATGATGGCGACGCCAGGGCGGTCCTGTCGGAAATAGATGTCGCGGATGATGCCGCCCTTGTACATCTGCCAGGCGTGGCGGGCTTCATCCTGCATATGCGGCTGGTACTGTTCGATCGTGGCGCCGGGCTGCGGGACGTCGAGGCAAAGCAGTTTCATGGGTCTAGCTCCTTGGTGGGGATTGTAAGGCTGAGTTTACGCGAGCTGAAACCGGCCTGTGGTCTCCGCCACACGACGGCCCAGGTAAGTGGCCGTCATGAGGTCACTCTGGATAGGCGTGATCTCGGCTGCCTGATCGTTGTTCGACTGGGTCATGACGCCGAGCCAGCTTCCATGACGGTTGAGATCATCAACGCTGCCGGTGCTGCTGGCGTTACCAGGCATAATGTCGAGACCAACCCAGATCATCCCGTGCTGGGCCGCAAACAACGCCATTGAGACGAGTGAGTTGAGCTTGTCACCGTGCTGTGCGCCCGAATTGGTGAAGCCGGCAGCGATCTTGTTGCGCCACTTCTGTTCAAACCACGCCGTTTTCGTGGAATTCTCGCAGAACTGCTTGAACCTTGCGCTGATCATGCCGCTGTAGGTCGGCGACCCGAAGATGATCGCGTCGCTCTTTTCTAGCGCCGTCCAATCTACCGGACCTTCGGCGACGGCGACGATGTTCACTTCAGCCCCCTGGACTTCCCGAACGCCTTCGGCGACGGCTTCCGCTACACGCGCGGTATGGCCATAACCGCTGTCATATACGATCGATATTAGCATTCTCACGCCCTTCCATTTGACCCAGATTCGCGCACGACGGGAGGATGATGCTGATCCAAAGTCAGCGATGACCACTTGGATTGGGATCGTCTCGAAAATATCGTTTGCTTCGCAGCGGTTGTATCGTAGAATACCCAAGGCCATTAGAAATAAGTTTTCTCTTCTTTGGTTCCTGTGATTCTACAATCAATGGATTTGCTATTCTGGAGGCCCTGCCCGGCATGCGTGACAGATTCGATGGTGTGCAGATCTTCGTTGAGGCGGTCGAAGCGGGTGGCTTTGCAAAAGCGGCTGACCGGCTGAAGCTGACACGCTCCGCCGTCGGCAAGGCTATTGCGCGCCTGGAAGAGCGCCTTTCAGTTCGGCTGTTTCACAGGACGACCCGCACACAAAGCCTGACGGAGGATGGCCAGCAATATTACGAGCGTTGCATTCGTGCCATCGACGAACTGCGCGCCGGCGAGTCTCTCCTGGAATCTGGCCGGCGCGAGGTCGCCGGCAGGCTGCGCGTCTCGCTTCCGGTTCTATTCGGCCGCTACTGCGCGGCGCCGATTTTACGCAGCTATGCTCGCCAGTACCCGAAGCTTGAACTTGAACTCAGCTTCAACGACCGTCAGATCGATCTGATCGCCGACGGCTTCGATCTTGCCGTGCGCAACGGTTCCCTTGGCAACGGAACCTCGCTGCACGCCCGACGGCTGGTCAGCCAGCGCAAGGTGCTGTGCGCCTCACCTGCTTATCTCATTGCACGCGGGGAACCTCGCTCCGTTGCAGATCTCGCCGAGCATGACCTGCTTGTTTACTGGCGGGGCGATCATGGCCTCGCATGGCAACTGCCCGACACGAGCGGGGCTCTCATCGATATCTCCGTTACATCCCGGCTGCGTTTCGACGACCTTGAAGTCATCGCGGATGCCGCGATCGATGGAATGGGGCTTGCCTGGCTTCCCCACTGGTTGGTGCGGGATCGGATGCGAGCAGGGGATCTCATCGAACTGTGGGGAGACCGCCCGAGCGCCACGATGGAATGCTATGCGGTCTGGCCGAGCACCCAGTATCTGCCGCTGCGGTCACGACTGGCGATCGATGCACTTGCTGTAGAATTGCCAAAGCGATTCGGTCCCGATACGCCGGACTTGCACAACGCACGGCCTTAGATCGCTTGCTGTGAAGCTAAGACCATCAGCCGCCTGCGAAAATGATCCGTCTTGAGCGCCCGACTCTCTCCGCCTTGTTCGTGGCACCTCGCCCTGACGCCCTCTATTGAACATGACGCGGTTGGGAACCATCCTCTCTGAGGCTCAAACGACGCTGATTAGAAGCCCAGTTGGCCCACGCAGCGCGGAGCGGTTACTGCGCCGTCACCTGGTTGGGAAATACTGCCTCCTTCACGCCCTCTGCGGTCTCGTCTAGATATCTCGAACGGCAGTTAGCCGAAGAGGAATGGTCATGGCGACAACTAGCAACGTGAGTTTTCATGATCGGAATGAACCGGCCGGCAAGCGACCGCCGCTTCGACCATGACCCGGCTCAGATCTGCCAATGCGGCGTCTTGAAAAGCAGACAACACGGTTGGTCATCGTGCCGATCCCTTTGCCTGTTGATGCCTTCCTGCCAACGCTTTTAACAATATGACAAGGAGCACTCAGATGAGGGCTGTACGTTTTCATGAATATGGTGGCCCGGACGTTTTGACGGTCGATGAGGTCGAAATACCCGAACCGGGGGCAGGTCAAGTGCGCATCGCCGTCAAGGCCGCGGGCGTCAATGCCATCGATTGGAAGCTCCGGGCAGGCTACATGCACGAGCACATGCCGCTCACGCTCCCCGCCGGGACCGGTTTGGAAGCGTCAGGCGTGGTCGATGCCATCGGTGAGGGCGTGACCGGCGTGTCGGTCGGCGATGCCGTGTTCGGCAAGGGCCATGACACGATGGCCGATTTCGCGATCCTGCACGAATGGACGCGCAAGCCGGATGGCCTCTCGTTCGAGGAGGCGGCAGGGTTCCCGATTTCAGTCGAGACGGCGTCGCGGATCATCGACGAGGTCGGCGTGAAGCCCGGTGAGACGCTGCTGGTCAGCGGCGCCGCAGGAGGGGTTGGATCTGCGGCGATCCAGTTGGCCGCCAGCGCCGGCATCCCCACGATCGGCACGGCGAGCGGGCCGAAGCATGGTTATCTACGTTCGTTGGGCGCTGTGCCGACGACCTATGGTCCCGGCCTGCGCGAGCGGGTGGCTGCGCTTGCACCTGATGGCGTGCAGGGTGCGCTCGACATCGTGGCCTCCGGTGCCATTCCGGACCTGGTGGCGATCACCGGTGACCCTTCCAAGGTCATATCGATCGCCGACTTCGCGGCCGCGGAACATGGCGTCAGAAACTCGTTCGATCCAAGGGACGCGGTGCCCGCCCTGGAACGTGCCGTAGCACTGTTTGAGGCGGGACACTTCCGCTTGCCGGTTGAACGGACATTTCCGCTCGACCAAGTCGGCGCCGCGCAGGAACTAAGCGCCAAGGGGCACGTCACGGGACGCCTTATCATCACGGTCGCTTGACTGTAATCGCGAGGCGCTCTGCGCCTCGCTTTACGATCTTTGGCTGGGACGACTATCCTGCGTTCATGCTGGCAAATTGACGCTCTTGCCACACAATCGCTATTAGGGCGAAGTGTCGTATCGATCTCGCGCCATACCGATCACTTCCTGGCTCCGCTCCACCCAGCGCACCAGCATCGTGAGCGGTTCGAAGATGGTGCGGCCGAGCTCCGTGAGCTCATACTCAACACTCGGGGGATTGGTTGGGAAGACTGTGCGCAGAACCAGCCCATCCCGCTCGAGCGTCCGCAGGGTCTGCGACAACATCCGCTTCGAGATATCGGGAACTGCGCGGTTCACATCGCTGAATCGGCGGGCACGTTCGGCCAGTGCAATCAGCACCAGCATCGTCCATTTGTCTCCCACGCGATCAAGAATATCCCTGACCGCGCAGGTGGGTGGCTCGTGGGTCGTTCCAGAACGCTCCGCAAACATCCGCGCGAGTTGCAGATGATGCGGAGTAAGCGCCGTGTCAGCGTGTGCCATGTCACTTTCTCTTCGTCGGCCTGTTGGCGATACATGTAGCAAACCTGCAAAGCCTATAACAGAAACCGACAAGCGTGGCACGTGGATCAGAGGCCGACCCGGCTGAGATGTTCCTCGGGATAACGTGCTCCTTCGATATGAATGTCTGCGGACCGGATCTCGCCGAGGTCCTCGGCCGTCAGTTGCACCTTGAGTGCGCCGACATTTTCCTCGAAGCGCTCCAGCTTTCGAGTGCCGAAGAGCGGGACGATCCAGGGCTTCTGTGCAAGCAACCAGGCCAGCGCCACCTGCGCCGGAGTTGCGCCGTGCCTGTCGCCGATGGCCCTGATGAGATCGACGAGCCGCTGATTGGCTTTGCGGGCCTCCGGCGAGAAGCGCGGAATAGAGTTGCGCATGTCCGATGTGTCTAGCGTGGTGTCCGCGGCGATCTTGCCGGTAAGGAAGCCCTTGCCGAGCGGGCTGAAGGGCACGAGGCCGATGCCGAGTTCTTCGAGTGTCGGCAGGATTTCCGCCTCTGGCTCGCGTGTCCAGAGCGAATATTCACTTTGCAGCGCCGCCACCGGCTGGACCGCATGGGCACGACGGATCGACGACGGCCCGGCTTCCGACAGGCCGAACCAGCCGACTTTGCCCTCGCCGATCAAATCCTTCACCACGCCTGCCACGTCCTCCATCGGCACTTCCGGATCGACGCGGTGCTGGTAGAGAAGATCGATGTGGTCAGTGCGCAGGCGCTTGAGGCTGCCTTCCACAGCCCGGCGAATATGGTCGGGCTTGCTATTGACACCACCGTGATGAACCCCGGTATCGGGATCGACATCCCAGCCGAACTTGGTCGCGATCTTGACTTTGCCGCGAACCGGCTGGAGCGCCTCGCCGACCATCTCCTCGTTGGTGAATGGGCCATAGACTTCCGCCGTGTCGAAGAAGTCCATGCCGCGTTCGACGGCGGCCCTGATCAGAGCGATCATGTCCGCCCTGTCCGGCAGTTCACGGGCTTTGCCGTATCCCATTGCACCGAGCGATAGCGCCGAGACTTGCAGCCCTTGGCCTAGTTTACGTTTCTGCATAAAAATATCCTCCAAGTGCATGATTCAAGTTCAATGGAGAGCGGATGCAAGTCGGTCCGCGGCGGGACTTCATGCTGGGCATCCTCTCGGTCTATTTGTCCCGACTTGCAAACACATCTTTGACAACGGGCATCGCCGAAAAAACGCAAGGCCAGCCAGTATAAAAGGCCAGATGCGCGAGTACTTCCGATGCCTGCGCCCTGGTCAGCCCGTTATCCATCGCGCGATTGAGATGGTAGGTGATTTGCGCCACCTGACCGGATGCCACCAGCGCGCATACTGTGACGAGGCTGCGGTCGCGCGGCGCGAGTCCAGGTCGAAGCCAGAGATCCGTGAATAAAAGTTGTTCGGTGAAATCTACGACACCTTGCGAGACGTCGCCGAAATTGGCTTGGACGGCCTCGGCGCGCCTGGCTTCCGACGCTTGGTCAAGCGGAAGGAGGGTGACAGGCTCCTGCGGCAGTTGCCCTTCTCCTACGCCGCGCTCGGCGAAGATGTCCTTCATGATTTCCACCGCAAAGAATGCGTTCGGCCAGCCACTGTAGAAGGCGAGATGCGTCATGATCTCCGAGAGCTCGGTCGGTGTGACGCCGTTCTCCAGAGCCAGGTTGAAGTAGTGCGTCATACCAATCGTCTGGGCGCGGGCGATTAAAGCCGAGACCGTTACGATGCTCCGGTCTCTTGAAGATAGGCCCGGGCGTTTCCAGAGGTCGCCGACGATGGCGTTTCGGGTATAGTTTGCCAACGCTGGTGAAACGGTGCGGACGTCGTCGTTGGTCAATGCGGTGCGAAGGGTCGTCGAGGGTGACATTGTTATTCCAATCGATGTTATAAGATGGATCCAAGGCCAGGCCTAAAGCTTCTCGCTTTCGCCGATTCACGGCCGTCTCTGTCGAGGCAATGTCGGGCGGGATCAGACCTGGTGTTCGAATGGGATGATCCGAATAGTGGCTGATCTGGCACGTTCGCCAATCATCGAGCCGAGGTACGAACTCGTCGCGTATTTGCTCCGATACGCATCATCGATCGCCGCGTTGATCGCACCCTCGACGGACTCGAATACGACGTTTCTGGTTTTTCCGGCGGCAATGATCCGTCCGGTCTTCTGCTTGACCGCTGCCTGATACCATCGTGACCGTTGGCCATGATAGGCGCGGACGTAGAGCTGTCGATCCACAGTGACAGACCAAATCCAGGTCGGAGTGCCACAGGTCCTCCCGTCGTCGCGCAAGGGAGAGATGTGCAGGTCGTCGCTCTCAGCGATCTGTGCAAGCTCGAATTCTAACCAGGCCATTCGTTCGCCCTTGAATATAAGCCCTCGAATAAGCGGCTGCGTTCATGCCGCATCTAAAAACAATATAGTGCGTGCCATTTCCTTCGATTAGACGCTAAAATAATATTGAACTTATATCGGAGATCAATAAATGCGACGCGAAGAACTAGGCGACCTGATGGCCTTTCTGGTCGTGGCCGAGGAGAAGAGCTTTACCAAGGCGGCCGCGCGTCTTGGAACGTCGCAATCATCACTCAGCCTGATCATCAAGCGTCTGGAGGAGCGGTTGGGGATCCGTTTGCTGACCCGAACCACGCGCAGCCTGGCGCCGACTGCGGCGGGGGAAGGGCTGCTTTCTACCCTTGCACCCGCATTCGGCAATATCGAAGCCCAGCTCTCAGCCCTCACTGAGTTCCGTGACACGCCGGCCGGAAGTTTCCGGATCACTGCCGGCCAGCATGCAATCGACACCATCCTTTGGCCAAAGCTATCCAGGTTCCTTGCCGATTATCCCGACATCAAAGTTGAGTTGAATGCCGAGTCGGCCTTGACCGATATCGTCTCGGAACGTTTCGATGCTGGCGTGCGACTGGGGGACCAGGTTGAAAAAGATATGATTGCGATCCGGATCGGGCCGCTGGCGAGGATGATCGTCGTCGGCGCGCCATCCTGCTTTCATGATCGATCCCATCCCAAGACGCCACACGAACTGTCCCTCCACCGCTGCATCAACCTTCGCCTGCCAAGTTATGGCGGCTTCTATGCCTGGGAATTCGGGCGTGAGGGGCAAGAAATGCGGGTCAGGGTCGGTGGACAGGTGGCTTTCAATACCGTGCCGCAGCTGATCAAGGCTGCGCTGGATGGATTTGGTCTTGCCTATATTCACGAGGACGTTGTGCGTCGGTATCTGGATGACAAACGCCTCGTTCAGGTCCTGGATGATTGGTCACCACCGTTCCCCGGCTATCATTTGTATTACCCGTCTCGCCGACACCCCTCTCCAGCATTTATCTTGCTGGTGGAGGCGCTGCGGCATCACGACGCCAACTAGCTAGTGGTGGAAGAGCACGCTGGCGCCCTGATCCGAAGGTCCGACGGCGCGGCGGAACGGCGCGAAGAGTTCGCGGCCCATGCCGAATTCATTGTCGGAGAGATCGACGGTCACCGGTTCGCGCTCGGCCATATCGGCCGCATCGACGAGCAGCTCGAGCGTGCCTTTGATCGCGTCCAGGCGGATGATGTCGCCGTCACGGATACGGGCGATCGGGCCGCCGTCGACTGCCTCAGGCGTGACGTGGATCGCGGCCGGCACCTTGCCTGAGGCACCGGACATGCGCCCGTCGGTCAACAGCGCCACGCGAAAACCGCGGTCCTGCAGCACGCCGAGCGGCGGCGTCAGCTTGTGCAGTTCCGGCATGCCGTTCGCCTTCGGCCCCTGGAAGCGCACGACGGCGATGAAATCGCGGTTGAGCTTGCCTTCCTTGAAGGCGTCCTGCAGCGCCTGCTGGCTGTGGAAGATGATCGCCGGCGCCTCGATGATGTGGCGCTCCGGCTTGACGGCGGAGATCTTGATCACCGCCTTGCCGAGATTGCCGCGCAGCATCTTCAGCCCGCCATTCGCCTGGAACGGCGTCTCGATGCTGGAGAGAACCTTCGGATCGACGCTTTTGTCAGGCGACGGCTCGCGCCGCACGGCACCGTTTTCACCGAGACGGGCGTCGACCGTATAGGCTTGGAGACCCTGGCCGAAGACGGTGCGGACGTCGTCGTGCACCAGTCCGTGCTTCAGGAGTTCCTTGATCAGGAAACCCATGCCGCCGGCCGCCTGGAAATGGTTCACGTCGGCAAGCCCGTTCGGATAGACGCGGGCCAGCAGCGGGACGATTTCCGAAAGCTCGGCAATATCCTGCCAGGTGAGCTGGATGCCGGCTGCCCGCGCCATGGCAACGAGGTGCAGCGTGTGGTTGGTCGAGCCGCCGGTGGCATGCAGGCCGACGACGCCATTGACGACCGAGCGCTCGTCGATCATTTCGCCGGCCGGCGTGAATTCATTGCCGAGCGCGGTGATCGCCAGCGCCCGCTTGGCGGCTTCGCGCGTCAGCGCCTCGCGCAGCGGCGTGCCGGGATTGATGAAGGAGGAGCCGGGCATGTGGAAGCCCATGATCTCCATCAGCATCTGGTTGGAATTGGCGGTGCCGTAAAAGGTGCAGGTGCCGGGGCCGTGATAGGACTTCGATTCCGCTTCCAGCAGCTCGGCGCGCCCGACCTTGCCCTCGGCGAAGAGCTGGCGCACGCGCGACTTCTCGTCGTTCGGCAGGCCGGTCGTCATCGGGCCGGCCGGAACGAAGATCGACGGCAGATGCCCGAAGGACAGCGCCGCAATGACGAGGCCCGGCACGATCTTGTCACAGACCCCGAGGAAGAGGGCGGCATCGAACATATTGTGCGACAGGCCGACGCCCGCCGACATGGCGATCAGGTCGCGCGAAAACAGCGAAAGCTCCATGCCCGGCTGTCCCTGGGTGACACCGTCGCACATGGCCGGCACGCCGCCTGCCACCTGCGCCACGCCGCCTGCCTCTGCGGCCGCCTCGCGGATAATCGCCGGATAGGTCTCGAACGGCTGGTGGGCCGAGAGCATGTCGTTATAGGCGGTGATGATGCCGAGATTGGGGATGCGATCACCGGCGAGCGCATCCTTGTCGGCGGGGGAACAGACCGCAAAGCCATGGGCAAGGTTGGCGCAGCCCAGCACCGAACGCGCGACACCCTTGGAGGCGGCGGCGCGCAGGCGTTCCAGGTAGCGCTCGCGGGTTGGTTTCGAGCGTTCGACAATGCGATCGGTGATCGCAGAAATGCGTGCGTGGGCGGACATGGAAGATCCCTGCCTTGTTCGTTGTCTTATCTGTTTCGGCGGCTCTGGCCTGAATGTCGATCCGGATTGACGGCCGATCAGGGAGCCCAGTAGATCTCGACCGGGGAAGTGGCCCGGCGCAGAACGGCGCGGATCGGCATGTCTGCCTCTTCACCTTTGCCCTCTGCTTTGGCGAGAACGTCTTTTTTGCCTTCGCCCTCAATATGGAGAACCAGGAGTGCGGCATCCTCAAGACTGGAGAAGGTGAAGGTCAGGCGCGGCTCGCCGGCCCCTTCCGCTTCCATGGTGATGATGCCGCGCGGCGTCGATGCATCGAGCGCCTTGGCAAGATTGCTGCCGCCGGGAAAGAACGAGGCTGTGTGGCCGTCGCCACCCATGCCGAGGATGACGATGTCGAAGGGGGAACTGATTGCCCTGGTCTTCTCGGTCGCAAGCCTTGCGGCCTCCTCCGCGGAGGCCGTGTCCTGATAGAGAGGCAGGAAACGCGCCGCCTTGGCTTTGTTCTGTAGGAGATTGGCATCGACCAGCAGATGGTTCGAGCGCGCATTGTCGGCCGGCACGAAACGCTCGTCGACAAGTGTGATCGTCACCTTGTCCCAGGCGATATCGCGCGTCGACAGTGCCTGGAAGAACAGCTTCGGGGTCGAGCCGCCGGAAACGGCGATGGACGCCGTTGCGCGGGCGGCGATCGCCGCCGAAAGCGTATCGGCGACCTTGTCGGCGAGACTGCCGGCGAGATCTGCGGGGCTGGCGAAGGAATGCAGGGTCGATGCCATCGGTTTCGTCCTAGATATCGTCATGCCAGGTGCGGCCGTCGCGCTCGATCAGCGCGATGGCCTGGCTCGGACCCCAGGTGCCGGCCGTATAGCCCTGCACCTGCTGGCCGGTGGTTTCCCAACCCTTGAGGATCGGATCCACCCATTTCCATGCGGCTTCGACTTCGTCGCGGCGCATGAACAATGTCTGGTTGGAGCGGATCACATCCATCAGCAGACGCTCGTATGCGTCGGGATTGCGCACGTTGAACGCCTGGGCGAAGCTCATGTCGAGCGAGACGTTGCGCAGGCGCATGCCGCCCGGGCCCGGATCCTTGATCATCAGCGACTGCTTGACGCCTTCATCCGGCTGCAGCCGGATAATCAGCTGGTTGGCAACGATGCGTCCGGCCGCCTGGTCGAAGATCGCATGCGGGATCGGCTTGAAGGTGATGACGATCTCGGACATGCGTCCGGTCAGGCGCTTGCCGGTTCTGATGTAGAAGGGAACGCCCGCCCAGCGCCAATTGTTGATCTCCGCCTTGATGGCGACGAAGGTCTCGGTGTTCGAGACGCCGCCTTCGAGCTCTTCGAGATAGCCCTTGACCGGGCCGCTGCCCGATGCGCCGGCGCGATACTGGCCGCGGACCGTCGCCTGCTCGACATTGGAGGCATTGAGCGGCTTCAGCGCGCGCAGCACCTTCAGCTTTTCGTCGCGAACGGCTTCCGAATCCATCGACGATGGCACTTCCATCGCCGTCAGGCAGAGCAGCTGCAGGATGTGGTTCTGCACCATGTCGCGCAATGCGCCTGCCGTATCGTAATAGCCGGCGCGGCCCTCAAGGCCGACTGCTTCAGCCACGGTGATCTGGATGTGATCGATGTAGTTGGCATTCCACAGCGGCTCGTACAGCGCGTTGGCGAAACGCAGCGCCATCAGGTTCTGCACGGTCTCCTTGCCGAGATAGTGGTCGATGCGGAAGATCTGTTCTTCCTTGAAGGCACGGCCGATCGTGTCGTTGAGCTGCAGCGCCGAGGCGAGATCGCGGCCGATCGGCTTCTCGACGACGATGCGGGTCGACTTGGTGATCAGTTTGTGGTCGTGGATCTTCTGCGAAATGTCGCCGAAGATACCGGGCGCGACCGCGAGGTAAAAGGCGCGCACTCGATCCTTGCCCTCGTCGAGCAGCTTCTTCAGCTGATCCCAGCCGGTATCCGTGCGGGCGTCGACCGAGACGTAGTAGAGGCGGGCACAGAATTTCTCCACCTCCGCTTCGTCGTATTCACCCTTCTTCAGGTGCTCGTTCAGCGCGTCTTTGGCGAATTTGCGGTATTCCTCGTGCGTCAACGGGCTGCGCGAGGCGCCGATCACGCGGGTCGGTTCCGTAAACTGGCCTTCGATTTGGCGATGATACAGCGCGGGCAGAAGCTTGCGTTCGGCAAGGTCGCCGCTGCCGCCGAAGACGACATAATCAAAAGGCTCAACGGGAATGATCTGGCTGCTCATGAGCTTGTCTCTCAATCAGGCTGGTTGGCGGCTCTTTTAATCTAATCGATTTAAAAAAGCCAGTGTGCGGTGCAACGAATCTCTCAGGCGCCGGTTTTAGAGCGAATTTCCGGAAGAGGAAATCCGCAATTGGACTAAAATTTGTCGCGAAGCGCAAACCACGACAAGGCGAGGAAAAGCAACGGCGCCCGCATGCCGGCGCCGCCGGGAAAGGCAGGAATATCGAGCGATGTGAAGAGGTCGAGATCACCGGATTTTCCAAGCACCGTTTCCGCGTAGAGCTTGCCACAGTAGTTTGACAGCATGACGCCATGGCCGGAATAACCGCCGATCGAGATGACGCCGGGCATGACCTCGCGCACGAATGGCTGGCGCGGCATGGTGATGCCGACGCTGCCGCCCCAGGCATGGGTGATCTCGATATCCTTCAGGGCGGGATAGATCTCGGCGATCTGTCGGCGGATGTGCTCGGAAATGTCCTTCGGATTGTCCGACGTATAGGCTTCGCGTCCGCCAAACAGCAGCCGGCCGTCGCCGAATTTGCGGAAGTAGCGCACGACGAAGCGCGAATCGGCCACGGCCTCGCCGCCCGGCAGGACATCGGGATGCCCGTCGAGCGGGGCTGTGGCGCCGATGAAAGAGCGGATTGGCATAACATGTCTTGCGGTCACCGGTTCGAGGCCGTCGATATGGCCATCGCAGGCAATCAGCGCCCGATCGGCGGTGATCGTTCCCCTTTCGGTTTCGATCGTCACCTTGCCGCCACCCTGGCGGATCGCCTTTGCCGCGGTCATCTCGAAGATCGCAGCACCGGCATTGGCGGCGACCCGGGCCAGCCCCACCAGCAGCTTCAGCGGATGGATGTGGCCGGTGCCGACATCGCGCACGCCGCAATGAAACCGCTTCGAACCGAGCCGCTCCTGCGTTTCCTTCTCATCCATGAAACTGATGTGCGGATAGTCGTAACGCAGCGCGGCGATCTGGGCATTTTCGTAATAGGCGCGTTTGTAGCTCGCCTTGTGCGCGACGTTGAGCTGGCCGGGCACATAGTCGATCTCGATCTGGTGCTCGCGGGCGAAATCGATGAGATGGCGCTTGGCCGCCTCGGCAAGATTAAACAGCGCCTTCGAGCGTTCGTAGCCGATCTTCTCCTCGAGTTCTTCCGGCCACCATCGCTGGCCGGTGCCAAGTTGGCCGCCATTGCGCCCGGACGCCCCGTCACCGAAGCGGCAGGCTTCGATCAGCACCACCGAGACGCCTGCCTTGGCAAGATTATAGGCGGCCTGCAGGCCGGTATAGCCGCCGCCGATGATGGCGACGTCTACTGTTCTCGAGCCGTCGAGGGCGGCATAAGTGGGCCGCTCCCCGATGGTTGCCTGATACCAGGATAGTCCCGGCGAGATCGGGCTCTGCCACATCTCCTGCGATGCCATGACGGTCCCTCACACGTTGAGCAGAAGGAATTCCCGCTCCCAGGGGCTGATCACCTGCATGAAGGTCTCGAACTCGCCGCGCTTGACGCCGGTATAGAGGCCGATGAACTGCTTGCCGAAAATCTCCTCGAAGGCGGGCTCGTCCTCGAGCAGCGCCACGGCTTCCAGCAGGCCACGCGGCAGGTCGATCGAGCCTTCATTGGCCGAATCCTCCGTCGGCGCCGTCGGCTCAATCTGCTTCATGATGCCGAGCAGGCCGGCGGCGAGCGAGGCGGCAAGCGCCAGATAGGGATTGGCGTCCGAGCTCGGGAGCCGGTTTTCGACGCGCCGCGCCTGCGGATCGGAAACCGGAACGCGGAAGGCCGTCGTCCGGTTGTCGTAACCCCAGGCATTGTTGACCGGGCAGGACATATCAGGCTGCAGGCGCCGATAGGAATTCACGTAGGGCGCAAGCATCGCCATCGTGCTCGGCACGAATTTCTGCATGCCGCCGATGAAATGGAAGAATTCCTTCGAAGCCGATCCGTCCGCATTGGAGAATACGTTTTTACCCGTCTCGATATTGACCACCGATTGATGGATATGCATCGCCGAACCCGGCTGGGCCTGCATCGGCTTGGCCATGAAGGTCGCATAGATGTCGTGCTTCAGCGCCGCCTCACGGATCGTGCGCTTAAACAGGAACACCTGGTCGGCAAGTTCGATCGGATTGCCGTGGCGCAGGTTGATCTCGAGCTGCGCCGGTCCCTCTTCGTGGATCAGCGTATCGATCTCGAGCCCCTGCTTCTCCGAGAAATGGTAGATGTCGTCGATCAACTCGTCGAATTCGTTGATCCCGGCGATCGAATAGCCCTGGCCGCCGAGGATCGAGCGGCCGGACCTGCCCTTCGGCGGGTGCAGCGGATAGTCGGGGTCGACATTCTTGGCGACCAGGTAGAATTCGATCTCGGGCGCCACGATCGGCTTCCAGCCGCGGTCGTGATAGAGGCTCAGGATCCGTTTCAGCACGTTGCGCGGCGTATAGGGCACTTCGCCGCCGTCGGAATCGACGATGTCGCAGATCACCTGCGCCGTCGGGTCGGTCTCCCAGGGCACGACCGAAAGCGTCGAAAGGTCGGGCATCAGCTTCAGGTCGCTGTCGCGCGGCTCGTAGCGGAAGCTCTCCGTCTCCTCCGGGTACTCGCCCGAAATCGTATGCCGGTAGATCGCCGAAGGCAGCGCCAGCGAGGTGTTCGAGGTGAATTTCGAGCTCGGCATCATCTTGCCGCGCGGAACGCCGGCAAGGTCCGGCGTGATGCATTCGATGTCTTCGATGCCCCTGTCCCTCAGCCACCGCGCTGCTTCCTTCCAGTTCGCAACGCCGCGCAGGGATCCGGGGTCCGGAGGAGTTTTCTTCGAGGCGGGTACGTTTCTGGCAGGCTTCAGCGTCGTCTTTTTTGGGGACATGACACACCGGTCTGGTTGATCGTGGCGCCATCATAACCGGACTTTGCCAATTGGCGAGAGGTTGAGAACGTTGACTTTCGCCCTTTGATGGAAAAGAAGACGCTGTCTTGATCGAGGAAACGGATTTGCAGCGCAAAAGCGACGTCATCGTCATCGGCGCCGGGGCGGCGGGCATGATGGCGGCTATCCGGGCCGGAAAACGCGGCCGCTCGGTCGCGATCCTCGACCATGCAAGGGCGCCCGGCGAGAAGATCCGCATATCGGGCGGCGGCCGCTGCAATTTCACCAATATCCACGCCGGACCGAAGAATTTCCTCTCCGCCAACCCACATTTCTGCAAGTCGGCGCTCGCTCGATTCACGCCCGCCGATTTCATCGCCATGGTCGACCGGCACGGCATTGCCTGGCACGAAAAGACCCTGGGCCAGCTCTTCTGCGACGATAGCGCCAAAGACGTCATCCGCATGCTGCTCGCTGAGATGCGCAGCACCGGCGTGCAGCTGGATCTCGGCACCGAGATATCAGCCGTCGAAAAGGTGGAGGCGGGTTTTCGCGTCAAGACCGGTGACGATAGTTTTGAAGCATCGTCGCTGATCGTCGCGACTGGCGGCAAGTCGATCCCGAAGATGGGCGCCACCGGCTTTGCCTATCGCCTCGCCGAACAGTTCGGTCTTCCGGTGCTTGAAACCCGCCCCGGCCTCGTGCCGCTGACGCTCGATCCCGGCTTGCTCGAGGCCATCGCCCCGCTCGCCGGCATTTCCGCCCCGGCCGAAATCCGCCATGACAGGACCGCCTTCCGCGAAGCGCTGCTGTTCACCCATCGGGGCCTCAGCGGACCCGCCATCCTGCAGATTTCCTCCTACTGGCGCGAAGGCGACGAGGTCGTCGTTTCGATCGAGCCGGATATCGACATTGCAACACATCTGAAGACGGCAAAGCAGCGTAATGGCCGCCAGTCGCCGCAGACGGCGCTTGCCGAGATCTTGCCGAAACGGCTGGCGCAATTTCTCGTCGAGCGTGAGAAAATCGCCGGCAATATGGCCGACCTTCCCGACAAGGCGCTGCTGCGCCTTGCTGCTGGAGCCCAGAACTTTGCGGTCAAGCCGTCCGGCTCGGAAGGCTATCGCACCGCCGAAGTGACGCTCGGCGGTATCGATACGGCAGCGCTTGATTCCCGCAGCATGGAGGCCAAGGCCGTACCCGGGCTTTACTTCATCGGCGAATGCGTCGACGTCACCGGCTGGCTCGGCGGCTACAATTTCCAATGGGCCTGGGCCTCCGGATTTGCCGCCGGCGAATATGCATAAATGTAGGTAATACCGATTCAAGACTTCTTAAGAGAGGTGCGCCATCCTGTCTCAATTGGCGATCTGCAAAGCTCTTCCTAAATAAGCTTTACCAGCAAGCCGTTTTGTTGGATTGTTGTGTCAGACAGAAGTGAGGTTTCCAGCATGACCAGAAACACACGACGCGCCCGCGCCATCGCAATTGCCCAGGCGAAGCCGAACGCCCGGATGGTCACCCTGCGTTATCTGATGCTGGCAGCCGGCGCTACCGCCGCCAGTCTCGCGCTGCTCTCCTCGCACTTCATCTGATCCTGTCTTCAGGCCTGCAACGAACGTCGTGGCACGGGTGTTGCCGCCCCACGGCGCCGCGGCTTACAAAATTTCAACTATTTCACCGCCTTGGCTTAATCCGCCGCAACCGCTTATCCGAAAATTAATATCTAATCTGACACAATTGCCCGCGATTATTTGGGCATTTCCAAGTTGTTTGGACATGAACCGGCAATGACTGCCGCCTGGCTTTCCGGGTTCCCGATGTAACTAAGAACAGCTCGATGTGTACTCGGCTGGCGCCAAATGGCCGCCTGCGGGAGGAGTGGTGCATGAAAGGCCCGGAACGCCATGTTGATTGACAAGATTCTTTCCCGCTTCAGGATCAAGACGAAGGTTCTGATCTTCGTTCTGCCTTTCGTCGTCACCATTTCGGCGGTGGGCCTGACGGGCCTTTACGCTTCGGGGCTGCTTCAGGGCCGCATGGAAATATCCAACAGCGTGCTGCAGTCGCTGAGCGGCTTCAAGGATCTCTACGGTTCGATGGACGATTTCCTGCGCGTCACCAGCCAGCAGGCACGCGACAAGCTGCTTGCGGATCTGACGACCCAGCAGGGCGTGCTCGATGCGACGTTGAACCAGGTCGGTGAAGAGGCCGCCGGCCGCGATAGCCTGGCCGAAGCGTCGCGCCGCACCAAGGACATATCAGGCGTGGTGGGCAAGCTCTGGGGCCTGCATGAGCAGGAGCAGGCACTGCATGAGCAGATCGACGCAGCGCAAAAAAGCCTGATCAGCACCCGCTTCACGGTTTCCTACCAGGCCGAGGAATTGCAGACCGCGCTTCAGAACGACGAGGGTGCCGCCACCATCACCTTGCGCACCGCCGACCGCCTGCTGAAGGGCGGCGACTTCCTCGGCACCGTTGCCAGCGGCTACAGCAAGCCGCAGACGCCGCAGGAGAAGATCGCCTACATCAACGAACAGATGCCTGCGATCATCAAATCCCAGCGCCTGATCGCCATTTCGGTTCCGACCAACCAGAAGAACGTCATCGACGCACTGGCAGCAACCATCGATAGCATCAAGGCGATCGCGGCGATGCCCGCTCCGACCGACGAGAACATCGCCGAACTCGGTCGTCTCGTGTCGCGCTTCCGCCAGACCTCGACCTATACGCAGCTGACCGCGACGCAGAAGATGCGCGAAGCGACACAGCGTTTCGCCGAGCTCGAGGGCCGCATCGGCCAGACCAACTCCGTCCTCCAGGATACAAGGCGCCTCGAAAATTCCGTCTATGCGCTGCAGATCGTGCTTTCCGATTTCCTCGCCACCTCGAGCAAGGATAATCTCGTTCGTCTGCAGCAGCAGGCCGGCACGCTCGGCAAGGACATGCAGGTGCTGATCACCAGCGCCAAGGGCATGGGCTTTGCCGAAGGCATATCGGGCGCAATCCAGCCGGCACTCGACGCCATCTCCGGCGGCGGCTCGAAGATCGTCGATACGATCGGCGAGCGCGTCACCGCCTATGCCGCCGCCCGCCAGGAGCTCGACCATATCTGGACGAAGCTAACCGATTTCGCCGAGCTGCAGAAGCAGACGGCCGGTACCGAGCGCACCCAGGCAAACGGCATCTCCGTCTTGACCACCGGTTTCGGCATCCTCCTGTCGATCCTCGGCGGCATCGCCCTGGTTCTGACGCTGCAGCGCCCGATCAGCCAGATCACCGCCGCCATGCGCCGTATCGCCGAAGGGGCGCTGGAGACCAGCATCTCCGGCGAACAGCGTCACGATGAAATCGGCGACATGGCCCGCGCGCTCGGCATCTTCAAGGAAAATGCCATCTCGAAGATCCGCATCGAAGAGCAGAGTGACGAGGAACGCGCCGCTGCCGAACATGAGCGCCAGCGCAACGACGCCGACAAGCGCGAGATGGATCGCCAGATCGAATTCGCCGTCAACGCGCTCGCTGCCGGCCTCGAACGCATGTCGCAGGGCGATATATCGACGACGATCGAGACGCCCTTCATCGGCCGTCTCGAACAGCTGCGCCAGGATTTCAACGGTTCGATGATGCGCCTGCAGGCGACGATGAGCCAGATCCGCGACAATGTCGAACTGATCCAGGGCAACGGCAACCAGATGGCCCAGTCGGCCGAGGATCTCTCCAAGCGCACCGAACAGCAGGCTGCCTCGCTCGAAGAGACCGCAGCCGCCGTCGACGAGATCACCGTTACGGTCCGCTCCTCTGCCGAACGCGCCAAGGATGCCGACCAGATCGTTCGCCAGGCCAAACGCAGCGCCGACGATTCCGCCGTCGTCGTCAGCAATGCGATCGATGCGATGGGCCGCATCGAGGATGCCTCGCGCCAGATCGAACAGATCATCGGCGTCATCGACGAGATCGCCTTCCAGACCAACCTGCTGGCGCTGAATGCCGGCATCGAGGCGGCCCGCGCCGGTGAAGCCGGCAAGGGCTTTGCAGTCGTCGCGATGGAAGTCCGTGAATTGGCCCAGCGCTCCGCTGCCGCGGCGCAGGAGATCAAGGGCCTGATCAACAAGTCGACCAACGAGGTCAGCTCCGGCTCACAATTCGTGCAGGAGACCGGCACGGTGCTCGCCAAGATCAGCGCCCAGATCGTTACGATCAGCCAGCATGTCGAGATGATCGCCCGCGCCAGCCACGATCAGTCCAATGCACTGCAGAGCGTCAACGCGACGGTCAATCAGATGGACCAGATGACGCAGCAAAACGCCGCCATGGTGGAAGAGACGACAGCCGCCAGCCGCGAACTGGCCGACGAGGCGGGTTCGCTGCGGCGTCTCATCCAGCAGTTCAAGATCGATGGCGGGGCGGGTGAGACGCAGGTCTACCGCGCCGCCTGATCGTCGATCCCATCATCACGAGAACGGCCCTGGCTTCCGGGGCCGTTTCGCGTTTCGTATAGGGGCATGCTGTGGCCCTGATTTACAGAAAATTTTCCTTAACGCTTTTCGTCTACTTTAGCCCCGGTCTTCTGCCGGGGGTTTTGATGCTGCGCCTTTTCTCTACGTCGATCGTCCGCCAGATCGTCGCGATCACACTGTTTCTGCTGGCGATCAGCACCGCCGCCATTGTCGGCGTGACCTATTACAATCTGAGCCGTTATGTCATGGACGGCGCCGTCGCCGATGCCAGGGATGCCACCCGCGCCATGGCCGTGCTCTACGGCGCGGCCGATCAGGGCGCCAGGGTCGAGCTGAAGGATGACCGGCTCTCGACAGTCACGGAAGACGCCATTCCGGCCCTCGCCGATCACTCGCTGGTCGACCGGACCGCGCAGTCGATCGCCGGCGTTGCCACGATCTTCCAGAAGCAGGGTGGCGACTACGTCCGCATCTCCACCAACGTCAAGAAGGAAAACGGCGACCGCGCCGTCGGCACCAAGCTCGTTGCCGAGCATCCCGCTCAGCCCGTGCTCGCCAGGGGCGAGGCCTATTACGGCCAGGCGGAGCTATTTGGCCGCAAATTCATGACCGGCTATTTCCCGATCAAGAACACGTCGAACGCCAATGTCGGCATTCTCTTCATCGGCATTCCGATGGAGGTCTATTACCAGCGTATGTATGAGCTGCAGATGCTGGTTCTCGGCGTCGGCGCCATTGTCATGCTCATTGTCGGTGTTCTCGCCTTCTATGCCATCCGCCTGTCGGTGAAGCCTTTGCAGGCGCTGACCGCGAGCGTTCACGCAATCTCCTCCGGCGATCTCGATGGAGCGATCCCTTGTGTCGGCAAGAAGAACGAGTTCGGCGACATCGGCCGGGCCCTGGCGCTTTTCCGCGATAGCGCCCGCGCCAGGCGCGACCTGGAAACGCAGGCTGCCGAACAGCGTGCCTTGAGCGATGCCGAACGCGCCAGGAACGACGCCGACAAGCGCTCGCTCGACGGCCAGATCGACTTTGCCGTCAACCAGCTTGCCGCCGGCCTCGGACGCCTGTCGCAGGGCGATGTCTCGCAAACGATCGGCACGCCCTTCGTCGGCCGGTTGGAGCAGTTGCGCGTCGATTTCAACGCCTCCCTCCTGCGGCTGCAGGACACACTGTCCGGTATCCGCGACAGCGCCTCGACCATCCAGCGTAACAGTGGCGCCGTCTCGGCCTCCGCCGGCGAGCTTTCGAAACGCACCGAAGCGCAGGCGGCAAACCTCGAGGAGACCGCCGCGGCTGTCGAGGAGATCACCGTCACGGTTCGCTCGTCCGCCGAGCGTGCCCGCGAAGCCAATAATGTCGTCGCCGCGACCAAGAAGACGGCCGACAATTCCGGCGCCGTCGTCGGCGATGCCGTCGCCGCCATGGACCGCATCGAAGAGGCCTCCCAGCGCATCGAGCAAATCATCGAGGTGATCGACGATATCGCCTTCCAGACCAACCTGCTGGCGCTCAATGCCGGCATCGAGGCGGCCCGGGCCGGTGAGGCAGGCAAGGGTTTTGCCGTCGTCGCCCAGGAGGTCCGCGAACTTGCCCAGCGTTCGGCCGACGCGGCGCGCGAGATCAAGTCGCTGATCGAAACATCCAGCCGGGAAGTGACGGTCGGCTCCGAACTAGTCCAGAAGACCGGCAGCGTCCTTGCCTCGATCAGCCAGGAGATCATCGCGATCAGCGGCCATGTCGAGACCATCGCCACTGCAAGCCGCGATCAGTCGGCCGCCTTGCAGGAGGTCAACGGTTCCGTCAACGCCATGGACCAGATGACCCAGAAGAACGCCTCGATGGTGGCCGAGACCACCCAGGCAAGCCGCCTGCTTGCCGGCGAGGCCGATACGCTGATGGCGCTGATCGACCGCTTCCGCATCATCGCAGAGCCCGCTCACCTGGGGACAAGGAAAGTCGCCTGAGAAACGTGGCGGCAGCCGCCGCCGGATTGCGCCGCAGCTTTCCGCCGCCGCCCTACTTTTGATACGACGCGCTTTGGGCTGATGTCGAGCGAGGTCAACCAGGCGCCGAAGCGAATGAGGCTGTTGTCTCCGAACTCGGCGTAGAATTGATCTTCGTCCGCCCTGCCGCCGCCTGGCCTGCGGATGTGCCGATATCCCTGGATGCCTGCGATGGTGATCAAGTCGATCATGGCGATGTCCTTTCTGTAGAAGACATCTCCTGATTTAGGCATCGAATATCTCTTCATAAACAGGGAAAATCCCGCTATGTTTTTCATCGATGAAAAACGCGAGTTGGGATTCCTATCAGCTTTTCCTGCAGGTCGCCCGGCTCGGCGGCCTGACGGGGGCAAGCACGGCAAGCGGGCTCAGCCCTGCGACCGTCGGCCGGCGCATGCTCGATCTCGAGCAGGAGGTCGGCCGCGCTTTATTTTCGCGCAGCCAGACCGGCTACCGCCTGACCCAGGATGGCCAGGCGCTGCTCGATCACCTTCAGGAGATGGAGGCCGCCGCCCGCAAGGTGGAAGCCTGGCGGCAATCCGGCGAGGGAGGCACGACCGTGAGGATCGCCGCCGGCACCTGGGTCGCCTGGCTGCTGACGGAGAATTTCGCCGCCATCCGCATACCGGGTGATGGCTTTGCGATTTCGCTCACCATCGGTGAGGCGCGGGCGAGCCTTGCCTATCGCGAGAGCGATATCGGCATTCGCGCCTTCGAGCCGGAGGAGGCCAATCTTGCCGCCCGCCGGCTCGGCGAGGTGGCCTATGCCATCTATATCAGACGCAACGCCGCCGAGATCGATGAACGCTGGATTGCCGTTGCCGAGGAGGAGGCGATATCGGCCTACCTGCGCTGGCCGCACGCCAATGCCACAGCCGGGATCGTCGCCACCGTCAACCGGCCGCGTTCGCTGCCGGATCTGGTGCGCGCCGGCGCCGGCAAGGCCGTGCTTCCCTGTTTCGTCGGCGATCTCGACCCTGAATTGCAGCGCCAGGGCGGCGAGTTACCGGAACTGCGCCACGCCCAATGGATCGTCATGAACGCCGAGGATCGCCATCGCCCGGAGATCCGCACAGTCGCCGACCGCATGACCAAGCTGATCAGAAGTTATGCCGATCTCTTCGCCGGAAAACGTCCGAGCCGCGGCTGACGTACTTTGAAGCGCCCGCGCCCTTTCCAGGATGCGCGGGCGTTCTCCTCAATGACGGTTGGTGACAACGACGGGAATGAGCAGATCGCCCCAGTTGCCGTCGCCGCCATGATGGCGGGCCGAGCGCACCAGCTCGACCGAGACGCCGGCCTCGACGGCTTTCATGACCGATTGGTTCAGCCGATGCAGGTCGTTGGCGAGCATGCGGATCGTCGTCTGCTGGTCCTCGCTCATGCTGGTCGCCTGTTCCTCGGCCCGTTCCCGGACGCGTGAAATGGATGCCATGATCTTCTCCTCCTCGTTGGGTTATTCCGCAGCCGGTTTGAATTGCGCGTGTTCGGTCGAGCCGTGCATCGCCGTGGTCGACGACCGGCCGCCGGTGATGGCGAGCGACACGGCGTCGAAATAGCCGGTGCCGACCTCGCGCTGATGTTTGGTGGCGGTATAGCCGTTGACCTCGGCGGCGAATTCCGCCTGCTGCAGCTCGGAATAGGCCGACATCTGCCGCTGCCTGTAGCCGCGCGCCAGCTCGTACATGCCGAAGTTCAGCTGGTGGAAGCCGGCGAGCGTAATGAACTGGAACTTGTAGCCCATCGCCCCGAGTTCGCGCTGGAACTTTGCGATCGTCGCGTCGTCGAGGTTCTTCTTCCAGTTGAAGGACGGCGAGCAATTATAGGCGAGCAGCTTGCCGGGATGGACCTTGTGCAGGCTTTCGGCAAATCGCCGTGCCTGATCGAGGTCCGGCTTCGAGGTCTCGCACCAGATGAGATCGCAATGCGGCGCATAGGCCACAGCCCGGGCGATGCAGGGCTCGATGCCGTTTCTGACCTGATAAAAGCCTTCGACGGTGCGCCCGGCATCATAGTCGACGAAGGGCTGGTCGCGCTCGTCGATATCGGAGGTCAAAAGCTTTGCCGCTTCCGCATCGGTGCGGGCGATGACGAGCGTCGCCACGCCCATGACGTCGGCGGCAAGCCTGGCGGCGTCAAGATTGCGGATATGGGCGGCGGTCGGGATCAGCACCTTGCCGCCGAGATGGCCGCATTTCTTCTCCGAGGCGAGCTGGTCCTCGAAGTGAACGCCGGCAGCACCCGCCTCGATATAGGCCTTCATGATTTCGAAAGCGTTGAGTGGTCCGCCGAAGCCGGCTTCCGCATCGGCAACGATCGGCGCGAACCAGGTCTCGACCGAAAGCCCCTGGGCTTCTGCGGTCTCGATCTGATCGGCGCGCTGCAGCGTGCGGTTGATGCGTTTGGCAAGCTCCGGCCCGGCATTGGCCGGATAGAGCGACTGATCCGGATACATCGCCGATGCCGTGTTGGCGTCGGCCGCCACCTGCCAGCCGGAGAGATAGATCGCCTTCAGCCCGGCACGCACCATCTGCATGGCCTGATTGCCGGAAAGCGCGCCAAGGGCATTGACGAAATCCTCCTGGTGCAGGAGCCGCCACAACCGGTCCGCCCCCAATTCGGCTAGCGTATGGCGGAGCGCCACCGAACCTCTGAGCCGCTGCACGTCATCGGCCGAATAGGGCCTTTCGATGCCGTCGAAGCGGCCTGCCGATGAATTTGGAACAAGCTTGTAAAAATCCGTCATGCTGCTCTCCTCACTAAAAACCCGACAAAAGGGTGCTGATGACAAGATTGACAACGGAACGCAATATAGCCAGAAAAACCTTTGATTTCCTGGACGGAAAGAGGTTAAGATGACGAGGATTGACAGAGCGGCGCTGTGAATTTGTAAAAGATTGTAAATAAAGCGCCCCTCCCTTGTCAAAGGGTGTGCCATGGCGGAACGGAAGATATTCGCAGGCCCGAAAGTCAGGCGCATCCGCAATGCGCTGGCGCTGACCCAGACCGCCATGGCCGAAGCCCTTGAAATATCGCCGTCCTATCTGAACCTGATCGAGCGCAACCAGCGGCCGCTGACGGTGCAGCTCCTTCTCAAGCTTGCAAGCGTCTATAGGGTCGACCTGGAGGAGTTGCGCGGGCAGACCGGCGGCAGTCTCGGCCAGCTCAAGGAAGTCTTTGCCGATCCGCTGCTTTCGGGCGAATTGCCCGGCGACCAGGAATTGGTCGAGGTGGCCGAGGCTGCACCCAATGCCGCAAGCGGCATGATCAAGCTTTACCGCGCCTATCGCGAGCAGGCGGCAAGGCTGTCGGACCTGACGGCGCTGATGGCCGCCGAAGGCCATGCGCCTGTCGCTGCCGGCCGGTTGCCGCTCGACGAGGTGCGCGAGACGCTGGAGCGCAGGTCTGCCTATTTCGGGCGGATCGAGACGGCGGCGGAAGCCTTTGCCGCGACGCTCCCCGGTGGCCTCGATCTTGCCGCCGGCCTCAAGGATTGGCTGCGCGCCGAGCGCGGCATCGCGGTGCGTGTCCTGCCCGTCCACGTCATGCCGGATCTGCGCCGCCGTTTCGATCGCCACTCGATGCGGCTTTTCATCTCGGAACGCCTGTCACCGGCCGACCGCGCGCACGAGATCGCCGTTGAGGCCGCCACCCTCGCTTTGCTGCCGGCCATCGATGCCGAACTCGACGATCTCTCTCTCTCCTCGGCCGAGGCCCGCCGCATCGCCCGTTTCGAGCTTGCCCGCATTGCGGCCTTAGCACTCGCAATGCCCTACGAAGCCTTTCTGTCTGCGGGGAAGGCAACGCGCTGCGATATCGATATTCTCAGGGCGCGCTTCGGCGTCTCCTTCGGCCATGCCGCCGCCCGCCTGACGATGCTGCAGCGGCCCGGCGCGGCCGCCACCCCCTTCTTCCTGATCGAGATCGATGCCGCGGGCCACAGGCTGCGGCGGGCGGGCGCCCAGGGCTTTCCGCAGGCCCGTTTCGGCGGCGGCTGTCCGAAGCTCAACATCCACGCTGCCTTCCTGCAGCCGGGCCAGATTCTGGCCGAAACGGTGGTCATGCCTGACGGCGCATCCTTCCTGACGGTCGCCCGCACCCTGGAGGGGCCGAGCGTCGAATTCGGCGAAAGGCTGCGGCGCACGGCGATCCTGATCGGCTGCGACGCCGCCCTTGGCGAGGCTCTGGTTTATGGCCAGGCGACGGCGCTCGATGCGGTTGAGATCGGTCCGGCCTGTCGCCTTTGCGAGCGGCGCGGCTGCCTTTCCCGCGCCGAACCGCCGGTGACGCGGCCGCTCGGGCTCGACGAGATGGTGGCGGGGCTCAGCGCCTTCGATTTCCAGTGATTGTGAAATCATTGAGCGCACAGGATTTTGCGCTTGTGAGCTGTGAAATTCCTTCTTAGTCTGCAGCCAAAACCAGAGGGAAAAGACGTCCGGGGGTGCGGGCGCTTTGAACAAACAGGAGAAATCATGAGGTCAATCATTCCAAGCGTGACGGCCGCCGCCGTTGCCGCGCTCCTTGCCGCCGCGCCGGCCCTTGCGCAGGAGCGTGTGGTCAACGTCTACAACTGGTCGGACTATATCGACAGTTCCATCCTTGAGGATTTCACCAAGGAAACCGGCATCAAGGTCGTCTACGACACCTTCGATTCCAACGAGACGCTGGAAACCAAGCTGCTGGCCGGCGGTTCGGGTTACGACGTCGTCGTTCCCACGGTCTCCTTCATGCAGCGCCAGATCGCCGCCGGCGTCTACCAGAAGCTCGACAAGTCGAAGCTGCCGAACCTGGTCAACATGTGGGACGTCATCATGAAGGGTGTCGCGTCCTTCGATCCCGGCAACGAATACAGCGTCGACTACATGTGGGGCACGACCGGCATCGGCTACAATGTCGACAAGGTCAAGGCTGCCCTCGGCACCGACGAAAAGCCCAATTGGGATGCGTTGTTCGACCCGGCGAAGGCGGCCAAACTGAAGGATTGCGGCATCTATATGCTGGATTCCCCGACGGATGTCGTGCCCTCCGTGCTCGCCTATCTCGGACGCAATCCCAATAGCACCGATCCCGCGGATCTGAAGAAGGCGCAGGAGGTTCTCGTTGCGGTTCGTCCCTTCGTGCGCAAGTTCCATTCCTCGGAATATATCAGCGCCCTGGCGAACGGCGATATCTGCATAGCACTCGGTTATTCCGGCGACATGTTCCAGGCCCGCGACCGCGCTAAGGAAGCCAATGCCGGCGTCAAGGTGGATTATTCGGTCCCGTCGCAGGGCGCGCAGATCTTCTTTGACGTCTTCGGCATTCCGAAGGATGCGCCGCACGTCGCCGAAGCCCATGAATTCATCAACTACATGATGAAGCCGGAGGTGATCGCCAAGGCCTCGAACTTCGTCTTCTACGCCAACGGTAACAAGGCGTCGCAGCAGTTCCTCGACAAGGAGGTCCTCGACGATACGGCGATCTACCCGACGCCGGAGGTGATGGCGAAGCTCTTCACCGTTCCGCCGCTCGATCCGAAGACACAGCGACTCGTGACGCGGCTATGGACCACCGTGGTCACCGGCCAATGATCTGATCGCGGCCCGGACGGAAACGTCCGGGCCTTTTTTGACGATCCCGGCTGGGCGAATCCGGGAACAAAAGCCGAGAACAAAAGCAAAGAATGTATTTCCGGGGAACAATATGAAGTCTTTAGGCAATATTCGCCGCTCTTTCGCACCTTGGACCGATCCGTCCGCCAAGCCCTTCATTTCCATCAAGAATGTCACCAAGCGTTTCGGCGATTTCACCGCCGTCGATAACCTGTCGCTTGATATCTATCACCGCGAGTTCTTTGCACTGCTCGGCGCCTCCGGCTGCGGCAAGTCGACGCTTCTGCGCATGCTTGCCGGTTTCGAGCAACCGACCTCGGGCGAAATCGTGCTCGACGGCACTGACATGGCAGGCACGCCGCCCTATCGCCGCCCGGTCAACATGATGTTCCAGTCCTATGCGCTTTTCCCGCACATGACGGTCGAGAAGAACATCGCCTTCGGCCTCAGGCAGGACGGCATGGCGAAGGACGAGATATCAGAGCGCGTCTCGCAGATGCTGAAGCTCGTCAAGCTCGAGCAGTTCGCCTCCCGCAAGCCGAACCAGCTTTCCGGCGGCCAGCGCCAGCGCGTGGCGCTGGCCCGTTCGCTTGCCAAGCGCCCGAAGGTGCTGCTGCTCGACGAACCGCTCGGCGCGCTCGATAAGAAGCTGCGCGAGGAAACCCAGTTCGAACTGATGGACCTGCAGCAGAGCCTCGGCCTCACCTTCGTCGTCGTCACCCACGACCAGGAAGAGGCGATGACCATGGCCGATCGTATCGCCGTCATGAGCCACGGCAAGGTCGTGCAGGTGGCGACGCCGGCGGAGATCTACGAGGCGCCGAATTGCCGTTTCGTCGCGGATTTCATTGGCGACGTGAACATCTTCGACGGAAAAGTTGCCTCATCGGGCAACGGCACCGTCGAGATTGCCGTCGATAGCGGCTTCAGCGTGCGTGTCGCCGCTTCCGAAACACCCTCGGCGGGCAGCGCCGCCGGCTTCGCCATCCGGCCGGAAAAAATGCGGGTCGGGCGGACGCCTCCCATCAACGCTTCGGTCAACGCCGCCAGAGGCGAACTCTGGGATATCGCGTATCTCGGCGACATGACCGTCTTCCATGTGAAATTGCAGAGCGGCAACATCGTCAAGGCCTCATCCCTCAATGCGCAGCGCTCCGTCGACGACCCCTTCACCTACGATCAGGACGTCTGGGTCTCCTTCGACGAGAATGCCGGCGTCCTGCTGAAGGATTGACATCATGGGCAAGCTCACGTCCGGCCTCTACAATCGCCTGGTCATCGTCATCCCTTATGCTTGGCTGCTGCTCTTCTTTCTGGCGCCCTTCTTCATCGTCTTCCGTATTTCGGTATCGGCGACGGCGATCGCCATGCCGCCCTATGAGCCCGTCTTCTCTTTCACCGAGGGCTGGGCCGGCCTCTGGAGCAAAATCGGCGATCTCTCCTTCGACAATTACAGCTACCTCACCGACGACCCGCTCTATTTCAACGCCTATGTCTCGAGCGTGGTGATCGCCGGGATTTCTACCTTCCTGACGCTGCTGATCGCCTATCCGATCGCCTACGGCATGGCGCAGGCGCCCCGCGGCCTGCGCCCGACCCTGGTGATGCTGGTCATCCTGCCCTTCTGGACGAGCTTCCTGATCCGCGTCTACGCCTGGATAGCCATCCTGAAGCCGGAAGGCCTGCTCAACCAGCTCTTGCAGTCGCTGCACATAATCGACACGCCGCTGATCATCCTCAACACCAACACCGCCGTCTATATCGGCATCGTCTATTCCTATCTGCCCTTCATGGTGCTGCCGCTCTATTCAGCTTTGGAAAAGATGGACGATACGCTGATCGAGGCTGCCCAGGATCTTGGGTGCACGCCGATCCGGGCTTTCTGGCGCGTCACCTTCCCCCTGTCGCTTCCCGGCGTGGTGGCGGGCTGCATGCTGGTCTTCATCCCGGCCGTCGGCGAATTCGTCATTCCCGACCTGCTCGGCGGATCGCAGACGCTGATGATCGGCAAGACGCTATGGAGCGAGTTCAACTCGAACCGCGACTGGCCGGTCTCCTCGGCGGTGGCGACCATCCTTCTGCTGATCCTGGTGATCCCGATCGTCTTCTTCCAGAATGTCCAGGCCAAGGCCGAAGAGCGGGGGAAATAAGCCATGCTGAAATGGACCCGGTTCAACATCGCCTCCGTCACACTCGGTTTCGCCTTCCTCTATCTGCCGATCGTGCTTCTCGTCGTTTTCTCCTTCAACGAGTCGAAGCTCGTGACCGTCTGGGGCGGCTTCTCGACGAAATGGTATGCATCGCTGCTGACCAACGAGGCGCTGCTCGACGCCGCCTGGGTGACGCTTCGCGTCGCCCTGCTGTCGGCGACCTTCGCGACCATCCTCGGCACGATGGCGGCGCTGACGCTGGTGCGCTATACGCGCTTTCGCGGCCGCATGCTGTTTTCTGGCATGATCTACGCGCCGCTTGTCATGCCCGACGTCATCACCGGCCTGTCGCTGCTGCTGCTCTTCGTCGCGATCGGCTTCGACCGCGGCTTCTGGACGATCACGCTGGCCCATACGACGCTGACCATGTGCTTCGTCGCCGTCGTCGTGCAGTCGCGCCTCTTGAGTTTCGATCATTCGATCGAGGAAGCGGCGCAGGATCTCGGCGCGCCGCCGGTGCGCACCTTTTTCGAGATCACCTTGCCGATCATCGCGCCGGCGGTGCTCTCCGGCTGGATCCTTGCCTTCACCCTGTCGCTCGACGATCTGGTGATCGCAAGTTTCACCTCGGGGCCGGGCGCCACCACGCTGCCGATGCGAATCTACAGCCAGGTCCGCCTCGGCGTGACGCCGGAGATCAACGCTGTGTGCACGATCCTGATCGCCATCGTCGCGGTCGGCGTCATCTGCGCCTCGATCGTCACCAAGCGCCGGGAAATCCAGCGCCAGCGGGACGAGCGTGCGGCGGCTGCCGGCGCCTGATGATTCGAAGAAAACGGATTATTGCGCGTGCGGTGTGGCGCCGAGAAGCGGAACCGGCGAGATCACCGGGTTCGGCCATGAGCCGCCAATGAAGAACGGCAGAAGCGGCAGCTCTGCCGCCTTGGCCGGATCGGTCGAATCAAGCGATCCGGAAAGCGCCAGCCCATTCGACTGATAGGTGATGACCCCGGAAAGCGTCAGCGTCTCGGCCGTGCCGGCGATATAGACGTCGTGCATCTCGGCGGAGCCGTTGGCGAAATCGGCCTGAAGGTTCAGCTGGTTGAAAGCGAAGGCGCCGCCTGCTGCCGCGCTCAGCGGGAAGAACGGTTTTTCGGCTGCCTGCGTCCTCAGCGCTGCGGAATCGATGCCGGGTATCGTGCCTTCCTTTGTCCAGAAGTGCAACCTGCCGGTGACGTCGGCTAGGCCGGTCGTCCAGATCGCCTTCGGCGACTGCAGGTCGAGATCGAGCGATCCTGTCGCCAGCGGCAGCGGCCCCTTCAGCTGCAGGCGCTCGGCAAGGGCTGCGAAGTCGGCATCGCGGATCGACAGCTGCAGCTTGCCGCCACCGTCGAAGTCGCGCTGGGTCGCTTCGAGATGCGCGGTCATCTCGCCGCCTTCGAACCGGCTGTCGCCGATATCGAATTTCGCTTCGCCGCCGGCAACGATCATGCTGGCGCCGACATCGGAAAGCTCGAAGAGACCCATCTGCGCACGCCGCGCCGAAAGCCTGACGTCGACATCGAGCAGCCGCAGCGGCCCGCTTATGCCGGCGGAGATTTCCTCCGCCTCGCCAGCGGCGAGCCTGAGCGCGAAGGCGTCGAGGAACGGCTTGAGGTTCATCTGGTCGAAGGCGAGCGTGCCGCCGATCTTCGGTCGTTTGCCGGGTTGGGTGAAAAGGTCCATCACCCCGGTGGCACTCGCTTCGTTGAGCGACAGGCTGAGATTGTTGAAGCGCAGCCCGTTGCCCGACGACATGATGTCGGATTCCAGCGAGGCGCTCTTCAGCGTTGCGATGCCGGGGATCGATTTGCCCGACCATGCCAGAAGCGCGGGCATATCGGGAATGCTGGCGGTGATATTGCCGGAAAGCGCCGAAAGGCTGGCGATGCTGGCAATCCCCTGGAAGTGCGCCGTCAGCAGGTTTGATGTGAGCGACGTCCGTGTCTCGGCATTCCTGCCAGCAAAGGCGAGCAGCGGCTGGCGCGAAGCGAAATCGACCTTCAGGTCCTCGCCATTGATGCGAGCGATGACGACCGCCGAGATGGCGCCGGATAGCCTCGGCCAGGCGATATCTGCGGTGACGCTGTCGAAATGATAGGCCTTGGCGGTCTTGATGTCGGTGACCGTGAGCGTGCCGTCTTCGACCGTTACCGCGCCGATCTCGGCATCGAGATCCGGATCGAGCACCTCAGCGCCGTTTTCGGTGCGCACGCCGCTGATTGCGCGGGCGAGCAGGCCGGCATAACTCCAGTCGATCAGCCCATTCTCGTCGCGCGTCAACGCCAGGTTGGGGCGCAACAGGTGGAATTCGTGAAAGCTCGTCCGACCTCTCAGCGCATCGATGAGGCTGAAATCGGCCGACAGGCTGTCAATGCTGCCGAGCAGCTTGTCGCCGCTTTTGCGCGGCTGGCGGATGGTGATCTGGTTGAGGGTGATGCGCGGCGTCGGCCAGAATTCCAGAACCGGACTACCTTTGATCTCGGCATGATAACCCGTCCATTTCGACAGCGCGTCCTCGATGCCCGAGCGCACGAAACCGGTCGAAATGAGATAGGGTGCGGCGACCCTCAACGCCACGAACAGCGCAAGCGCGATCAGCAGGAAGACTGTCGACAAACGGGCGAAGGCCGGAAGCCAGCGCGAAACGGGTCCGATCTTCCTGCGCCACCTGCGATGTCTTGACGTGCTCATGATCTCCGCCGGCAATTCAGCCGGTCATCCCGTTATGCGCTGATTTCGCGGATATAGGAAATATCAGGCATATGCAAATGCCCTACAGCGCCGCGCGTCTTTTCAGACGTGCAAAGGACGCTGTTGCACTTTGAGGCGACGCATCGTTCTTCTGCATGCATAGGCGGGGATCGCGTTGGTTCCGCACTTTATAATGCAATGCAGCATGATATAAGACGGCATTGGGGAGGAGGAATTGAATGCAGGATAATAGACCACTTTGGGTGCCCTCGGAGGATGCCGTTGCAAGAAGCCCGATCCATGCCTTCATGGAGCGCTGCAACGCCGATTTCGGGCTTTCGCTTTCCGGCTTTGAGGATCTGCATGCCTGGTCGGTGGCCGAGCGGGAGAATTTCTGGTCGACCGTCTGGGATTTCTGCGGCGTCAAGGGCGAACGCGGCGCAGAGGTGCTGGCCAATGGCGACCGCATGCTGGAGGCCCGCTTCTTTCCCAATGCGACGCTGAACTTCGCCGAGAACCTGCTGGCCGGCCGCGGCGAGGGCGACGCCATCGTCTTCCGCGGCGAAGACAAGGCCGAGGACCGCTGGTCGTGGGATCGGCTGCGCGCGCTGGTCTCGAAGCTGCAGCAGGCCTTTGCAGCACTTGGTATCGATAAAGGCGATCGCATCGCCGCGATGATGCCGAACATGCCGGAGACCGTCGCCGCCATGCTTGCCGCCGCCTCGATCGGCGCCATCTGGTCGTCGTGCTCTCCTGATTTCGGCGAGCAGGGTGTGCTCGACCGCTTCGGCCAGATCGGCCCCAGGCTGTTCATCGCCTGCGATGCCTATTGGTATTCCGGCAAGCTGCAGGACGTCGGCGCCAAGGTCGCCACGGTCGCCAAAAGCTTGGGCGTGCCCACGGTCGTCGTCCACTATGCCGGTGATGCCGAGGCGGTGACCCTCAAAACGCCCGGTGCCTCGACGCTGGAAGCCTTTGTCGCGCCCTATGAGGCAAGGGAGGTCGAGTTCACGCCGCTTGCCTTTTCCCATCCGCTCTACATCCTGTTTTCCTCAGGCACCACAGGCGTGCCGAAATGCATCGTGCATTCGGCCGGCGGCACGCTGTTGCAGCACCTCAAGGAGCAGCGGCTGCACTGCGGCCTGGAGGCCGGCGAGAAGCTTTTCTACTTCACCACCTGCGGCTGGATGATGTGGAACTGGCTGGTCAGCGGCCTTGCCAGCGGCGCCACGCTCTGCCTGTTCGACGGCTCGCCGTTTTCGCCCGATGGCAACGTGCTGTTCGACTATGCCGAGGCCGAAAAATTCGTCATCTTCGGCACCTCGGCGAAATATATCGATGCGGTGCGCAAAAGCGGGCTGACGCCGCGCAAAAGCCACGACCTCTCCAGCCTGCGGCTGATGACCTCCACCGGTTCGCCGCTGTCGCCTGAGGGATTCACCTTCGTCTACGAGGGCATCAAGGAGGATGTGCAGCTTGCCTCGATCTCCGGCGGCACCGATATCGTCTCCTGCTTCGTGCTCGGCAATCCGCTGCAGCCGGTCTGGCGCGGCGAGATCCAGGGGGCCGGCCTCGGCCTTGCGGTCGATGTCTGGAACGATGATGGCAGACCGGTACGCGGCGAGAAGGGGGAGCTCGTCTGCACCAAAGCCTTCCCGTCGATGCCGGTGATGTTCTGGAACGACCCCGACGGCGCCAAGTATCGCGCCGCCTATTTCGAGCGGTTCGACAATGTCTGGTGCCACGGTGATTTTGCCGAATGGACGGAGCATGGCGGCCTGATCATCCATGGCCGTTCGGATGCGACGCTCAATCCCGGCGGCGTGCGCATCGGCACCGCCGAGATCTACAATCAGGTTGAGCAGATGGACGAGGTGGCCGAGGCGCTCTGCATCGGCCAGGAGTGGGACGACGATGTGCGCGTCATCCTCTTCGTTCGCCTTGCCACCGGTGTGGCGCTGACCGAGGATCTGGTCAAGGCGATCAAGACGCGTATTCGCACCGGAGCCTCGCCGCGGCACGTGCCGGCGAAGATCATCGCGGTCGCCGATATTCCCCGCACCAAATCCGGCAAGATCGTCGAGCTTGCGGTGCGCGAGGTCGTCCACAACAGGCCGGTGAAAAACCAGGAAGCGCTCGCCAATCCCGAGACGTTGCAGCTCTTCGCGGGGTTGGAGGAACTCAAGGATTGATGGCGGATCGGAAGTTACAAGCTTTTGTCACTTATCCATGCACTGTCATGGAAACCTTTCGTTAAGAAAGGTTTGTCAAATCTAAAAGCCAACTTGGGGGCCGTAAATGAACGAGGCGGCCTGGAGCCTTCCGGCTTTCGATGATGGTGATCGACTGAGCTCTTGTTGAACAGCACCAAATTCAAAGGCAGCCCTCGGCTGCCTTTTCTTTATGCCGAGCGCTTCCTCTTTATCGCGATCAACCTGCCAGCACGCGCTGCGACGGGAAGGTGATTTCGACGAGCGTGCCCTCGTTCGGCGCCGAATTGATCGAGAACACCGCCCGGTTGGCATCGACCATCGCCTTGGTCAGCGGCAGGCCGAGCCCGGTGCCGTCTCCGCGATGGCGCGATTGAGTCGAGGAAACCTGCCGGAACGGCTTCATCGCCTGGTCGAGTTCGCTGCGCGTCATGCCGATGCCGGTATCGCGGACTCTGAGCACGACGCTGCCATTGGCCTCATAGGATGTGGAAACGACGATCTGCCCGCCTGATGGGGTGAAGCGGATGGCGTTCGACAGGATGTTGAGCGCGATCTGCTTAATCGAGCGCAGATCCGCCACGACCTCTGGCACCGCATGCGACAGCGCCGTGCGGATGATGACACGCTGGCCGTTTGCCTGCGGCTGGACCAGCGCCACGGCCTCGGCGACCGCCTCGTTGAGGCCGACGGCGGCAAAATCGAGATCCATCTCGCCCGCCTCGATCTTCGAAATGTCGAGCAGGTCATTGACGATATCGAGAACGTGCCGGCCGGAACGGCCGATGTCGTTGGCATATTCGATATAGCGCGGATGGCCGATCGGCCCGAAGCGCTCGCCGGCCATCATGTCGGAAAAGCCGATGATGGCGTTGAGCGGCGTGCGGATCTCGTGGCTGACGCGGGCAAGGAAATCGGTCTTGTGGGCGTTGGCGGTTTCGGCCGCACCCTTGGCGTTGCGCAGCTCGTCCTCGGTGCGCTTCCACTGGGTGATGTCGCGGATGACGGCGCAATAGCCGTTGGAGGAGGTGAGCTGGCCCATCGTCATGAACAACGGCACGAAGCCGCCGGCGGCCTCGCGGCCGATCACTTCGCGCCCGTCGTTCAACACACTGGCGACGCCATGGCCGGAGAGTCCATGGAGATAGTCGAGCACTGCCTTCTGGCTCTCATGGGCAAACAGCATAACGAAGGGTTTGCCGCGCGTCTCCTGCTCATCGTAATTGAAGAGCGCGCTCGCCGACCGGTTCATCGAGCGGATATCGCCCTCCGTGCCGATGACGACGACGCCGTCGGTCGCCGTTTCCAGGATCGAGCGCAGTTCCTCTACCTCGACCTGAAGCTTGGCGACCTTTTCGACCATCCGCTCGGGACGCGCTTCGGACCGGGCTTCGGATCGGCCCTCGGAGCGATTTGTCTCGCTGCGGCTATCATCCTTGCCTTCCACCGGCATCAGCGCCAGCATCAGGGCATTGGCGTCTTCCCAGCGCACCGATTGCAGCCGCGCCGTCACCGGAACCAGGCTGTCGTCGGCCTTGACCAGCATCATTGTGCCGGAGCCTGCGGCCTTTTCCTCGAGTTCGCGGCGCTGCAGCAGGGCTTCGATGCCGCCAACCTCGCGCAATGCGTCGAGCGTCGCATAGCCGGTCAGCCGCATGAATTCCGGATTGGCATGGATCAGCGCATCGCCGACATGGATGAGCACGGCAACCGGCAGCTGGTCGACCGTTCCCAGCGAAAGCCCGTCGGTCATCTTGATGCGCGGCGGGATGAAGCTCGTCAGGACCTCGATCTGGCTGACCGTCTCCTCCAGCCCTTCCGTCGCCTCGTCCTCGGTTAAGACTTCAGGCTCCTCGGCGGCGCCGTCGTCGTCGCCCTCCGCGTCGTCGGCATTCTCGAAAATCGCTTCCTGCGGCGCGATCTCCTCGACCGAAGGCACTTCCGTCTCGTTGGCAACGGGTGTTTCGGCCGTGAGGTCTTCCGGTCCGGAAGCCTCTTCGAAGCTGGCCGTTTCCGTGACGGGTTCGATCGGTGCCGGCGCAGCAGCTTCATCCTTGCTGGCGCCGAAGGCCTCGAGACGCTTGGCGATCTCGCGGAAATTGGCCTGCTCGGCGGCCGTCAGTCCGGCGCTGCTGTTATGAAGCTGAACGATCTTGTCGGAGAAACGGCGATTGGGCGTTTCCGAAATGCGAAGCGCCGGCGGCTCGTCCGATGTTTCCGCTGCCGGTTCGGCGGCGGAGATATCACGGGCATCGGCACTATCGCCTGCTGCTTGCGAAACACTTTCCTGGAAAACCTGCTCGCCAGATGCCTGCTCGCCTGACTCCTGCTCAATGGACGCCTGCTCGGTGGCAATCTCTTCCGGCGCGGGCTCAGTCTCCGTCTCCGGCTCGGTTGCCGCAAACGCCTGGTCCTCGACCTCATCCGTCAGGACCGGTTCGATTACGGCCTCTTCCTGCACTGCCGGCACTGCGTGTTCCACCTCGGCAATGGTCTCGGACACCGGGCCGAGGCTTGCCGCATCATGGCCGATACCGTCTGGGCCGAGCGTCAGGCCGAGTGCCAGCGGATCTTCCTGCGCATCGGAAAGCCGGACGACGCCGAAGCCGCGGAAACCGTCGAAGTCGCGGTTGCGGGTATAGGTCGGCAACGCCGCCAGATCGACCGGAACAACGAGGCTGGTGCCTTCGACCGGCCAGAGGATCGTTTTGCCTGACCATGTGTCGCGGCGGGCGAGCGCCTCTGCAAGCTTGCCATCGGGATCGAGATTGAAGAGGGCGGCGACATCGCCGAAGGCAGAACCGATAATGTCGGATGCATGCGGACCGACGGCATCGGCAAATTCGTGGCTGACCTCGTTGAAACGGCCCTCTGCATCGATCTTCCAGACGAAGCGCGTGGCGCGGCTGTTCGGCCTGAAAACGAAGCCGGGTTCAGCTGCAAGCTCGGGGACGGGGGAGGGGGCCACAGGCATTGCAATGACGGGCTCTTCGTGAACCGCTTCCGGCCCCTCTCCGACAGGCGCTTCGATGTCTTCGACAGGCGCTTCCGCCGTTGCCGCTGTTTCCACCGTCTCCGTGACGGAGGCCAGGTCGTCCTCGATGATGGAGGCAGGCTCGTTGGCTTCATCCGCGCTGCTGTCGATCACGCCGCCGTCGCACTCCGGCTCCGCATGCCCGGCGAGATCGGTCTCCTCAACCACCTCGTCTGCGGATGCCGCTGCGGTCTCTGCCGGCAGATCATTTTCACCGGTGATTTCCTCGAGCGTTTCCTCGACTTCCTCAATCCCCGACACCGCCTCGATGATTTCGGTAAAGCCTGCGGCGGCAACCGGCTCGTCACGGAGCTGTTCGGCCGGTGACACGCTATCTTCCTGCGCCGGCGCATCGATCGGTTCGGGCGCCGCGGGTGTGTCGATTGGGTCGAGATGGCCGATCGCGGTCTCCACCGCAAAGAGCAGATTGAGCGCCGGCTCGTCGCTGAGCTTGCCGACTGCTGCCGGAAGATTGCCTCTGCCTGTGGCGACGGGTCGCTTCACCAGCCGGTCGGGATGCGCGCCGGCAAGGTTAATCAAGGTCTTTGCCGTCTGCTCGGAAATCCCGAGCGAGGCAAAACCTGGCGAGGCGGCGATGACGTCGCCGTTGGCGCCGATCACCGCCATATGCGTGTCGGGATCATCAAGCCCCTGCAGCATCTGGGCCGCCGAGGCGCTGGCTGCGAGCGGCTTTGCCGAGACCGGCACCGAAAACAGCATGGCCTTTTCGCCTGAGGAAAGCCGGATCAGTTCGGCCGCCGCCTGCACCTGCACGCGCTGGAAGCCCTTGGCAACGCGGATCATCAGGCTTCTGGAGTCACCGATATCGGCAAGTTGGCGCGCGGCCGTTTCCAGCTGGCGGAAGGTAATGTCGGTGCGGTCGACGCCCTGGTCGAGCAGATCATAGACGGCCGAATGGCCGAATAGTTCGGCGCCGGCACCGTTCGCCCAGAGCAGGCGGGCAAGATCGGCCGAAAACAGCACCATCGCCTCGCCGCGTGAAAATCGTTCCCGCACCCGCGCATGCACGGCGATATCGATGAACGGATATTGGACTGCGGGCATGATCAAACCTTGTCGCTGTCGGCCTTCTTAAATTAACGGCTTATTAATAACTGCGGGGCGCATGCGGGTCCAGAAGAGGAGGGGGTTTTCGGCCGGCAAGGTTAACGTCTTGTGCATTGCACAATAAATGTTGCAATGCACAATGGAATGTCTTATATAAGCATCATCCCAACTATTGCAGGCAGCGACTGCCTCAGCCCAAAGGATGCGACCCATGGCTACCATAAAGACCGACGACGTTTTTTCAATCGCTTCTTTCGACCCGTCCAAGTTCTCGGAATCCTTCCGTGAATTCGCCGAAAAGGGCGCTCAGCAGTCGAAGGACGCCTATGCCAAGCTGAAGACCGCTGGCGAAGAAGCCGGCAAGACGCTCGAAGCCACCGTACAGACCGCGCAGGCCGGCACCGTCGAGATCGGCCTGAAGGCGATCGACATCCTGCGCGTCAATTCCGAGAACTCGCTGTCGCACTTCGAAGCGCTGCTCGGCGTCAAGTCTCCCGCTGAATTCTTCGAGCTGCAGACCTCGTTCATCCGCAAGCAGGCTGAGCTGACCGTCGAGCAGGCGAAGTCGATCCAGGAAACCACCAAGCAGGTTGCCGAAAAGCTCGCAAAGCCCTCCAAGGAAGCCGCCGAAAAGGCCATGGCCTCCTTCAAGGTCGCCTAATCGGTCTTTTGACCGCTGAGTGACAAAAGGCTGGACCTCGCGTCCAGCCTTTTTGTATATTGACGAGGAATGGGGCTTGAATTCATCGCCAAGTCCTCGTATGTGACCCCCGTCGCGCCAAGCGCGATATATGCGGTTGTAGCTCAGTTGGTTAGAGCGCAGGTTTGTGGCACCTGAGGTCGGAGGTTCGAGACCCCCCAACCGTACCATCTCCCCACACGATCAGAACGAAAACCCAGTTCCCGCCGTTTCGATGGAACCCATCCCATCTCGCGCCGTTCTCCAAGTTAACGGGAGAATATGCATGTCGAAAACCCTTCTCTACGGCGCGACCAAAATCGACGAGACCAACAGCGCTTATGCGCCGGTCGAAAGCCTTGCTGCCTTCCAGTGGAAGAACCGCGTCTTCGTTGTTTTCGCCGACAAGGGCAATGCCCGCGCCGCCCGCCAGGAAAACCAGTTGTTGGCCGACCGCTCAGCCCTCGACGAGCGGGATCTGGTGGTGCTCAAGATATCCGGCGCGGGTGTCCGGCCGCTCTTCGGTGACGCGGATGGTCTTGAAGGCGAAGCGATCCGCCGCGATTTCGAGGTGGCGGAGATCGGGGAATTCGCCGCCTTCCTTGTCGGCAAGGACGGCACCGTGAAGCTCAAGCTCAGCGAGCCGATCACCGCCGGCGAGCTTTTCGCCATCATCGACAGCATGCCGATGCGCGCTGCCGAATCGCTGAAGCCGGACAGATAACCCGGCCGAACGTCAGCTTAATCGAACATTATGAAAAGGGAGGCGGTCATGTCCGTGCCCAACGAACCCATTCCTGATCAGCCGCCGATGCCGGCACCCGGCTGGAAGCCGATGCCGCCGATCACCGAGCCCGAGCCGGACAGGCTTCCCGACGAGGCACCCGTTCCCAATCCCGATGAGAACGACGAGCCGGCAAAGCACGTTGGCGGTCTTTAAAGAAAGATCTGCCGTTCGGCGCTGACCAGTTCCTGCAGGAAGTCGACGACGCTCCTGACGCGTACGAGGTCGCGCGCCGTTTCGTGATAGGTCGTCCAATAGGCGCGCCGGATCGAAACGTCCGGCAGGATGCGCTGCAGCTCCGGATACTGCCGGGCAATATAATCGTGCAGGATGCCGATGCCGGCGCCGGATCGCACCGCCTCCGTCTGCCCGATCGCCGTCGAGATTTCGAAGCTCGCATCCCAGCTTCGCATCACCTCGCCGGAGAAATTCAGCGAGGCGGTGAAGATCAGATCTTCGACGTAACCGATGCGCGGATGCGCCTTCAGCGCGTCGATATCACCGGGCGTGCCCCTGGAGGCGAGATAGTCGCGCGAGGCATAGAGGCCGAGCGTGTAGTCGGTGAGCTTGGAGGAGACGAGCCGCCCCTGTTCGGGCCGTTCCAGCGTTATCGCGATATCGGCCTCGCGCTGAGACAGCGAAAAGGAGCGCGGCACCGGCACCAGCTGGATCTTCAGCGCCGGATGCCGTTCGATCAGCCGGCCCATGCGCGGCGCAAGAAAGGAAACACCGAACCCATCAGGCGCGCCGACGCGCACCGTCCCGGCAATCGCCGTATCGGTGTGGCCAAGCTTGGCCTGCGCTGCGAGCATTTCCGTTTCCATCCGCTCTGCCGATGCCAGGAACACTTCGCCTTCGGCCGTCAGCTCGCAGCCATTGGTGCGGCGGATGAAAAGCCGTGTCTTCAGCGCCTCTTCGAGCGACGTCAGTCGACGTGAGAGTGTGGCGTGATTGAGCCCCAGCCGCTTCGAGGCGGCAAGGATCTGTCCGGTGCGGGCGACCGCGAGGAAAATCCGGACATCGTCCCAGTTCATGGCTTGGCACGCATTGCGATCGGATCGACCTCGATCAGCGTCAGCGATGTCACCATGCCGGCCGTCTCGCTCTTGTATTTGAGGAAATGCGGTGTCCGCAGATGGGCCTCGTATGCCTGCTGGTCGGCATAGACTTCGAGAATACGGATCAGGTTTGGATTGCCTCTGATGGAAACAGCGCTGAGCGAAATGACGCCGTCTTCCAGCGCGACGGAGGCCTCGATTTCTTCGGTGAGCAATACGCGGTAGGCTTCCAGCATGTCCGGATCGATCTCCAGCTCTGCCATTCTGACGACAGGTTCCCGGCGCATCGGTTTTGTCCTCCCCTCGGGTTTGACTTGTCCGCACACCGTTCCAAGTTCGGAGCAGCAGCGTCGCACATAACGGCAGAGCTATAATATACGCACAACGGTTACTTATATCAGCGCATTGATTTGTGCAAATTGAAGTGCGATTGTGGGTCATCCAAAAACAGGAGGAACATCCTATGCGTGAGATCGGTCATTTCATCGGCGGCAAGCAGGTTGCCGGCACCAGCGGCCGCGTCAGCAATGTCTACAATCCGGCAACGGGCGAAGTGCAGGCGACGGTCGCACTCGCAAGCGCCGAGGAATTGCGCGCCGCCGTCGAAAACGCCAAGGCTGCGCAGCCGAAATGGGCCGCCACCAATCCGCAGCGCCGCGCCCGCGTCTTCTTCAAGTTCGTCGAACTCCTGAACAAACACATGGACGAGCTTGCCGAAATGCTCTCCAGGGAGCACGGCAAAACGATCGAGGATGCTAAGGGCGACGTCATCCGCGGCCTCGAAGTCTGCGAATTCGTCTGCGGCATTCCGCATCTCTCCAAGGGTGAGTTCACTGAGGGTGCCGGGCCGGCGATCGACATGTATTCGATCCGCCAGCCGGTCGGCATCGGCGCCGGCATCACCCCCTTCAATTTCCCCGGCATGATCCCGATGTGGATGTTCGCGCCGGCGATTGCCTGCGGCAACGCCTTCATCCTGAAGCCCTCCGAGCGTGATCCTTCCCTGCCGATCCGTCTTGCCGAACTGATGATCGAGGCCGGCCTGCCGGCCGGCATCCTCAATGTCGTCAATGGCGACAAGGGTGCCGTCGATGCGATCCTCAGCGATCCGGATATCGGCGCCGTCTCCTTCGTCGGCTCGACGCCGATTGCCCGCTACGTCTACGGAACGGCGGCGATGAACGGCAAGCGCGCCCAGTGCTTCGGCGGCGCCAAGAACCACATGATCATCATGCCGGACGCCGATATGGATCAGGCGGTCAACGCGCTGATGGGCGCAGGCTACGGCTCGGCCGGCGAGCGCTGCATGGCGATCTCGGTTGCCGTTCCGGTCGGCGAGGACACCGCCAACCGCCTCGTCGAAAAGCTGATCCCGAAGATCGAATCGCTGCGCATCGGCCCCTACACCGACGACCAGGCCGACTTGGGCCCGCTCGTCACCAAGGACGCTTATAACCGTGTTCGCGGCCTTATCGACCGCGGCGTCGAGGAAGGCGCAAAGCTCCTCGTCGACGGCCGCGATTTCAAGCTCCAGGGTTATGAAGACGGCTATTTCGTCGGCGGCTGCCTATTCGATCACGTCACGCCCGAGATGGACATTTACAAGACCGAGATTTTTGGACCGGTTCTCTCCGTCGTTCGCGCCCAGAACTACGAGGAGGCGCTGTCGCTGCCGATGAAGCACGAATACGGCAACGGCGTCGCGATCTACACCCGTGACGGCGATGCCGCCCGCGATTTCGCCTCGCGCATCAATATCGGCATGATCGGTATCAACGTTCCGATCCCGGTTCCGCTCGCCTATCACTCCTTCGGCGGCTGGAAGGCCTCGAGCTTCGGCGACCTCAACCAGCACGGCACGGATTCGATCAAGTTCTGGACAAAGACCAAGACCGTCACCGCCCGCTGGCCCTCCGGCATCAAGAGCGGCGCCGAATTCGTCATGCCGACGATGAAGTGACCTTACCGATAGATCGATCTGCAATTCGGGGGCCTTTTTGGCCCCCGTTTTGTTCGATCTGTTGGGATTGAAAGTTGGCACCCCAATCCGGAGCAGGATTCGACGTCGCGGCAAATGGCCTCATAAGCTGAATGCAAATTTCATATTTTGGAATTGTTCAAAACTACCAAACCGCCTATATAGGTCCCAACAGGCACGAGTCAGGAGATCGGCATGCGGTTGACGAAGCAGACCAACTATGCGGTTCGCATGTTGATGTATTGTGCTGCCAATGACGGGCACCTAAGCCGGATTCCAGAAATCGCCAGGGCTTACGGCGTTTCCGAACTGTTTCTTTTCAAGATCCTCCAGCCGCTGAACAAGGCGGGCCTGGTCGAAACCGTGCGCGGTCGCAATGGCGGCGTGCGCCTGGGCAAGCCGGCGGCCGACATTACGCTCTTCGACGTCGTTCGGGTGACGGAAGACAGTTTCGCCATGGCCGAATGCTTCGAGGATGACGGTGTTGTCGAATGCCCGCTGGTCGACAGCTGCGGCCTGAATTCGGCGCTGCGCAAGGCGCTCAATGCCTTCTTCGCCGTGCTTTCGGAATATTCCATCGATGACCTCGTCAAGGCGCGTCCGCAGATCAATTTCCTGCTCGGAATTACCGGCGAGCGGCCATATCGCAAACCTGCGATCATTGCACCCGCCGCCTGAATTTAAAGAGCAGGACAGAGTTGTGAAACCGCGGTTGCCCCGGCAATCGCGGTTTTTCATTTGGTGCGTCGCACCGGCTCGCAAGAGATAAACATCCCTCGCGTGGCGAGCGAATCCGATCGATCGCGACACGCTTAAGAGGCGCAATTATCCAAAATACGACGAAATTTGGGACATTTTTATCCGAATATTTCCGAATGAGGCTGATTTTAGACGGAAAATTTCTAAAATTGTCCAACTGGAAAAATTTTCTCCGTAGCCCGTTGCTTTCAGTAGATAAATGTCGTTCCATCGACCGTCGACCGGGATGCCAATCTGCGGTCTCCAGACATCAAAAAAGAACAACCGGGAAACAATATTATGAAAAAGATCTCTGTCATGCTGGCAGCGACGGCCCTGATTTCGGTCATGGCGACGTCGGCCTGGTCCAAGACCCTTGTTTATTGCTCCGAGGGCTCGCCGGAAGGCTTCGACCCGAGCCTCTATACGGCAGGCACGACCTTCGACGCGTCGTCGCGCACGGTCTATAGCCGCCTCGTCGAATTCAAGCATGGCGGTACAGAGATCGAGCCCGGCCTGGCTGACAGCTGGAGCGTTTCGGCCGACGGCACGCAATACACCTTCAAGCTTCATCCCGGCGTCAAGTACCAGACCACCGACTTCTTCACGCCGACCCGCGATTTCAACGCCGACGACGTCGTGTTCTCCTTCGAGCGCCAGCTGAAATCCGACAATCCGTGGAACAAGTATGTCGAAGGCGGTTCCTACGAATACGCAGCCGGCATGGGCTTCCCGGATCTGATCAAGTCCGTCGAGAAGGTCGATGACCTCACCGTCAAGTTCACGCTCAACCATCCCGAGGCGCCGTTCCTCGCCGATCTTGCCATGGACTTCGCCTCGATCGTTTCCAAGGAATATGCCGACAAGCTCGCAGCCGACGGCAAGATGGCGCAGCTCAACCAGCAGCCGCTCGGCACCGGTCCGTTCACCTTCGTCGCCTACCAGCCGGATGCCGTCATCCGCTACAAGGCCAACGAAACCTATTTTAAGGGCAAGGAAAAGATCGACGATCTGGTTTTCGCCATCACCTCCGACGCGGCTGTCCGCGCCCAGAAGCTGAAGGCCGGCGAATGCCAGCTGATCCCCTATCCGAATGCAGCCGACGTTCCCGAACTGAAGAAGGATGACAAACTGACGGTGATGGAACAGGCCGGTCTCAATGTCGGCTTCCTCGCCTACAACACGCAGATGGCCCCGTTCGACAAGCCGGAAGTTCGCCGCGCGCTGAACATGGCGATCAACAAGCAGGCGATCATCGATGCCGTCTTCCAGGGTGCCGCGGCCGTTGCCAAGAACCCGATCCCGCCGACGATGTGGTCCTATAACGACGCTGTTCAGGACGACAAGTATGATCCGGACGCTGCCAAGAAGGCTCTTGCCGATGCCGGCGTCAAGGATCTCAGCATGAAGATCTGGGCGATGCCGGTTTCGCGTCCCTACATGCTGAATGCGCGCCGTGCCGCTGAACTGATGCAGGCTGATTTCGCCAAGGCCGGCGTCAAGGTCGAGATCGTCACCCATGAATGGGCCGAATATCTGAAACTCTCCTCCGACGTGAAGCGCGACGGCGCCGTCATCCTCGGCTGGACCGGCGACAACGGCGACCCGGATAACTTCATGGATACGCTGCTTGGCTGCGACGCCGTCGGCGGCAACAACCGCGCTCAGTGGTGCAACAAGGAATACGACGACCTGATGACCAAGGCCAAGCTGACCGCCGATGTCGGCGAGCGCACCAAGGCCTATGAGCAGGCGCAGCTGATCTTCAAGAAGGAAGCTCCCTGGGCGACCCTCGATCACTCGCTCGTCTTCGTTCCGATGAGCAAGAAGGTCTCCGGCTTCTTCATGGATCCGCTCGGCATTCACCGCTTCGACGGCGTCGACGTTTCCGAATAACCAGAATAATGTAAGAATGCCCGGCAGAGCTGGGCGCAGCCGGCGGTCAGGATCTCCTGACCGCCGGAAACTATTGGACATCTGCCATGTTGCGTTTTTTCATCGGCCGCCTTGCGGTGCTGATCCCGACATTCCTCGGCGTTTCCCTCATTGCCTTCTCCTTCATCCGCATGCTTCCCGGCGACCCCGTCATGCTTCTGTCGGGTGAGCGCGTCATGGCGCCGGAGCGTCATGCCCAGATCATGCATGATCTCGGCTTCGACCGGCCTGTGTATGTGCAGTATTTCGATTATCTCGGAAAACTGCTGCATGGCGATCTCGGCACCTCGATCGTCACCAAGCGGCCCGTTCTCGGTGAATTCCTGACGCTGTTTCCGGCGACGCTGGAACTTTCGCTCTGCGCCATCATCCTCGCCGTCTGTCTTGGCGTGCCCGCCGGTATCTTTGCCGCCGTGAAGCGAGGCACGTGGTTCGATCAGAGTGTGATGGGTGTTGCCCTGATCGGCTATTCCATGCCGATTTTCTGGTGGGGTCTGCTGCTCATCATCTTCTTCTCCGGCTATCTCGGCTGGACGCCCGTTTCCGGCCGCATTTCGCTGATGTATTTCTTCAAGCCGGTCACCGGCTTCATGCTTGTCGACAGCCTGCTGTCAGGCCAGAAAGGGGCGTTTTCCTCCGCCGTCAGCTACCTCATTCTGCCGACCATCGTGCTGGCGACCATTCCGCTTGCCGTCATCGCCCGCCAGACGCGCTCGGCGATGCTCGAGGTTCTGGGTGAGGACTATGTCCGCACCGCGCGTTCGAAGGGACTGAAGCCGCTGCGCGTCGTCGGCGTGCACGCGCTGCGCAATGCGATGATCCCGGTCATCACCACCATCGGTCTGCAGATCGGCGTTCTCCTTGCTGGCGCCATCCTCACCGAAACGATCTTCTCCTGGCCGGGCATCGGCAAATGGATGGTCGATTCCGTCTTCAAGCGCGATTACGCCGTGGTCCAGGGCGGCCTTCTTTTGATCGCCGGCGTTATCATGATGGTCAATCTGATTGTTGATGTCCTCTACGGATTCATCAATCCGCGCATTCGTCATTAGGAGCGGTTCATGAGCACCGTCACCATCAAAACCGGCCAGCCATCCGCTCTCGCGGAATTCTGGCACTATTTCTCCCGCAATAAGGGCGCCGTCATCGGCCTCGTGGTTTTTACCATCATCCTGGTCGTCGCCGTCCTCGCGCCGCTCTTTGCACCACATGAACCGAATGAGCAGAACCGTCAGGTGCTGCTGGCCGTGCCATCCTGGATGGAGGGCGGCAGCATCTCCTTCCCGCTCGGAACGGATGCCGTCGGCCGCGATATTTTGTCGCGACTGATCTACGGCGCGCGCTTCTCGCTCTTCATCGGCGTCGTCGTCGTCACGCTTTCGGTCATTTCAGGCGTGCTGATCGGCCTCGTCGCCGGATATTTCCGCGGCAAGGTCGATACGGCGATCATGCGCCTGATGGATATCATCCTGGCCTTCCCGTCGCTGCTGCTCGCCCTCGTGTTGGTTGCCGTGCTCGGGCCTGGACTTACCAATGCGATGATCGCGATTTCGCTGGTCAACCAGCCGCATTTCGTGCGGCTGACGCGCGCCTCGGTCATATCGGAGCGCGAGAAGGAATATGTGATCGCCTCGCGTGTCGCCGGGGCCGGCACCTTCCGCCTGATGTTCAAGACCATCCTGCCGAACTGTCTCGGGCCGCTGATCGTCCAGGCGACGCTCGCCTTCTCGGCGGCGATCCTTGATGCCGCCGCCCTCGGCTTTCTCGGCATGGGCGCCCAGCCGCCGACACCCGAATGGGGCACGATGCTGGCCGAATCCCGCGAGTTCATCTCGCGCGCCTGGTGGGTGGTAACATTCCCGGGTCTTGCCATCCTCATCACCGTTCTCGCCATCAATCTGATGGGTGACGGCCTGCGCGATGCGCTTGACCCCAAGCTGAAGAGGTCGTGATGCCGCTCCTCGAGATTGAAAATCTGACCGTCGAATTCCAGACGTCGTCCGGTCTCTTCCGCGCCGTCGACCGCGTATCGCTTGCCTGCGACAAGGGCGAGATCCTGTCGGTCGTCGGTGAATCCGGCTCGGGCAAATCTGTCGCCATGCTCGCGCTGATGGGGCTTCTGCCCTGGACGGCGAAGATTACCGCCGACCGCATGCAGTTCGACGGCCAGGATCTGCGCGGTATTTCCGGCCGCCAGCGCCGCAGGATCGTCGGCAAGGACATGGCGATGATCTTCCAGGAGCCGATGTCGAGCCTCAATCCGTGCTTCACGGTCGGATTCCAGCTCGGCGAGACCCTGCGCGTTCACATGGGCCTCAACCGCAAGGAGCGCCGCGAACGCTCGATCGAACTCCTGAACCTGGTCGGAATTCCGGCGCCGGAAGACCGGCTGTCGAACTTCCCGCATCAGATGTCGGGCGGCATGAGCCAGCGCGTCATGATCGCCATGGCACTCGCCTGCAATCCGAAGCTTCTGATCGCCGACGAGCCGACAACCGCGCTCGACGTGACGATCCAGGCGCAAATCCTCGATCTGCTCGTGCGTCTACAGAAAGAGCAGGGCATGGCGTTGGTGCTGATCACCCACGACATGGGTGTCGTTGCCGAAACCGCCGAGCGTGTGCAGGTGCAATATGCCGGCCAGAAGGTCGAGGAGCAGCCGGTGAAGGCGCTGTTCCGCGATCCGCATCATCCGTATACCGCGGCCCTGCTCGCCGCCCTGCCGGAACGCGCAGAAGTCGGCCAGCGTCTTCCCTCGATCGCCGGTGTCGTTCCCGGTCAGCACGGCCGCCCGACCGGCTGTCTTTTCGCGCCGCGCTGCGGCTACGCCACGGTCGAATGTGACCGCGGTGTCGTCCGTCAGGGGCCGGAGCTTGGGCTGGCGCTGTGCAATTATCCTTTGAAGGACGGCAAGCCGCTCGGGCATCCCGGCATCATGGCCGTTGAAACTGCAGGAGATCTCGTATGACGGGCGCTGTTCTCGAGGGCAGGGATCTCGCCCGCTTCTACACCGTCAATCGCGGGCTCTTCAAAGCCGATGCCACCGTCAGGGCGCTGAACGGCGTCAGCTTCAGCCTCCATTCCGGCAAGACGCTAGCCGTCGTCGGCGAATCCGGCTGTGGCAAGTCGACGCTCGCTCGCCTGGTCACCATGATCGAGAACCCGACGTCGGGCGAATTGCTGATTGACGGCAAGCCCGCCCATGTCGGCGACCGCAGCCTGCGCAGCCAGGTTCAAATCGTCTTCCAGAATCCTTACGGCTCGCTCAATCCGCGCCAGAAGGTTGGCTCGATCCTCGAAGAGCCGCTGAAGATCAACACCGATCTCAACGCCGCCGCGCGCCGCCGCAAGGTGGAGGAGATGATGGCCCGCGTCGGCTTGCGTCCCGAGCATCACGGCCGCTATCCCCATATGTTCTCGGGCGGCCAGCGCCAACGCATCGCCATTGCCCGCGCTTTGATGCTACGGCCGAAGGTGCTGGTGCTCGACGAACCGGTATCGGCGCTTGACCTCTCGATCCAGGCGCAGGTGCTGAACCTGCTGATGGATCTGCAGAAGGAGATGGGACTTGCCTATCTCTTTATCTCGCACGGCCTCTCCGTCGTCCATCATATCGCCGACGAGGTGATGGTGATGTATCTCGGCCGGCCGGTGGAAACCGGTCCCGCCGCCGAGGTCTTCGCCAGGCCGCGCCATCCCTATACGGCAGCCTTGCTATCGGCGACACCGATCGCCGACCCCGACCGCGCCAAGAACCGCATCCGCCTGCAGGGCGAACTGCCTTCGCCGCTGAAACCTCCGTCGGGCTGCCACTTCAATCCACGCTGCTGGAAGGCGCAGGATTATTGCCGCCAGGTCTCGCCTGAACTAAGCGGCGAGGGTGCACAACAATATGCCTGTCACTTCCCGCTCGATTGAGTGGCAAAGTCAAGTTTTAGGAGGAAACATGCCGGGTGAGCAGACGAGCAGGCCCCATGCAATCATCGTCATGGGGGTCAGCGGCTGCGGCAAATCCTCCGTCGGCGAAAAGCTCGCGGGAGCCTTGCACCTGGCCTTCGTCGAAGGCGATGCGCTGCATCCCGCCGCCAATGTCGAGAAGATGTCGAAGGGCATTCCGCTGACCGACGAGGACCGGATGCCCTGGCTCGACCGCATCGGCGAAGACATGAAGGCCTCGCTTGAGAAAGGCGAGGGCATCATCGTCTCCTGCTCGGCGCTGAAACGCATCTATCGCGACAGGCTGCGAGCTGCTGCCGGCGGCAATCTCTTCTTCGTCTATCTCGAAGGCTCCAGGCAATTGCTGACGAAACGGATGGGCGAGCGCAAGGGCCATTTCATGCCGGTGTCGCTGCTCGAAAGCCAGCTGGCGACGCTCGAAGCGCCGACCGGCGAGCATGGCGTCGTCACCGTCGATATCGACGACACGATCGACGGCATCTCGGCCACGGCCCTCGAAGGTCTTGCAGCCCTCGGTATCACGGCTTGAAGCGCTGCGGCGAATAGGCGGCAATATCAATGAACGGCGCCTCGCCGGTAATGAGTTCGGCAAGCACGCGGCCGGTCACCGGTCCGAGCGTCAGCCCGTGATGGGCATGGCCGAAGGCGAACCACAGTCCCTGATGGCGCGGCGCCTTGCCGATGATCGGCATCATATCCGGCGTGCAGGGGCGGGCACCCATCCAGGGTTCGGGATCGAGCCTCTCTCCGAGCGGGAAAATCGTGCGGGCCACGGCCTCGGCCCGGTCGAGCTGGACCGGCGTCTTTGGCGCATCGAGCGTTGCGAACTCCGCGCCCGTCGTCAGACGGATGCCGCGGCGCATCGGCGCCATGAGATAGCCGCGTTCGGCATCGAGCATCCAGTTGTTGAGAACGGCATTGCCCTTGGTGGCATAATGCATGTGATAGCCGCGTTTGACGCCGAGCGGCAAGGAATAGCCGAGCCGGCGCGTCGCAACCGCCGCCCAGGGACCAAGCGCCAGAACTGCATCGTCGGCTTCGAGGGGGCCTTCCGCAGTCATGATCTTCCAGCCGGAGCCGAACTGGCCGAGCGAGGCGGCGTCGCCTTTGACGAACCGGCCGCCGAGGCTTTCGAAATAGCGGCGATAGGCCGATGTCAGCGCATGCGGGTCGAGCACCGACCAGGGGTCGCGCCAGTGGATGCCGCCGGCGAAATCGCCTGTTATATCCGGTTCCATGCGGGCGATATCGGCCGAGGTCAGGCTGTCATATTCCACCCCGAATTCATTCTGCCAAAGTGCGGCCTCCGCCAGGGCCTGGTCACGCTTGGCCTCAGTCCGGAAGATCTTCATCCAGCCGTCCTTGCGGATCAGCGCTTCGGCCTGCGCCGCCTCGACCAGATCCTTATGTTCGGCAATTGAATTTTCGATCAGCGGCGCATAGGCCCGGGTGATGACCGCGTGGCGCCGCGCATTGGAATTCCACCAGTAGCGGGCGAGAAAGCCGACCTGGCTCGGCAGCGTGCGCAGGTGATAATGCGCGTCGGTGCGGTTATTCAGTGCATAACGCAGCAGAAGCCCGAGCTGCTGGGGAAAGCCGTAAGGCATGACGCCTTCGCGCTGGATCAGGCCGGCATTGCCGAAGGAGGTCTCGCTGCCCGGATCCTTGCGGTCGATCAGCGTCACCTGCCGGCCGCGCCGCTGAAGATGGATGGCCGCCGACACCCCGACGATGCCGGCGCCGAGCACGATTGCGTTCTTCGTCATTTCCCCTGCATTCCGCTTTGTTTATCGGGTGAAAATGCCCGTGCGGATACCGCCGCGCAAACGAAAAATCGCATTCATTTCAAAATCATTGCGCTTTTCAGTGCGGCATTTTCAGCCTTCACGCGGATATAGAGGACAAGGGCGTTGAGAAGCGAAAAGCCGATCGCGTAAAACGGCAGTCCGAAGGCCAGCGGAAGGGCGGCGATCTCGCCGACGACGATCGCGTAGTTCGGATGCTGAAAGAAGCGATAGGGTCCCGATGTTATGAGCGGCGCGCCGGGCAGGACGATAATGCGCGTCGTCCAGCGGCCCTTCAGCGTTGCCAGCACCCAGAGCCGCAGCGCCTGCAGCGCCATGAACACGGCAAACCAGAAGGGCTCGACCGGCCTGCCTGAAGCAAGCAGCCAGAGCCCGACAATCCAGGCTGTATGCAGCGCCACCATGACGGGATAGTGCTCCGCCGCGACCTCTCTGGCGCCCTTGGCGAGCAGGGCGGCGGTGTTGCGCCGGGCGAGCGCGAGCTCCGCCAGCCGCTGCAGCGTCACGAAGGTAAGCAGCGCGATCGACGGCCACATCATGCCGTCCTCCTGAGCGTCACGCAGCTGGCCGAAAAGCCTGGGCCCATGGCAATCATCGCCGCGCGCGCCGGCAACCCGGCACGGATCGCCCGTTCCAGCACGAACAGGATGGTCGGCGACGACATGTTGCCGTAGTCGGCAAGCACCGCACGCTCGTGATCGAGCGAGCCGGGCGCCAGCGAAAGCGCGCTCTCCATCGCTGCCAGCACTTTCGTTCCGCCGGGATGGCATATGAAGCGGTCGATATCTGCCGGTTTCAGCCCGTTTCGCGCCAGAATGGCGCTCACCGCCGGACCAAGCTCGCGCTCGGCAAAGGGTGGCAGCGATTGCGCCAGCACGATGCCGAAGCCACCGTCGTCGATCTTCCAGCCCATGATGTCGAGCGTATCGGGGAAGAGGTGTTCGCCGGTCGATTCCACTTCCGCCATCCCGCCTCCGCCCGACCGCAGCACGCAGGCGGCAGCGCCGTCGCCGAACAGCGCTGTCGCGATGATGTTCGGCCGGGTCAGTTCGTCCAGCCGGAAGGCAAGCGTGCAAAGCTCGATCGAGACGAACAGCACGACGGCGCCCGGCCGGCTCCGCGCCTGCCGCGAGGCGATCGCAAAGCCCGACACGCCGGCAGCACAGCCGAGCCCGAAGACCGGCACGCGCTCGATATCGGCCCTGAAGCCCATCCGGCGGGCCATCTGCGCGTCGAGGCTCGGCGTCGTAAAACCGGTGGAGGAGACCGTAACCACACAGTCGACATCCCTGGCCGTCAGCCCGGCCCGATGCAGTGCCGAGCTGGCGGCCTCAACGAAGAGCCCGCCCGCCACCTCCGCATAGGCCTCCATCCGATCCTGCCAGCCATGCGGTTCGTCGAACCAGGCAAGCGGACGTGCCGCATGGCGCTTCTGAATACCGGCGCTGTCGAAGACGCGGGCAAGATGGCGAAAATCCTCGAAACGGTCGGCAAACAGCCGGCCGGAGGCTTCGACCGCCTCTTTCTGGAAAATGACATGTTCGGGTGCGGCGACGGCGAGGCTGACGAGTTTTACGGTATCGGTCACTAAATTCTCCTTGTCGTTCCCGGCGTAACGCTGAGAACACGCGGTTTCGACGATTTATTCGGCCTCGGTGGCTTCACGAAGCCGTGATGGAGAAAATAGAGAGGCTGCCGAATAAAGCTCGGGGCAGCGGTGTTTTCTCCTCGCAACGTCACTTTCGAGGAGTTTTCCCATGACGATCATGACAGTCCGTACTGCTTCCCTCATTCTCGGCGGCTGCCTTGCCGCTTCCGTTTTCTCCGGCCCGGTCTTTGCAGCCGGCAATGACAGCAGCACGATGCCAACCTGCAAGAAGGGTGAGATCTACGACCAGAAGACCAAGAAATGCGTCAAGCAGCAGAGCGCCAACGTCTCGGACGAGAACCGCACCGACTACGCCTATTCGCTGGCCAAGACTGGCCGCTATGAGGAGGCGCTTGCCATGCTCGACACGGTCAAGGACCAGAACACGGCCGAGGTGCTGAACTATCGCGGTTATGCCACCCGCAAGCTCGGCCGCACCGACGAGGGCATCTCCTACTACCTCAAGTCGGTGAAGATGGACCCGCAATACGCCAAGGTCCGCGAATATCTCGGCGAAGCCTATGTCATCAAGGGTCAGCTCGACCTCGCCAAGGATCAGTTGAGCACCATCAAGGCGATCTGCGGCACCGCTTGTGAGGAATATCAGGATCTGAACGCCGCCATCATCGACCCGTCGAAGATCTGATTGGCAGGCACCGGCGGGAAACGGAACAGAGAAAGGCATGTGAGAATGTCTGTCGCGCCTACCTCATTTCCTGCCTATAGTCGCGCGAGAATGGAATCGCCGGTTCGTCCGGCGGTTCCGAAAAATGCAGGATCGGCGGAGGCGGCCATCGCCAGCGAAGCGGATATCAGGAGCGGCCTGACGGAAAATCTGGCAAGGCTCTGGCGTTATGGTCTTGTTCTCTCGCATCAGCGTGATGTCGCCGACGACCTGGTGCAGGCGACCTGTGTTCGCGCGCTGGAACGCGCCGATCAGTTCGTCCCCGGCACCCGTCTCGACCGCTGGCTGTTTTCGATCCTGCATTCGATCTGGCTGAACGAGATCCGTTCCCGCAGGGTGCGCCAGGGCCAGGGTTTCGTCGATGCCCGGGAGACGCTGACCTTCGACGGCGCACATGCCACCGAAACGCAGGTGATGGCCGGTCAGGTGCTGAAACGGGTCAATGCCCTGCCCGAAGCACAGAGGACGGTGGTTTTCCTCGCCTATGTCGAAGGGCTTTCCTATCGCGAGGTGGCAAGCATATTGGATATTCCGATCGGAACAGTGATGAGCCGGCTGGCGGCTGCCCGCGCCAAGCTCTCAGGCGATGGCCTGGAAGGGGGACGGCAATGAACACGAAGCAAATCATTCCCTCTGACGAGGAGCTGACCGCCTTCATCGACGGCGAATTGACGGCCGAAGAGGCCGCGCGCATCGAAACCCTGGTGAATGAAGACGAGAGCGTCGCCGAACGGCTGGAATTCCTGGCGCGCGCCAGCCTGCCCTTCGAGCGGGCCTTTGCCCCACTGCTGTCGCGGGCCCCGCGCCAGAAACTGGAGACGATGCTCGCCGCCATCCCCGTGCAAGAGCGCGCAAAATCCGGCTCCGCACCCATATTCGCCACCCGTCGCCACTTCCTCGGCGCGCTTGCCGCCTCGCTGATTGCCGGCATCGCCATCGACCGCGCTTTCATCGGCATCGGCAAAGGCTTTTCGGCAAGGGACGAAAACAGCGAATGGCGCGCCGTGGTCGCCGACTATATCTCCCTCTATACGCCGGAAACGCTGGCTGGCCCCGTTCCCGCCAGAGACGTCCAGACCGCCCAACTCGGATCCCTCGACGAAAAGCTCGGCCTGTCGCTGTCTCCCGAAGCCGTCTCGCTTCCGGGCATCGACTTCAAACGCGCTTTGCTGCTGCAATATGACGGCAAACCGCTCGCCCAGATCGCCTATCTCGACCCGGAAACCGGCCCGATGGCACTCTGCATCGTCAGATCAGATGCAGGCCTCAAGGCGCCGGACCTCGAAAACCGCAAGGGCATGAATGTCGTCTACTGGTCGAACGAAACGCACGCCTTCATGCTGATCGGACATGCGGCGGCGGATCGGATGACGGCGATTGCGGAGGGGGTGCGGGGGAGGGTTACGGTCTGACCGCGATTGGCCCGGCCTGATATTGGACGTGATAAATCCTGCTATCGATTTCGTGTGAGGAACTGGCCGAGGCGGTTCACTAGCTTCGATGCCCAGAACATTGGAGTCGAGACACTGAAGCCGTGGTCAGCAAGGGCACGCAGCACTTCCTTGTTCTGACGCGATATGTTTTGGACGTTTTTGTTAGTGGCGCCCCCCAAGCGCATCCTGACCAACACGCGGGGGATATAAATGGTTTTGATGCGCGCGACTTCCAGAAATCGCATCATCAGCTCGACGTCGGCTGCCAGCCGATAACGCAGATCGAACGTCCCAAACCGGTCATAGATGTGACGTCGAACATAGAATGTCGGATGCGGCGGACACCAGCCGCGTCCAAAAGAACCGGGTTCAAACGGACAGGATTTCCAATAACGGACTGTGCGATCGGTATGCTGGTTGGAAACATAGATGAGATCGCCATAGCAGCCGTCATAGGCTTCATCGTCCAGCGTGGCCGCCACGGTTTCGAGGGAGTCGCTGCTCTCGAAAGTGTCATCCGCATTCAAGAATCCGATGATGTCGCCGCTCGCAAGGCCAATCCCCTTGTTCATGGCCTCATAGATACCCCCGTCCCGTCCCGAAAGTACGCGGCGGTTGTCCGCCGGCGCCGAAGCAATGATGGCGAGCGTGGAATCGCTTGAGCCACCGTCGACGATGACGTGCTCGAAATCGCGGTAGGTTTGCATGTCGATGGACCGCAACGTATCGGCAATGGTCTGCTCGGCGTTCCAGCAAACAGTGATAAGGCTTATCCGGGGAGTGCGTGGATCGGCAGTGTCAGCAGCCATTTTAACGGGTGTCTTGCTCACATTCTGAGGGGCGAAATCTGGCCAACCCGTAGCAGATAGAAAGGCGGCGTCGCAATCCGGTACCGCACATTATCCTCGATCAATGCTGGATTGATCAGCGATTGGGCTACTTCCCGTCTCGGTAAGTGCATTGCATGCTGATCGATCTATCTGTAGTGAGCAGTGTCGAACAGCGATCGTCATCACGACAGGCTCGTGAATGCGCGCAGATTACCAAATTGCAGGAGGTCTCTTGTCTTCGAAGAAAAAGCTGCGCAAGGGCATCTTGCTCGCCGGGGGCTCGGGCACTCGGCTCCATCCCGCGACCCTCGCTATTTCGAAGCAACTTCTTCCGGTTTTTGACAAACCGATGATCTACTATCCCCTATCAACGCTGATGCTTGCAGGTATCCGGGATATCCTGATTATCTCTACGCCGCAGGACACGCCGCGTTTTGAACAGCTGCTGGGGGACGGCGCCCAATGGGGATTGAATCTTCAATATGCCGTGCAGGCCGCGCCGGAAGGCATTCCCCAGGCGTTCTCGATCGGCAGGGAATTCATCGGGCGAGAGGCAACCGCCCTCGTGCTCGGAGACAATATCTTTTACGGCAACCTCCTGACGCATGATTTATCCGCGGCTTCCGAGAGGTCGGACGAAGCGACGATCTTCGCGTATAAAGTCCACGATCCCGAACGGTATGGGGTGGTGGAATTTGACGGTCAGGGCAAAGTCCTCACCTTGGAGGAAAAGCCGTCCAGGCCCCGCTCATCTTATGCGGTGACGGGTTTATATTTCTACGACAATGACGTGGTCGACATTGCTGCCGGCTTGAAACCCTCGCCACGCGGCGAAACCGAGATTACCGATATCAATCGGCATTATTTGTCGGCCGGCAGGCTCAATGTTGCCGTCCTAGGGAGGGGGCATGCCTGGCTTGATACGGGCACGCACGATTCACTCCTTGAAGCCAGTCAGTTCATTGCCACCATCGAGCGGCGCCAGGGGCTGAAGATTGCCTGCCCCGAAGAAATCGCCTTTCATTTGGAATACATAGATGCCGAGCAACTGCTAAGGCTGGCGGCTCCACTTGAAAAGAGCTCTTACGGTCGATACCTCATCAGCTTGGTGAGGGAACCAGCTCCACATTTCCCAACCGGCTGAACCGGCAAAACTGGAAAACCAATCTTGTCTGCTTTTACCCTGCTTACGTTGAAGACGATGTCCGACGGACGAGGCGCGCTGACCGTCATGGACGGAATACTGCCATTTCCGGTCGCCCGGAGCTTCTGGATCTATGGAGCCGACGGATATACACGCGGCGGCCATCGTCATCACCAGACTCGACAGGCGTTGGTGGCGCTTTCGGGAAGCGTGATGATTTTGATGGACGATGGAAAGGCCCGGGAAGAGATCGTCTTGTCGTCACCGGACCAGTGCCTGCTTGTAGAGCCAAGGGACTGGCACGAAATGACCTTCGGTCCCGGTTCAATCCTGCTCGTTTTTGCCTCTCGCGGATATGATAAGGATGATTACATCGACACTCCCTATGAACGGCTCTGAGATGATTGAGTATGAAAGTCTTGCGCAGGCCAACCGCGCGCTGATGGAAGAGTTGGAAGCGGTTGCTTCCCGTGTGATTCGTTCCGGGTGGTACATACTTGGGAATGAGGTTTCCTCATTCGAAGCTGAATTCGCCGCCTTTGCGGAAAGCAAACATTGCATCAGCGTGGCCAATGGTCTAGATGCGCTGATCCTGTCGATCGAAGCGCTCGATCTGCCGAAAGGCAGCGAGATCATGGTTGCCTCCAATACCTATATCGCCACGATTCTGGCAATTCTTCGCGCCGGCCACAAACCCGTTCTGGTGGAGCCCGAACGCGAAACGTTCAATATCGATCCGGAGCGCTTGCCCGCGGCGCTCACTCGCCACACGAAGGCAATCTGTGTGACGCATCTTTTCGGCAAAGCCTGCCGGATGACCGAGATCGCCGCGTTTGCAAACGAACATGGTCTCAAGGTGATCGAGGATTGCGCGCAGTCTCATGGTGCACGCTATGACGGCAAGCTGACCGGCACCTTTGGAATCGCCGGCTGCTTCAGCTTCTATCCGACCAAGAATCTTGGAGCTCTCGGAGATGCGGGCGCGATCGTCACGGATGATGACGAATTTGCAGATCGCCTCAGACACATGCGCAATTACGGCTCGAAGAAAAAATATGAGAACGTCTATATCGGTGTAAATTCCAGGCTTGATGAGATGCAGGCGGCATTCCTGCGGGTCAAACTGCGTCACCTCGATGAGGTGACTGAACATAAACGGGCCCTGGCCGGTATCTATTTTGCCAATCTGCCCAAATGGCTCGCGCAGCCGCTTCGTCGACCTGCCGAGTATGACGTATTTCATATCTTCGGGATACGGCACCCCGCCCGCGACGAATTGCGTCAGTGGCTGCTCGATAACGGTGTCAAGACCGAGATACATTATCCGATTGCACCGCATAGGCAGAAGGCAATGCAAGGCATTCTTTCCGGCGATTATCCCATTGCCGATGAGCTGCATGCCACCGAGCTGAGCCTGCCTATTTCCGCCGGGCATAGCAGCGATGAGATCGAGCGTGTCTGCAGCCTTCTCGCTGCGCTCCCGGAAAAGCTGAAGTTGGCGGCATGACAGAGCACCTGAAAGGACCGGCCTCGGCACGTGCGGATGACGATTGGGATATCGTTATCAAGCCTTCCAAGGGCAATAGGCCGGATCTCGGCCTTGTCTGGCGATATCGCGATCTCGTCTGGATGTTTTTCAAGCGGGATTTCACCACATTTTACAAACAGACCATTCTCGGACCCATCTGGTACATCATCCAACCGTCGCTGACGGCGATGACCTATTATGTTGTGTTTGGAAAAATCGCTAATCTTTCCACGGATGGCCTTCCGCCCTTTCTGTTTTACATGTCGGGCACGATCATCTGGAGTTATTTTTCTGCCTGTCTGACCAACAACTCTGAAGTCTTCTCGAAGAACGCCAATCTGTTCGGCAAGGTTTATTTTCCGAGGCTTGTGGTGCCGCTATCCGTTGCGATGAGCGGCCTTGTCGCCTTTGCGATCCAGTTCCTCCTCTTGTTGACGGTTTCCATTGTCCTGAAAATTGCCAATCCCGATCTGGCCCTGAACTATTGGTTCCTGTTTCTGACGCCGCTGGTGCTTCTCTATATCGCCGTGCTGGGCATTGGTGCCGGGCTTGTGGTTTCTGCTCTCACGGTCCGTTTTCGCGATCTCGTCTACGCCGTCGGGTTCATGACGCAACTCTGGATGTATGGTACGCCGATTGTGTACCCCTTCAGCCAGATCCCGGAACGGTATCATTGGTTCTATTACCTCAATCCAATGACGACGCCGGTTCAAACCTTCCGCTGGGCGCTATTCGACGCTCCCGCCTTGCCCGTCGGTCTTTGTCTCGCCAATCTCGCAGTGACTATCGCAATCACTCTATGCGGGCTGGCACTTTTCTCGCGGGCGGAAGCCAACGCGATGGATACCGTCTGATGCACGATATCGTTATTCGAGCGGAGCACGTCAGCAAGCTGTATCGTCTCGGCGTGATCAATCACGGCACCCTCTATCGCGACCTTCAGAGCTGGTGGGCGAAGTGGCGCAACCTTCCGGATCCGAACGTTTCCCTATCCGACCATACGTCCGACCGCGGCGCGCAGTCGCGACTCAAGGGAGACATCTTCCACGCGTTGGATGATGTCTCTTTCGAGGTCGGGCACGGCGAGATCGTCGGGATTATCGGCAGGAACGGAGCCGGAAAATCCACACTGTTGAAGGTGATGTCGCGTATCACCATGCCGAATTCGGGCTTCATCGGTATACGAGGCAGAATTGCCAGCCTCCTTGAAGTAGGTACGGGATTTCATCCGGAACTCACCGGTCGGGAGAACGTCTATCTGAATGGCGCCATCCTCGGGATGAGCCGTGCCGAGGTTAGGTCGAAATTCGACGAAATTGTCGAGTTTGCGGAGATCGGCGAATTCATCGACACGCCGGTGAAGCGGTATTCGTCCGGCATGTATGTCCGCCTGGCCTTCTCCGTCGCGGCGCATCTCGAGCCGGAAATACTCTTGGTCGACGAGGTATTGGCCGTCGGCGACGTCAACTTCCAGAACAAATGCATGGGACGCATGCAGGAGGTCACCAAGGCCGGCCGAACGATTATCTTCGTCAGCCACAACATGACAGCGATCAGCAGCATCTGCCCGAAATCGATTCTGATGGCTGATGGAAAAGTTGCTGCGATGGGCGATACCGCGGATGTGATAAAGGCCTATCTCGATCGCCCGGAATTCGGGGGCACGGCAAGTTACTCGGTCAATCCCGAGGACGTCGACGGAAAGGCAGTCATTTGCCGTGTTTCGGTGTTGAATTCTCAAGGCGAGCTTTCCGGAACGTTGGAGCTATCGAAGGATTTCTCTGTCGAGGTCGAATACGAGTTGAGGGAGCCGCTCTCTGGCCTCTCGGTCGGAATGCAGATCATGATGGAGGACGGCTATACCCCCCTCATCAGCCTTTCCGATCCCGAGCTCGACGTCGGGCGCCTGGATACCCGGCCAGCCGGCTATTACAAAGCTCGCGTCAGATTTCCCGGATATCTCCTCAACACGGGCACCTTTTACGTGCGATTGGGCATATCGAGCCGGTTCTCGATCTATTCCGTCGCCGAGGGTATCCGGTTCGACGTGGAGGACAATGTCGGAATTATCCAGATGCTGGGCCAGCAACGAAAGCCGTCGATTTCGGCGATCCAATTGCCCTGGGAGATAGAAAAGCTCTTCCTGCGCAATTCTGAAGGTGTTTTGAAATGAAGAGAGCGCTTGTCACTGGGGCGGATGGATTTATCGGCTCTCATCTTATCGAGACGCTGGTCAGGTCGGGCGTCGAAGTTCGCGCCCTTTGCCAGTACAACTCGTTTTCCAGCTGGGGTTGGCTTGACCAGTCTGAATACCGCGGCCAATTCGAGGTGATCCTTGGAGACGTCCGCGATCCGGCGCAGATGCGCTCCGTCGCCAAAGGCGTCGACACGATCTTCCATCTTGCCGCCCTAATCGCTATTCCCTACTCTTATCAGGCTCCATCAAGCTATATCGACACCAATGTGCATGGGACGCTGAACGTTCTTCAAGGCGCTCTCGACGCCGGTGTCGGAAGGGTAATCCAGACCTCGACGAGTGAAGTCTACGGGACGGCGCGTTTTGTGCCGATCAGCGAAAGCCATCCCCTTCAGGCGCAGTCGCCGTATTCGGCTTCCAAGATCGGCGCCGACGCGATCGCCTACAGCTATCATTCGAGCTTTGACCTGCCGGTGACGATCGCACGGCCGTTCAACACTTTCGGCCCTAGACAATCGGCAAGGGCAGTTATTCCGACTGTGATTTCGCAGCTTCTGAGCGGGCGGACGACGCTGAAGCTTGGTGCGCTTTCGCCCACGCGGGACTTCAATTTCGTGCAGGATACATGCGACGGCTTTCTGGCGCTGGCGGCCAGCGACGAAGCCGTCGGCCAGACGGTCAACGTCGGCTCCGGGAGCGAGATCTCGATCGGCGATACCGTTCAGTTGATCGCCGACATCATTGGCGTCAGCGTAGAGATCGAATGCGACGAACAGCGTTTGCGTCCGGCAAACAGTGAAGTGGAACGCTTGTGCTGTGACAACAGCCTGATCAAGTCTCTGACGGGATTTTCGCCGCGTTACAGCTTGGAAGACGGTTTGAAGGCAACGATAGAATGGCTGCGTCAGCCGCAGAATCTGGCGCGGTATAAGGCGGATATTTTCAATGTCTAGGCGCGCAGTCATTCTGGCGGGGGGAATGGGAACGCGGTTGCGGCCCTACACCGTCGTCCTTCCAAAACCTCTGATGCCAATCGGCGATTATCCTATTCTTGAGGTCATCATTCGTCAGCTGATATCAGGCGGGTTTGAGCACATAACGCTCGCCGTCAACCATCAGGCCGAATTGATCAAGGCGTTTTTCCAGGACGGCGACAAGTGGGGCGTGCGCATCGATTATTCGCTCGAGGATCAGCCGCTCGGCACTATGGGGCCGCTACGATTGATCAAGGATCTACCGGAGAATTTTCTGGTGATGAACGGAGACATCCTGACGGACCTCAACTATGCCGATTTTCATGATGCTCACGTCCGCGACGGCAACATATTCACCATCTCGTCAAAGACACGTGAGCATCGCATAGACTACGGCGTTCTTGATACCAACGAGGCAGGACGCCTGACCGGTTTCCGGGAGAAGCCGACGGCCGAGTATAAAGTCAGCATGGGCGTCTACATGGTGTCTTCGGGGGCCGTCGACCACATACCGCAACGCGGCGCTTACGGCTTCGACCAGCTGATGCTCGATCTCCTTGCGGCGGGCAAGTCGGCCACAGTGCGTGATTTTCAAGGCTACTGGCTCGATATCGGACGCCCCGACGATTACGCATTGGCGATCGAGCAGTTCGAAACCATGAAATCCAGGTTCTTGAATGGTTGATGCCATCGTCACCGGTGCGGGCGGCTTTCTCGGCAAGCGTCTGGTAGAGCGGCTTGAACAGGCCGGCGTTGATGTGCTTGCGCTTGACCGAACACATGGCGACATAAGCGAAGAGGGAATGTGGCAGAAGCTTCCCGCAGCAGGCACGCTGTTTCATCTTGCCGGCAGGACGTTTGTCCCGGACAGCTGGTCACAAGGCCCGAGTTTCATGGCCGCCAATGTTCTTGGTACACAGCACGCGTTGAACTGGTGCAAGCGACACAAGGCGAGGCTCGTATTCGCAAGCGCCTATGTTTACGGAGTGCCGGAGCGCCTGCCGATCCATGAAAGCGATCCGGCCAGGCCGAACAATCCCTACGCTCTTTCCAAACTCCTTGCCGAACAACTCTGTGAGTTTGCTGCCACACACGAGCAGATACCAGTGGTGGTATTGCGCCTTTTCAATATATATGGCGCTGGGCAGCGGCCCGAATTTCTGATCCCGATGCTTCTGGAGCAGATAAGGGCGAAGCAGGAAATAAAGGTTCTGGATCTGAGCCCGCGGCGTGACTATGTATTCGTTGACGATGTGCTGAGCGCCTTTGCCAAGGCGATGGACGTTTCGGAAGGCTATCATTGCATCAATATTGGCTCCGGCACATCGCATTCGGTGCAGGAAATCATCGATATCTTGCAGGAGTGCGCCGGCACTCATCTACCGGTGGTGTCGTCTTGCGCTGTTCGGCGGAATGAAATACCTGACGTGCGGGCCGATATTGCGCGGGCTCGTGCCATTCTTGGATGGTGGCCGGAATGGGATCTGCCGGCCGGGATCCGCGCGATGATGAAGGAGTCGTAAATTGAACGAGCGTTACGTTCCGATCAACAAGGGCAACTACTCGATGGACACGGACGAGCGCGAAGCCGCGTTCGACAGATTCCGTGGCGAGGGATGGGAAGCCGAATACGCGGATTACCGTCGCAAGTGGTCGGAATATGCCCTGAACCAGCAGGTGTCGGATTACCCGCTGTTGGTCGATCTCGAGCTTGCTTCGATTTGCAATCTGCGTTGCCCAATGTGCTACACGATCAGCGACGAGTTCAAGAAGAGCGTCAATACGACCCGCATGGACTGGGATCTCTACTGCCGCATCATCGATGAGATCGGCGGCAAGGTCCCTGCGATCCGTCTGTCGCTGCGCGGCGAGGCAACGCTGCACAAGCGTTTCGCCGACTGTGTGCGCTACGCCAAGGACCACGGGATCAAGGAAGTCTCGACCCTCACGCATGGCTTCAAGCTCAACAGAGACTATTTCGCTCAGCTCGTCGATGCCGGCATCGACTGGATCACCGTTTCGATTGATGGCACCGGTGAGACCTACGAGAAGATACGCAAGCCAATCAAGTTCCAGGCCCTGCTCGACAAGATCAAGGACATCAAGAAGTACAAAGAGGAGCGCGGGCTTCACCGTCCGGTCATCAAGGTGCAAGGCATCTGGCCGGCGATCAGGGAGAATCCCGATCTTTATTACGAGACCTTCGCGCCTCATGTCGATCTTGTCGCCTTCAATCCGCTGATCGACTATCTTGGGAACGATTCGGACGTTCAATATCTCGATAACTTCACCTGCCCACAGCAATATCAGCGCCTCGTTATTGGCGCCGACGGGCTTGTGATGAAGTGCTCGAACGACGAGGAAAATCGTGAGGTCATCGGCGACGCCAATGCCGAGACGGTCCATCAGATTTGGCACGGCGAAAAAATGAATGCAGTCCGCGCCTTGCACAAAGAACCACAGGGCTTCTTGAAAAGCGAAGTATGCCGCCGATGCTACCTGCCTCGCCTGACGGATGATGAGCCGACCGAAATCTGTGGCCGGAAAGTGATCGTCCGAAATTACGTCGACCGGGCTCAGGAAATCGGAAAATAGAGAAGCGGCCGGATTTGGTGCGGGATGACGTCGCACAGAGCCGACCGAGCTGCGCAACCGCGAATGGAATGCCGGCTGCATAGTGAATTGCAGGAGTAGCAGATGTTCCGGAACTACCGACCTGACCGGTGTTACATCATCGCCGAGATCGGCGGGAATTTTACGACTTTTGATCAGGCAAGACAGCTGATCGACGAGGCAAAGTCGTCCGGCGTGGATGCGGTGAAGCTTCAGACTTACAAGGCTGAAACGCTTTCAAGCCGGCATGCTATGTTCGATATGGAAAATACTGGGGTGACCTCCCAGTTCGAACTCTTCCGCAAATATGAGATCGGACACGAGTTACATGAAGCTGTCTTCCGTTATGCCGAGAGCCACGGACTGGACTGGTTTTCATCGCCATCCCATGAAAGCGACGTGGATTTGCTGGAGAAGTGTGGCGTCGGTGCTCACAAGGTCGGATCCGACGACGCGGTAAACCTTCCCTTTCTCCGCTATTTGGCTAAGACGGGGAAGCCAATCCTGCTGTCGACCGGAATGAGCACTCTCGACGAGGTCCGCGAATCCGTCGAGACGATCAAGGCGGCGGGTAACGATAAACTTATTCTGCTGCATGCCATTACCAGCTATCCCACACATCCCGAGAATGTGAATCTGCTGGCAATGCAGACTATGATGCAGGCCTTTCCCGATCTGGACGTCGGTTATTCCGACCATACGTTGACGCCGGTCGCCAGCCTTTGCGCTGCTGCGATGGGCGCACGGGTGATAGAACGCCACTTCACCTACGATAAGAACGCCGATGGTCCCGACCACATGCTTTCCGCCGATCCAGCGGAGATGAAGTGGCTGGTCGAGGCAATCAGGGCTTTCGAAATCATGCGTGGCAGCGGACGCAAGGAGCCGGCCGCAAGCGAAGCAACGACAAGACTCAACAACCGCAAGAGTGTCGTTCTGCAGCGCCCGTTAAAGGCCGGCGACATCATTTCGGCCGGCGATATTGCCGTGAAACGTCCCGGTAGAGGCATTGAACCCAAACATTTTGAAGGCCTTGTCGGACGGACGGTCGCTCGAGACCTTGAGGTCGACTCGCTGCTGCAGTGGAGCGATCTGGCGTGACGCTTGGGATAATTGTCCAGGCACGAATGGGCTCGACCCGGTTGCCGGGAAAGGTGCTTCGCGACATTTCCGGCAGGCCGCTTCTTGGGCATGTCCTGGGCAGGCTTCAGATGTTGAAGCGGCCGGCCAGGGTTATCGTGGCGACATCGTCGGCCGTTGAGAACGATGTGATTGAAGCCTGGTGCCTTGAGCACAGCGTAAGCTGCTTTCGCGGCGACGAAACCGACGTCCTCGACCGCTATTTCCAGTGCGCGAAATCATTTGGACTGTCCGATATCGTTCGATTGACCGCAGATAATCCTTTCACGGATATCGAGGAACTCGAAAGGCTTATCGATCTGCATCAGAGGCGGGGATACGACTATACGCATGCGTTCGGGCAGCTGCCGATTGGCGTGGGCGCCGAGATATTTACGCTCGAAGCGCTGTCACGCAGTCATCGCGAGGGAACGTTGCCGCACCATCGCGAGCACGTGAACGAGTACTTCACCGACCGACCGGAGTTGTTCAAGATTGGCCAACTCGATGTTCCCCCAACCAAAACATCTCCGAATCTGCGTCTGACGGTGGATACAGAGGAGGATTGGAACCGCGCTTGTGCGCTCGCCGCGTTGGCGAACGAGGGTTGGCTTGGCACGGAAGAAGCGATCAGGCTATGTTCGTCTTCTGCATAGAAAGCTCACATACACGCGGTATGGGCCATTTGTTCCGGTCTTTGACGCTCGCAGCCGAACTGCGCGCGCGCGGTCGTCCGGTCCGATTTCTGGCGAACGATCATCCGAACTCGCTGAGGATCATCCGCGAGCGCGGCTTTGACGTAGCGCTTTACGATCTCGCCTCGGTGACAGGATGGGAGAGCAGCTTCCTCGAACCCGCCGCATCGACTCCGGTCTGGATCAACGACCGCCTCAATACGCAGCGATCCCACAGCGAGGCGATCAAGCGTTTGGGCGTCAGGCTCGTGACCTTCGACGACCGTGGTGAAGGCGCAGAACTTGCCGACGTCAACATCTGCGCTCTGATGTTTGAAAAGACCGAATATCTCAAGGGCAAGGATGTTCGGCTGGGATTGGAGTACATGATACTCAATCCTGAAATCGCGGCGTTTCGCAGACTTCGGCAAAGCCTCGCATCGATACTCGTGACGCTCGGAGGCGCCGATACCTACGGCGTGACCGCCCGTGTCGCCAAATGGCTGAGGGACAAGCCGTTTTCCGTCACCATCGTCACGGGGCCGAGCTTCCAGCACATGATGGAGCTTGAAGAGGTCATCTCGGCCGCTTTGCCGGGCCGGTTCACGTTGCTGAACCAGGTGCCGTCGCTGGCCGCGGAGATGCATCGACATGATTTGGCGATTACCGGTGGCGGCATTACCCCATTCGAGGCCTGCGCGGCTGGGCTGCCCTGTGTGGTGATCGCCAACGAGCCTTTTGAAATCCCCGTCGGACATGCGCTTGAGAAGCTGGGAGCGGCGTTTTTTGCCGGGCATCACTCGGCATTCGATCTCGGTATTCTGGAAACGGCAATTCCCATCAGGGCCATGAGCGAGATCGCCATGACCAAGGTTGGTCTTGGCGGGGTCGGGCGTGTTGCCGATTTGCTGGAGAGATTGGCTGCATGACCATCACGGCGGTTATTCATCAACCGGATTTTGCTTCATATCTCGGCTTTTTTCAGCGTTTCCTGAACGCCAACCTCTATATCGTTCTGGATCACGTGCAATTCGTCCATGGTACGAGCAAAAGCTGGACGCATCGTGACAAGATAAAGACGGCGCAAGGCGATCGGTGGCTCACCGTCGGCATCAGAAAGCCGAGTTTGGGCACTGCAATCAATGCGGTGGAACTGGCGCCCGGCACCGGATGGATAGACCAGAACCTTTCGCTGCTTCGCGAAAATTATCGGAAGTCCGCCGGCTGGAGCGACGTCTTTCCCCGCATCGAAGCCCTCTACGGCACGCGCTTCGACCTCTTGGCCGATTTCAACATGCATTTCCTGGACGGTATTCTGGATATGCTTGAAATCACGATGCCGAGGGTGCGATCGAGTACATTAAGTCCGGAAGGACATAAGAATGAGTTGCTTGTCGAACTGCTGCGCAAAGTGGGAGCAACACGTTACCTTTCAGGCCTGGGCGCACGCGACTATATGCGGCCGGAAGTGTTCGAGGCGGCCGGAATAGAAATCGAATGGCAACATTTCGTCCATCCGGTCTATCCACAGCCGTTTGGTGAGTTCATGCCTTATCTCAGCATCCTCGACACACTGCTGAATTGTGGTATTGCAGGCACGCGTGACCTGCTCTGGAGTTGCAAATGAATATTCTCGCGATCGGTGCCCATTTTGACGACGTGGAACTGGGCTGTGGCGGCGCATTGGCGCGCCATGCAGCCAACGGCGACACGGTCTATGTCTATGTTGCAACCGTATCCGGCTTTTCCAACCAATATGACCAGTCCGTCCGCAGCAGCCAGGTCGCCAGGGCGGAAGCGGATGCTGCGATGGAGATCCTCGGCGTCCACAAGATGTTCTGCGGCGAGTTCAAAACGCTCCAGATCGAATTCGTCGACCCGCTGAATATCGAGATCCTCAAGCTCGTGCAGGATCTGAAGATCGACATGGTCTACACCCACTGGGTCGGCGACATCCACCATGACCATCTTGCCTTGTCGCGCGCATCGCTGCACAGCTGCCGCCATGTGCCCCGCCTTCTGATGTACCGCAGCAACTGGTATCATTCGACGGTCGATTTCAGGGGAAATTTCTACGTCGACATCACCTCCCATTGGGATCAGAAGGAAAACGCAATCCTTGCCCATGAATCAGAGATGGAGCGCACAGGGCGGAAATGGGTGAGCTTCTTCCGCAATGAAGCCGAAAACGCCGGCCAGCGCATCGGTGTAAAATACGCCGAAGTCTTCGAGGTCGTGAAGTGGCTGCAGCCGTGAGGAAAATAATGACTCTCGCCTCTATGCTGCTTCCATACGGTGTGCATGAATTGAGGCGGAGGCACAGACAGCGGGTTCAGCTCTCGAAACCGATGCTGGAGGCCTTGAGAGCCAACGAAGAACTAGCGGGATGCCATCAAGGCCGGCGCTGTTTCATATTGGCCAATGGTCCGAGCGTGAAATCTCTGGATCTGACGGTGCTTGAGGGTGAAACCGTTATAAGCGTGTCAAATGGCTATCTTCATGGCCATTTTATGCGCTTCGCACCGAAATATCACATCGTTCCACAGATTACATATGGCACCATGACTGAAGATCAGGTCGCGCGCTGGTTCACTGAGATGCATGAAAATATTGGTGAGGCAGAACTGTTTCTCAATGAGACTGAAGCTGGCATCGTCGCCGAGCGCAATCTTTTTGCCGGCCGGAAAGTGCGTTACGTGGCCCTTCGCACGAATATTGACGAAGTCACCGACACATCCATCATCGATATCGCGAAGCCGATCCCCCGAATCGATTCGGTGCCAGTGTTGGCTTTGATGATCGCCTTGCATATGGGCTTCAAGAATATCATCCTGCTTGGCGTCGATCACGACAGTTGGAGGAGCGGATATTATACCTATGCCTTCGATTTGAAGGCACAGGCCGACATGGATTACTCGGTGACATCAGATGGAAAGATCCTGTCTCCCAACTACGACACATTCCAAAGCCTTGCCCGCCTCTGGCGCCAATATCGCAGGCTGGGGATGATTGCCTCCGCCAATGGCGTCCGGATAATAAATGGAGGCATAGGTGGCGAGCTCGATGAATTCGAAAGGATTCCGCTGAAACTGCTGCTCTCGCCAGACAAGGTGCAGTGATAATGCGCGCTCGTCTTTCTTCGCTGGTGCGCCGGTTTCTTAAGCATCGACGTCCATCTGGCCTTCAAACCCAAACTGGGTACATCGGTGAGTTCACCACCTGGGAAGAAGCAGAGGCGGGCTTGGCTGGCTATTCGGATCCGAACATCGCCCAAAGAGTTGCTTATGGCACGACCGAAGTCTTGAACGGACGCAAGGCTTACGAACGCGATTCGATTACGTTCGAGACCAGACAATATGCCTTCCCGATCGCAACTGCCCTATTATGGGCCTCACGTGCGCGCGCGGCGCTTAACGTTCTTGATTTCGGGGGTGGCCTCGGGACGACTTATTTCCAAAACCGGCCCTTCCTGCAGGCCGTGTCTCAGGTGAGCTGGGTGATCGTTGAGCAACAGACATTTGTTGAACAAGGAAAACATCTATTCCGAGATAGCCAAGTCAGCTTCTGTTCTGATATGCGCGAAGCCTTGGCGACGGAGATCCCGGATGTAGTCCTTTTCTCTAGTTCCCTTCAATACGTCGAGAGGCCTTACGATATGCTGGAGGCCATAAAAGCCTCAAAGGTTCCGATGGTCGTATTTGACAGAACGCTGTTTTCAGGCCGCTTAAACGACGTCCTCACGCGCCAATATGTTTCGGCCGATATATTCTCGGCCGTCATACCGACATGGATTTTCAGTGAATCCAAGTTTTTGAATTACATGGCGTCGAACTACACGCTAGTTTCAAAATTTCCGGCGTCCTGTTCCACGGTCGAAAATGATCGAGAAAATCGGAGCCTGCAGGAGTCCGGTTATTTGTTCGTCCTGACCGGTTCGCAATACGATATTGCCCTGCAGTCGCCCATAATCAGCGAGAATTAACTATGAGTTCGTTGCAAAAGCATTCCCAATCCTGCCCATTGTGTGCGGGAAAGCAAATCGGCTTGCATCGCTGGTTCGACGTGGACGCGTTGAAAGCCGATTGGCAGAAGGGGTTTGGCTTTGAACCGTTCAGTCGGCTTGGCATTGAGGGCGTAGCGCATCAGTTTCGGTGTTTCGACTGTGACCTTAGATTTTTCGATCCGGCGACGACGCTGGCCGGAGACGGTGAGTTTTATAATGAACTTTCGAGCCGTTTTTCCTGGTACTACGAGAAGGACAAATGGGAGTTTGACGTCGCGGCACAAATTCTCGCCGGCCTAGACGGGATAAAGAGCGTGTTGGAGGTCGGCTGCGGTCAGGGCCATTTCCTCGTTCGAATCAAGAATCGCTACGAGGTGAAGGGCCTGGAATTCAACCCGCAGGCGATTGCCGATTGCAAAGCCATCGGCCTGGACGTTACGAGCGAGGAGATGGCGACGCTGGGTGAAGGCAGTTTCGACGTTGTTTCGGCTTTCGAGGTCCTGGAGCATTTGCCTGCGCCACGTGAATTCATTGAACAGTCTCTGCGGCTTTTAAGGCCGGGTGGCTACCTGTTGTTCGCAGTGCCTGATCCGGAAGGATATTTCACAGAGGCCGAAAAAGTCCTCCTCGATATGCCCCCACACCATGTAATGGGGTTTTCGAAGAAAGCGTTCAAGAAGATGGAAGCCCTCTTCTCTCTCCAGTTGGAGCAGGTCCATCAAGAGCCTCTTCGCTTTGCGCATTATAGATCCTATTTAGGCAATTTCCTTGCTCCTCCGCCTCCGCCGCGGAAGCCGAGTTTTCTCGATCGCGTCCTTTATCGATTGTTTGGCTATCAGAATGAGCGTGATGTCGAATTAAAGAGGCTCGGCGAGAAGATCACGGAAATGCAAATGGCAACGTCCTTTCAGAGTGCCAAAGACAAGCTGGTCGGTCAAACGCATCTTGTCCTGTTTCAAAAGCAATAGGTACTCACGCTGAAATGATCGTGTATGTCCTGATCCCGGTTTTCAATCGTCTCGAACACACAAGGCGTGTCCTTGCTTCTCTGCGTGCTCAAGGCATTGCAGCGAAATTGAGGATCATAGTCGTCAACGACGGTTCGACCGATGGAACCGCAGAATACCTGCAATCGCAGAGGGATGTGACCGAAATTCGAGGGGACGGTAATCTCTGGTGGGGCGGCGCCATGGAGGAAGGACTGAAACATGTGCTTCCCGCCTGCCAACCGGCTGACTACATCCTGTTTCTGAACAACGATACCTGGTTTGACGACAATTTCGTCGAAACCCTGGTGCAAGTGTCCAAAGAAAATGGCGGGGCTGCAGTCGGAAGTGTCATCCATGAAGAGGGGCTGGATCCGCCCCTTGTCAGTATTGGGGCGAAGGTCAACATCAATCGGCTTGCCGTCTGGGATCTGCTTTCGGAATTGAGCGAAACGGAAAAACGGTCGCCTGACAGCCAATATCGCGTCGATGCATTGAGCGGCCGAGGAACGCTTTACCCGGCGCTCCTGTTTCGGAGACATGGCCGCATGCGTCCGCACCTTCTGCCGCATTACATGGCTGACTACGAAATCGCTATGCGCTTCGCGCGTGCCGGAGTGCCGTTGGTTGTCAGCAGCAGAGCAATCGTCTATTCGCCTCCGGTATATGGAAACGACGCGTCCAGCCTTTCATGGCGAAAGCGGTTGTTTGGCAGGCGTTCGGCTCACAACGTGGTTCAGCGTCTTATTTTTTACTCGCTTGTCGGGTCACCGGTGCAACGCATGACTGCGCCGATCCGTATGGCGCATTTCTCGTGCAGCCGCGCGTTTTCGACGTGGAGGTCATTGGCGAAACGAAAGGAAGGAACGATATGAGCGGCGGCCAGCATCAGCAGTGCATCGCGTGCGGATCGAAAATGCAAACCTTTATCGAGCACATCAGCGATGATCGATACGGCTGCCCAGGCGTCTACTCGATAGACCGATGCGTTTCGTGCGGTCACATGTCGACTGCGCCACGGCTGACGGAAGAAGATCTCCCTGCGCTTTACAGCAATTATTATCCCCGTCGGGAGATCGATTTTGATGCGCTGGAAAAAGAGGCTGCGCTCGTCGAAAGACCGCTCGCCGGATTTCGTCGATGGATAGCCGGTACCGACAACCAGGGACATTATGTTGCCAAGCGGGGGCAAAAGGTGCTGGATATCGGCTGCGGCTCGTGTCTCTCTCTTCTGGAGATGCGCACGCTCGGCGTCGAATGCTGGGGGGTCGAGGCTGATCCGAACGTTCGGACGATCGCCGACAAATATGCCTTACGCGTTCATATCGGCAACATCTATGACGTGCCGTTCCCCGATGAGAAGTTCGATCTCATCGTGCTGAACCAAGTCATCGAACATGTGCCTGATCCGCTCGCGATGCTTGCGGCTCTGAAGGATCGTCTCAACATCGGTGGACGCGTCATACTGGCTTTCCCGAACACGGGTTCCTTTCACCGCAAATTGTGGAAGGAGCGGTGGATCAACTGGCACATTCCCTACCACCAGAACCATTTCAATCGAACTTCTTTTGCTCTACTTGCCCGGAAATCCGGTTACGATGTCGGGCGTATCAGGACGATCACCCCCAATCTCTGGTCGGTGCTTCAGCTCAGGACCTCCGGAGAGCAGCGACAGGAAGGAAAGGCGTCCAATACCTGGTCGGAAAGTGGCAATTCTCAGAAGCCACCGAGCTTTATTCAAAAGGTTCGCAACGTTGCTGTTTCGCGCGGTGCACGCCTTGCCGGTGTCATGATGGGCTTTGGAAACCGGGCTCTGGACGCAATGGGGCAGGGCGATAGTCTCTTGGTCGAACTCCGACTTTCCGCGGCAAAGAACTAGGATTTAGCGTCATGCGGATTGCCGTGTTCGATACCTACTATTCCCGATTTCTGAGGACGCACTATCGTCGCAATCGGGATTTGAGGTCGGCTTCCTCCCAGAGGCAGACGGAGTCTCTGCTCGAGGCAGCGTTCGGCACGTCCGATTTCTATTCCCGTCACCTGAAGGCCCAGGGTTGCGATGTCCTCGATATCATCGGCAATTGTGTTCCGCTTCAATCGGCCTGGGCGCAAGAGAACAACGAACCATTCAGCCCATGGGCGATGAAACTGCCCCACCGGTTTTTCAGATTGCCCTATATCGGTGCACGGCTGGCGGCGCTTCCTGGCCTGTTGGAGGTTGCGATGGCGCGGGTGCGCGCATTCAAGCCCGATGTGCTTTATTGTCAGGATCTCAGCTTTTTTCCGCCTCACGCATTGATGGAGCTGAAAAAGACCGTGCCACTCATCGTCGGCCAGATCGCCTGTCCGTTGCCGCCGGACGGCTTTCTGCGTCCCTATGATCTCATTCTGACGTCCTTTCCCCATTTCGTGCCCCGTTTCCGCGAGATGGGCATAAGATCTGAATACTTTCGGATCGGCTTCGACACCCGGGTGCTCGATATCCTCGGGAATGTCCCACGCGACGTGCCAGTGAGTTTCGTCGGCGGCATAAGCCGTCATCATGGCAAAGCGATCCCGCTGCTCGAACATCTTGCGGATACCACGCCGATACAGTTTTTCGGCTACGGCGCCAGGACGCTTCCGCGCTCATCTGCAATTCGGAAACGTCATAACGGTGAAGTGTGGGGTCCGGACATGTATCGCGCGCTGGCCCGCAGCCGGATCACGGTCAACCGGCATATCAACGTTGCCGAAAACAATGCCAATAACATGCGGCTTTACGAGGCGACGGGGGTCGGATCGCTGCTTATAACCGACAGGAAAGACAACCTTGGTGAGATTTTCGAGATCGGCAAGGAAGTCGTCGCCTATTCCAGCCCCGAGGAAGCCGCGGAACTCATACGCTATTATATAAAGCACCCCGACGAGGCTGATCTTATCGCGAAGGCCGGTCAGGCTAGGACACTGAAGGACCACACTTACAAGACGAGAATGAACGAGTTGATGCCGATCCTCGAGAGACATTTGGAGGAGCGGGGCTGATGTCATTTATTCATACGACTCTCAACCGCTTTCCGGTGTTGAAGCGCCGGTTGAAGCGATTGCGTGAACAGCTGCTGCCAGCGGCATCGGTGTCCTCGCACTACATCGAGATCGATTCAGCTCGGCGAGACAGCGAAAGCTCGCGCCTTGCCGCATCCTGGAAAGCGAGTGATCTGCCTGCACGCCAAAGAGAGCTCGTCGAGCGCCAGTTGAAGGAATATCGCGGCGGCGCTTCCATTGATGTATTCGATGTTTTTGCCGCTGCGCTGCGTAGGATCGACAATCTCCCGGCTGCCGGTTCATTGCTCGAAATCGGTTGTTCCAGCGGATATTACTCCGAGGTTTTGGAAGTGAATGGCTTGCCGTTGCGGTATAGCGGCTGCGATTATTCCGATGCATTCATCGATATGGCGCGCAGAATCTATCCAGCACTGTCATTCGATGTGGAGGATGCAACGCGGCTCAGCTATCAGAATGATGCGTTTGATGTCGTGGTTTCGGGATGCTGCCTCCTGCATATTCCCGATTATAAAGCGGCGATTGCCGAGAGCGCCCGCGTCGCCAAAGAATACGTCATTTTTCACCGCACTCCGGTCGTCTATGGACAGCCGACCAAGTATTTCCGTAAGCAGGCCTATGGCGTCGAGACCATAGAGATCCATTTTTCCGAGCCGGATCTCTTGGACAGTTTTCGGGTTCATGGCCTGGAAGTGCAGTCAACCTTTACGCTGAACGAGAGCGCGGATCCGCGCGACTACAGCACGGGCAATGCAAACCGCACCTATTTGTGCAGGAAACAATCCCAGCTATGACGAATTATTTCTGTACTCTTTTCGACAGCGGCTATCTCATCAAGGGGATGGCGATGATGGAGAGCCTCGTCCAGTGGTGCCCAGACGCACATGTTTTTGTGCTCTGCATGGATCAGAAGGCGCAGGAGATACTGATCGCCTCCAACAGATCCTACATCACCTGTATCCCACTCGCCGATCTGGAGACGCCGGAGCTCCTGGAGGCTAAGAAATCACGCGGCGTCGCTGAATATTGCTGGACCCTGTCTCCGTGCCTGCCGACCTTCGTGCTGGATCATTATCCAGAGATTAATTTCATCACCTATCTCGACTCCGACCTACTGTTCTATTCGCCGATCCGTCCAATCCTGGAGGAAATCGGCGACAGTTCGATCGCAATCATCGAGCATCGTTTTGCTCCCCGGCTCCAGGACAGGGAAGTGAACGGCCGTTTTTGTGTGGAATGGGTGAGCTTCCGGCGCGACGAAGAGGGGATGCGTTGCCTTGCTCGTTGGCGCGAGCAGTGCATTGAGTGGTGCTACTATCGCCTCGAAGACGGCAAAATGGGCGACCAGAAATATCTGGATGAGTGGCCTATCCTGTATCCGAAGTGCCACATTATCGCGCATCCAGGAGCGGGAATTGCGCCTTGGAACTATGAGAAGCTGCATTTCGCCGAGCAGACTTTAGGCGGGGTGTTGGTCGAAGGCATGCCGTTGATCTTCTATCATTTTCATCAGTTTCAGTTGCTGGCAGGTGGTGGTTTCGACAGGCTCTCTTCATTCTACACTTCGGTCTGCAGGGAGCCCGAAGCTGTCTATGCAGCCTATGAGGCGGCGCTCATGCGGACGCTTTCGGAAATAAGAACGATCTCTCCGGGCTTCTCTGGCGGGCTTCGCGAGGCCGCGGCTGTCGCGAGGCGTAGATGGGCGCAGCGCTACATTCCGTTCGCAGTCAAGCGCGCCCTGCATCGTCTCCTGCGCTATTGAGACAGCGCAGCTTGAGGGACGAAGATCAAGGGCGTCGGTTGGCTTACTGATACTGGCGGTCGATCCATTGGCGGTAGCTGCCGCTTGTGACGTTCTCCACCCATACTTCGTTGGCAACATACCATTCAACAGTCTTGCGAATACCTGTTTCGAACGTCTCGCTCGGATGCCAGTTCAGTTCCCGCTCGATTTTGGCCGCATCGATGGCGTAACGGCGATCATGGCCGGGGCGGTCACGCACGAAAACGATCTGTGATTTATAGCTTGCCCGGTCGCGTAGCGGCCTCAGCTCGTCGAGGATCTCGCAGAGCGTATGGACCACCGACAGGTTGGTCAGCTCGTTTCTGCCGCCGACGTTATAGGTCTCCCCGACCTTTCCACTCTCCAGAACGCGTCGAATCGCGCTGCAATGGTCCTTGACGAACAGCCAGTCGCGAACTTGCATTCCGTCTCCGTAGATCGGAATCTGTTTACCTGCGAGCGCATTATGAATGACCAGGGGAATAAGCTTCTCCGGAAAATGATAGGGACCGTAGTTGTTCGAACAATTCGTCGTCAGAACCGGTAAGCCGTAGGTGTGATGATAGGCGCGAACCAGATGATCACTGGCCGCCTTGCTCGCGGAATAAGGGCTGTTTGGTTCGTATTTGCGGTTTTCGCTGAAGGCGGCTTCCACCGGTGCAAGCGAACCGAAGACCTCGTCCGTCGATACATGAAGAAAACGGAAGCTCTCTCGGAAGGCTTCATCCTGCAAGGCTAGAAATCCGCGGATGGCCTCCAACAGGCGAAATGTGCCGACGATATTCGTCTGGATAAATTCTTCAGGCCCATGGATCGATCGATCGACATGACTTTCGGCCGCGAAATTCAGGATTGCGCGGGGACGATGGGAACGGAGCACTTCTTCAACCAAGTCGTAGTCCGCTATGCTCCCCTTGACAAAGAGATGGCGCGGGTCGTTCCAGATGGAGGTAAGATTTCCGAGATTGCCGGCATAGGTGAGCGCATCGAGGTTAATGACTGGTTCATCGTGAAACGCAAGCCAATCAAGCACGAAATTCGCACCGATGAAGCCGGCTCCTCCCGTCACCAGGATCATATCTACCCCCTTGGACATCTGCTAAATGGAAATCTCTAGTCTCATTGTGCCAGTCCCACGTCAACCGAAGAGATCGACGATGGGCATTTCGTGGGGCCTGGCCGCGGTCACATGGGGGTTGCGCTAGTTCAGCCGTTTCCATAAACACGTCCCGAAGATTGTATCGAAAGACGATGTGAAAAATGACAAAAACCGCGCTGATTACTGGGGTGACTGGTCAGGATGGTGCCTATTTGGCCGAATTGCTTCTGAGCAAAGGCTATACGGTGCATGGTATCAAGCGCCGGTCATCGTCTTTTAATACTGGCCGCATCGAGCATATCTACCAGGATCCGCACGAGGAACATCCACGCTTTATCCTCCACTATGGCGATATGATTGACTCGACCAACCTGCTGCGGATCGTGCAGCAGACGCAGCCCGACGAAATCTACAATCTTGCCGCACAAAGCCACGTGGGTGTCAGCTTCGAAACGCCGGAATACACCGCGGATGCCGATGGTATCGGGACGTTGAGACTGCTCGAGGCGATCCGTATTCTGGGGCTCGAGGGAAAGACCCGGTTCTACCAGGCATCGACATCGGAACTCTACGGTCTTGTGCAGGAAGTGCCTCAGAACGAGAAGACGCCGTTTTACCCGCGTTCTCCCTATGCCGCAGCCAAGCTCTACGCCTACTGGATCGTCGTGAATTATCGCGAGGCCTATGGCATGCACGCATCCAACGGCATTCTTTTCAATCACGAAAGCCCGCTTCGCGGCGAGACCTTCGTCACACGCAAGATCACGATGGCGGTGGCTGCCATCCATCTGGGTCAGCAGGATAAGCTTTTCCTCGGCAACCTTGACGCCAAGCGCGACTGGGGCCATGCCCGTGAATATGTCGAGGGCATGTGGCGCATGCTGCAGCAGGACAAGCCGGATGACTACGTCTTGGCGACCGGCGAGACGACGAGTGTCCGCCAGTTTGTCGAGTGGGCCTTTGCCGACGTCGGCATTGCTTTGGAATGGAAGGGCTCCGGCGTAGACGAAAAGGGTTATGACGCCGCGTCCGGCGCGTGCCTCGTGGAAGTCGATCCTCGGTATTTCCGCCCGACGGAAGTCGACCTTCTGCTGGGTGATCCGACCAAGGCCCGTCAGAAGCTGGGCTGGCAGCACAAGACTCCTGTTCGCGAACTCGCCGCGGAAATGGTGCGCGAGGATGTCAAGCACGGGAAGGCTCTGAGCAGCCGGAAAGAGATCTGAGTGTACGACTTGTCCGACAAGAAGATCTGGGTTGCCGGTCATCGCGGTATGGTCGGCAGTGCGCTTGTGCGCAGGCTTCAATCCGAAGATTGCAACGTCATCACGGCTACGCGCCGTGAGGTCGATTTGACGCGGCAGGACGAGGTCAAGAAATTTGTTGAAGCAAACCGACCAGACGCGATCATTCTCGCCGCTGCCAAGGTTGGCGGTATCCTTGCCAATGACAGCTATCCCGCTGACTTTATTTATGACAATCTGATTATGGAAGCGAATATCTTCGAAGCTGCCCATCGGGGCGAAGTGGACCGGCTGCTCTTCCTCGGTTCAAGCTGCATTTATCCCAAGCTCGCTCCACAGCCGATTCCCGAAGAGGCTCTGTTGACCGGTGCGTTGGAGCCAACCAACGAATGGTACGCGATCGCCAAGATCGCCGGCATCAAGCTTGCGGAAGCCTATCGTAAGCAATACGGCCGCGACTATATCTCGGCCATGCCGACTAATTTATACGGCCCGGGCGATAATTTCGACCTGAATTCCAGCCATGTGCTGCCGGCACTCATCCGCAAGGCGCACGCTGCGAAACTTCGCAAAGACCCGCATATGGTGGTCTGGGGAACGGGCACCCCGCGCCGCGAGTTTCTGCACGTCGACGACTGCGCCGACGCGCTGGTATTTCTTCTGAAAACATATTCGGGCTCGCAACACGTCAATGTCGGCTCGGGCACAGATCTCGAAATTATCGAGTTGACGCGGTTGGTCTGCCGCGTTGTCGGTTACGAGGGAGAGATTATTCATGATCTTTCCAAGCCCGATGGCACGCCGCGAAAGTTGATGAGCAATCAGAAGCTGCAGGACATGGGCTGGAAGCCGCGCATTTCGCTTGAGGACGGCATCCGGGCCACTTACGCTTGGTTTCTGGAGTTCGAAAATAGATCGGATCCGGCGGCCTGATATCGGCGAGGGCCAACATTTCTTCCCGCGTCGACAGTCGCGAAGGTGTAGCCGGACCGGCACCTGAGCAAATGCCAGCTTTGGAGAAGATTCGCTATACCGTCGGCGGATTCTATCAGCCGGTTGCCCATGGCGCGCTTTTCAATTCCCAGAGCCGCCCGAACATGGCAATCCACCCGGAAAATCTTCGCCGCCTGGATTCTCGCATGATTTCAATGACTTAGTGAAATCGCCTTTGAATTCATAATATTTTCCCGTCGCGAGCGACCGTGGATGCCACCTTTGTGCCCTGGCTTTGGGCATCACTCAACAGGACTGGTGAGCGGCAATTATTTCCGCTGTCTGACTTCGAGTTAGCCGTCCAGCGGCCAAAACGCGCCCTGATACTTCGCGCCCTTCTGTCGGTCATAAAGGACGTCGTCGCGCTTGCCTGAAGCGGGCGTCGTCTGGGCACGGCCTCGTCCACAACGCGCCATAAAGCGGACGTCGCTGCGCAGGCGTCAGACGACCGACAAGGGGCCGAAAGCCGTCGGTCGGCTTCCGGGCTCCGATTTTCGAAAGCAGACCTTGAGCCTGGCGGTCGCGTGATGACGCGAGGGGGACGTTCGGTCGCCCTCGGCCGAACGCACGCGCCGACGACCCCCTTCATAAGTCCGAAATCTTGGTTTCAGTCCCATCATTTCAGCTATAAGGTGGGAGACATCGCCCAAAGGGGATTCAAGGCCAATGCCCCCAGAGAAGAAGGACCGTTCGCCTGTTGCGCTGGAACAGCGTGACATAAGCGCCGACCAGCGCATGTTCTCACCTTCCGTTGCGCGAAATTCGGCGCCGATCCTCGGGCTCCTAAAACGTGTCCTTCCAACACGTGGCGCCGTGCTCGAGATTGGATGCGGGACCGGCGAGCACGCCGTGTGTTTTGCGGGAGCAATGCCCAACCTCACCTGGCAGCCGAGCGATCCGGATGCCGACGCCCGCACCAGCACGTCTAGCTGGATCAAATTCGCAGGGCTGAAGAATGTGCTGGCACCGCGGGATATTGATGTGTGCTCAGGACAATGGGGCGTCGAACAAACGGGGCATTTTGACGCCATCGTGTCGATCAATATGATCCATATCGCGCCATGGGGGGCAAGCTTAGGATTGTTCGCAGGAGCTGGCCGTTTGCTTCACGCTGGTGGGCTTCTTCTTCTCTACGGCCCATTCATGCGCGACGGGGCACACAACTCCCCCTCGAACGCTGCTTTCGACGCGGCTCTAAAGGAGCGCAACCCATCCTGGGGTGTGCGTGATATCGCTGATCTTGAACAAGTGGGTGAGGCCGCTGGACTTAATCTCCGCGAGACGATCGAGATGCCTACCAACAATATGTTGCTGGTCTTCTCCAGCGGTAGTGCCTGAACGACAAGCGGGTGCGAAAGAGACGTGGGCCTATAGAAACATTCGGGCCCTTTGCTGCCGTTCGAGGTCGATCCGAGGAACGTGCGGTATGTGCTAGAATGCGGCCGAAGGCGGAACGCGACAGACGCACTGCGAGGGGCGGTGTGATCGAACCGGAATTCGCGCGACCGAGTGCCAACGTTGTGCTCTTGGAAGGGGAGACGAGGACTATGCCGACACCAGAGCAACCCAGTCTAATAGTTCGACAGAAATCCCCACAGAACATCGAGTTTCCGTTTGCGTCACTCTCCGATTGGCTGATCCCAACCGAGCTGTTCTTCGTGCGAAACCATTTCCCGTCGCCGGATCTGGATGCGCGAGACTGGAGATTGCGGGTTGGCGGGGCGGTGGAGCGGCCGATCGAACTTGACCTCGACAGCATCAAGGCGATGCGGAGCACGACTTTCACTGCCGTCGTAGAGTGCGCAGGGAACGGGCGCGTCTACTATGTGCCGCCGAAGGACGGGTTGCAGTGGCAGAACGGAGCCGTCGGCAATGCCGCGTGGACAGGTGTTTTTCTGCGCGACATTTTAGAAATGGCGGGCGTTAAGCGAACCGCACGTGAGGTTCTGCTCGTAGGCGCAGACAGCGGCGTCGTCGACACGAACAGGAAAACGGCTTCTCCCGGCCCCATCGCTTTTGCGCGCAGTTTACCGCTTGAGAAGGCCATCGCTCACAGCACGATCCTTGCCTATTCGATGAACGAGGAGCCGTTGACGCGCGATCACGGCTACCCGCTACGCGCGGTCGTGGGTGGCTGGTTCGGCATGGCTTGGGTCAAGTGGATCACGCATATCACGGTTGTGGAGCAACCGTTCCTTGGCTACTGGCAGGCGCGCGACTATTTCCGTTGGGAGCGCAGCCTCGGGGAACCCAGGCTGGTCCCCCTCGCGAAGATGGAGGTCAAAGCGCAAATCGCGCGTCCCGTGCAGGGGGCGCGTCTCATCGCCGGCCAACCGTACCGGATTTTCGGAGCCGCCTGGAGCGGAGAGGCTGTTATCCGGCAGGTGCAGGTCTGCACCGGAGATGGCAGGGGCTGGCGCGAGGGAAGGCTCCTCGAAACAGAACGTCCCTTTGCATGGCGCTTGTGGGAGTACATGTGGACCCCTGAAGAAGTGGGGCGATATAAACTGCGATGTCGCGCGATCGATGGGGCGGGGTGCGTGCAGCCCGACCTCCAGCGTTCCGACTGCGAGAGCTACGCGGCCAATTGGATCGTTCCGGTGGAGGTTACGGTCGTTCCCGAGCCACAGACGTACGAGGAGGAATTCGTGATCTAATCACCCGCATGGGGCAGAATGGCGGCTTGGCGCAACTGCGACCCGCGTTGTCACTGCGTCACGTCCGTTTTGCAGCAACGGCGGCCGGTGGCTCGATGACCACTATGCGGGCGCAAAGCTGACGCCGCATACTCAAGCTGCTATGCCCCTTTGGACCAACTGTGGGGCCTCGGTCCTGAACCCCTCCAGCCAGATTTGGGCGATCCGCTTCTTCCTTGATAGGGAGGGACGCATGAGAGATCGTGCGTTGTTTGATCTCGCAATCGACAGCAAGCTGCGTGGTTGCGATCTCGTGAAAATGAAAGTCGGGAGTCTCGTGACAGGAACGGAAATTCGAACTCGAGCCCTGGTCGTCCAGCAAAAGTCCGGCCGTCCGGTTCAGTTCGAAATCACGGCGGAGGTGAGGGCAAGTTTGCTTGCATGGCTTGAACGGCGAGGTGGAACAGTTGACGATTACGCCTTTCCCAGTCGAGTCGACCACACCGATCATCTGAGTACTCGTCAGTATGCCCAATTGGTCGATGAATGGTTGACCGCAATTGGTCTACGACGCGAAGACTACGGCACGCACTCGCTTCGGCGCACGAAGGCCGCAATGATCTACAAGGCGACAGGCAATCTTCGCTCGATCCAAATCCTGTTGGGGCACACCAAGATCGAAAATACGGTCAAGTACCTTGGCGTGGACATTGAGGATACACTGGAACTAGCTGAGCACACTGAAATCTGAGCGCGTGCGGCCCCGCGCGCAGTGGGGCTGCACGTGTCAACGAAACTTTCTCAATTCCAAAGATCGCGATCGAGCGGCTATGCGCCCTCAAGACGGCCGTTAGGATGCCCGGTTTGTCATTCTTAAAGCTGCCGGCTATGAAACCGACAACGCCGCCAGTGAGCCGTACGGCAGCTAACGTCTTTCTCGCAATAATCAGTTGCTTCCCTCCCGATCACAAGCCTGCCGGGCTTCAGGTGAGTTTAGCGAGGATATCGTCGACGACACTTGGGACGGTATTCGCCGTGTCGATATTTATGCCGGCAAGAAGATACTCCCGGGTACGATGGTAGCGAAGTACCAGGGCCCGCTCGGCCGGCTCGAAGCCCGGCTCATTCGGCCGCCCATCTAGTCGTCGGTTCAACGTCTCAACGTCGATGTCGAGCACGAAAACCTTATCGAACAGGTCCAGGAATTTGTGGAAATTGCGCGAACCGCCACAAAAGAACGTGGCAGGATGGGTGGTGTCGGCAGCAATAGCTCGGACCTTGTCGACAGGCCAGATCCAGTGCGCATATCCCCAAGCGATGCGGTCTGCGCCTTCGGGTGGTCCTGCGAGCGCCTGGCCTGTCTCGGGGTCGCCGACATAGGCCAAAACGCGGTCACCATGGACGACATGGTAGCCCCGCCGCTCCAGTTCGGCAGCGACAGACGTCTTTCCAGTGCCCGAGCCGCCTTCGATTAGATAGTTCTTGATGCCCATGGGCCCTTTTTATCACGGCCGTCAATCCGGTGAGAAGACACTCTACCTGGGTGTGCTCAGCCAACGAGCTCACCTGATCAAGGTTAGCATTCGGTACATTTCGATTAAGGGTGAATGTCTGGCGGGAACACCCTCAACCCGGCCGTTGATCTCCGCTTCACCGCCGCCTAAGGGCAGTCATTGCCGACACAGACTTGATCCGACGCCAGTGGCCGGGCGTCATGTTTTCCCACTCGCGGAAAGCTCGATAGAACGAGTTGGCGTCCTGGTATCCCAGCAGGTAGGCTACCTCTTCCACGTCAATCGTGAGATCGGAGAGAAGCTGGCGGCCGAGTTCCTGTCTGGCTTCGGTCAGGAGAGCACGGAAAGTCTGGCCTTCCGCCGCAATCCGCCGCTGCAAGGTGCGTTCGCTCAGGCCCAGATCGCGCGCCACGGCAGCGAGATCATGGCGACCACTGGCCATTGTGCGCTTCAAGGTGCCCTTTACCTGCTCACCGATCGTGGCCTGCACCTCGATCTCGCGCACGGCCTCTGCCAGCGCGGGGGTGAGCATCTGGATCAGTTCGGGGTTGTGTCCGGGGAATGGCAGGTCGAGGTCCGGTGCATTCAGCACCATGCGATCACGCTCTGCCCCGAAATGGATCGGGCAATCGAAGAAAATTGCGTGCCTGTCCGTTCCCGGATTTGGTCGCCGCAGCTCCAGCGAGATTGGCCGCAGGTGACGGCCAGTACCGCGTCGCCCGAGTTCCAGCAAAAGGGCAAAGCTTGCGTCCACCGACAGGGGAGGCTCAGGTTCGGTGACGGTAGGCCACTCGATGGTCACCGACACCTTGCCGTCGCGCTCTTCGCAACAAAGACGGTCAGGGCTGCAAAGACGATTGAAGCGGTCCAGCCGCGCCATACCGTCTCGAAAGTCGGCAGCGTAGGACGCCACCAGAATTGCGAGCTTGTGATTGGCGGTGCTGGTCTCGCACACCATCCTTATGCTGAAGGCGGGGTCACCGGACAGCGCCTCTATGGCGTTCCAGATGGCGAAAAGTTGTGTGGTGCTGATGACGCGGAATTGTCGAGATGCAGCGTCGCAGGAAGCCTGGCCTGTCGCAGCACCGCCGAAGGCCGCAGTCCCAGTTGTTCAAGTGACTGCCAGAATGGCCTCGGCAATTTGCATCGGTCGGAAAGGACTTTGGCCATAGTTATCTATTTACTCCATTTGGAGATTGCAGGCGGTCGAAATAGCCCGCAGACGCGTTTTGTTTTGCAGAAGGCGAGTGTGCCATCACCTAGACCGCACATCGGCAGTCACGCTTTCGATTAATATTTTCGGTCTGGCGCGCGGAGTTCAGGTGAAGGCGGCGGGTAACGTACGACCTGGCCTATACCGTAGTATTTTTGGCGCGTTGTGCAAGTCTTGTGGCGTAGCTTGCTAATGCGTGCGCGGTGTCCTGTTCTTATCTTCTCCTCCGATGGCGCTGGCGCTGAGCCTCAGATCCGGCGGCAACCATCTCTGGAGCCGACAGTCCCACAACATCCCCTGCAGGACGAACGGATCCAGATAACAACAACCATCAATCAGGAGATCGAGCATGGCGCTCACATTCTACACCAACCCGAACTCACGCGGGCGCATCGTGCGCTGGATCCTGGAGGAGGTAGGCCAACCCTACGACACGGTGGTCCTCGACTACGAAAAGACCAGCGCAATTGACGAATGGGGCGGCGCGGCGCTCGAACGGCCAGCATCGAGCAATCCCAGCGAGGAACTGGTTCGCTTCTTCACCGCGATCAATCCCATGGGCAAGGTGCCGGCGCTTGTGCATAATGGCCGCGCCGTGACAGAGAGCGGCGCAATCATTACGTACCTCGCCGAGACGTTCCCCGAGGCCGGGCTTTCGCCTACCGCAAACGAGCGTGCCGAATATTATCGCTGGATGTTCTTCGCCGCGGGGCCTGTGGAACAGGCCGTCACGAACCACAGGGCTGGATTTGTGCCCGCTCCCGAGCAGGAGTTCTTCTTCGGCTATGGCAGCTACACGCGCACTTTGGACCAGTTGGAAAAAGCGGTGCAGGCGCATCCCTTCATCGCGGGCGATCGGTTCACGGCTGCGGACATCTATATCGGCTCGCATATCGGCTGGGGTCTTGGCCTTCAGACACTGCCCCCGCGCAAGGCGTTTCTGGACTATATCGGCAAACTGTTAGAGCGGGATGCCTTCAAGCGGGGCGTGGCCAAGGACGAAGAATTGATAGTGCAAGCCGCAGCAGCCCGTGCCGCATAGGCACTTGCCTTCATGGCCGGGTTCGGAGAATACAGTCTCGCGCAAAGCTGCGCCCGGTGGGCGGGCTAAACCCCTCCGGCAAACCGTACTGCAGGTATGACGCTGCCCAATGGCCGGTTTACTCCGGCCGTTACCACGCGCAGGTTTGAAGCTGGTCACGCGAGCGGCGACCCGGAGCGGAGGATACCGTCAGCCTTTCCCATGTGAATGTCCGCTTTCCCACAAGTTTACCTGACTGCGGAATCTCAACTTCCGGCCCAAATCAGCCACCGCAAGCAGGCCAACCATTTGGCCTGCCGAGCAATTCAGTTTCAGAGAGAATTCGGAATAACTGGGTCGTCGATTCCAATCCCTTCAAGAGCAGCAGGAGCTTTCAATGTTATTGATCGCCCCTCCTGCTACGCCCCATCAAGTCAGAATGCGAACGACCGTTTTTCCCGCGCGCCGCTCGGTAGCGTTGAACGTGGTGACAGCGTCGGCGAGAGTTGTGACCTTGCCGATATTTGTCCGCAGTCTTCCGTCGCGGACCCGCTGAACGATCTCGGATAGTTGGTCGCGATCGGCCTCGACTACGAAGTCGACCGTCAAGCCGTGGGAAGGCCGGACTTCCGTCGGCCCGACAGCCGTCACAAGCGTTCCGCCTGCCCGGATGAGCGCCGCTGACTGCTTCTGGATGTCGCCGCCGATGACGTCGAAGACCAAATCGACGCCACCGATGTCTTCCAGCGTGTCGTTGGCAAGATCAAGGAATTCATTTGCGCCATAGTCGAGAACCTTCTGCCGGTCGGCTGTGCGCCCGGTACCGATGACATAGGCACCGGCTTCCCTTGCAAGCTGTGTTACGATCGAACCGACCGCGCCGGCCGCACCGTGCGCCAGCACAGTTTGCCCCGCCTGAAGCCGACCATGCTGGAACAGACCCTGCCATGCCGTCAGCCCGGAGATTGGCAGACTTGCACCGACAGTGAAATCGACATCGCCTGGCAGCGGCGCCAGATTGCGAGCCTCCAGGGCGACATACTCGGTGAGCGTGCCATCGCGATACCAGTCCGCCAGGCCGAACACCCGCTGGCCGACTGAAAGCCCCGTGGTGCCGTAACCCAACGCCGTGACCACGCCAGCCAACTCGTGGCCGAGGATTGATGGCGTCCGATTATGTGAGGTACGATCGGTCCAAGTGGAAGGCCATTCGAGTTCGGTATTGACGAACCCCGCTGCATGAACCTTGACGACGACGTCGTTGATGGCGGCCTTCGGCTCGGCTCGATCCACCAGTTTCATTCCGGCGAGACCTGCCTCCGGGTCTGTTACTACAATCGCTTTCATTGGAGTTGTTTCCTCTAATCTCTGTTGGTTGTGACGGTAAATTAGATGCCTACGAGCTCATCTCGAGCTATCACGCCAAGCAGTTTCGGCTCGTCGGCAGCGTTGATGGATTCGATGTCGACGCGCGAAGCCGGGATGTTTTGCCATCACTTGCCCGATGGCGGAGGACGCTTCATCGCCAAGAGGTCTTTTACATCTTGCAGATCGCTTGCCTTTAAAATCGGAAGCGTCAGCCATTTCCCGTCGATATAGGTTTTGGCTTCATCGTAGAGCTTGACTAGCTGCGGACGCCAGGCATAACGCCGTTCCTCGAACTTCTCCCGTTCCACCCGGCCCATCACCACGACGGCCGAAAGCCGCTTGAACTCCGGGACCAAGGTGGTGAACGCCTTGGTTTTCTTATAGCGCAGGGACCAACCTCGGTTCTTGCCGCCGTAAAGCCATTCCGGTGCGAAAACGCCCGGGTAAAATTCATCGATCCAGGTCCGCAGCTCGGACCAATAGGCAAACCCCTCAGGTCCGATCCATTCGCGGAGGGCGGTATCATCCGGTGGCGCTGCCCTTTCGGTGATCCTATCACCGATTTGCGGCAGGGTATTTGCTGTTTGAGTCATCTGAAGGCCTCCTATTGTTTGCGGCGGGGCGGAAAGGGTTGAGGTGTCGGGGCTGCTTGGGTGCCAGCCCAAAACGACATTTGGCTATCGTCCGCTGACATCCGCCAGCACCATGGGGACGCCATGAATGTCTCTAAGTCCCGGTACGACCGTCAGGTCGAGGGCGGCGAGGATCTTCTGCCTCGCCCCGGGTGCGTCGTCCCAGTCGAGGAACGCTGTGCCTTGCAGAGGAAAAAATTGATGCGTTTTCAGGCCGATCGAACTCAGTGACAGCGACAGATAGGGTGTGAGAAAATCAGGTTGGTTCGCTCTCTCTCCGGTGAAAAAGCCGCCCGAAGCGACGCCGATAAAAACCGGACGGTCTCGAAGCATTCCCATCTTTCCGGCGGGCGTCGATTTCATCGTGCGACCGACGCGCAGAATCTGGTCAATCCAGGCCTTGAGAACCGAGGGGACCGTCAAGTTGTGCATCGGCGTTCCGATAACGATTATGTCCGCTGCTTCGACCTCCCCGATGAGGATTTCGGAAAGGTCAAGAGAGCCCGACGGCGGCGCGGCCGAGGTCGCCGGCGACGCCAACGCAGCGGCGTATAGCGGCGCGGTCTGGGGCAAGGGGTCTGCCCCAATGTCGCGCCGTGTGATGCTCGCGGCGGACACGACCTCAAGAAGCTTTTCGACGATCGCCGCCGAAAGCGCGCGACTATGCGATTCCAGACGCGGGCTGGTATCAATATGGAGAATGTTCATTTGGTCGATCCCAACAGCTTCAAAAGGTTGCGAATGAGAAAGGATCAGATCGATCCCGCTGGGGGAACGGCGGGGAAGTCCTTCTCGGGATCGAACACGTTGTTTAAGAAGTTCGTCAGTGAATACATGGCCACCAGTGCGACGATTTCGATGATGTTTGCATCGGTGTAGCCGACATCGCGGACCGTCTTCAGATCGGCGTCGCTGACCTGCCCGCGGGTCTCGCTCACCTTGCGCGCAAACTGGACCGCCGCATCCCGCTTCGGATCGTTGGCATGTCCCTTGCGGGCGAGGATGATGTCATCGGCCGGCAGCTTGGCCATATGTTCGGCGGTAAAGCTGTGAACCGTCAGGCAATAGTTGCACCCGTTCACCTCGGAGACTGCGAGACCGATGCTGTCGCGTGTCCTCACATCGAGCGTCTTGCTCAGAGATCCGAGCAGAGCGGCCCAGGCGTTGAACGCGATCGGACTCTGCGCGAAGGCCGCCATCATGTTGGGGGTGAACCCGATGTTCTTCGTGAACGCATCGAGGGTCTGCTTGGATTCTGCGGGCACATGCTCCGGCGTCAGAACGGTGGTTCTGGTCATGGTAGGTTTCCTTAAGCTTGCTGGTTGAAATGAGGGTTATGCAAAGTCCAGGACGTCAGCCACGGGCATGCGCGGCTTCTGCGGCCAGTTACCGGCGCGCAACGGCCCAACGGTGAGGAGCATCACCGGGATTTCGTCTTCGGCGAGACCGAACTCGCTATGCACGGCCTCTGCGTCGAAGCCGATCATCGGCGTCGAACCCAAGCCAAGCGAGCGGGCGGCATAGATAATCGCCGAGGTGCCGAAGGTTGCCGAGCGTACCGCTTCGTCGCGCTGCCGCTGCGGTTGGTCGTCATAAAGACCGCGCGCCGGGATTTCCCATTCCGGCACCAGACGCGCCGGCATGATGCCGGCTTCGACCACCGGCGCCAGGCGCTCGGGGACAGTGCTGGCATCGGCCAGTTGGCCGATGATGATAAAGGTCACTGCGGCATCGGTGATCGCCGGCTGGTTCCAAGCGATCGGGCGCAGTTGGGCTTTGGCCCTGGGCGTACGAACGGCGATAAACCGCCAGTTCTGCAGATGGAAGGATGTCGGCGCGGACGTGCCGATCCGCACCAGATCGCGGATCTGATCGTCGCTCAGTGACGCGGTGGCGTCGTAATATTTGGCGGCACTGCGGCTCAGGATGGTTTCGATGACGGCGTTGGTCGGCGCCGTTTGGATGGCTGCGTTGCTGATATCGTTCATTGGGGGGTTCCCTCATCAAGTGATTACGGAAACCAATTTACGGGCATCAGTGATAATATCGAGACTGGATTGCCTCAATTTAATGCTCAAAAGGATCAGTTAGAAAGCGCCGGTCCTAGTTCGCGCGCATCTCCCCGGTTTGCGCCAGCCGGCGCCATTCCCCCGGCGTCATCCCCATTCTCTCGGCAAACACGCGGCGGAACGCCGAAACGGATTGATAACCAACCGTTTCGGCGACGGCCTCGGTGCTGATCGACGGTTTTTTCAATTCGTTCGCCGCCAGGCTCATGCGCAGGTCGGTCAACAGATCGAGGGCGGAGCAGCCCAGCCTGTCCTGGAAGTGCCGCATGAAGGTGGCGCGCGACATGCCGCACAGGTCCGCCAGATCGGGCAGTTTCCAGGGATTGGCCGGATCGGCGAGCATGGCAGTGATTGCCGGCGCCAGTCTTGGGTGGCCGGCGAGAGCCAGCAGGCCTTCGGGGGCCTTTTCGGATTCGCTTGCCGCCCTCAGCACCAGCGTGAAAAGGGCCGAAGACAGCGCGTTGAGAACGGCGCGCCCGCCCGCCCGGTCGCCGGCGGCCTCCATGCGCATCAATGCCACCAGGCCGGCTAGTTGATCGGTCGCGGGGCTGACTACGTTCTCTGCGGGGCGGTCGATTGCCCGCGCCACCAGATTTGTCGGCAGGTAGTTGCGGATCAGCCGATCATGGGGCGGCGCTATGAAAAACCGGCCGCATAAAAGATCGAGCTGCTCGTCCGGGCTATCGTTCTCGCTCAGCATCCATCCGGCCGCCCCACGGCTTTGCCGGGTCAGGACGGGTGTTTGACCGCTGCCATCATGTAGCACATGGGGCGCGCCGTGAGGCAGCAACACGATATCTCCGGCCGCCAGTTCTCTCGTCGTTTTCGTCTCTAGGTGCTCGAAGATGGCTCGGCCCTTGACGATGACGTGGTAAGGGATTTCGTTCGCCGCTGCCCGCGGCCAGGCAACTCGCCATGGTGCGCCATAGGAACAGCGGACCTCGAGCTGGCCCGTCACGGTGACGATTTGCAGGAGATGGCTCAGCCAGTCGACTTCGGACATAGAATCTCAGTGAGTTAAGACGCCCTGGCATCTTAAGCCACTCTACCCCAGTTGTATGTACTCTATGGCCTGTCGGTGAAAAGGGTAATCGAGGCATTGTCGACAAGCCTATGGGCAATACATCCGTCAGCTGGGGTCTTGCTGGACTGTTGGAAATGCGGCAAGCGTGTGATCCGCTGGGCTTTAAGGTCAGTGTTTGCACGCAAATGGACCGGCCGCCGGTTCATATCCCTTCAAGGCGTGCATTGCGATTGTCCACTGGAAGACGTCGGTGACAACTCGTGCCGAAAGAGTTGCCGACAGTTAGTACGCATTGGTTCCAGACTATCTACCCGATCGCGCCGGTCTTGAGTTCGTCTGGCCGCGTGACTACTCGGCGAACCGATTTCATCGTGGACTTTTGCCGCTAAGGTTAGATCCCCTGCCGACATCCTCCGCCCGGGCTCCAGTCGTCCAGTTCGCAAATCAGGATTAAGGTTGGCACGGTCGCATCGCCCGCCCGCAGCCTTGAACCTCCGGCCCATCAACCGTTCGTTTCGCTCGGCTAGACGCTACACGGCCTGCACATTCTGGTCCTTCGGCAGCGAGATCGTCATCGCCGCGGCGGCGGCGGCCGTAACTGCAACGGCGAGATAGATGCCGCTGAAACTCTCCGTCGATGTCTTGATCACGCCGCCAAAGAAGTTCCCTGTAGTGCCGCCGATGCCTTGGAACACGGTGCAGATGCCTAAGACAGTCACCGCGACGCGGGGCGTGGCGCGATGTGAGACATAGGCCGGCAGCAGGCCATAGATCGGATAAAAGCCCAGCGAAAAGAAGATGCCTGACAGGATCGAGAGTTCCATCGAGGGATCGAGGACCACGAGGGCGCCGGCGGCAAGGAAGCTTGAGTAACAGGTAAGCATGGCATAGCGCGATCCGAGACGCGACGATATTGTGCCAATGGCGAAGCCTGCGCTGATCCCCACCGCCCCGATCGTTGCCCAGAGCCATGAGGCAAAGCCGACGGAATAGCCGAGTTCCTCGCGCAGGAACGGCGAGAGATAGGTGAGATAGGGATATGGCATCAGGCCGTTGATGAAGCCGAGCGCGAAGATCAGCGTCACCCATGGCATGATGGAGCGCAGGCTTGCTGAACCGCCGGCAGTTGGCGCGAGCGTTTCGTCACTTGTCCCGCTGTCGAAGAGGCCGGCCCGCCCGAAGAGAATGTGGGTGACAACGGCCAGTGCGATCGTGGCCGCGCCTGTGAGGGACCAGACCATCTGCCAGTGACCGCTTCCGGCGTATGCCGCCACGAGTGCGCTGTTGATGAGGACGCCAAAGGCCGGGGCGCTGGAGATCAGGCTCATGGCAAAGCCGCGCTGTTCTGCTCTTACCACCCGCGAGGCGAGATTAATCATCGGCACGAAAGTCGATGCGCCCGTCGCGCCGGCGACCATCAGCAGGCCGGCAACCACGTAGAGATTGTCGATAATGGGGATGCCCGACAGGCAGAGCCCGCAGAGCGACACGGACGCCACCACCGTCCGTGCGGCACCGATGCGATGGACGAGCCAGGTACCGAGCACGGCGAATGCCACCGTGGAAAACTGGACTAGGCCGGTGACCGTGCCGACGAACGCATAGTCGAAGGCAAGATCTTTCCGCATGTCTGGGATGATCTGAGGAAAAAGGCTGAGGCCGAAGCCGTAACACGTGCCGACGCAGGCGATCATGACGGCCACGAGAACATTACCTGGGATACGCACGCTAGTCATCATGATCGGCCTCTGTTGGCAACCGTGTTCGCGCTCCCGCTCGACGCGATGATCATCTAGCATGGGCAGCCGGCGGACTGTCGGATCTGCGACGCCGGCTGCCAATATTGCCGCGCTTCGGGTGCCTCGGCATCGAGCGCGCCAATAGTCTTGCGCGGACCTTGGCGTCGTCGTACCCCAACCATCAAAGCACCGGCACTCCTGTTCAAGACCCTCACTCGCGGCGCATTGCCGAGTGCTCCTTTAGCTTTGGACCCAGCGAAGTGAAACGCTCTCTTAAAATTCATGACGGACATCAAACGTATACACGTTAAGGGAGCACCGAGCACGCCGCCACGGCGTGCTCGCCTATGCTTTTCGCTGAACCAATCGAGCCGCCGAAACAGCCAGCTCGATCGATCACCCTTTGACGCTCCGGACGCTCGCAACGCTGCCGTCGCAGGCCGCCCGGCGCTTGGCAAGCACCTTGACCGAAAAGAGCGCATAGATGATCAACGGAAGGCAGACGAGATAGGATGTCCTGATGCCCGCATGTTCGGCAATGAAACCGAGCAGCGGCGGCGCCAGGAAGAAGACGACGAAGGTCATCTGGCCAAGGGCGGCGACGTTGAGATACGCCGCGCGATCTGTGCGCTGGGCCGCCGCCGAGACGGCGAGAGGATAGACCGCGCTGCAGCCAGCGCCCATCAAGGCAAAGCCCGCCAGCGCCACATAGGCATGCGGAGCGCCCCAGACGGCACAAATGCCGATCGCCGAAAGAACAAGCAGCATCGTGGCGACGGCCCGCGCGCCAAACCGATCGACCAGTGGATCGACGAAAAGGCGCGCCAGCGCCATGCAAAAGGTAAAGAGCGTCAATCCCAGTCCGCCAACGAAGGGCTCGACCGAAAACACGTCGCTCATATAGATCGCCGACCAGTCGATCCCGGCACCTTCGACGAGAAAGGCCGCGATGCCGATCACGCAGAGCGGCATGAGGCCCCAGGTGGGAAGCGCCACCAGCGGCGCCTTGCCTTCATTCAACGGGGTCCGCGGCGGCGCATTGCGCATGCCGGAAATCGCCCAGACGCCGAGGACAAGCACCGCGGCAAAGGTCACGGCGAGATGGAGTTGCATCGAAATACCGGCTTGGCGGACGACTGAGGAGACAAGCGCCGTGACGAAGAAGCCGAGGCTCCAGAAACCATGCGCCCTGTTCATCACGCCGCGTCCTAGCTGTGCTTCGATGCGATCAATCTCGACATTGAGATTGATCTCTAGCGCCCCGGCGAGCATCCCCTCGACGAAAAGCACACAGAACACCACCGGCGCCGCACCGATCCACGGCACCAGCGATAGCAACGCAGACGTGCCGAGAACAGTAATGAATGCCGTTGTCCGCGCGCCGAGCCGGGCGATCACCGGCGAAGACAAAGTCAACGAAATCAAGGCGCCGATCGCAGCCCCTATCAACGTCAACCCAAGCTCCGACTTGTCGACGCCAAGCGCAACCTGCAAATCCGGCATCCTCGACAGCAGCGCCCCCAGCGACACGGCGAAGAGAAAGAAGCAGACATAGATCCGCTGCTGCGGCGCGATTTTCATGATGCAACTCCGGGAATTGACGCTCGAAGCCGAACGCGCGCTTTTGGATTTGTGATGTCTAACTCACACGGCCGGAGATCAAAACTTTTTTCTGAGGAGATGCGACGGAGCAGGCGAACTTAGGGACCGGCGATTTGCCTGGGTGTTTAGTCCCGGCAGCGCGACGGTTTCGGTGGGAGCCCCGCAAGCCAATATAAGTTTGCACCTCGTTACCGTGAAACCTGCGCTTGAATTCAGCTTGGCCCTGAACGTTGAAAATCCGGCGGTTAACGAGCAGTGACAGGAATACGCGCTGATAGAGGTAGCACAAAGGTGCTCTCGGGAAATTGGCTTTTTTCGACGTTGGCCAGCGGCGACAAGCCGAGAGTCATGATCTCGGCTCCTTCTTGTCTAAAACGATCTGCGGCATATTTCGTGAGCCCGATCGGCATAGGCCGTTGTGCCCGGGATTTTTCGCTTGAGGGGGCGAGGAATGTCATCCCGGAGCTTGCTGCGTTCCTAATGCCGCACGCTATTGCAGCTGCGAAGCTGGAAAATTAGAGGGCTGTCGGTAGCCGGTCAACTCGCCGCCCAGTTGTCTTTGTCCCGAATTCAGACGGTCTGAACTCCGGATCCCGACAAAACCGGGATAAAAGCAAACGCCCCTGACATCACGCGTGGTCATTTCATCCCCTTGCGCGATAGGCCACTGTTCGAGCGCGAACCTCATCCACTGCGCATTTTGACGTCAGGCGAGGCGCGCGGCTGATTGCAGTAACGCCGGCATAAAGTGCGCACCAGCAGGCCTGTAGGCCCGGGCAACTGTTGTCTCCGCCCAACGGCATCCTGAAAACAGCGGATCGGCTGTTCAACTCCCCACATCCTCGACGTCGGTAGGACGTTCTCTCATCCTTGGTGTGATTTCGGCCACCAAATGGAGTGTGCGGACTAACACCGAGCAGAATTGGCCGGCTCATCTCGAATTGATATCTTTGTGATTGTCTGAGCAAGGATCATGGACGCGTATGAGGCGGTCACGACCCCGACAGGCGCGCAGGTTCACCGACCGCGAGATCCCGAAGGAAGTGCTGGAGCGCGTGCTGTCCGTCGCGAGCTGGGCGCCGTCTGGATCGAATATACAGCCGTGTAACACCTCCATGGTGAGTGGTGCGACGCTTGCCGAGCAAGTAGCGCGCCGGAAAACCGTGGCCGCCGGCGACCCTGGACGAACAAGAAAGCAACAGGACTATCAAACGGGCTGAAACGTTCAATATGTCGAACGCCAGTCTTTGTGACCGTCACGCAAAACAGTGCCGCTATTTCGCTGAAAGGAAATCATAATGTCGCTCAAAGCACGAGCAGCACGCATTCATCAGTACGGTCCGCCTGAGGTCCTGGAGTTCGAAGACATCCTAGTCCCAGATCCTGGTGACGCAGAGGTCCGTGTCCGCAGCACAGTCATTGGCCTCAATTTTGTGGATGTCTATTTCAGACGCGGCACGATGGAGGTTCCGTCATTTCCCGCAATTATCGGCAACGAGGCAGCGGGTGTCGTCGAGGCCGTCGGAAGAAACGTTGCCTCGGTGAAAGTCGGCGACCGCGTCGTCTTCGGTCACAGCACAGGCGCTTACGCCAGCGCGGGCCTCCATCCCGCCGACCGGTTGGTGATTATACCGGACGGTGTCACCGACGAGCAGGCCGCGGGCAGTTTTTTGAAGGGTTTGACGGCGAGATATCTGGTCAAGGACGTTGTACCTTTGAAGCCCGGCGACACGATCCTCTATCACGCCGCCGCGGGTGGCGTGGGCCAGATCTTCGTGCAGTGGGCTAAGTCACTCGGGTATCGTGTCATTGGAACAGTATCCAGCCAAAGCAAGGCAGACGTTGCACGCCGGGCGGGATGTGACCACGTCATCAATTACAGCACGGAAGATTTCGTGGCGCGCACCTTCGAACTGACTGATGGAGTTGGCGTAGACGCGGTGTTTGATTCCGTCGGAGAAGACACCTTCCGTGGTTCGCTTGCCGTACTCAAAGTTCGTGGCACCTTGGTCCAGTTCGGTAAGGTATCCGGCGAAATTACTCCTCTTGATCCCTATGAACTTGGCCCGCGAGGGCTGCATCTGACATGGCCAATGCTGCAGCATTACGTTTCAACGCCTGCCCAGACCGCTGAGGCCGCCGCCGATCTGTTTGCGGCAATCAAATCGGGTGTCCTGAGGGTCGACCCTACCCGCATCTATTCATTCGACGACCTCGTCGAGGCTCATCGGGATCTTGAAGGTCGATTGACAACGGGTTCAGCGGTCCTTCGCGTGACGCAGTAGCGAAAAGAACGGAAGCCGCGCGGCGGTCGTACTTGTCCAGGGCGGGTGTCTTTCATCAATTCAGGTCTCGCTTGATCTGATAACACTGAAGTTATTTCGATGCTTCTGAATCCACTTGAAAAGAGAAATCATCCGGCATAATTTGATATCAACGAAATCATGTTTGGTTGGATGATATCAATGCCAGCGGTCACCATTCGCAATCTCTCGGATGAGACACATCGCGCCCTGCGGGTGCGAGCAGCTCATCATGGCAGAAGCACCGAGGCTGAAATCCGTGACATCCTCGAGGCTGCCGTTCGTCCATCTGAGCGCGTGAAACTCGGCTCTTTACTTGCGGCGATAGGTCGGGATGCCGAGCTTTCCGACGATGATGTTGGAGCCCTGCAGCAGGGTCGCGATAAGGCACCTGCGGAGCCGATGACGTTCGAATGATATTGCTGGACACCAACGTCATATCAGAGCCGTGGAGATCGGTTCCCGACGTGGCAGTGATCGCTTGGTTGGACGCACAAGCAATCGAGACACTGTTCCTTTCTACCATAACAATTGCCGAACTTCGTTTTGGGATTGCTTCCATGCCCCCAGGCAAACGGCAGGCTATCCTTCACGATCGCCTGGAGCGCGAAGTGCTTCTGCATTTTGTCGAGCGCATTCTACCCTTCGGCGTCACCACCTCGCAGTTTTATTCAGACCTCATGGCGCGTGCTCGGCTGTCCGGGAAAGCGATCGGCAAAGCTGATGGATATATTGCGGCCACGGCAGCGGCGCACGGTCTCGCGGTCGCGACGCGCGACACGAGCCCTTTCGAGGCCGCCGGGCTGAAGGTGATCAATCCTTGGTCTTCACCAAAATCATCTTGAACGTCGAGCTTCGTATCGTTCAAGACCCCAGCATTTTTATCCGCATCCGGGCCTCAGCTGGGCGCCTTGGGAACACATCGTAATTTCAGAGGTGCACTTCTTGCGGAAGACGTTGCGCTTCCGACAAATTCAGCCTGCCAAAGGGTTCATCCCGCTCACCGATTCGCGGAAATGACGCGGAGTGGTCCCCGTTCGCCCCTTGAATATCTCGTAGAAGCGACTACTGGAGCCAAAGCCGCAGTCAAAGCCGATCTGCAGGATGGGAGCGTCGGTGTCGGTCAGAAGCTGCATCGCCCGCGCCATCCGATATCGGATCAAATACTCGTTGACCGATATTCCCAACACCTTGCGGAAAGCACTGTTGGCCGTGCTCGGGTGGATATTTGCGCGCTTCGCGAGCTCGGGGATGCTGATCGGGTTTGCATAGTGCATATTGATCAGGTCGATGAGCCCCTCGACGTATCCCACCGCGTGGCCGGCCATAGGCGCCGGAAACAATTGGGTCGGCACGGTCTCGATTTTAGCATTGTCCAGGATCAGGCGTCTTATGCGCAGGCGCACCTCATCCACGATCAATTTGCGCCTTGCCTTACTCCCTGACTGCCATTCCCTTTCCCAGCGTGCAAACATCGAAACATCCGGGTTTTCCTGAGGTCCCTGCGTCAGGAAGCGGCCCTGCATGATCAATTGCCTGGCCCCTCTGTCTACCGGCAGGGCAAGGAAATCGACGAGGGGAAGATAAGCGCACGCCAAAGGCGCGTTTTCGGTAACGGCGATCGTCTGGTGCGGGATCGCCGCCCAGAACAGAACCAGCCGCCCGGCCTCTACCTGTTCCTGTCTGCCGTTGAACAGGTAGGTCATCTGGCCTTCCATCAACAGGTTCAACTCGACGTGGTCGTGCCAGTGCGGCGCTGCCATCGCATCGGCCATGTGACGCTCGATCAGGAATGCATCTCTAGATGCAATCCATTCGGCGCGATCGTGATTCCGTTTCATTTTCTGGCTTCGACTCGAATCCCGGAATTATTAGTCGGATAGCAGGAGGAAATTCTGATTCAGAAGGAGCACTAAGCAATCATAACCGATAGGGAGATTGCAATGCCGAAGATTTGCCTGGTGGGCGCCGGTAGCACCGTATTTGCGCAGAACATTCTGGGAGATGTCTTGTCCTCGCAAACGCAGGGGGCTTACGTCATCAGCCTGTTCGATATCGACCCGGAGCGGCTAAAGACATCCGAAATCGTTGCTCGCCGGATTTGCGAGGCACTGGGGCGTTCAAGCGTCAAGATTGAAGCCACTTTGGACCGGCGCGACGCTCTTCGCGGGTCGGACTTCGTCATCCTCATGATGCAGGTCGGCGGTTATAAGCCGGCGACGGTGACGGACTTTGACGTTCCGAAGAAATACGGCTTGCGTCAAACGATTGCCGACACTCTCGGCATCGGCGGCATTTTCCGCGGCTTGCGCACGATCCCGGTATTGGAAGCGATCTGCCGGGATATGCAAGATGTGTGCCCGCAAGCGCTGCTGATGCAATACGTCAACCCGATGGCCATCAATTGCTGGGCGATCAAGGAACTGGCGCCGGAAATCCGCACGGTCGGCCTGTGTCACAGCGTTCAACACACTGCCGCCCATCTTGCAAAATGCCTGGACGAAGACGTTGCCGACGTCAATTACGTGTCCGCCGGTATCAATCACGTCGCCTTCTTCCTGAAATACGAGAAAGTTCATCGCGACGGCCGCCGGGAAGACCTTTATCCGCGATTGAAAGCGCTGGCGGTCGAGGGTCGTGTTCCGGTCGATGACCGCGTACGCTTCGACGTGCTCCAGCGCCTTGGCCACTTCGTCACCGAGTCCAGCGAGCATTTCTCCGAATATACCTCCTGGTACATCAAGGAGGGTCGAAACGACCTGATCGACCGGCTCAACATCCCGTTGGACGAATACCTCCGCCGCTGCGATGTGCAGATAGGCGAATGGCGTGCCCTGCGGCAGGAGCTGGAAGGCGAGAGACCGATCGAGGTTTGTCGCAGCAACGAATATGCTGCCGGCATCATCCATGCTGCGGTAACCGGCACCCCGGCCTTGATCTACGGCAATGTTGCAAACAATGGCCTGATCGAGAACCTGCCTGCGGACTGCATCGTGGAAGTGCCCTGCCACGTCGACAGAAACGGCGTCCAACCGGTTCGCATTGGACGGATTCCGTCCCAGCTGGCGGCTGTCATGAATCTGAGTATTTCCGTGCAGCGGTTGACCGTTGAGGCTGCCCTCACAAAGAGCCGCGAGCGCATTTATCAGGCCGCTCTGCTGGATCCTCATACCTCCGCAGAACTCTCGCCCGACCAAATCTGGAGCATGGTCGACGATCTTATCGACGCTCACGGCGATCTCCTGCCTCAGTATCAGTGACATCAGCAACATCGCCGTTCCCTAAAACGCGCCGCGGCATCCGCGGCGCGTTTCTTGGTCAGTGAGGAAAAAAATCAAAAAACACCAATATTATGATTGACTATGATCTATTTGAGTGGAAATGTGATCGATATGGCGAACATTTGGAGGAGCTTTTCGGTGAATCAGGCAGGCGGAGTGAAGGTCGATCGTCTGGATGCCATCCGCAGCCACCTCTACGCGAACGGCTTTTCCACGATCCAGGCGCTTGCCGACGCGATCGGGGCGTCGCTCGCCACCGTACGCAGAGACCTTCAGATTCTTGAGCAGGAGGGGGCGATTGATCGTGTGCATGGCGGAGCCCGCATTGCGGATGGGTCGTCGGTCGAGGTCGCGTTTCAGGAGCGCGAAAAGCGCCATTTATCGGCCAAGCGTGCCGTTGCCACTGCTGCCTATGAATTGCTGCATCCGCGCACGGCAATCTTCCTCGATGCCGGCACCACCGTCCTGCAGCTCGCCCGCCTCATCAGGATCAACCCGATTCCGCTCAGGATATTCACGAACGGCCTGACGGTGGCGCAGGAATTCCTGAACATTCCAAACCTCGAAGTGGTGCTTCTCGGCGGCCAGCTGCGCAGCGAAAACGCATCATTGGTCGGGCCACAGGCGGAGGCGATGATCGAGACGATCTGGTTCGACCAGCTCTTTCTTGGCGCAAGCGCCATCAGTCCCGACGGCGCCATCTATAGCGTCGATAGCGCGGAAGCCAGCCTCAATCGACGTATGCTGGCTCGATCGGCAAATCGCTTCGTCCTGGCCGACTCATCGAAATTCGGAATGATGGCGACCTACAAGGTGGCGCCGCTCAACACTGCAAAGGTTATCACCGATTCCGCACTCCCGCGCCATTGGCGCGAGGAACTGGCTAATTTCGGCGTCGACGCGACGATCGCAGAGCTGGGGGCCAAGGAATGAGCGACGAGCTGATCCTCGGTATTGACGGGGGCGGAAGCAAGGTTTTCGTCGCCCTCGCAGATCGGAGTGGTCGAATCCTGCGCAGCGCCCGCGGCCGCGGCGTCAATCCGATGGACAATCCGAACTGGCTGGAAGAGCTGGAGCAGCATCTGCTGCCTTTCCACAATGAGCCAAAATTGATGGCGGTCGCCGCGGGGCTTCCCGCCTATGGCGAGGTCGCACGCCTGTCGGCCTTGCAACGCGATGCGATCCAGCGGGGCTTCCCGAATGCTCTCCGCCAAGTTCTCAATGACGTCGATGCGGCACATCTTGGCGCCTTTGGCGGCAAGCCCGGCATTCTCATTCTCTCCGGTACGGGTTCGATGGCCTGGGCGCGCAACGCGGCGGGAAGTTCGGCACGCATCGGCGGCTGGGGCGATCTGATCGGCGACGAAGGAAGCAGTCACTGGATCGGGCAGAGGGCGCTCAACCTCATCAGCCAAGGCCTGGACGGTCGCGCTGCCGCGACCGCTCTGGCGACGGCCCTGTTCGACCACCTCGGCATCAATCCTCTCGATCCCATGAACGGGCTCGGCGACTGGGCAAGCGCGCTTTTAAACCCAAGGGCGGAGATCGCAGCGATTTCAGCTCTCGTGGATCGGGTCGGGTGCGATGGCGACGCGGGAGCCATAGGATTGCTGGAGCAGGCAGCCGATGAACTCTCAAAGCATCACCGTGCGATTTCCGGGCATTGCGATGCCAATGCCGATTGGACTTATGCTGGCGGCACCTTCTCCAGCCGGCTCCTTTTGGGAGCACTCGAGCGGAGGATTGGAAAGCCTCCGGCGCCGCCGAAACTTCCCCCCATTGGTGGCGCCCTTCTGGCTGCTGCCCAACTTCTCGACTGGCCCTTGGACGAGAGCTGGTTCGGGCAAATCGCGGCCACTGCTCAGAGCCTTGGCGCGCACGCGACTTAAACCGAGCATCAAGAACAATGAAGGATGGGAACATGCACAAATTTGTCTTGCGACTACTTGGTTCAGCGGCCTTGGTCTTTGCCGTGCCCGCTTTGGCGGACGACGCAAAACCGCTCGCCGGCCAGTCGATCACGGTGTTGATGCCGTCACCCCAGGGTCCGACCATTGCGGCGGACTTCGAAGCAGAGACTGGCATCCATGTCGACCTACAGACGCTCTCCTGGGACGATATCCGGCCCAAGCTGGTGACGGCTCTGGTCGCGGGCACCGCGCCGGCCGACGTTACCGAATTCGACTGGTCATGGACAGGGCAGTTCAGTGCGGCGGGCTGGTTCCTGCCGCTGGATGATGTGATCGATGCCGATACTCTCAAGGATATCGGTGTGGCGAAGATCTTCACCGTCGATGGGAAGCTTCTCGGCATTCCCTATACGAACGACTTCCGAGTCATGTTGGTAAACAAGAAGCATTTTGCCGATGCTGGTGTGTCGGAAATGCCCAAGACACTGGACGACCTCGTCGCCGCCGCCAAGAAAATTAAGGAAAAGGGCATCGCCCAGTATCCGATCGGCCTGCCGCTTTCGGCAACGGAGGGTGCTTCGACGAGCTGGTATCTATTGACGAAGGCCTTCGGCGGTGAGCTTTTCGACAAGGATTTCAACCCGCTCTTCACGTCTCCGGACTCGGCTGGTTATAAGGCGCTCGCTTTCGAACTCATGCTTCTCAAGGAGGGGCTTGTCGACCCGGCATCCACCGGCCTCAAGGACAGCCAGATCAACGAAAGCATGTTCGGGCAGGGCATCACCAGTATCATGATCTCTGGCGAGCCCGGACGTCTCGGCCAGATGAACGATCCCAAGCAGTCGAAGGTCGCCGGTCAGGTAGAAGCCATTCTGGTGCCGACTGCGAGCGGCGAAACGCGCAGCTTCGGTCTTCCCGAGGCCCTTGCCATACCGAACGTCTCTCCGAACAAAGAGGCGGCGATCGCCTTCGTGAAGTGGTTTACGAGCAGGGATTTCCAAAAGAAGAATGCCGCAAACGGCTTCCTGCCAACCCGGACTTCCGCACTCTCCGAACTGAACGACGCCGGCAAGCTGAATAGCGGCGATGTTCTGGTGGCGCAGTCCAAGACCGTCGAGCCTCTTTTCCCGCAAGGCACCCCGCCTTGGTATCCCCAGTTCTCGAGTGGTGTGAATACGGCGATCAACAGTGCGGCTAAAAGCCAGATGAGCGTCGATCAAGCGGTGGAGGCGATGGCTGCGGCTGCCAAGCAGGCGATGGCGCAATGACTGCCTTCGCGTCCGAGGGTCTGCCGAGCAAGCGTGGTGTCGGCTTCAATGCCGACACCACGCTTGGGCTTCTGCTGGTCTCGCCGATCGTCATCACGATGGCGGCGTTGGTCTTCTACCCGATGGGGCGAACGGTCTGGGACAGTCTGCACAGGGTCAATCCCATGCAGGCTGGCACCCCCTTCGTCGGTCTCGAAAATTACAGCCGGATGCTCTCCGATGGCCAGCTCGCGACGACCTGGACCAACACGCTCATGTACGTCGTTCTGGCGGTCACTGCAGAAACCGTGTTCGGCGTTCTTGCGGCCGCGCTCATCAATCAGATCAAGGTCGGGCGTCAGTGGCTTCTGGCTGCGGTGATCCTGCCCTGGGCGCTGCCCGGCGTCGTGAACTCGGTCATCTGGCTTTGGATTTACCAACCTGGCGCGGGCCTGTTGAACGGCATTCTCTCCGCGCTCGGGCTCGCATTTGAAAATCATGTCTGGTTCAACGATCGCACCAGCGCAATTGTCGCCGTGACGATCGTACACGTCTGGCGAATGATGCCGCTCACGATCGTGATTGTTCTCGCCGCAATGCAGAGCATACCGACGCATCTCTACGAGGCCGCGCGGATCGATGGCGCCACCCGCGTCCAGATGTTTGGATGGGTAACCCTTCCCCTCGTTCGCAGCGCGATCGCGGTCGCGATGACGAACGCAACGGTAAACGCCTTCAACCTCTTCGATGAAGCTTGGGTCCTGGCAGGTGCCAGCCTCGAGACCAGGCCGGTGCTGGTCCAGATCTACCTGGAAACGTTCCAGAACCTCCGCTTTTCCTACGGAATGGCGCTGTCGGTGGTGATCACGCTCGTCTCTCTGCTGATCTCGCTCGTCTACGTCCTTCGCGTTTACCGCAACACACGGTTCGACTGATGAAAGCCACTCTTGCCTATCGAATGATGATCTGGGTCGGTGTCCTCGTGCTGTTGATCTGGTCTTTGGGGCCGATCTACTGGACCATTGCGAGTTCGGTCACGCCAAGCGAAGACTTCTCGGTCCGCCCTATCAACTTTTTTCCGCAGCACTTTACGCTGGATCACTATTCGCGGTTGTTCGGCATCAACATTGCGCGGATCGGAGGGGTGGAGGTCTTCAAGCAGTTTCGGGCCGCTTTGCTGAACAGCATCGTGACCTCCGTCGCAGCGACGCTGTTCTGCGTCGCAATATCCGCGCTCGGAGCTTACGCCTTCACGCGGCTTCAGTTCCCCGGCAGGAAAACACTCTTCGTTGCCGTCGTTGCGACGCTCGCCATTCCCGCATACGCGGTCCTGATCCCGCTCTACCAGATCATGATCAAGCTGCATCTCGTCGACACCTATGTCGGCGTCGCGCTGATTTATGTATCGGCATTCCTACCGCTTTCGCTCTGGCTGCTTAGAAGCGTCTTCGAAGCTCTTCCGATCGCGTTGGAGGAAGCAGCCCAGCTCGATGGCGCAGGCAGGCTTTACATCTTCTTCAACATCGTCTTGCCGCTCGCCGGACCCGGGCTGACGGCAGCGGCGATCCTGACCTTCCTGGGGGCCTGGGGACAATACCTTGTCCCGCTCATCTTCTCGCCGCAGGCGACCAAGCCCTTGACAGTGCTCATCCCGGAATTCGTGACGAAGAACTTTATCGATTACGGCCTGATCACGGCCAGCGGCTCGATCGCGATCGTCATCCCCGCCCTCGTCGTCATTTTTCTCAACCGTTACCTCGTCAGCGGCCTGCTGGCGGGTTCGGTCAAATAATCGGAGACTTCATGAATACGACCGAAAAGGTTATTTTCGAGCAATTTCCCTATTGGGAAAAAGCCATTGGCACTAACCCCGCCGATGACAGTTCCAAGCTGCTCGTCTTCGTCGGCTGCGGCACTTCCTTCAATCTCGCACTCTCGCTTGCGGCCTATTCCAATATGGCCGGGCGAAAGGCGATTGCAGTCCCTGGCGCCGAATGGCAAAATCGGCCCTCGGCATTCTGGTCCGAGCGGCGCGACACGCACGTGGTGGCGCTTTCGCGTAGCGGTGAGACGACGGAGACAGTCGCTGCCGCGAAAGCAAGCCGCGCCGCTGGCGCATTCGTCACTGCTCTAACCGTCGAACCAGAAAGCTCTCTTGCCAAAAACTGCGATCGGCTGGTTTCTGCCGAAACCCATCCCGACGAAGGCATCGTCATGACGGTTTCGGCAAGCCTGATGGTCCTTCTTGGACTGCAGATGATCGGGCGGCATGTGCCGGGCTCCGTTGTCGGTTCCGCCCGCAAGCTCGCCGGCGCTCTCGATCATGCGCTTCCCGGCATCATCGCAGACAGAACCCACTTCGTGTTTCTTGGCGGAGGTCCGCTGTTCGGCATCGCCCTGGAAGGCGCCCTGAAGCTCATGGAAATGAGCCAGATCATGACGCAAGCCTTCCACCCCCTGGAGTACCGTCACGGGCCGATCAGCCTCGTCGACCGAAAAACGGCGGTGGTGATGCTCTACAGCTCCGACCAGAGAGAGGCGGAAATAAAGCTGGTTGGCGAATTGAAAGAGAAGGGCGCCGTCGTCATTGGCCTCGGCGGCCCCGGCGATGTGGAGCTCGCGGTGGATGTCGATCTTTCGCTCGCGGGTCTGGTCGTCCTTCCCGCGCTGCAGGTCCTCGGCGAGCGCGCCGCTCAGGCTCGGCAGATCGATACGGTATCTCCCCGCCACCTGACCAAGGTCGTGAAGCTGGCATGACGCAGATCGAAGAGAACCGGCAGACCGCGCTTCGAAAGCTTTTCGGCGCGAGAAATCTCGCCTGTCCACGCGGGATCACCTCGGTCTGCTCAGCGCATCCTCTGGTAATCGAGGCCACGCTCCGCCGCGCCGCCGCGGAGGATCGGCCAGTCCTCATCGAAGCCACCTGCAATCAGGTCAATCAGGAAGGCGGCTATACCGGGATGACGCCACCGGACTTTCGCCGCTTCATCGAAAACGTCGCCACGGCCGTTGGTTTTCCAGCCGAACGCGTCATCCTGGGCGGCGATCATCTTGGTCCGAACCCATGGAGGAAGCTGTCGGCGCAGGAAGCAATGGCGCGCGCCTCGGCCATGGTCACAGCCTATGTGGAAGCCGGGTTTGAGAAGCTGCATCTCGACACTTCCATGGGCTGCGCCGGCGAACCGGCTGCACTTGACGACGAGATCATCGCCGTCCGCGCCGCGCAACTGGCAAAAGCTGCCGAAGAGGCCGCTCATCGCTGCGGCCGGCGCCCGCCGGTGTATATCATCGGGACCGAGGTGCCGCCTCCCGGCGGTGCAACTCACGCACTCGAAGAAATCGACATCACCCGTGCCGATGCGGCAGTGAGGACACTGGCGGTCCATCAGACATCATTTTCCCAAGCTGGTTTGGCTTCGGCAATGGATCGGGTGATCGGTATCGTGGTTCAGCCGGGCGTCGAATTCGGCAACACGAACGTGGTCCTTTACAAGCCCGAACGAGCGACCAGTCTTATTCAGTCGCTGGACGAAATGCCGGGGCTGGTTTTCGAAGCGCATTCCACGGACTACCAGCCGACCAGCGCTTTGTCCGCTCTGGTCGACGGCGGCTTTGCCATTCTCAAGGTAGGACCCGGGCTGACGTTCGCGCTTCGCGAGGCCCTCTACGGTCTCGATGCGATTGCCGGCATCCTCGCCGGAACGACACCGGGAACCGGACTGGCCGCGACCATGGAAACAATGATGGTGGAGCAACCGGCGCACTGGGCAGGGCACTATAGCGGCAGCCCCGATGAAGAGCGCCTGCAGCGGCATTTCAGCTATAGCGATCGTATCCGCTACTACTGGCCTGATCCAAGGGCAGCCGCGGCAGTCGACGCATTGTTCAACCGGCTCCCGGACGCCATTCCCGAGACATTGATCAGCCAGTATCTCGGGCGGTTATATCCGGACGTGGTGTCAAAGCGGGTCGATCCCAATGCCCGAAAACTCTGTCTTTCAGCCATCGACGCGGCCTTGGCTCCCTATTCTGCCGCGACCGCAATGCAATGAGCAGTTTGCAGCCGCTTAAAGCATGTCGCCCGGAAGTGTGCAGCGGTTCCGGGATAACGACATGCATAAAAACAAAGGACTAAAGGCTGCTCGTCGAACTACGAACATCCAGCCGGAGAAAATCATGGCGTCAGTAAGTGTGGCGAATGCCCGTAAGAGCTACGGTCACTTCGAAGTCCTGCATGGGGTGAATATTCATATCGACGACGGGGAATTCGTGATCCTCGTCGGCCCTTCCGGCTGCGGAAAGTCGACATTGTTGCGAATGATCGCCGGCCTCGAAGAGATTTCCGACGGCAGAATTTCGATCGGCAGCAAGGTCGTGAACAACGTCGCACCGAAAGAGCGCGACATTGCCATGGTCTTCCAGTCCTACGCGCTTTACCCGCATCTGACGGTCGAGGCGAATATGGGATTTTCGCTGAAGCTGGCGAGAGCCCCCAAAGAGCAGACGAAGCAGCGTGTTCGGGAGGCTGCCCAAATCCTTGGGCTCGAGCATCTGCTCGGCAGATATCCGAGAAATCTATCGGGCGGCCAGCGCCAGCGTGTGGCGATGGGCCGTGCGATCGTGCGTAATCCGCAGGTCTTTCTATTCGACGAGCCATTATCCAATCTGGACGCGAAGCTGCGCGTTCAGATGCGCTCCGAAATCAAGCAACTGCACCAGCGACTGAAGACAACAACAATTTACGTCACTCACGACCAAATCGAGGCAATGACGATGGCCGATCGCATCGTCGTGATGCGGGACGGCTTCGTAGAGCAGATAGGCTCCCCTCTCGATCTCTACGACCAGCCGGCGAACCTGTTCGTAGCAGGGTTCATCGGGTCTCCGGGGATGAACCTCATTCACGGGCAGGTCAGCAGGTCGGGACCGGTTGAATTCGTCGCGGATGGCGGTGGAAGGCTGCCATTGCCCGAAGGGACAACATTGGCGCGCGGCGCCGCAATCACCTATGGCATCCGGCCTGAGCACCTGACGATCGGACAAGGTCCCGTGACGGCTGAAGTCGCCCTTGTCGAGCCGACCGGAGCCGAGATCCAGGTCACCGCCAAGCTCGGTGCCGATAACCTCGTTGTGACGGTGAGGGAGCGCCTTGAACTCCGTGCGGGTGATAAGCTCGGCCTTGCCCCCGACCTCAGCAAGCTGCATCTGTTCGACGCTAAGACTGAAAAGCGATTGATGCCCGCCTGATTGATTGGGAGCACTGGTTCAATATCAACGTCTTTTCGGCACTTTCGACTGGCAATGCGAGGCCGCCATAGGATGATTTTAGACCGGGTCGGCCTAAAATCTGAATCCTGTTCTACATTAAAGAGTTAGAGCATGATGTTATGAGAAAACCGCTCACACTTTTCGGCATCATGCTCTGACAACGCCAAAGTCACGGGGACAACCCCGAAGCGGGGACGCTGCTTCCGCGGTGCGTGGACCCGACCGCGGCGAAGCGGTCCGTTTGTAAATCACGCTCACGCGACTACTTTATATGAAGCAATCCTCTTCTCGGTGGAAGAGAGAGGCGATCGGGAGAAAGCCATGTGCCGAAATATCAAACCCCTATTCAATTTCGATCCGCCAGCTACGGACGAGGAGGTCCATGACGCCGCGCTTCAGTTCGTGCGCAAGTTGAGCGGAACCACCAAGCCGTCGAAACGCAATGAGGCGGCGTTCGAGCAGGCGGTCATTGCGATCACGAAATGCGCCCACGAGCTGCTCAGTTCGCTTGAGACCTCCCAACCCCCTCGCGATCGAGAGGAAGTTGCTGCAAAGGCGCGCGCGAAAACAGCGATGCGCTTCGCGTAACAGAGCTCCAGCTTACCTCACCTCATAACCCGAGCAGATGCGTGCCGCTTGCGCTTCGACGTCCTTTGGATTCAAAATCGCGCCAGCTCAAGCTCGCTTGTCGCACCACAGCCTCCTCAATTGGGCAGCCTTATACCTCAGCGCGTTTCGCAAGTCCTGATAGGGGAGCGGACAAGCTGCCGCCCGCAGCGTTCATGCACGCATGATCAGCACAAAGCCGGAAAATGTGATACTTGCCCCCTAACTGAAACCGCCGATTTCTACAGGACGGAGTTAGCCCATCGAACGCGACACAGCACCCACTACCTGGTCTTTGAACCTTGAAAGCGAATCTGCATTCCTCAAATCGCAGGGATGGTCTGAATTCTTTTCGGATCAGCTGACATCAGCAGAGAGCGATCTCGTCCCACGGCGCATTGCCGAGGTTCACCGTAGTCGTCTGAGCATTGTCTCGCCAACGGGTCTAGCGAAGCTGAAGATATCGCATCAAATCAACACCGGCGAGTTCGCCGTGGGCGACTGGGTGCTGGTCGAGCCGCACGATCATGCGTTGGTTCGGCGTCTGGAGCGCAGAACGTTGCTGCAGCGCCGGACCGAAGGCCGAGCTACCTACCAGCTCGGTGCTTCCAATGTCGATACATTATTGATCGTCACGTCCTGCAATTTGGACTTCAACGTGGCCAGATTGGAACGCTACATCGCACTCGCCAATCAGGCAGGAACGGCGCCCGTAATCGTCCTCACAAAAGCGGATACCACCGACGACGTACCTATCTATCGGCGCGACGCAGCGGCGCTGCAACGCGATCTGCCCGTCGTGGTACTGGACGCGCGATCTATAGATGCCGCGGCCGCTCTCGCACCGTGGTGTCAGCCCGGGCAGACGATCGCGCTCGTCGGCTCCTCCGGGGTCGGTAAATCGACGTTAGTCAATGCTTTGGCAGGACTACGCGGTGACCAGTCTCAAAAGACTGGCGGCATTCGAGAGCATGATGCCAAGGGCAGCCATACGACAACAGCACGCTCAATCCACCCAATTGCAGGGGGTGGATGGGTCATCGATACGCCTGGAATGCGTACCCTCCAGGTGAGCGACGCTGCCGATGGTATCGACGCATTATATTCAGAAATAACCGAGCTGGCGCCAAATTGCCGGTTCCGGAACTGTAGCCACCAGCACGAACCTGGCTGCGCAGTGCTGTCGGCCGTGGATGCCGGAGCTTTGTCTCGTGATCGATTGTCCCGATGGCGGGCGCTATTCGACGAGAATGTGAAGAACTCGCCACAGGAAACTGGACCGCGCGGCAACAAGACAATCCGGAGGAAGAACCTGTAGGGGGTTACGCGCCGCAGCACATCAAGATTTTTTTAAACAGGCGAACTCCGGCTGCAGGTTGTCTCTCAACCGCCGAAGGGCCGCTGATATTGTTGCGACGGTCGACGCCGAACTATGGCCTTGTGAACAACGCTCTTGGCGCGAGTTCTTAAATTCCTGACCCGTCGAGCTGCTGAGCGTCCTCGCCTTCCCAGGGTGCGGGCATCGAGGTGCGATTGAGATTGGCAGAGGGCATCGGCATCCAGCACTTCAGTTCCGGCGCGGCATATTCGATGATGCGGCCAGGTGAGGAATCAGAGGCGCGCCAGCCTTCTGCACCGAAATGATCGCCATTCGACCAATATGCGAGGTCAACTTCTGCCGGCCCCTGTTCGGACTGACGGATCGTGACGAGAATCCGACTGCCGTCCTTCGGTGCGCTTGCCATGTCGCGCCAGCGCTCTGGCTCGTCCATTATTTTTCCTCCTGCCTTGCTGTCGATTGCAAGTGTCGCCTCGCCATCGAAAACGGTCAACTCAAACTTTGCCACAAGCCATCCTCTATCGATGACGATCCATCGCGATGGTTGATCCAGTAATATTAGTCAGGTTGTGGGATACATGAAGGGCAAGAGTGCCATCCACCTTGGGCGGGTCTACGGTGAGAGAAAGCGCGGCTTTACCGGGTAGCACTTTTGGGTGCGTGGGTATGTCGTGTCGACTGTCGGTCGTGATGAGGAGACAATCCGCGATTATCCGCAACCAAGAGAAGGACGACCACAGGCTTGAGCAATTGAACCTGTGGCGTTGAACGGCCACCTCCAGGTGACGCATTGAAACCGGGGCCGCGTCAGCGTCCGCATCCCGACGCTTTGAGCGGCTCACATATTAAAGCCCCCGGCTTTGCCGGGGGATACTTACGCTTCCACCTCGCCGTAGAGCTGGCCGCATATCGTCTCAGATCTCGGTCGCCAGCTCTTGCCGTCCATATCGTATTGCAGGGCAAAGCTGTAGAGCCGGCGGTCATCAACGTCCGTTGGTCACGAAACCAGCATCAGGACCATCACCAATGTTTTTTCTGCTGAAACTTAGAACATTCACAACAGGCTCCTCGGCTACACATGGTGCGGCTCCGGAAACCAGGCGCCGCTTTCCAAGGCCAAACCAAGTCGTCTGGATTTCGTTCCCTCTATTCGTTAAATGAGATTCGTGATCGGTACGACGCACTGCTGAAGGAGCGGCCGCTTTGCAAAATGGGTCTCGTTGGAATGACGGGAGCAGTTAACGACCCCAGAAGCGTCCTGGCGGACGATCAATCCCATGATAAGACCGTGACCGCAGAAATGAGCGAACCATTGGAGAGAACCGTGACCAAAACTCCACGCCGCCCCGTCAATGCGCTTGATGCCGCGGAAGCCTTGTTCAGGCCGGCCAAAAAGGTGGCCGCCGCACCGCCCGTCGAGCGGCCGGCGCTGCCGAACGTCAAGGAACAGGTCACTCTGAAACTCGACAGCGACGTGCTCGTTTATTTTCAGGAGGATGGCCCGGGCTGGCAGGACCGCATCAACGATGTGCTCCGCGCCGCGATGAGGAACGATGGCTAAGCGGTTATGCGGCCGCTGCTGACCCCCTTCGTTCAAAGGATTTCCAGTTCCATATGCCGACCGCGGTACAATTGCGGCACTGCGACGTCCTCATTGCACATACACCGGGACGACTGCGGAGGTTTCGTCGCGGTAGGGCAGGCGGATTTGGAAGCGGTGTTCTCCGCTCTGAATGGGCCAGAAGACAGGCTTGTCGGGGTCGGTGACGGCGAAGGGCTGGCCGTCGACATACCAGACGATCTGCGGCACATGCGGTTGGACATCGGCCTTCAGAGGCAGCCGGTCGAATGCCGCCGGCTGTTCCGGATTGCGCCAGATCTGACTGTTGCGAGCCGGTGTCGAGATGGCGAGACGGATCTGCGGGTTGGAGCCATCGGCGTTGGCGAGTGAATTCTTGCTCCTCTCGGCTGTTGCACTGATCGACACAGGTTTGAGGGTGGCGTCCGGACCAGGCGATCGTGCAGCCACCTTCGGTATCTCGTCGGGCTTTAACCATTCGACCAGCGTCTGGCTGCAGCTGTTGTCATTCGTCTGTCCATTGACGATGCAGACCTCCATCGGCTTGCGGTCCGGTGGCGTCGGGAAACGCGCGTCGGCGATGTCTCCCGGCTTATTGCCGTGCACCCTGTCGAGGATCGCGTGCACGAGGCGGGCGGCACTGCCGGCGCCGGTCATCCGGCTCATCGTGCCGTCATCGCCCCGTCCGATCCAAACGCCGACGATGACCTTCTCCGAATAGGCGATCGCCCAGGCGTCCCGATAGCCTTGGGAGGTGCCGGTCTTGATGGCGACGGGGAATGGATATTCCAGCGTGCCATAGCGATGGAAGCTCGGCAGCCGGGCCTGCGGATCGGAGAGGAAGGAGGTAATCAACCGGGCCGTATCGAGCGAAATGACCCTAACGGATTGCGGCTGTGGCTGCTCGCGCGCCCAGCGCAAATCCTGCATCTGGCCATCATTGGCGAGCGCCCCATAGGCCCGCATCAGCCTATCCAGGCGGGTCGGCAGCGAGCCGATTGCCATCGACAGGCCGAAATAATCGGCTGGGGTTTCCAGGTCGTGCAGACCGAGATCGCGCAAAAAGCGGAACGTCGTCTCGAGACCGATGCTGCGCAGTAGATTGGTGGCGGGAACATTGCGCGAATTGGCCAGTGCCTGGCGCGGCAGCATAGGGCCGAGGAATTCGCGATCCGCATCGCCGATGCCCGACGCGCCTTCCGGCAGATCGAGCAACATGTCGGTTGGCTTCAGTAAGCCGCGCTCGAAGGCCAGCGCATAGACGAAAGGTTTGAGGGTCGAGCCCGGCGAGCGCTGTGTCCGGGTGTAGTCGAATGCGCCGGCATGCCTGCCGTAATAGTTGGTCGAACCCACTTGGGCGAGGACTTCGCCTGTTTGGCGCGACACCACCATGGCGCCGACTTGCTGCGCGCCCGCAGAACGCCAGTGATCGAGATATTGTCGTGCGAGACCAGTAATGTCGGCCTGCAGGGTGAGGTCGATCGTCGTGTGGATCAGCGGCGTGCTGGCGGACGCAGGGGCTATCTGGCCGTTCTCGATGAGGTCATGATAGCGCAATATCAGGTGCAGGGCATCCGGGCGGCGGGGTATGTCGGGCATCCGCATCTCATCGAGCTGATGATGGGCGATCTCTGCCTCGTCAGCCCTGATGATTTTCTGTTTCGCCAGCGCGTCCAGCATTTGATGGCCGCGGTGAATGGCCCGGCGCAAGCCCTGCGGCCGCAGCGGGTTCATCCGGGTCGGCGACTGCGGGATCGCTGATAGCAGCGCGATTTCCGCCCAGGACAAGTCTGCGACCGGCTTGTCGAAATAGAGCCGCGCCGCATGGGCGATGCCGTGGCTGCCATTGCCGTAAGGCGCCAGCCGCAAATATTGCCCCAGCATCGCATCGCGGCCGTAACGCAGGGTCAGGAGGACGCCGGTGCCGGCCTCAAGCGCCTTGTGGATGAGCGTGCGCGATTCCGGCTGCTGCATCCGCGCCACTTGCATCGCAATGGTCGAGGCGCCCGAGCGGCGGCCGACGGCATCGAGATTTTGCCAGGCTGCGCGGCCGACAGCGTAGGGATCGATGCCGATATGGTCGTAGAACCGCCTGTCTTCGAGGGCAAGCGTTGCCTTGACGACGCGGTCGGGCAATTGCTCCAGCGGCCAATAGCCATAGTCGATACGCCCACTTGCGCCGTCGGCATGGCCGATCTGAGCGAGGAACGCGCCGCCGCGATCATAAAGTATCGAGGTCGGCGCAGGCGCGATCAACTGCGCGCGCTGATTGATGAGATAGCCATAGACCAGGACGCCGGCTGCGAGAACCAGCGAGGAGAAACGGACAAGCGTTGATCGGCGGCTTCTCAAGAGTGTCATTGCCCGGCTGGCTGGCTCCTCGTCTGATATCTGCCCCGATTGTGAAGGCTCACTTCGCCACCACGATTTGCATGGCAGCACTCATTCCCCGTAAGCCCTTTTGGTACATGGTTTCGGCAAGGGCCTGGGGCTGCGTGTAGGAACCGGGGATCAAGGCGCGCGTCCGGTAGGCAAAGGTGTAGTTGCCCTTCGGCAGCCTGTCGGAAGCACAAAATACCTGATCGTCGCCATAGGAGATCCAATCGGTCGGCAGGGTCGGCGCGACTGCCGGTGTCGCCTCAGCCGGCGCGGTGGCGATGTTGGGGTTGAGCGGATCAAGCCCGGCTGCAAGCGGCAGGGTAAGGGCGACATGGGTGCGATCTTCGGAGACGACCAGTTCGATCCTTTCCTCGAGCACATCGCCGACCTTGAGCTGGATCGCACCTTTAGCATCGGGAACCAGCTTCTCCAGCGGCGCGTTGCCCGCGGGGACACGGAAAAGCGTGCGGGTAAGGGCAAATCCCCGGCTTTCGGCCTGCGCGGTGTAGCCGGCTTCGGCAGATAGATAGGTGGTTTCCACCAGCGCCAGAGCGGTCGTCGTTCCGGTATTCTGGATGGTGACGGCGCCCGGATCCAGGCTGACTTGTCGCAGCACGGGAGCATTTGCGTCAAGCGTCAGGTTTTGAAACTTTCCGTTCTGCGCCAGCGTCAGCGGCAATGGCGTCGTCGGCCTTTGCCAGGCGGCGGCAAGCGCGCGGATCGCAGCCGAAGTGGCATTGGTCGAACCCCAGCCGTCGCCTCCGCCGAGTTGCAGCAAGGCATTTTTCAAAGCCGGATAGCGCGGATCCGTTTCCGAGGTCAAAGCCGCGGCGCGCACCATTTCGGCGAGACTGCGGGTTTCGGAAGGCAGGATGATCGGACTGCCCCCATCCTCGGCTTGGCCGTCATAAACCAGCTGGCCATTGCGGGAGAGGATGCGAACGCGCGACCACATCGTGTCGGCCAAACCGCCGACAAGGCGTGGGTCGGCATCGGGCGCACCCGCTGCCGCCGCGGTCATTCTGGCAACGCTGACATTCGGCATCAACGCGGCCGAGCGGGCAAGTTCGGCAGTATAGGCCGGGTCGAGCTTGCCGCCTTCGGCCAGAGCCGTCAGAGCCTCGACCCGCTCGCGAATCTCGTCGCCGCTGAGCAGATGCGGATAATCCGAGCGTAGCGACAGTTTCAGCACGCTCGCAAGGCGATCCGACAAAGCCTTGTCGGTGGGCACGCCCACCTTGTCGGCCGCAACCAGGAAAGAATAGGCCCAGGCCGTGAGCGAGACATTGCCCTTGCTGTGCGGCCAGAAGCCGACAAGGCCATCGGCGTCGACCGCCTGGCCGATTGCCAGCACGGTGTTGTGCACATCGCCATCGATGCGTTTGTCAAGGTTTGCTGCCGCCAGGATCGGGGCGAAACTTTTGAAGGCGATGCCGGAGGAGGCGAGCGATATGCGTTGTTCGGTGGAGCCATAGGGAGATTCCACCAAAGTGTTGAGGCCGGCAACCAGCTTCACCAGTGCCGGATCGGCGGTTAGCGTCATCGCACGCTGAAACGATCCGGGGCGCACGTCTTGCTGGGGTGCCGGCAATGTTTTCGAGCCGCCCGCCGGGATTTCGACGATTTCGTAGTGCTTGGTCGGGATACGGTCGGACTTCAAAGGCAGCGTGATTTCCACGGCGTCGCTGGCATGGTCGGCGACGCGCTCGACCCCGAAACGCAGCTGCACGTCCTCCTTGCCAGGCCTTGGCTCGGGCACCTCAGCGAGAACGCCGATGTGAGCGGGCTTGTTCTGCTCCCAGGCGAAGGAGAGGTCCTTGCTGCCCTCCAGCGTCAGTCCGTCGGAAGCAATGGAAGCAGCGCCGGCGCCGCCACCACCCTCGACGATGCGGGCAATGATGCCTGCCTCGAATTGGTCGCCATACCGCAGGAAGCGGGGCAGGGCGGGTTGGGCGACTATTTCCTGCCGGATCAGCATTTCGCCGGTGCCATAGCCGAAGCGGTCGGGACCGCTGACGGCCTTGGCGCGCAGCTTGAATACGGTCAGCGAGTCCGGCAGCTTCACCTTGATCTTGGCGATGCCATCCGGGCCGATCTTCACGTCGGGAAGATAGATCGGGACCGGCGTAAAATTCTTGCGAACGGAAATATTGTTGTCCGTGCCCCATTCCTCCCGCTCGTCACCGCCCGGCACCTCATCCAGCGGAATGACGCCGAAGGCCATGTTGCGGGTGTCGCGCAGTGCCATGGTGGATTGGCGCTTGACGATAAAATTCGGCAGCGGATCCAGCGGCTGTTCCGGTGCGAGCGACAGCACGGCCTGGTCGATCATCCAGAAAGTGGCATCGCCCGCGATCGGCTGACCGCTATCGTCGGCCAGATGCAGCGTGACCTCCACTTCGTCACTAGGGCGGGCCTTCTTCGGATAATCCAAGGTGAGATTTACGGTGTTCTTCACCGGCTTCACCGTCACCGCCTTCGTCGCGGCGATCGTTACAGGCTTGCCCTGGTCGAAGGGTGCGTTCGGCGAGGGGATGCTGGTCTCCAGCCGGCCGCGCAGGATGAGGAAGTGCACGGGAATTTGCGGTGTATATTCCTTGCGGACGGGCACGGCATAATGGCCGTATCCATCGGCGATATCGACCCAATCATAGCGGAATTTTCCCTCTGGCTCTTCGACGACGGCGAGCGCGCGGGCTGTCTGGAAGGGCGACTGGATCAGCAGGTTGGCGGTTTCGCCGGGAATGTAACTGTCCTTGTCCGTGGTCACGACCGCGGTGCGCGCGGGCGCCTGTGCCCAGGTAACCGGCGTGGTGCCGCCGACGAAGAAGTCGACGCTCACCTGCTGCTGGCGGCCGATCCGGTCGCTTGCCTCGAGTTGAATAACATAGACGCCTGCGTCCTTTGCCTCGAGCGCCAGGGTCTGGATATCCCGAGTGCTGGTAATCTTGCGCTCCAGCACGGTGTCGTCCATGACCTGCGTGACGTATTTTGCCGAACCCTGGCTGAAGTCGCTCGCCTGCAGGGTCGACGTCCAGTTGCGATGGATCAGGCGTGCCGTCATCTCCAGCCCGGCGACGGGTTCGCCATTGCCGTCGACCGCCAGGATCTCAGGCTCGATGGCGCCGGGATTTGGCACATAACGCGGCACCTTCAGGCCAAGCACGAAGGGCGGGACGGCAAAAACGTTAGTGATGCTGCGCACCTGCAGATCATCGTCGCCGGTAACGGTCGCCTCGATCATATAGCGGCGGGGTTGCGCCGTCGGCTCGATCGTCGTGTCGAAGCTGATGCGCGAGGCGCCGCCGGCGTCTGTGCTGCCGTCTCGTTCGAGCGCCGGCGAGGATTTGAATTCATCGCCGCCGGAGTAACGGGAATCCGTCGAAAAAAAGAAGCCCTCGTGGCCAGGTGGTGTCCAATTGTAGGGATACTGAACGGCTCGCCAGCGGATCGGCCGATCCGCCAGCAGTCCACCGGCGAAATAGCGGGCGATCAGATCGACGTTGAAGGAGGAATCGAGCGGTACGGTTTGCGGATTGTTGAGCACGACTTCGAAAGTCGGCAGGCGATAGGCCTCTTTCTTGAAGGAGATGCTGCCGCATTGGACCGTGTTGTCGGCCGGGCTCGCGGCGCTGCTGTCGCTATCGGCACTCTCAGCAGTATCGGCCTGGTTATCGTCTGCCTGCGCATCATCGGTCGCGTTATCACTCGCCTGGCCGTCGGCATTCCCGTCCTCACCGGATGTCTGCGCCGGTTGATCCTGGTCGGTAGCCCCCGCCGTGTCGCCCGGCTCGAAATGAACTTCGTAATCCCCGGTTGCCGGCGTCTCGGCGTCGAATTTGTGGTAAAAGCCGCCGAATGCGTCCAGCCGCACCGGTACGCGCCACTCCTGTTTGTCAGGGCCGGTAATCACGATCTGGCCGCCTTGCGTCGGCAGCGTCAAGTGGCCCCCGAGATAGCTGCGGACATAGCCCTTGATATGCACGGGCTCCTCCGGACGGTAGATCGGTCGCTCGGTGAAGACGTGGCAAAGGGTGCGGCTCTGCTCGGTGCGGCTGTCCGTCGGATTGGTCGTCCAATCCAGCCAGGCGGCCGACGGCTTGGTCCAGTTGTCCGCAGCATATTGGGCAGGCGCGTGATCGGGGTCGACGACCAGGGTATCCAGCCCCTTCGTCACGATGACGCGCCGGATCTTCGCGTCGGCGCGCTGCTGCAGCTCCCAGGAAAAGAAGCCCTGTGCATCTGTCGTCCCAGTCGCCAGCGTGACGAATTTGCCGTCGCGCAAACCATCGAGGCGGATTTGCGCCCCGCTGATCGGATTACCCTTGGCAAGCGAGGTGACGGCAAATCGCACCCGGTCCTGTTCCTCCACCGCGCTCAAGGTCAGGTCGGTGACCTGCACACGAAGCCAATGCCGGGTTTGATTGTCCACCGCACGCAGGCCGACGAGATAGGTGCCGGGCTGGTCAGGCCCAGCAATCCGGGCAAAAAAGGATTTCAGATCCAGGCCGAATTTGGTGTCGACGCCGCCCTTGTGAATCGGCAGGTCCACGAACTCGGATATCGCCGGCGAACCCAGGGCCTTGACGCGCGCCTGGATCGCATCGGCTGAAATCTCATCGCTGTCGGCCCATTTCTGCGGCTCCTTGCCGGGCAAGGGCGGTGCTTCGTCGTCGTCCGTATCGAGGCCGGATTGCGGGAAAGGCCAAAAATCGCGTGACAGCGGATCGATCGCATGGATGCGCACATCGGCCCTGTCGTAGCCGCGTCCGCGCAGCGGCACGAGTTGCGGGCCAAAGCGCTCGACCACGCCCTGCGACGCATCCCAGACGAGCGAGGACTGTTCCGGCGCGAAGGCGAATTTCTGGCCGAAGCCGGTCGCCAGCGGTCTGCCGCGGTCATCAGCCAAGGCGCCGGCGGTCACATCAAGCGTATAGACCTTGTCGGTGAGAAAGCGGCCATTGATATAAAGACGGCCGTCGCTGGCTTCCGCCGTCAGATCGTCGACCGGTGGAGAAATGCGCAAGGCGTCCCGGACCGAAAACTGTTTCCCGGCCAGCGGATTGCTCGAAAAGCGGAAGATCAGGCCACGACCCGATCGATCGGCCGGCGCTGCCTCGGCGTCGAGCGGGTTGCCGTCATCATCGACTGCGGCGCTGTCATCGCTGACAGTGGCATTGGATGTGCAGCGCATGATGTCATCGCTTGTGGCGGCGTCGAAGCCCCGTCCGCAATCCGAACTGATCATGGTGAAGGGCACGGCGGTGCGCACGCGCAACTCGAAGGTCTGATCGCTGAAGTCGGGCGTGTCGGCAAGCTTCAACCGCAGAAGGGCGACGCGGCCATCGGGCACGTTGGCATGCAGCTTCACCACATAGGATTGCTGGTCGCTGCGGCTGTTGCGTTCAAGCGGCTGGACATCGAAATCCTGCGCCCCCAGCATCAAACCGCCTTCGTCGCCAATGCCCGGCGCAGGACGCAGTTCGATCGACAGAAGTCGGCTCAGCGCCGCGACATCGACGGGTTCGGCAAAGGTCAATGTGATCTGGTCAAGCTCGCTGATGGGATCATCGGTTGCAGCCGGAGCCGTGGATACCGGTACTGGCAGCAGCGGTATCAGTTCCGTCTCGCCACCAGCGGCCTTGTCATGCGCCAGCATCGTTACCTTGAGGCGCGACAGCGGCTGCCACTTGTCGGCCGGCCGGAATTGCAGGGCGCGCGGGCCGAGCCACTGCCAGGCGCCGGCAGCCGCCGGTTCCATGGTCACAAAACGCTCGGGCGAGTCTTCCGGGCCGCCGGCTGCAGGGCCGGTATCCGTAGGGAAGAAGATCGTGACCGGATCATAGGCACGCAGGAACCTCTCCGGCACGATTTTAACGCCATCGGCGCGTTGCAGAACATCCAGCGTCGGCGAGGCACCTTGCTGCGCGTGACCGCTTGAAAGCAGCGTTGAAGAGGCAAGAGCGAGGGCAATGAGAAATACGATCTTTTTCATTGGTTTCACTTCGATCCCGTGGGCTTCAAACCGGCGCGCTGCAGATAATCACTGAGAATTTCAGGCGGCGGACCTGCGGGCGGTGGTGACAATCCAACTACCGATGGCCTGACAATGAGCGTCGGTGCGTCCGCCGGTGCGCGCGCTTCCAGGAGATAAGAGCCTGCGGCAAGCTGCTTCAGCTGATTGACGCCGTCGCCAAGCACTTGGCCTTTGGCATCCAGCAGCCGGCCGATGGCAAGGTCCGGATCGGAACGCAGGCCGACACCGATATTGCCGCTATTCCTAACCTCGAAGCCGAACAGGGCTGTCGCGCCCGGTGCGAGCACAACCGGGGCTCCGATGCCGTCACCTGCCGGAACGACCGGTGTTGCCGTCATATCCAGACTGCCCGATAAGGGTCCCTCATGCGTGGAATAGAGTGTCAGGACAGCCTCGCCCGCCGCAAGATAGCGATGGAATTCCGCTCCCGTTGGAAACAGCTGCAGGTCGCGGTGACCATCTTGCTCCAGGCCGACAATGACCGGGGCGTCGGTGCTGACGTCAAGCACCATCGGTTGGACCGGGTTAAGACGGAAGGCCATAGCCTCACCCTCAAGCGTCACGCTCTGCGGCAGGGTCATCGATTTTGGTTCGGGCTTCGGCCAGGGCGACTTGCCATCGCGTTCCAGCCACAGCGCTACGAGACCGGCACCATGATCGACGATCAGCTGGCCGGGTCCAGTCACGGAAATCCTGTCGCCACGCGAGACCCGACCGTCGGGGCCGATGAAGGTCGCCGCGCCGCCGGAGACGTTCAGGACATCTCCTTTCATGGCATCAACCGCGATTTCTTCCGATCCGACCGTGCCGAAGAACCGGCGCTTGATCTGATCACTGCTGAGCGTAACGGCTTGTCCCGGCGACAGGCTGACGCGCGCCGAGCCGGCATCACCCGTCAGGTTGACGAGCCAGATCTCTTCGGCCGACGTCGCGATGCTGCGCGACAGGGGAGCCGCGCCGGACCAGACGTTCAACAATTGCGAGGCTGAAGGAGTGGAGACGACGGCGATCCCCGGCGCCAGGTCGAGGGTGAGCCGTTTCACCCCTGGTGCCAGCTTCACCGGCCGCGCGCTGAAGGCTGGAATGGTCGCCGTCAAGGTGCCATTCAGCTGCACCGCCTCGAGTTCGGCTGCATCGATTGGCTTAAGCCGCATCTGCAGGCTGTCATCGCTTGCGGCGTTCCAGATATGCAGATCCTGATTATCGGAGAGGGCGACCGCACTGTTGAGGCTGATGCCCATGCCGCGTCCGGCCGTCAGGCCCGGCTGTCCAAAAGCCGAATCCGCGCGCCACATTCTTACTTTGCCCGGCAAAGGCGGTGCGGCTGGGATAATTGCCTGATCTCCTGGCGCAAGCGTCAGCGCGATTTCTGCTTTGGGCTGTGCTGGGTTTACCTGCGCATGGCTCGTAGTGCGGGAGACCAGCCATAAACGATCCGATTGCGGAGCAAAAAGTCCCGGCATGGCCGCCGTGAGCGGACGGTCCGCAGTTGCGCCGACAAGCAGATCCGCAGCAGCGCCGAGGTCGACGAGACCGGCCGACGGGGCATGTGCGAGAGCAACGTTCAGGGAGAGATCAAGGCCATCGATGGCCACGGGCTCCAAGGCAATGTCGCCGGGCTCGCGCATATCGCGGGTAATGCTGCGCGCGGCGATTTTGATCGGTGCTGTTCCACCATCAAGGGTCCAAACCGATGCGCGCCATTGGATATCTCCCTCAGACGCCGGCCAGGCGATCAGCGGCGTGCGGCCACGGGCAAAGGCTTGCGGCTTCCAACTGCCGTCGGCGTCTCGTTTTTCGACCGAGAGAACCAGGTCACTGGTGGACTGGGCTACGACCAGCGCAAGTTGATCCTTCGTGTTGGCCGGCAAGGGAAACGTAAAGACGGAGGCGCCGTTGACCTCGGTGGTGCCGCTCTCGGTGAGTGCTGGCTGCGGCTGCTCCTGCGGCAGGGCAAACTGAACCTCGAGATCCCCAACATCGGCCTGATCGTCGCCTGGCTCCTGCTCACCGTCCCCGGAGTCTGTGTCTTGATCGTCGGAACTATCACCCGATTGGCTGCTGGCCGTACCCGACGCTGCCGCCTGATCAAGGGCCAGCGTATAGGATCCAGCCGGCAGAAGGGTGGAGAGCGCGATGTTCCAATCATCGCTGCGCCCCGTCAGGCGTTCGACGACGGTGCCATGCTCGTCCTTCAGCACGCCTTTGATTTCGCTGCGGCCGAACGTGCCGAGGCTGACGACACGGTCCTTGTCGACATTGAAGGAAAGCTCGGCGGGAAGGTTGACGAAGCGTGCTTCGCCCGGCTGCAAATCCTGGGTGTTCAGGGTAATCTGATAATCCAGTCGGTCATCATGGGCGAGGCTCATGAGATCAATGCGATAATGCCCGGCCTTCAACGTGCCGGTGAATTGGGGAGCGGCGACAAATCGGGCGATCTGGTCCTTGTCGTCGCGAAACAGAGCGCCGATCATGCCTTCGGTCAGGTCGATGCTGACATCGGCATCGGCAAGGAGATCAAACGTCCAGCTATCGGCAACGCGTGCATCACTTTTGCTCTGAGGCTCGCGCCACTGAAATGCTTGGGCTTGATTGAAGGCCAGCGGGTGTGGTCCGTGGCCCTGCAACTGCGGTGGGTCGATGACCGGTCTTAGCCGTGCGACAAACCGCGTGTCGACGTCGCGCGGCAGGATTACCAGGCGATAGTGCCCCGGGGTGAAATCCTGACTGAGCGTGGAAAGCGGGCCTGGCGCGGTGAGCGGCCATCCCTCCGCATCCTCGAGACGCGCGGTAAGGTCTTCGCCAAGGGAATAGAGATCGAGCTGATACGTTCCTGCAGTTGCGATCTCGATCGGCACGATGGCGCCGCGTCCGCCTGAGAGGGCCCCTCGGCTGGTGCCATCGGCGACCAGGCTTGCCGCGGTCAACAGCGAGGCCGGCGTAACGGAAACGCCAAGATGGCCGGAGGAATTCTGGGCGGAGACGTCGATCTGATAGGTCCCCGCGCGCAGATAGGTTTGCAGCAGCGCATTGTGGCCACCGCCATTGTCCGAAGCTTCCCCCAGTCCCGGCAGGAATGATGTGCCAAGGCTCAGTGATGTCTGCAAACGCCCAAGGGTTTCGATGCGGTAAAGCCCGCCCTCGGCAACCTCGAGCCGGTAGGATTTCTGTGCGTTTTCGGCGAGATCGAGAAACTGGCTTCGGCCGGCAATCAACGGGGATGCGGGGGTCTGCGGTGCGATTTTCTGCGCCGCAGCAGCATCCGGCTGCCAGCTGACGACGATGGACCGGGCAGCGGCAGGGGCGGGGAAGCGCAGGGTCAACGTCCGGCCTTTTGCGTCGACGCGCTGGTTGCTGGTCGCAAAAGCGACGGATGTATTGTGCATGTCGACGGCGGCGATCGTTCCGCCGAGCGGCACGTGGATATCGATCTGCAGATCCGCTGCCGACGCCGGCCGCGACAGGGCGTTCGCATCGTCATTCGCGGCGCCTTTGGCCCGCGGCACGGGCGCCGGAATATTGGACATCGGCTGATCCGGCAAGGACTCCCGCAACGCCGAAGCATCGGTGGGCTGCCAAAGCGCCAGTGGTCGCCCCTGCAGATCGGCGGGCAGTGCCACCGCACGAGGTCCCGTCAGCAAACCGGGCGCGGCATTGGTGATGATCTGGTAGCGTGTGGCCTTTTCGGCTTCGCGGATGCCAAAGGAAATAGTGGTGCGTGCCGGAGCGGCGGGTTGGACCGGTGGGACGAGGCCCGGCGTGCCGAAGGAAAGGTCGAGGATGCCGACGGCATTGTTGTCAGGCAGCAGTCGCAGCAGATAATAGCCGGCGTCAAGATCGAAACGATCGGCATTGCGGCCATCGGCGCGCGGGGCATTGCCGACCAGAACCGGGCTGATGTCGGCATGCAGCGCAACGCCTGATGTGCGGATCGCGATCTGGCCTGCTTGCGTCATCTCGAACAGCAGCGATGTCGGCCCGCGCAAATTGAAGCGCCGCCGCCAAGCCTGGCCCGGGCCCAAATGAGGCAAGTCGGACGCGACGATGGTGGCTTTGCCACTGCTATCCTGGCGCACCAGCAAGGCCGTGGCCGGAATTTCATCGCCGCCTTCGCCGGCAACGTCGAGACTGATGAGATTGGGTACTGAGCCTTTAAATTGGGTCTCGGTGCTGAACCGAAGCCCCCGGAGCTGGAAATGCTGGCCTTCATAACCCGAGACTTCGACAATGCTCGGCTGGCTGTCTGACGAAAGCGAAAGCGTGGCTGTCGGTTCACGGCTAGCCTTGTCGATCGCGGCACTCTGAAAAGCTGTCGCCGTGCCGGAAATCCGACCGGCCCGGAGCACCGCCGGCGCCGATTGCGGCAGTTCCAGACGGAAAGTATCGAGATCTGCCGGCGCCTCAAAACGTATCGAGCCGAAAGGCCCGATGACATTTTCGGCAATCCCTCCGGCCAGCGAGATCTGCGTGCCGGCGCGAATGTGGAATGGCTCTGCGGCGTCCGAGTTGGTCCAGACAAGCTTCTGGCCGCCATAGGCCGTCACGAGGTAGCGGCCGGGCTCGACCGTTCCCGTCAGCGCGGCCCGGGTCATGGGGAGGCCCGGCTTCAGTTCGAAGATCGACATTTTCGGCGAGAGAGCGGCAATATCGCTGCCGTTTCGCCACAAGCGCAGATCCTGAAGCGAGCGTCCAACCGCCTCGATCTCGATGCGCCCGGAATCGGGAATGTCGATCCAATAGGATCGTTGTTGCAGATCGCTTAGATCGGCATGGATTGAAGTGGCGGAGGTCAAAGCGGCGTCGGGCTGTTCAAGCTCCTGATAGGCTTGTGCGGTAAGCTTGACGTCGCCGGCGGCTCCCTTGGCACCGAACACACGGATCTTGTAGGTGCCTTTGTCGAGCAGCGCATCGATCCAGCCGTCGCTGACGCCAGCTGCGCCCATGCGGTCCCCCGGGCCTGCGATCATATCGATGAGTTGCAGCGCCACACCCGAGGTGCTCTGCGTACGGATAGTGATATGGCCGGGCGTGTCGACGGTCAGCAAGGTGCTGCCATCTCGATCGGCAGGCAATTGATCGAACGCCAGATGCGGCTGCAACACAAGCCGGGGCAGGGCTTTTATAGGCGCGGGTTGAGAGGCTACGGCAGCCGACGGGGCTGATATGTCTTGTGCCGCCGCTGGCTGTGTCTCCGGCGCAGTTGATGGCGCAGGCTCGACGGCCTGGGCAGATTCAGGAGGCTTCTGGCTGGGAGAAGCGCTTGCTGCCGCAAGTGCCGCAAGACGCGCCTGGTAGCGTGTTGTCAGGCATGCCGACAGCCGGACCGGATCGGTGTCAACACAGGATTTATTGCGGTCAGCCAACCAGCGGCGCTGTTGCTGGCGTAGATCGTTCAGCTTTGCCGGGTCGCCGTTGAGATCGGTCAATGCCTGCCGATAGGAGGCCGCCAAGGCGGTGTCCTGAGCAATCAAGGCAGGGGAGGCACAAATCGCCTTTTCAATGGCGAACTGCGCCTTGCCGCAATCAAAGGATTGCGCGTGGGAGGCCGCTGAGAAAAGACAGCCACTGAGGGCAGCAAGCAAACGCAGGCGAGAGACGAAAGCCATGGATTACTCGTTTTTTTAAGTGGCCGGCACGCTAGTCAATATGAACTATCCTCGATCAAGACAAGAGTGCGGTTGCAGAAGCCGAGAACCGCAACGCGCTAAATGTTTGACGGCGGGACTGCGGAACCTTCCGGCTTCGTCGAAGGCAGTTCCTATGCCTGTTACGGTAGCTGGTGTATTGTCACATTCGAAACGACGTTCCGCGCGATCTCGCAGAGATGCCAGTGATGCGTGAGGTAGATGACCTGTCCGACCTTTGCCATTTCGCCGAGAAGGCGGAAGACTTCTTCGGATCGAGGATTGTCGAAGCTCTCCATAATGTCGTCGGCGACGAAGGGCACGGGCGGGCGAAGCGCTGCGAATTCCTCATAGCCTGCAAGCCGAAGCGCGAGATAGAGCTGGAACTGCGTGCCCGTCGACATCGCGTCCGCAAGCTTCGAGCCGGCATCGCGTGACACGCCGATCAGTATTTCCTTGTCGCGGTCAGGCTGGGTCGTCAGGCCGGAATAGTTGCCGCCGGTGATCAGGCGGAAGGCTTCCGATGCGCGTTTCATCATCGAGCTGCGATGTTTCTCGCGATAGATATGCAGCGCCTGCTCGGCCGCGAGCGCGCCGGCACGCAGCGTCAGATGCCGCACGGCCAGTTCCTCGATCTCAAGGAAGATGGTTCGCCGCTTGGCCTCGATCCGCGCCACCGCGTCGTCTCCGCCGACGGCCTCGAGCTTCTGCCGTGCCAGCGACATGTCGGAATAGAGAAGCTTCGCCCGCTCGGTGAGATCCTCGATCCGAGCGCCAAGCTCCATTGCATTGCGCTCGACGGCATCGGCGTCGATATCGGCAAGGCGCCGTTCGGCCTCGGCGAAACTCGCAGCCCGCAAGGCCTCGGTGATCTGGCCGCGCAAGGTGGCGGCCCGCTCCTCCAGCCGGTCCCGCTCTCGGGCCTGGTTCAAAAATGTTTCGACTGAAGCAAGCGAGTCCGCGCCGAAATAGCTGGTCAGTTCGTTCTTGCGGGCATTGTGAACGGCCAGTTCCTCCTCCAGCGCCCGTCGTTTCTCCCATTGTTGTTCGAGATCCGCCTGCCGGTCTGCCCGAAGCTGAGCCGCGCGCCGCGCTGCCTCATGACGTTCCACGAGCGTATTGGCGGAGGCGATCGTATCCGCCGCCGACTGGCTGAGGCCGCAGTCTGCGAGAAGACCGGCAATATCCGCGCGGAATTGCTCCTGGTCGCGCTCCATCGCGGCAACGCGGCTTGCGAGGTCATGCCGCTCCTTCAGGATGGCTGGCAGCGTGCCCAGCACGTCCAGTATGGCGCGGACGGCGGCCATAGAGCCGGCCTTGTCGGCAAACCAGGTTCGCGACAGCGCCTCCGCCCATTCCCGGTCCCAGGCCGCTATGGTGGCTTCCGCCTCCTGCTGGTCGCGCTCGCGTTCCCTGACATCGCGGCTGAGGTCACCGATTGCCTTCTCATGCGCCTGCCGCGCCGCCAGCTCGGCTTTGCCGGCAGCGAGCATTTCATTCGCAGCCTGCATCAGGTCGGCGACCGGCAGATGGTCGGCGTCACCACGACCGGCATCCGCAAGGCCGGCCGCAAGTGTCGCGGCATGCCTGTTCAGTTCGAGGCGAAGCGCGGCCAATGCGTCTTCGGCTCGCTGCAGATCGTCCCGGGCGGCCAGCGCCGCGGCCCGCTTGGTGCTCCATGCCTCGAGTGTTGCAATGCGCGCCGCAGCTTCGGCGTCATATTCGATCGCGCCGGGCAGCAGGCCACGGATGCGCTCGGCAAGCGCATCATGTTCGTCGCGCGCCTCGGCGAGCAGTTCCCTTTGCCGTTCGTTCGCTGCAGCCGTTGCCGCTTCCGTCTGGCGGAGTTGGCGAAGCTCGGCCAGTTCCTGCGCCCGCGACAGCCGGCCGGCGGACAACATGTCGTCCTGGCGCATCCGATCCTCGAATGTCCGGGCCGTGGCGGCATTCAGGCTGGCAAGATGCGCCTGCCAGGCGGCATCGCGTTCATCGCGTCGCCTCGTGGCCTCGCTATCGTCGATCGAACCGCCGGCGACGAAGGCCGCGATCCGGGCTTTGGTCAGCGCCTGTTCGGTGCCGAGATCGCGCAACCGGGCCTGGTGATCGGCGATCCGCTTGTCGATCGAGGTCGCCTGGCCACGCCAGGCCTCGATCTGGCGAGGCTCCGCCGCGGGCGTCCGTTGCAGCGCCGCGGCATCGCCGGTCCAGGGTGCGAGCTGTGCAAACTGGTTCTCCTGTATTCGCTTCACTTGGACAAGTGTACGTTCTTCCAAGGTGAGCCGCACTGCCAGATCAGACCCCGTGAGCCGGCTCAGGGCGGCCTCGATGCGGCCAAGACGCGCGGGATCTGGGACCGCAGCTGCATTTTTCCAGCCGCCTTCCTCGCCCAGCCTTTCGAGATTCTCGCGCGCTCGCACCCGTTCGCGACCCGCGGCAGCCAGTTTCGCCTCGACGCCGGAGCGTCGTTCGATGAGATCGCGGACGGTGCCGATCAGCGAGGCGGGCAGCAGCAGTGCTTCGGGCGTCGCATGGCCCGGCTGTTCGAGATCGGCCAGAAGCCGGACCAGCACACCGTCCTGTTCGGCCAGCGCCCGCCGGCGCTTCGGCAGGTCGCTGTCGGCCGCGAGATGGCGAATCCGCCCCTGGTCCAGCAGGTCCATATGCGCAGTTAGCGTCAGCGCCTTGTGATCGATGGCGATCGCCTCGATCTCGTCTGTAAGCTGGCGCAGCGTGCGGTCGGCGATTTCGACAAGCGCCTGCAGCCGCGTCTCATCGCGGGAAAGCTGCGGCAGGAGCGCGAACCATTCGGACGGCGGCCGCGGCAGATCGCCCATGTCGGCCGCATCTGTGTCCAGCCGCCGGAGCTCCAGCGCCGCGGGCAGGGCGCCGAGAAGGCGCGTCAGTTCCTGATGCCGGGCCTTGGCCTCGGCCAGTTCTCGCGTGGTCGCGATATAGGCGGCATCGGCCTGCTCATGGGTCGATTTCAGCGCCGAGTAGGCGGAGGCCAATGTGTCGATGGCATTGCGCTCGGCCTTCAACGCTTCGAGCGCGCGCTTGAGTTCGGCAAGCTTCGTGCTCGACGACCGCTTCCTATAGATCACATTGGCTTCGTCGGCGGCGGAAACCAGCGAACGGCTTAAGCCTGCGAGGCCGGAACTTGCCGAGAATAACAACTCGCCAAGCTCGCCCTTGCTCTGGATGATGGCGTTGCCGCCCTCTTTCAGCGACTGGTCGTCGAGTGAGAACATCGTGCGATAGGCCTCGCGGCCGATGCCGCCGAGTGCGCCGGCCAGGAGCGCCTCGTTCACAGCTTGCCCCCGATCGTCGACGAGGCTGCCGGTCCGGAGCTTGAGCCGCGCCAGCTCGTATTCCTCGCCATCGAATTCCAGTCGGGCGCCGACCTTCATCGTGTTGTATGGATGCAGGAAATTGTAGGTGCTGCGCTCACCTATGCCGAAGAGCAGATCGAGATAGGCGGCGAAGGTGGTCGACTTGCCCGCTTCGTTCAGGCCATAGACGATGTGCAAGTCGGGCGAACCCGGACGGACCGCGCCGAAATCGATCGAGTGGTCGGTGAACTTGCCATAGCGGGTGAGGTCCAGCCGTCGGAGGCGCATCAGCTTTCCGCCCGGTCCGCGGCCTTCATCCGGGCGGCAATGTCCTCGGCGCCGTCGGTGAGAAGGCTGTCGATGAAGCGTTCGAAGCCCGCCTCGTCAAGCCCGGCGAATGCTCGGCTCTCGGGCGGCAGGTCGGCGAGCAGGTCGCGAACCACCTCCCTGATATCGTCGCGAAACCCGCTGCGGGCGATGACCTCGTCCCGCATCAACGCACCGAGTTCGACGACGGGATCGGCGGCGGAAGCATCTGCGAGGGGCAAGGGTGCTTCGAAGGCGAGTTCCAGCTTCTCGATCCAGGTCCGGCCGATCCGGTCGCCGCGCTGCTCGGCTTCCGCTTGCATGAGGTCGATGTCACGCCGAAGCTGCCAGGCAAGCTGGGTGCGGCCGGAAAGCCTCAGGCGCGCGACGAGATGCGCCGAGGCCGTGCGGTCGCGCTGTGCTGTCAGTGCCGCTTCGATCGCCATAGCCGCATCACGCCAATCATCGACACCCGTCAGATCGACATCGACCCGCTCGAACTGCGCGACGCTGGTGAGCCGCTCCTCGACCGCCACGGTCCGGTCGTCCGCCACGGTCACCAGCGATACGGTCTTGACGCCCGACTCGTTGATGTCGCGGCCCTGCGGCATACCAGGCATGATGACCGTCGCCGTGCCGGGATGCTGGCTGCGCTGGTGAAGATGGCCGAGCGCCCAGTAGTCGAATCCCGAGGCGTGAAGGTCGAGCACGTTGCAGGGCGCATAGACGTCATGTCCGGCGGATCCGGCGAGACTCGTATGCATGATGCCGATATTGACCGCGCCCGTCACCGGCGGCTTGAACTTCGGCAGAAGCGAGTCTGGCGCTTGCGGCTTGGCGAAGCTCAGGCCGTGGATCGCGACCGACAGGTTACCCTTCGTGGCCTCCACGATCTCGGCGTGGCCGCCGAAGATCTTCAGCGTATCGGGCATCACCAGTTCCTTGGCGATCTTCGACATCGCATCGTGATTGCCGCGGATCTTGAAGACGTGAATCCCCGCTCGGTGCAACCGTTCCAGCTGGCTTGCCAGGAAGCGTGCCGTCTTCATCGACGTCTGATCGCCATCATAGAGATCGCCGGCGATGACGAGCGCATCGACCTGTTCCTCAAGGCACAGGTCGACGATCGCCACCAGCGCCTGCCGGCTGGCGTCGCTCACGAGATCGGCCAGTTCCGCATTGCGAAGAGCCAGGGAACGCAGGGGAGAGTCGAGATGGAGATCGGCAGTGTGGACGAAACGATAGGCCATGAATACAGAAATGGTGTTGCGATAGGACGGTGTAGCAGCTGCCGGCTGACAGATAAACGCGCGATTGTTGTCGCTTGGCAGTAAAAGGTGAGAATGTGCAGCGAGCGTCGATGGCCATGACGGCAGTGGTCTCGTCGCGATCGCAGCCTTTTGGTCGGGCGGCGGCAAAATGGGCCGGCATTGCCGGCCCATCCACAATCACTGCTGCTCGATCGGCGTCGGCACCGCAGCCGGTGAAGCCGGCCGTCCAAGCCGATCGGCGACCAGCATCGACAGCATCATTTCGACGAGACCATTGGTGGCGCCCTTTTCGCCGCCACCGCCGACCTGAATCTGCGGCACGAGCGGCAGCCTGCCGTTTTCGATTGCTTCGGCAAACCGCATGAGGACTTGCGAGTGGAGCTGATAGTCCGGTCCACCGAAGGCCGCGACCTTCTTCTCCGTCGCCTCGGCTTCCGCCAAGCCGATGGCGCGCACCTTTTGGGCATCGGCAAAACCGGTCGCCTTGATGCGTTCGGCATCGGCAAGCGCGATGGCCTTGATCCGGTCGGCTTCGCCGAGGCCGGCGAGGCGCACCTTCTCAGCTTCGGCCTTGGCTGTGACCTGAATGGTCTCTGCCTGCTGACGGGTGCGGGCGAGTTGCGCCTTGCCTTCGTTCTCGCTGATCTCGATGGTGAGTGCTGATGTCGTGATCTTGGCCTGCTGTTCGGCCAGCGCTTCCTTCTCGCGCAATGTGCGCTCCTGGACCGCCGCGGCTTCCTGCAACTTATAGGTCTCGACCTTTTCAACGGCGATCTGACGTTCGCGCAGCTGGATCAGGATCTGCTCGATGCTGTTCTGGCCATTGTTGGCCCGCGGCGTACCGATCAGCACTTCCTGCAGTTCGAGGCTGTAGGAGGTAAACTTCTCGCGCATTTCGTCGCCGGATTTGCGCTGGATTTCGCTGCGTTCCTGCAGCAGTTCGATCAATGTCTTGGTCTGGGCGATATTCTTGAAATAGGCCGAGACCATCGGATCGAGCGTCTGTTCGACCAGCCGTTTGATATCGCCGAAACGCTGCACGACGAGGGGCGCCTTCATATAATCGATATGCACGACGACCGAGAGCGGCAGCACGGGTTCGAACGCGTCCTTGGTGATCAGCGATACTTCGGAAAGATTCTCATCCAGCCTGTGCTCGCCGAACTGTTCCTTCGTCCACTTCAGCACGAAGTTGGTGGTTGGCACGATGATGATATTGCCGGCAAAGGTATTGAACGCATATTTGCCCGGCAGAAGCGGCGTCGACCAGACACCGCGTGCGCCTGTCTCGACCAATTCGCCATGACGATAGGATTGGCCGGAAATATCGGCGCTTCGCCGGCCGGTATAGGAGACGACGACACCCACCGTGCCAACGTCGATGATCGTCTTCTCCACAAGTTCGACGGTCGCGAAGATGCGGTTGAGGAAATAACTGCCATCGGCAAGCACCTGCAATTGCCGGCCGCGATAACCGCCGGCATTGAGAAACTTCTCCGGATCCTGAAAATTATTGTGGAAGTTCGGATCCTTTGGGTTGTTGGCAACAGTCGGCGCAATGATCTCGCCATCCGGCAGCGCCGGACCGTCATGGATGGTGACGATGCCGATCAGGTCCTCGGCGTCGTGAATGACGACGGGCTCGAAGCCATTCCGCTCGCTAATCAGCGTCGACATGTCGGCAAACAGTCTTTGTTCCGACGCGTTCAGGTTGACGGCGTAGTTCGATTGTGCGGTCAGCACGATGAACTGCACGAGATTAATGGCATAGGTGCCTTCGCGCAGGATCTTGCGTTGTGGCCCCTTCTGGCCGCCCTTTGTGAGAAAGCCGCGCACATCCTGAAAATCACCGGCTTCGATATTCGAAGCAAGCGTCTGGGTCGGCGGCAACGGCTCGCCGTCACGGGCGAAGACATAGCCGATCTGGCCCTGCGGAATGGTTACGAGATTGGCGCGATGCATCGAATATTGGAACGGCATGAAGAAATGCAGGCCGCCGCGCACGACTTCCGGCTGGAAGCCGGCCTCACCGTAGAGCGCAATGAAGCCATTCTCAACGGAGCCGCGAAAACTCCATAGCTTTTCGAGAATGCCGAGCCTGTCGTTGGGGATATAGCGGATCACGCCGCTCCACCGGAACAGGATTGCCACCACGATGATCGGGACGGCGATTTCGATCGCCTTCCACCCCATCGGACCAAGATATTGCAGGTTTTCCATCTTTTCTCTCGTATGGGCGCACGGGTTCGTCCACCCGATGGCCGCCCGGTTGGTGTTGGTTGATAAGACGGGGAGATGGCGCGCCTATTTGCTCGAGGCACTACAGCGCCGCGCGTCTTTTCCGACGCGCAAAGGACGTTGTAGCACTTTGAATTGCTGCATAATTTTGTCCTTGGATCGATTCCGATCTAAGGAATTATGCAGTAAAGGTGCATCGAACGCTTGGGCTGCTCATTGTCTGGGAAAAATGACCTCGCGTCCCAAGTCCCCAATGAGGGGCGGCGTGGTCGTGAATGCTCTCACATCGGTGTCGCCTTGATAGACATGACGATGGACGACGTAATGATTGCGCCTATAGGTTTAAAGACGTCCAATGCGGAAATCGGATAAGTACTTCCGACGATTTTGGTATTTCGAGCATTCAATTCTTCTAAATTATACCTGGCTCTCGAAATCCACATAAATAAAGGGGCTTTTGGTTTCTTCGATAACTCAAGAAATCGAAATTCGGTTCCGGCTTCTCGATCCCCCGATCAGCGGCATGCGTCGCGCTTGGTCGCGCTCCAGACAGAGACCGTGCTGCCCTTGCTTGATGCGCTATGACCGATCCGCATTTGTAAAGGCGTCGAAGATCGCGCGATGTCCGGCATCGTTCCGATGGACCATATCGGCGGAGGTCAGGTCGCCATCGCCGTGCGCCTTCATGTTTTCGTAGACAGGTGCATAGAAGAGCGAGAAGCGTCGCGCCAGCTTGCGCACGACTTCGACATACCCTTCGAAACCCATGCGCGTCTGGCTCGTGAAGCCGGTGCTGCCGACTAAGAACCCGGCATCCGGGAGGTAGGGTGGGCTGCCGATCGCCAGCCGTTCCGCGTGCCCCGCCGCGATCAACTTTTCCAGCATCGTCGCGTAGTCGCGGCTGAAGTTTCGGACGTTCATTGTGTCGGGAGCGGCGGTATAACGGGCGTCGTTATAGCCGTACAAGATGAGGATCGCATCACGGTGCGGCGCATCCAGAAGCACTTTCTCGAAACGGCCGATGCCATTGTCCGGTCGCGGGTTTCCGTCCGCCAGCTGAGATCCTTGCAGCACGGTGCCGGGGATGGCGTGGTTGCGGATCGGGAGACAGTCGACTGCCTCGGCAAACAAAGCCGGCCAGGCAAGGTGCGGCTGGCTGGCGTTGAAGCCAGCGGTGATGCTGTCGCCAAACACGCGCATGCCGGAAATTCCAAGCGATCTCAAATGCTCTCCAAAACCCACCGATCTCCCCAAATTTTCGCGCTTGACAGCCGCCGTCCTCATCCTGTTAATACGTATTAGCTGCTAATACGTATTAACAGTCAAGAGTGGATCGGGAGAACACTGCGTGGCAAGTCCTAAGCGCTTGACTCAGCATGATATTGCCAAGCTTGCGGGCGTCAGTCAGGCAACCGTTTCGCTTGTGCTGAATGGCGCGCCGACCGCGCTTGCGCGTATCCCGCAGGAAACCCGCGAGCGCGTCCAACAGGTCATTCGCACGACTGGTTACGTTGCGGACCCGATCGCCCGACGGATGGCCAAAGGCCTCAACCGTATCCTCGGCGTCTTCACCTATGAACCGGCTTTCCCGAGCGAACAGGCAGACTTCTTCACGCCTTTCCTGCTCGGCATTGAGGAAGAGGCGCAGGCGCAGAACTACGACCTGTTGCTTCTGACCGGCGCCGGAGTCGGCAACGACCGCAAGATTTTTGCCGACGGCAACCGGTTGAGAATTGCCGACGGCTGCCTCGTGCTCGGCCGCGAATTCGACCGCGCGGAACTCAAGCGCCTGGTTTCCGGCGACTATCCCTTCGTGGCGATCGGCCGACGCGAGGACGCTGGCGGACCCGTTCCTTATGTTGGCGGCGACTACGCGACCGGCACCCGTGCGCTGGTCGAAAAGGCGAGGGCGCTCGGACATGAGAAGCTGGCCTATGTCGGCCCTAACGGATCGGCCGAATCCGTTGTCGACCGCTGGCACGGCTTTGCCGCGGCGGTTGCCGAGGGCGCCGAGTTGGTCTTGCATGTCGATGATGTCGGCAGGTCGGCCGGCGAAATTCTCGATACCATCCTTACCTGTGGCGCAACCGCCGTCTTCTTCGTCGAACTGGCGGACGCGGTGCGGGTCGAGGCGGTGGCCCGCGAGCGAGGGTTGTCGGTACCGGATGATTTTTCCGCTGTCGTGCTCGGCCGCCACGTGCGGGCCGGACGCAGCCATGTGCAGTTCACCTCCTTCAATATTCCTCGCGAAGAGATGGGGCGGCAGGCGACCGCCATGCTGGTGCGTCGCATCGAGGGGGCGATCCCGATTGAGCAAGTTCTTCTGACGTGTGAACCGGTCGAGGGCGAAACCCTCGGACCCGCAAAGAAACGGAATTGAGAACGTGAAAGAAATGCAAGCGGATATCCTGATTGTCGGCGGTGGTCTCGGTGGCGTGGCGGCTGCGCTTGGCGCCTGCCGGGCTGGCCGCAGTGTCATCATGACCGAGGAATTCGACTGGATCGGTGGTCAGTCGACCAGCCAGGGCGTGCCGTCGGACGAGCATAGCTGGGTCGAGCAGTTTGGCATCACTCGCTCGTATCGCAAGCTGCGCAACGGCATCCGCCAATATTACCGCGACAACTATCCGCTTACCGAAGGCGCGCGCGCCTGGGGCGACCTCAATCCCGGCGCCGGCTGGGTCAGCCGCATCTGCGCTGAACCGCGGGTCAGCCTGGCGGTGATGGAAGCCATGTTGATGCCCTATCGGGGTGCCGGCCGCCTGAAGTTGCTGCAGCCCTACCGTCCGGTCGGGGCCGATGTCGATGGTGATATGGTTCGTTCCGTCACCGTCCGTCACCGCGACACGGATCTGGAGATCACCATTTCCGCAGCTTATATCCTCGACGCCACCGAACTCGGCGACCTCTTGCCGATGACCGAGACGGAGTATGTGAAGGGTTTCGAGGCGCAATCCGACACCCGCGAACCGAGCGCGCCGCCTGAAGCCCAGCCGGATAACGTTCAAGCCGTGTCGGTCTGTTTCGCGGTCGATTGCGTGGATGGCGACCAGACGATCGACAAGCCGGAAAACTACGACTATTGGCGCGAATACCAGCCGCATTTCTGGGGCGGGCCGCTGCTCGGCTTCACCGCGCCGCATCCGCGCACGCTGGAATTCACGACACGCTCCTTCACGCCTAATGTTGACGATGATCCGCTGGCCGTCGATGCCGACCAGCGCAAGGGCGGTGGCGACGAAAACCTCTGGCTCTTTCGTCGCATCGCAGCCCGGCGCAACTTCCAGCCCGGTTTCTACCAGTCGGACATCTGCTTTGTGAACTGGCCGATGATCGACTACATGGACGGCACGATTATCGACGTATCGGAAGAGGAAAAAGCACAGCACCTGAAGTCGGCAGCCGACCTTTCCTATTCGGTCTTCTACTGGCTGCAGACGGAAGCGCCTCGTTTCGACGGCGGCCAGGGCTACCGCGGTCTCCGACTTCGCGGCGACATTGCCGGCACGGAACATGGTCTTGCCATGGCGCCCTATATCCGCGAAAGCCGCCGCATCAAGCCGGTCACTCGCATTGTAGAGCAGGACCTGTCTTATTCGGTGCGCGGCACAAAGGGCGCGGTCAACTACCGCGATAGCGTCGGCATCGGCATGTACCGCATCGACCTTCACCCCTCGACCGGCGGCGACAACTATATCGACGTGCCGTCCTGCCCGTTCGAGATCCCGCTTGGTTCACTCCTGCCGCAGCGAATGAAGAATCTCATTGCCGCCGGCAAGAACATCGGCACCACCCACATCACCAATGGCTGCTACCGCTTGCACCCTGTCGAATGGAACATCGGCGAAGCTGCCGGCATGCTGGCAGCCCATTGCCTGGAGAAGGGGCTTACGCCGCACCAGGTTCAGGAAAACGATGAGCAACTCCACGATTTCCAGCGGGAGCTTAGGCGCGAAGGCATCGAAATGCGCTGGCCGGACGTCTCGGCATACTGATTAACCCATCTTTGGAGGAGGAACGGGAATGAACTATCACAGGACCCTGAGATCGGCCGTCGCGGCATTGGCGCTCGCCGCGCCATTCGCATGGCATGGCATCGCCAATGCCGAAGATGCGATCAACCTGCGCATGACGATCTGGAGCGCCAACGAGGCGCATCTGAAGCTCTTCAACGAGATCGCCGCGGGCTTTTCCAAGGATCATCCGAATGTGAAGGTGACTTATGAGTCGCTGCCGTTCGACACCTACACGACCGCGCTGACCACCCAGATCGCCGGCGGCAATGCGCCTGATATGGCCTGGATTTTCGAGACCGCAGCCTACGACTTCGTCAACTCCGGCGCGCTTTACCCGCTTACCGATGTGTTGAAGGCGACCAAGGGCTACAATGCCGAAGAACTGATCCCCACGGCGGCCGAACGCTGGACCAAGGATGGCAAGCTTTACGCCTATCCATTTTCAACCTCGCCGTTTGCGATGTTCGTCAACAACGACGTCATCAAGGCGGCTGGCGCCAAGACGCCGGCCGAGATGATTGCCGCCGGGCAATGGACCTGGGATAACGTGATCGCCACGGCCTCGGCCGTCGGCCAAGGGGATAAGGTGCCGGGCAAGGGCGGCTTGATCGTGCGCGACTTCAATTACCAGATCTGGCAGAATCTCGCTTCGGTCTGGAACGGCTGGGGCGCTTCGCCCTGGAGCGCGGATGGCAAGACCTGCACGATCACCGAAAAACCCATGGTCGATGCGCTGACTTTCATCCACGACGCGATCTTCAAGAAGAAGGCGATCCCGGGTCCCGGCGAAAACGTCGATTTCTTTGCCGGCAATGCGGCGATGACCATCACTCAGATCAGCCGCGCCTCGCTCCTCCCGAAGGACAAGCCGTTCTCTTGGGATCTGGTGCCGCTGCCGAAGGGGCCGGCCGGCGAATATTCGCTGATCGGTCAGGCCGGCGTCGGCGTCATGCAGGCCGGCAAGAATGCCAACACCGCCGCCGAATTCGTCGCCTATATGACCAATCCGGAAAACTCGGCCAAACTCAGCCAGTTCTTCCCCTCGGCCCGCAAGTCGCTGCTGAACGCAGATGTGCTCAAGAAGACCAACCCGCTGCTCAGCCAGGAGCAGATCGGCAAGGTTGTCATCTCCGGCATCGCCACCGGCAAGGTCATTCCCGGTCATACCGGCTTTGCACAAATCCAGCAGGCGGTGCGCTCCGGGCTTGATGCCGTCTGGCGTCCGGATGCCGATATTCCCGGCACGCTCCAGAAGATCTGCGGCCAGATCGGCCCACTGCTGAAGCGCTAAGAGGTAAGGTGATGGCTGTCGCACGGGATCATATACGCTCGGAAGGCCGTGCCTCATCGCCCTTCTGGACGATCGGACGGCGCGACAGCCTCGCCGGTTTCCTTTTCATCGCCCCGCAGCTGATCGGCATCATTGGGTTCGTGCTGATCCCGCTCGGGCTTGTCTTCTGGTATTCGCTCCACGAGTGGAACGTGCTCGCCAATACCTTCACCTATACCGGCACGCAGAACTATCAGATGCTGATCGAGGACACGAACCTCCTCGAAGTGCTGGGCGCGACCGCGATCTTTTCTGCCGGGCTGGTGATCCTCAACATGGCGCTGGCGTTGCTGCTCGCGGTGCTTCTCAACCAGAAGCTCGCCGGCATCACCATCTTCCGCACGCTGTTCTTCTCGCCGGTCGTGGTGTCGCTGGTCGCGTGGACGATCGTCTGGGGTTTCCTTTTGCAGAAGAACGGCGGCATCAACGGCATGTTGCAGCTCGTCGGTATCGAAGGGCCGAACTGGCTGCGTGAGGAAACGACCGCGATGATCTCAGTGATCGTCGTGCAGGTTTTCAAGAATGTCGGCCTCAACATGATCCTGTTCCTGGCGGCCCTGCAGGGCGTGCCGAACGAACTCTACGAGGCCGCCCGCATCGACGGTGCGCCGCGCTTCAAGCAGTTCCGTCGCATCACCCTGCCGTTGATCAGCCCGACCATCCTCTTGACCTCGATCATCACCATCGTCGGGTCGCTGCAGGTTTTCGCGCAGATTGCCGTTCTGACCCAGGGTGGACCGGGAATATCGACGACGGTGCTGGTCTATTACCTCTATCAGCAGGCCTTCCAGTTCCATCTCTTCGGCTACGGCTCGACGCTGTCGATCTTGCTCTTCGTCATCGTCGCCGCCCTGACCTTTGCCCAATGGCAGATGCGCAAGAGGATTGTCTTCTATGAAAGCTGATCTCTCTCCGCGACTGAAAACGTTTGTCTACGGGCTGATGTGCGTGCTGCTAATCCCCTTCGTCTTCCCGACCTGGTGGATGGTGACATCCTCGGTGAAGCCGATCAGCGATATCTTCGCTTTTCCGCCGCGTCTCATCCCGGAGAGCTACGACTGGACGACCTACAGCAAGGTGTTCGAATTGCAGCCCTTCGTGACGCAATATTGGAACTCGGCCTATATCGCCGGGGTTGTGACGGTTGGCACCATGGTCGTCTCCTCGATGGCGGGCTACGCTTTCGCGCGCATCAGATTTCCCTTCGCCAACGCGATCTTCATGATCGTATTGCTCGGCCTTCTCATTCCGTCGGAAGTGACGATTGTGCCGCTCTTCCAGATGTTCCTGAAGGCGGGCATGGTAAACACCCACTGGCCGTTGATCCTCGTGCCGATCTTCGGAGCGCCGAGCGTTTTCGCCACCTTCGTGATGCGGCAGTTTTTCGTGACACTGCCGGCGGAGCTGGAGGAAGCGGCGCGCGTCGATGGCCTCGGCCGCTTCAAGATTTTTCGGAAGATCGCACTGCCGCTGGCAAGACCGGCGCTTGCATCGGTCGCGATATTCACCTTCCTGCATTCCTGGAACCTATTCCTCGAACCGATCGTGTTCCTCTCAAGTGCCGACAAGTTCACCCTGCCGCAGGCGCTTACCCAATACACCGACGCCTATGGCGGTCCCATGTGGAACATCCAGCTCGCCGCCGCGACGCTGACGGCGCTTCCCGTGCTCATCGTCTTCATCATCGCGCAGAAGCAATTCGTCGAAGGGCTCGCGCATACCGGCCTCAAGGGCTGAAGAACCCGGAAATCGAATGATGGCTGAAGTTACCCTTTCCCGCGTCCGAAAGAATTATGGTGCCTTGGGCATCATCCACGACGTCACCCTCGAAATCGAAGACGGCGAGTTCGTCGTGCTTGTCGGACCCTCCGGTTGCGGCAAGTCCACTTTGCTCCGGATGATCGCCGGGTTGGAGACGATCACCGCTGGCGACGTCCGCATCGGCCGGCGCGTGGTGAACGAGCTCGATCCAAAGGATCGCGACATCGCCATGGTCTTCCAGAATTATGCGCTCTATCCGCATATGACGGTCGCGACGAATATGGGGTTTTCGCTAGAGCATCGCGGCATCAAAAAGGCCGCGATCGAGGAGCGGGTGAATTGGGCGGCCGATATCCTTGGGCTGTCGCATCTGCTCGACCGTTATCCGCGCCAGCTTTCGGGCGGGCAACGGCAGCGCGTCGCCATGGGCCGAGCGATCGTCCGCGATCCGCAGGTGTTTCTGTTCGACGAGCCGCTGTCGAACCTCGATGCCAAGCTGCGCGTCGTGATGCGCGGCGAAATCAGGAGCCTGCACCAGAAACTCAAAACCACGACCATCTACGTCACCCACGACCAGGTGGAGGCGATGACCATGGCCGACAAGATCGTCGTGCTCAACGGCGGCCGGGTTGAGCAGATCGGCGCGCCGCTCGATCTCTACGACCGGCCGGCCAACCAGTTCGTCGCGGGTTTCATCGGGTCGCCGGCCATGAATTTCCTGACCGGCACAATCACCTCGGGCGGTTTCGCGGCACCGGGTATCCTGCTGCCGCTGCCGGAGGCGGCCGAGGAATTCAGGGGCCGCAACGCGGTTTACGGCATTCGTCCCGAACATTTCGCCCTCGACGAGCAGGGCGTGCCCGCGGAAATCATCCTGGTCGAGCCGATGGGTTCGGAAACGCATGTGACGGTGAAACTCGGCGATACGACGGTCACCTGCGTTTTCCGCGAGCGCGTGTCACTCTCGCCCGGCGCGATGATCCGCGTGCGGCCAGAACTTGCCACCGTCCATCTCTTTGCGGCCGATGATGGCCAGCGGCTGAATTGAGATCCAACATGGATGCCTATCCTGAAACCAAACTCACCAAGGCGCTGCGAGGTGGCGACTTTCCGGTCATCGTCTCACTTGCGCGTCATGACCTCGATCTCGCCAGGGCGGCGTTGAGGGCAGGGGCCTTTGCGCTGAAAGTGCATCTCAATGCCTACCACCGCGCGACCGGCACCACCTTCGGCAGCTTCGCGCAAGAGCGGCCCTTCTTCGAGAAGCTCGCCACGTTGGGCGTGCCGCTCCTTGTCATGGCCGGGCAGACGAATGTGCCGAGCGCGCAGGAGATGGATGCGCTCGCCGATCTCGGCTTCGAGGGCTTCAACATCTATATCAGCGACATGCAGCCCCATCTCTGGCAATCGAAGCTTCGGCCGATGCCGGCGCTCGGCGAAAGGAGCACCGAGGAGGAATTTCGCAAAATCCTCAAGATTCCGGGCGCGATGATGGAAGCCTCTATTGCTGCCTTCGCGGACTACGGCAAGCCGCTCGATGAGACCGATCTTGCCCGCTACAGAGCGATTGTCGCCAAGGCCGGCATCCCGGTCATTGCGCCGAGCCAGAAGAAATTCACGGCCGAGGATATGCCAAAGTTGAAGGCGGCCGGCATCGCTGCGGCGCTGCTCGGCGTCATCGTCACCGGCACGACGCCGGAAAGCATGGAAGCCGCTGTTCGGCCGATCGTGGAGAGCGCAAGGCGCTTGGCCGGCAGTTAATCCTTGCCGACAAGCAACCCATGCGGATCAGATGGAAATTCAGGGGCCCGCAGCCCAATCGCCGGCCCTGCTCGAGGCTTGACCCTCAGAGCACGCCCTTCCTCAGGATGAAGTTCCCATAGGGGCGCGATTCAGCGGTCTGGATGATCGCAAACGATCGCATCGCAATGGGATAGTAAGCAAACCTCTCGATAGGTTGGCTCGCGATCGAGCGCCCTTCTGCCTCACCGCATACGGTGATGACGTCCCGGTGCACTTCCAGCAACTCACCCGGCGCGTCGACGGCCTCCATGTGCATCAGCGGCGTGTCGCCGAATCTGTCCAGGGGCATCATCTTGAGGATCCCGTCAACTGCAGTCGGTGCATCGACCCCCTCCAAGATGAGAAGCTTTCCGCTGGTGGTCTGGGTCGACACCCGAAAGCCCGAGAAGTTTCGATCGACGATGGCCAATTCGTCGCCATGACCCATAGAGGCCATAACCCACAACAAGTCGGCCGTAACGAACGGCGGAACGCCTTTGAGCACGTCATTTCCCTCCCAAGAGATGATCACGAATTGGACAATATCGAGAAAAAAACGATTGCGCAAACGTTTCGATGGCGCTAGCCTGATCTTATTCGCGGATCCTTGGAGAGCCTTTTTAAGGTTGGAATTCCGCCTGGGAGGAAAATTTGAGACGCTTTCTTGTTGTGCTGCCGGCGAACGCCGGAGCGCGCTCATGACGACGATTTCCGAAGTTGCAAAGGCGGCGGGGGTTTCGGTCTCCACGGTTTCCCATGTTCTCAACAAGACGCGCTACGTGTCGCCCGAGAAGGCGAAGCTCGTCATGGAGGCCGTGGACGAGATCGGATACATCCCGAACGCTGTTGCACGCTCTCTCAAATTATCGTCGACGGGCACGGTCGGACTGGCGATTTCGGCGATTTCGAACCCTTACTTCAGCGACATCATCTGCGCGATCGAAGCCGAGTGTTCCAAGCGAGGCTTGATCGTATTTCTGTGCGATACACAGGATGATCCGGATCGAGAACTGGAACTCGTCCGGCATCTGCACCACCGCCGTGTCGACGGGATTATCCTTGCCGCTTCGGGCGATCCTAAGAAATCGCTGGACTACCTCCTTGAATGCGATGTTCCCTGTGTGCTCGTCGACAGGCTCTCCGATGATCGTTTCGATCAGGTCGGGACCGACAACACGGCGGCAATTCGCATGCTGGTCGATCACCTCGTCACGCTCCATCACCACCGGGTTGGGATCATCCTCGGCCAGCCTGGATTTGCGACGACCGTGGAGCGCACCAGGGCTTTCCGGGAAGCTATGACGGAGAGGGGGATAGAGGTCCCACATGCCTTCATCAGCAACGGCAACCGCAGCACGGCTGACGCCGCCGCTTCGACGCACCGCTTGCTGGAACTGAAGGAGCCACCGACAGCAATCCTTGCCTCAAACAATCTAGCGATGATCGGCGCTATGAGAGCCATTCGGGAACGGGGACTGCGCGTTCCCGAAGACATTTCGGTGCTCGGGATCGATGATTTCGAATGGGCAGACTACTTCGAGCCGCGCCTGACGCTGATGGCCCAGCCTTGCGATGAGATTGGCAGGAAGGCGGCCGACTTGCTGATTGCGCGGATCGGCAACAAGCACCGCCCCCGCGAGACCGTTCGACTGTCGCCGGTTTTGCGGGTGCGTGAATCGTGTGGAGAAGCAGCATGAGCCAGGTTGTTCTTTCGGCGAAAGGGGTCACCAAGCATTTTGGCGGGGTTCAAGCGCTGCGTGGCGTGGACTTCGATCTTAAAGTGGGTGAAATCCATGCCCTGCTTGGAGAGAATGGCGCGGGCAAATCGACGTTGATGAACCTGATGTCCGGTGTACACACGCCGGACCAGGGAGAGATCTTTATCGATGGCAAACCCGCCCGATTTCACAGCCCCCGGGATGCACAGGCGGCGGGAATTGCAACGATTTTCCAGGAATTGGATCTCGTTCCGAGTCTGAGCGTCGCGGCCAATCTCTTTCTTGGCCGCGAGCTTGTCCATCCCCATGGCATGCTCGACGGAAAGGCGATGCTGCGCGAAGCGCACAAAAGGCTGGAAGCAATCGACCGATCGATCGATCCCGCTCAGCTTGTCGGCGAGCTATCTATCGGCCAACGCCAGGTCGTCGCCATTGTCAAGGCGCTGTCCTATGCATCGCGCGCTCTGATTATGGATGAGCCGACAGCGGCGTTGACTGTCGGCGAAGTCGATCGATTGTTCGATATCATGCGCGGGCTCGCATCATCAGGCGTCGGTATCGTCTATATTTCGCATCGCCTTGAGGAAGTGCCGCAGATTGCCCATCGCGTGACGGTCATGCGCGACGGCAAGGTCGCCGGCATTACCGAACCGAACGCTCCGCAAGCCCAACTGGTGCAGCTTCTCGTCGGCCGTCCGTTGAACGAGCTTTACCCGCCTCGATCGGATCGTGTCGGCGACGTGTTACTGAGGATGCGGCAGGCCTCTTTCCGCCCGCACCGGGCGTCACCCGGCTGGCAAGCTCCATCGAAGATCGACCTGGATGTTCACCGCGGTGAAATTGTCGGTTTGGCTGGCGTGATGGGTGCAGGGCGAACGGAGCTTCTTAGCGCTCTTTACGGGACAGGTGTGCCGGGCCGATGGCAGGGTGAGGTTACCATTGGCGGCAAACCGGCAAGGCTTAGATCCATCGCAGCCGCGCGCCGGGCTGGCCTCGCCTTCGTAACCGACGATCGGCGCGGCGCCGGGCTGATGCTGCGTATGTCTGTCGGCCTCAATCTGGTCATGTCGATCATTCGCCGAATATCCCCAAACGGCTTGTTGTCTGCACGTCGACAGGACGATGCGATCAAGAGCTCGTTCGGGAATTTCGACATCCGTCCCAAGAATCCCGGGATCGCGGTGGGTGCTCTTTCTGGCGGCAACCAGCAGAAGGTCGTCCTTGCCAAGGAAGTGCTGGGCAATCCCAGCTTGTTGCTTCTCGACGAGCCGACCCGCGGTGTTGACGTCGGAGCAAAGGGAGAGATTTACGCCCGCTTGCGCGAATTTGCCTCGGACGGATTGGGCATCCTTGTCGCTTCAAGCGAAATGCCTGAGCTGATTGGCCTATGCGATCGAATAGTGGTTCTACGCAATGGCTGCAGCGTTGCCGAATTTTCTGGCGGGGTGGGCGAACACGACGTTCTGGCCGCCGCCAACGGGAGGGAGGGATGATGTCCGAACAGCAAATTACGTCGAGTTCTCCGATTCAACCGGCAAAGCGCATCGATCCGCTTGCGGTGATCGTCCGCTTCCAAAGCCTGATCGGCCTTGTGCTGGTGTTTGCCGGTGGCATCATATTCTCGCCGCGTAGGCATGGGGTCATCCTGTTCATTCAACCCGACAACATCGCCAACATCGTTCGCGCAGTGTCGGAAACCGGCATCATCGCCATCGGAATGACGTTTGTGATCATAACCGCCGGGATCGATCTTTCGGTTGGGGCCGCCCTTGGTCTTGCGAGCGTCGTCACAGCAACATTGATGGTCTCCGGCGGTTTTGGACTGATTACAACGGTGCTGGCAGTGCTGCTGATGGGCACTTGTTTCGGCTTGGTCCAGGGAGCGATCTCAAGCAAGTTTCGGCTTGAAGCCTTTATCGTCACTCTTGCCGGTTTACAGGCAGCTCGCGGGCTGGCACTCGTCGTGTCGGGCAATCAGTACATCAATATATCCTATGGTGATGGCCCTGGGCTGGCTCCACCCATCTTTGCGGTTCTCGGCGGGCGATTGTTCGGCAATGTCGTTCCGGTGGCCACGATCGTCTTTTTGATTTTTGCTTGCATCGCCACGCTGGTGCTGAACACGACTAGATTCGGCCGTTACGTCTATGCCGTCGGCGGAAACGAGCGCGCCGCTCGCATTTCAGGTGTTCCGGTCTCGGCAATCAAGATCGCCGTTTACGCCATTACCGGCTTTGCATCCGCGCTGGCCGGCATCGTCCATGCCGGGCAATTCAATTTCGGGAGCGCCAATGATGGCACCGGATATGAACTGACGGCCATCGCGGCTGTCGTCATTGGTGGGACAAGCCTGTTTGGCGGGTCGGGTTCCATGGTCGGAACGATCGCCGGTACGATCATGCTTGGCGCCTTGGCCAATATTCTTCAGCTCAACAACATCACGCCGGCCATGCAGCTGCTTTCTACAGCGGCAATTATCGTTCTGGCGGCAGTCCTTCAATCCCTCGTTCGTCGCCGCGAAGGATTGGGCAGGTAGTGTGGCGGCATCTTCCGGAGGGTGGATCCGGGACCAATGTGGAGGAGAAAGTAATGACACAGAATGCACTTCGATTTTCGAGTGCCCGGCGCATGGCACTTATGGCGGGCTCATGTCTTTGTATTGCGGGCGTGGCCCAAGCTGCCGATCCGCTTGTGAAGGCTTGCGCCAAGGATGGCGAATTCGTCATCGGCTTCTCGCAGGCAAACAATGCGGAGCCCTACCGCCAGCACGTCAACGATGAACTGGAAGCAGCCGCCAAGGCAGTCCCGCAGTTCACACTGCAGATTGCCGACGGGGCAGGCAACGTCAACACGCAGACGTCGCAAGTCGACAATTTCATCACCCAAAAGGTCGACCTTCTGTTGATCTCGCCTTTCGAGGCGGCCCCGCTGACACCCGCCGTCAAACGGGTTATGGACGCGGGTATCCCGGTCATCGAACTTGATCGCAAGACGAACGGTGAAGCTGGCAAGGACTACACAGCTTTCATCGGAGGCGATAACTACAAGATTGCGCTGGCGGCCGGCGAATATACCAGCAAGACGCTTCTTCCGGATGGCGGCGAGGCCGCCGTGCTGCAGGGGCTGCCCAGTTCGACACCGGCCGTCGAACGGCTCAATGGCTTCAAAGATGGCGTGAAAGCCAATTCCAAGATCCAGATCGTGGCAGAACAGGCGGCGGACTGGCTGCCGGATAAAGCGCAAACGGCGTTCGCCGCCATGCTGCAGGCCCATCCCGATATCAAGATGGTCTATGCCAGCAACGATATGATGGCGGCGGGTGCGCTGCTTGCTGCGAAAGGTGCCGGTAAGAGCGTGAAGATCATCGGCACTGACGGCTTGCCTGGGCCTGCCGGGGGAATTGAGGCGGTCGCAAAGGGCGATTGGTCCGCGACCTTTACCTATCCTACGGGAGGGAAGGAGGCGATCGACATGGCAAAGTCGATACTGCTGGACTGCGCGTCGTCTGTTGAGCCGACGGTAACGGTCGATACCACAGCCATCACGCCCGAAAACGCGAAGCAAATGATGGGCAAGTAAAGGCGCAGGCTCAACCCGGCTGGGCGTATCTGCCTAGCCGGGTCGAGCCAATCAATTGGCTGGAGCGCGTCGAGCCCTTGCTGATCTCGATGCCATCCCCTGGTGAGCCGGTTGTGGAACGCGCAAGCCTGGAGTGCTTGGGGAAGCAGGGCATGGCTATCAGCCTGCCGCTGTGAGTCCCTCGTCTTTCGCACGGCAAAATTCGATCAACTGCTCCGAGGTCATTGGTCGCGCCAGCGCGTAACCCTGCAGCAAATGGCAACCAAGATCTTTCAGGATCTTCGCATGCTCCATTGTCTCCACGCCCTCTGCGACGATGTCGATGTTCTGTGACCGGCCAATTTCTATGATCGAGGAGACCAGACGGCGTTGAGATGGAGAGGCGATAATCGGCTTGATAATTTCCCGATCGATCTTCAATCTTCGCGGCTCAAATCTCAGTAGACTGACGATACTGGCATGTTCGGTGCCGAAATCGTCGATCTCGATTTCAATGCCGAGCTCTTTGACAGCTGGAATGATGTCATTGAGAACAGGCTGAAGATGGTCGAAGGAGATTGTCTCCAGCAACTCGAAACACAGGCGGCCCCTCGCGACGGGAAGCTCGGACAGTTCCGCAAGCAGATTTGGCTGTGCCAGTCGACGCGCTGAAATGTTTACCGAGACACGCGGGATCTGCATTCCCAAGCTGTCCCATCTTGTAAGCTCGAAGAGAGCCTTTTGCAGGATCAGCCGGTCCATGTCCCCGCTACGCCCCAGCCTTTCGGCGACATCAAGAAATTTGTCTGGGCCGAGCAGACCTTTTTTCGGGTGAACCCACCGGGCAAGTGCCTCAACGCCGGCGATAGTCAATGTGGTCGCATCGAACTGCGGTTGGAAGAATGCAACGAGTTCATCGCAATCGAGGGCGTGATGAAATTCGTCCGCCAGTTCTTTCGAAAGGATCGCCGCGCTGCGAAGCTCTTCGGTGAAAACGGCGGCACGGCCGCGGCCCGTCTTCTTTGCCTCGTATAGAGCCAGGTCGGCATTCAAAAGCAATTGGCTGAGGTCTCGCCAGCCCGCCCGTGGGGTCTCCCAGGCGACACCGACGCTGGCGCCGACGACACACTCCACGCCATCAATAAAGATTGTCTGCTCGAGAGAATCGACAATCAGACTGGCTAATGCCTTTGCTTTAGGCTCGGGATTGGCATTCCAGCTGGCGAAGATGAACTCATCTCCGCCGATCCGAGCAGCGACCTCGTTTGGGCCGGCCAACCCCGCAAGGCGCGAAGCTGTTGCTTGCAAGACTGTGTCACCGCCAGCATGCCCTTTCGTGTCGTTAATCTCTTTAAATCGATCCAGGTCGATATGGATGAGTATCAGACAATCTTCTGGATCAGGTCGCGGCGGCTGCGAGATGATCTGGTCGACAAATCGTCGATTGGGAAGTCCCGTGAGGGCGTCATGCAACGACAGGTACTCCAGCCTTTGCCGTGCTCGAACGAGCTTTTTCTTGTGAAGGCGAAGCTTTTCAATCGTTCTTTGGCGTGATTTGGTCAGAAAACCGACCCAGATAATCGGCGCAACGACACATAACGACAACAAGCTCGCATAGAGCTCAAAAATGCCGATCCCGCTATTTTGGCCCCATCCGCCCTTAGGCGCCGCGACCAGGGTCCATCGTCCATAAGCCATATCGACGGACGCCTTAACCGGTTTCTTCGAAAAAGTTTGCAGGCTGCCGAGGAACACTTTTTTAGGTAAATCCGGCTCCGGCACGGTACTGATGGCAATCTCAAGGTCGGTCGATTCAAGGCCGCTTTCTCGGTAGAGCTTTGGTATATCTATCAGCCCAGACAGCAGACCCCAAAAGACCTGGCTCGTTCCGTCAGTGACATAAATTGGCCATCTGACAACGAAAGCGGTTCCACCTTGGACAAGGTCCACAGGGCCGGTCAGAACGATATTGTGGGTGTTGCGCGCCAGCATTGCGCTATCGCGTTGCTTCTCATTCGTTCGGTAATCGAGCCCGATGGCCTTTTCGTTGCCTTTTTCTGGATAGACCCATTTGACCACCATGCCGGGGGCCGCGGCGAAGCTGCGCAGTTGTGAATCGGGCTGCAGGATCTGCGCGGCAAGCTTGGAAAATTGGTTCTGGTCCATCGCCGGGTCGACCGCAATTCCAGCTGCCAGCCCTTGCAACAGCTTCACATTGCTATTGAGGTTCGTTTGAAGTCGAGATGATATGGTGGCGAGCTCACCGGCAACAATCGAGCGTTCATCGGCGAGCGATCGCTCGAGCCGCCAGTTCGTTGCAACAGAGACGACGATGATTGCAATAATTGCAGCAAATATTGCGGGAGCAAATGCGCCAGTTCGGTTTACAGCGCCCGCGAGGCTGCGCACCATGTTTGGATTTCTTCGAAACTTCATCAGGTTGCCGGTGTAGATGACAGGCCTCTACCCTTGCACAGTTTGTTTAAAGCAACGCTAAACCGCGCACACCTCGGAGCTATTGGTTTTCTTTGGCCATGATAATCTCCTGCTTCGACGCGATATCTCGGCAAGCCGAGCTCGATCCACACACAAAATCTATGGCCAACAAACCTTCGTCAGCGCCGGAGAGACTCTGGCGTGATGGGTCCACTTGATGCGGAATTCAAGCCAACGATCGGAAAAGCTCTGACAGCGACATGAAAGATGCGACCCACGTCACTTCGTGCGCAACACAACTACCCACGGTGTGAAGAGCAGCGGGTGCGTCGCATCTGCGACCCCGTTGCGTTAACGGTCAAACTGCTGCAAATGTCACCTCACTCAACGTAGGGTGGATTCATGCCGTTTCAGATTAAGCGTCTTATTCCAGAACATCTCAGCAGCGCCGCCGCCGTACTGGTAAGTGCCTATGCTCGACCTCCGTGGAACGAGGATTGGTCGCTTGAAGCGGCGGTTGAGAATGTGAAGACTGTGCTTGAAACGCCCAAATCGATTGCCCTTGCGGCCATCGAGGGAGGCAAGGTGCTAGGGGTAGCGTTGGGCATACGACAGCGGCGCCACTCCGGTCCGGTCATTTACCTGGACGAGCTTTCGGTACTGCCTGAAGCGCAGGGCGCGGGGATAGGGACAGCGCTGCTTTCGGCAATTTACGAAACAGCAATGGCCGAAGGTTGTAATAGCGTCTGGCTGGTCTCACAGCGAGAGGGTGCGTTGTCGAAATTTTATCAGCGCTGCGGGTTCGCCATTGGCGGCGATCTTGGGCTCTACTCGAAATCGGGAACTTAGCGTAGGGGGCGGTAAGGGTCTGCCACAGATGGCGCCATGCTGGCGCGGCCGAGGTCGCTGGCTTCGGGCGATCGCCCCGGTGTGCCTGTGGGAGGGAGGTTTCGGCGCAGGTCGTGATGGGACATGGATGGTCGTGGTCGCCCGCCACGGCAGGCAGATGGCCCGGACATGCCGCCGGCTATCCGGATTCCGGTGCCGCCAGCGCCTCGATACGTACGTTTTCGTACGCGAGGTTGAAAACGGAAATCCGTAGATTAGGATCGGCTGATGTAATTGGGGAGGAATACGGATGACCCAGCATTCGGGAATTACGAAGCCGGCGCTGCAGCCCGATGACGTGGCCATGCTGAAAGCTGTGCTCAGGCAATGGTGTCAGGAAAAATCATATGACATTGGCAGTCCGGCAGCGCAGCATGTTGCAAGGGAGCTTGTCTCCTGGTTCGAATGCGGCATTCGCGACCAGCAAAAGCTCAGCGGCCTGATGCGGCACATGTATCTGGAGTTGAAATTTTTTTCGATTTTCACGCATGCGCCTTGTGTAGGTTCGCGGCCAGCCATGCAATCCGGCCAGTTGGTGGCTGGATAAGAGCGGCGCAGTGCTTCGATTGGACTGGATTCCTTCGGCCTAAGCTTTCCAGATCGGCAGATCGCCCTCAGAGAGATCATCGATGACCTTCAGCCTCTGCGACAGCGCCCTAGGTGTTTGATCGTCCGCTTCCCAGGATCCGCGCTTCGATTGAATCCATCGCGAATGCCGATGACGATTGCTGGAAAACTATCACCAGCGGCGTTCGCATGAATAGAGTCCGTCTGACCGCCGGAACCAATCGGCACCGCGCGTGTTTAATTCTCGGTCGCGCGGCAATCATTCCCGCAAAGATTTGATGACCTGGCAGTCCGGTGGCGATCGCCGTTTCGTCCAACATTCAGGGGAATTCATATGGAAAACGCAGGTATCGGCTGGATTGCAGCAATCATCATTGGCGGTTTGGCAGGATGGCTCGCCGAAATGTTCATGAAGAGCAACATGGGCGTCCTCATGAACGTCTTGCTTGGCATCGTCGGCGCGATCGTCGCCAACTTCATTCTCTCGCTCTTCGGCGTCGTCCTCGGCGGATGGCTGGGATATCTCATCGCGGGCTTCGTTGGAGCCTGCATCCTCATCGCGATCGCGCGCATGGTTAGACGGACGGCCTGATCGGAGAGGCTCTCCGTCGATCTTGAGCGACGGGCGGTCCGGCCCATATCCATGGTCTATCGCCGGAAAAACGATTGCCATGCAGCGAGTGATCGCTCGCTTGGCTGCTTGGACGCCAGAGAGCGCTCCCCTAATGGGTCGAGCGCTCTCTGGCGCTTCTGTTCACGTGTCTTCTTACTTATCGATGCGCAGCATCCGGATCTTTCGACAGAACTTCGATCCGCTGCAGATCGCGCTCGCTCATCGCAATCAGTCCCATCCGCAATCTCCCAAGCGTCAATCAGACCCGGGGAGTGTGACATTCCAACTTTGCAGAAACAGGACACTTCAACTTTGCGGCTACAAAACAATGTGGCGTAATGCAGGTTATGGAACAAAAATAATTATTTTATTACAATTACATAGGCTCAAATATTCGTATTTTGCGGCCGCACGTTTGTGATGGAAGTTTCGTTTTCTGCGAGTTGGAATTCTACACTGCCTGCGTTGGATTCTGCGCCCGACGATCGACAATTTGATCGGGTGGTAGCCCGAATATGCGCTGGCGCTCGTTTTGTATCGACACGTCCGGAGACGTCTTGACGCGCGACCTTGGCGCCTGCGCCGTGTCCGAGTTCACAACATATCTCAACAATAAAGTGCAAACCGCAACTCCGAACCGCAGCATAATGCATCGGCCCCAGCCGACTTGCCGGTTTGCTGAGCTTTCTCCAATAATCGAATGACGAGGCACTTTAATGTATAAAAAGATAATCGCGTTGGCCGCCGTGACTTTATCGGCAGTGCCGGCTTTTGCCGCCGATCTCGTGGTTCAAGATCCCGCATATGTTCAACAGGAACAGACCCAGTCGGCCTTCGACTGGTCGGGGTTCTATCTTGGACTGCAAGGCGGATATACCGCGACACATGCAAGCTACCTCAGCGGTTCCGAGCAGGATCTCGTTGGCGGGTCCACGGGTATTTATGGCGGATATAATTTCCAGCACGGCCCTTTCATCTTCGGTATCGAAAATGACTTCAACTACAACTGGAAGGATGGGAGTGACGTTTCCCTTAAATGGGACGGCTCGGCGCGTGGCCGCGTGGGATATGCTTTGGACCGTATGTTGATCTACGGAACCGGGGGTTTGGCCGCAGCCGGTGGAGAAGTCGACGTGCCGGGCGTTGGCAAGAAGGACGACATTCTGATTGGCTGGACCGCCGGCGCAGGTGTGGAGCGCGCCCTGACAGACAATATATTGATGCGCGCTGAATATCGTTATGACGATTTCGGGAGCAAGGATTTCGGTTCGGCGCTCGGCGATTTCGAGGTTAATCAGCAAAAGGTAACGTTCGGCACCAGCTTCAAATTCTGAGCGTAAAGTGATCGCGCCTCGACGTCGGTCGAGGCGTGATCATCTGCTTTCAGGATTCCAGGGAGTCCTCCCCGATGTCTAAAGACGCGTTGATATGACAGCCTGCCGATCGGCGGCCGGAATGCGGCCGAACCGTATTTCGGGTGATGCTGTGGATTGGCATTGCAGGCAATCTCTGATCTAGTCTCCAACTCTCTCCGCCGAGCAGTTCAACTGCAGGCTCACAACATTCCAAACGAGCGAGAGCGTATTGTGATGACCACTCACCGCTTCATTCCGACGATCTTCCATAATGTCATCGGTTCATTTCCCCCGGCGCTCCATGTCGCCAGTGGCGACACAGTGATCACTGAGACGCTTGATGCCGCCGGACATGACAAGGACGGTGTCAAGCAGGCACCCGGCGGCAATCCGATGAACGGCCCGATCTTCGTGGAAGGTGCCGAGCCCGGAGATGCGCTTAAGGTCGAGATCATCAGCATGATCCCGACCAGGGACACGGGGTTTACCCGAAGCGTCGTCGCCGCCAACGTGGTCGATCCCGAGACGGTGCGTGACCTGCCGCCGCGCGATATCGCCATCTGGGCCATCGACCGCGATGCCTCGACCGTCCGGATGTCCGAGCCGGTCGCAGGCCTCGAATATTTCGTTCTGCCGCTCGCCCCGATGATCGGCTGTTTCGGCGTGGCGCCCAGCCTCGGCCAAGCGATCTCGACCGCGACCAGCGGCGAATATGGCGGCAACATGGACTATCGACTGTTCGGTCCCGGCACCACGGTTCGCTTTCCGGTATCGGCTCCGGGCGCCTTGTTCTTTCTCGGCGATTGCCATGCCGTGCAAGGGGATGGCGAGATTGTCGGAACCGGCATCGAGACCACCTTCGAAGTCACGGTGAGGCTGACGGTGGAAAAAAAGGCCGGGCTGGTCTGGCCGCGCGGCGAAACCGCCGAGGACATCTTCACCATCGGCAACGCCCGACCCCTCGATCAGGCGCTCCAACATGCAACCAGCGAAATGTTGACCTGGCTGGCGTCGGATTATGGCTTGGACAGGACGGCGGCCAGCCATCTGCTCGGCCAGGTGGTGCGCTACGACGTCGGCAACGTCTTTGATCCGGCCTATACGATGGCTTGCCGCGTCGCCAAGAAATGGCTGGTTCGTCGATAGGTGATCGCCAGCTTATCGCGGGCGATCCAATGGGCCGGCAGCGCGTTCCTCAATCGTGCCGTGACAGGAAACCGGAAACGGTCGCCAGGCAAAGCTGTTTTTCCTCGACATGCGGCATGTGGCTGGAGTTTTCGAAGAGCACCCATTCGCAGCCCGGGACACGTTCGAGGTAGGGCCTGACCACCAGTGGCGTCGCCTCGTCGTATTTTCCCGAGATCAGCAGCGTCGGGGCTTCGATACGGTCAAGCCTGTTCTCGATCGTCCAGTCTTTCATTGTGCCGATGACGTGAAATTCGGTCGGGCCATTCATGTTGCGGTAGACGGTGTTGTCCTCGTCCATGATCGCGAAGGTCCGCGCCACTTCGGGCGGCCACGGCGACACGCGGCAGACATGGCGGTCATAAAAGACGCGCGAGGCGGCGATATAGTCCGGATCGGTGAGGCTTCCCGCCAGTTCATGCTTCAGCAGCGTGTCCTGCACCTCCTTCGGCAGTTCCTGCCTCAGCCGGTTCGCCTCCGAAACCCAGGTGTGCATGTTTGCAGGCGAGTTGGCGATGACCAGCGCCTTCAAGCCTTGCGGCCGGCGCACCGCATGTTCGGCGCCGAGCATGCCGCCCCAGGACTGGCCGAGGAAGGCATAACGATGCTGAATGCCGAGATGGGACAGCAGCGCGTCCAGCTCTTCGAGGAACAGGCCAACCGTCCAGAAATCCGGGCCTTTTTCTGGAAGTCGGGTGGAATTGCCATTGCCGAGCTGGTCGTAATGGATGACCGGGCGGCCGTCGAGGGCGGCGATATCCTTGAAGGAATCGACGTAATCATGCGTGCAGCCAGGCCCGCCATGGGCGACGACGAGGGGCAGTTTGCTGCTCTCCAGCGAGCCGGTGACGCGATACCAGGTGCGATAGTCGCGAAAGGGCAAATAGGCTTCGGTGGTCGTGACTTCGCCCATAGGCGTCTCCATCATTCAGCGGTGATGAAAAAGCATAACGCGGCGGCAACGGCGAAGGCAGCTATCACAAGTTATAGGGTGGCCAGGGTTGGGTCGGCCGGTCTTCGAGCAGGCGGTAATGGGTAGCGCGCACCACGGCCTGGGTGCGGTTGCGGGCGCCGAGTTTCTTGGTTGCGGCGTTCAGATGCATGACGACAGTCGGGACGGAACGGTCGATGATGCGGGAAATTTCCTTGGCTGAATAACCTTCCGCCGAATGGCGCAGGCATTCACGTTCGCGTTCGGTCAGGCGGATCGTGCCGACGCTCTTCGCCCGCGTGTCGAACAGCGAATAGGCGGTCTCATGGAAGACATGGGCCAGCAGATTGAAGTCGGCGATATAGCGCAGCGCGTGTCGTTCGAAATCGCTGTTACGGCCGAACCGGATACCGGTGACCGTCGCATAGTCGCCGCGTGGCATGTGAACCGGGACGGTGACGCCGGTCGACATGTCGCGTTCACGCAAATAGCGCGTCACCGGCGCGGTGGCCTCGCTCATGAAACGCCTGATCAACGTATCGGCGTCGGGGTCATAGTTCCAGAAGAAGGGTGCGGAGGTGCGCAGCGCCACCTGCTGCACCGGATCGATACGGAAATAGCCGCGATCGAACCAGTAGTCGTGCATGTCGTCTGAGATATTCCTGAGCTTCAGCAGCGAGGGTATCATGATGGCGCCGTCGAGATCGTAGGGCACCGGCGTATAGTCATAGATCAGCGCTTCGAAGCCGATCTGCTGCATCGCCTCGAAGGCCTGATCGATCCGGCCGTCCAGCGTTTCATGCGCTGTAAACTGCCGTCTGATCGTTCCGATATCGTCAAGCATGATTTGCTCCCGGGTACGGCGTACTGCCCACCCTATCACTTCTTATAGCTGGCACAGAATGCGGTTTAAGGTAAAAATTTAGCCGTGCCCAATTATTGAGCAAGCGAAATCTTCTGGCGGAGCGATCAATGTGGCGTGAAATACGGCCGGACGAGCGATTCGAGATCGATGTCGATGGCTATCGCGTCGTTGCTTATAGTTTCGGGACCGGCAGCGAGACGGTTTTCTGCCTGAACGGCGGGCCGGGCCTGCCCTGCGACTACCTGCGCGAGGCGCATTCCTGTCTCATCGACAAGGGCTATCGCGTCGTTGCCTTCGACCAGCTCGGTACCGGCGCCTCCGACCGGCCGGACGATCTTTCGCTCTGGACGATCGGCCGTTATGTCGAGGAGACGGAGACGGTGCGCAAGGCGCTGGGCCTCGGCAAGGTCCACATGCTCGGCCATTCCTGGGGCGGGTGGCTGGCGATCGAATATGCTCTGACCTATCCCGAAAACCTCAAGACGCTGATCCTCGAAGATACCGTCGCCGACATGCCGCATCTGATCTCGGAACTGGAACGGCTACGCGCCGCGCTTGGTCCAGAAACCGTGTCGATGATGCAGAAGCACGAGGCGCAAGGCACCTACAATCACCCCGAATATCTCGCTGCCGTCACCATTCTGAATTATCGGCATGTCTGCCGTCTGCCGGAATGGCCGGCGCCGGTGCGCCGCTCGCTCGACGATTGGAACATGGCGCCCTACGAGACGATGCAGGGGCCGAACGAGTTTCTCTACATCGGAAACCTCAAGGATTGGAACCGCATCCCAGATCTGCCGCGGCTGATGCTGCCGGTGCTCATCACGACGGGAGAGCATGATGAGCTGACCCCGGCCTGTGCGCTCAGGATGAAGCTTGCGCTGCCGAATGCCGAACTCAAGGTATTTGCCAACGCCAGCCACATGCCGTTTTATGAGAATCCGCAGGATTATTATCCGGCGCTTCTCGATTTTCTCGCCCGGCACAAGGCAGCCTGATGCAAAGTAAAGCGGCTCAAACCCGACGAAGAAAGAGGGGCGATCGCCTTCATGCATCGCTATAGATTCGTTCTGACCCGACCGCTGCAGTTCCTGCCGGTCATTTTTGGCATCAGCGTCATCACTTTTATTCTGGTCCGGTTGATCCCAGGCGATCCGGCGCGCAACATCCTCGGCACGCGCGCGACACCGGCAGCTCTTGCCAGCATCCGCGCCCAGTACGGCCTCGATCAGCCGATGTGGCTGCAATATGTTTATTTCCTCAAGAACCTTGCCAATGGCGAGATGGGCAAGTCGATCCTTTACAAGATCGACGTGCTGAAGCTGATCGTCACCCGCATCGAGCCGACGCTTGCGCTGGTCGTTTCCAGCGTCGTGCTTTCGGTCCTGATTGCGGTGCCGATGTCGGCGATCGCCGCCCGCAATGCCGGCCGGGCGCCCGATCATGCGGTGCGCATCGTCTCGACATTCGGCATCGGCTTTCCGCCCTTCTGGCTGGGGCTGATGCTGATTATCCTGTTTAGCGTCGAACTCGGCGTGCTGCCGGTTTCCGGTTATGGCGCGACGATCGGTGAGAAGCTGTCGCATCTCGTGCTGCCGAGCCTGACGGTCGCCCTGTCGCTCTCGACCGTGCTGACGCGCAGCCTGCGGGCGGCGATGATCGAGCAGCTGAAATCGGATGTGGCGACGGCAGCGCGCGCCCGTGGCATGCCGGAGGGGATCGTCTTCTGGCGGCATGTGCTGCCGAACTCGCTGGTGCCGACGATCAACCTGCTTGCCGTCAACATCGGCTGGCTGATCGGCGGCACGGTGGTGGTCGAGACCGTCTTTGCGCTGCCCGGCATGGGGCAGCTGCTCGTCAGGGCGATCTTTTCACGCGATTACATGGTGGTCCAGGGCGTCGCCATGGTCTTTGCCTGCGCCACCGTGCTCATCAACTTCATCGCCGACATCGTTACCGTCACCGTCGATCCGAGGGTGAGGCTATGAGCATCGAAGCAATCGCCCCAGCATCCCTCGGTTGGCACCGGTTCTTCAGACGGCGGCTGATGCTTGCCGTCGGTGCGGGCATATTGCTGTTCTTCGTCCTGCTGGCGATCGGCGCGCCTGTTATCGCGCCCTACGACCCGATCATGCAGAACGCCGAGGTGCGCCTGCAGGCGCCTTCCCTGTTACATCCGTTCGGCACCGACAATTTCGGCCGCGATATCCTCTCGCGCGTCCTCTGGGGCGCCCGCCTCGATCTGCAGATGGCGCTGATCGGCGTCATCTTCCCCTTCCTGATCGGCACGACGGTCGGCACGATCGCCGGCTTCTTCGGCGGCATCGTCGATGCGCTGTTCATGCGCCTCGTCGATATCATTCTCGCCTTCCCTTTCCTCGTGCTGATGCTGTCGATCATCGCAATCCTCGGCCCTGGCCTCGGCAGCTTCTATATCGCCATGGCACTGGTCGGCTGGGTTTCCTACGCGAGGCTGATCCGGGCGCAGATGCTGGTGCTGAAAAGCAGCGACTACGCCGTTGCCGCCGTCAGCCTCGGCTTCAGCCGCTCGCGCATCATGTTCCGCCACCTGCTGCCGAACGCGATCGCCGGTTCGATCGTCTTTTCGATGTCCGATGCTACGCTCGTACTGCTCAGCGGCGCTGCCGTCAGTTATCTCGGCCTCGGCGTCCAGCCGCCGGTGGCCGAATGGGGTGTCATGGTCGCGGAAGGACAGAGCTTCATCACCACCGCCTGGTGGATCACGCTGTTTCCCGGCCTCTCCATCGTCTGCCTTGCTTTCGGCTTCAGCATGCTGGGCGACGCTCTCGGCGAACTGCTCGGAGTGCACGAATGAGCGGCTCCGTGCTGTCCGTCCGCGATCTCACAGTACGCGTCCATCTCGATTCCGGCCCGCGCACGCTGCTCGATGCGGTCTCGCTCGATCTCGGCAAAGGTGAGATCCTCGGACTCGTCGGCGAGAGCGGCTCGGGCAAGAGCCTGTTCTGCCGTTCGCTGGTGCGGCTGCTGCCCTCCTCGCTGTTGAAGATCGAAAGCGGCTCGGTGCTGCTTGAAGGGCGCGACCTCATGCGGGTCGACGACGGCGAGATGCTGAAGGTGCGCGGCGGCGAGATCGGCATGATCTTCCAGAACCCGACCAGTCATCTCGACCCGGTGATGCGGATCGGCGACCAGATCGCCGAGGGCATCCGCTATCATCAACGCCTCGGCGTCCGCGAAGCCCGCGCTGCTGCGACGGAAATCCTCGCGCAGGTCGGCTTCCCCGATCCGGTGCGCCAGTATGACAGCTATCCGCACGAATTTTCCGGCGGCATGCGGCAGCGGGCGATGATCGGCGTTGCTCTGTCCTGCAACCCGAAGATCCTGATCGCTGACGAGCCGACGACGGCGCTCGACGTGACCATCCAGGCGCAGATCCTGCGACTGTTGATGGAGATACGCGACCGGCGCGGGCTGTCGATCATTCTGATTACACACGATCTCGGCATCGTTGCCCAAAGCTGCGACCGCATCGCCGTGCTGCGCGACGGCAAGCTCCTCGAAGAGGGGCCGAAGCGGACGATCCTGGCGCGGCCGCAGCATCCCTATACGATCAACCTGATCAACAGCCACCCTTCCCTGCCCGGCGCGACGCCCGCGCCGCTGTTGGGCATTGCCGCGGCCAGCCCACCGGCGCGGCCACTGCTCGAAATCGACGATCTGCATGTGCGGTTCAGAGCCGGCGGCAGCCTGTTCAAGGGCGGTGGCAAGACGGTCAGCGCCGTTGCCGGCGTCAGCCTGCAGATCATGCCGGGCGAGACGGTCGGCATCGTCGGCGAATCCGGCAGCGGCAAGAGCACGCTTGCCCGCGCCGTGCTCGGCCTCACACCGCTTTCCTCAGGCCACGTCACCTTCGACGGCGTCGATCTGGCCCTGCAGAAAAGCGCCGGCCTGGCAAAACTCCGGCGCGAGACGGCGATGGTCTTCCAGGATCCCTACAATGCGCTCAATCCGCGGCTGACGATCGGGCAGATGCTGTCCGAGGTGCTGAAGGTGCAGGGCAAGGTCGCCAGGGCCGATATCCCGGCGCGGATCGACGCGCTGCTCGATCTGGTTGGCCTCGAACGCGAATTCGCCGGCCGCAAACCGCGCAGCATGAGCGGCGGCCAATGCCAGCGCGCCGGTATCGCCCGGGCGCTCGCCGTCAACCCGAAGCTGATCATCGCCGATGAATGCGTCGCCGCGCTCGACGTCACCATCCAGGCGCAGATCATCGAGCTGTTCCGCGAACTCACCGCGAGGATGAACCTCACGCTGATCTTCATCGCCCATGATCTGGCGATCGTCCGCAATCTCTGCGAACGCGTCGTCGTGATGTATCGCGGCGAGATCGTCGAGCAAGGCCGGTCCGAAGAGGTCTTCGCGCGGCCGAGCCATGCCTATACGGCGGCGCTGATCGCGGCCATTCCCGACATCGATCCTGATACGCCGCTGCTGCAAGGCGCCGGCGGCCGGGACGATCAGCAAGCGGTGCCGATCCAACCCATCAAACGAATGCCATAACAACGAAGGGAACGAATTCATGACAAACAGATGGAAATCAATCGGGCTTGCAGCCCTGCTCGCCGGCCTGACACTCAGCACAAGCTATGCCGAGGCCGCCGGTGTGCTGACCATCGGCCGCCGCGAGGACTCGACGACATTCGATCCGATCAAAACAGCCCAGAACATCGACAACTGGGTGTTCTCAAACGTCTACGACGTGCTGATCCGCGTCGACAAGACAGGCACCAAGCTGGAACCGGGCCTTGCCGAAAGCTGGACTGCCTCGGACGACGGACTGACCTATACGTTCAAGATCCGCGACGCGAAATTCTCCGACGGTTCGCCGCTGACGGCGGAAGACGCCGCCTTCAGCCTGTTGCGCATCCGCGACGATGCTGCCTCGCTCTGGAGCGATTCCTACAAGGTGATCGACACGGCGGTCGCGACCGATGCGCATACGCTGACGATCAAGCTGAAAAACCCGTCCGCGCCGTTCCTTTCGACGCTGGCGCTGCCAAATGCTTCGGTCATTTCCAAGAAGGGCATGGAATCGCTTGGTGCCGACGCCTATGCCGAAAAGCCGATCGCATCCGGCGCGTTCACCGTCGAGGAATGGCGCCGCGGCGACCGTATCATCTTGAAGAAGAACCCGAACTTCTGGCAGGCCGACCGCGTCAAGCTCGACGGCGTCGAATGGATCTCCGTGCCCGACGACAATACCCGCATGCTGAACGTCCAGGCCGGTGAGCTGGATGCGGCGATCTTCGTTCCCTTCTCCCGTGTCGAGGAGCTGAAGAAGGATCCAAACCTCAACGTCGATATCGACGCCTCGACCCGTGAGGATCATCTGCTGATCAACCATGCGCATGGAGCGCTCGGCAAGAAGGAAGTCCGCCAGGCGCTGGATCTGGCGATCGACAAGAAGGCGATCGTCGATACCGTCACCTTCGGCCAGGGCACGGTCGCCAATTCCTACATTCCGAAGGGGGCTCTCTATTATTTCGCCGACAATCTGCAGCGGCCTTATGATCCGGCAAAGGCTAAGGAGATGCTGGCGGCCGCCGGCGCCTCCGACCTGACGCTGAATTACTTGGTCCGCGCCGGCGACGAAGTCGATGAACAGACGGCCGTGCTGGTCCAGCAGCAGCTGCAGAAGGCCGGCATCACCGCCAATCTGCAGAAGGTCGATCCGAGCCAGGAATGGGATATGACCGTTGCCGGCGACTACGACGTCTCGGTCAACTACTGGACCAACGACATTCTCGATCCGGACCAGAAGACCACCTTCGTGCTCGGCCACGATTCCAACAACAATTATTCGACCAACTACAAGAACGAGGCGGTGAAGGAACTGGTCGCCAAGGCGCGTCTCGAGCTTGACCCGAAGAAGCGCCAGGAGATGTATGTCGATCTGCAGAAGATGGCCAAGGACGACGTCAACTGGATCGACCTCTATTACAGCCCCTATATCAACGTCACGCGCAAGAATATCGAGAACTTCTACCAGAACCCGCTCGGCCGATTCTTCCTGGAGGATACCGTCAAGAACTGAGTTTTGGCCCACGCTCCGTCGCCTCTGGGCGGCGGAGCATCATCCATTTCAGAGGAAGCGAAAGTCGCGGCGGTTGCTTAACTGGCGACCGCGAGTTTGTCCTGCGTCCTCGTCTCGAAATCGCTGGCGTCGTGACGCTCATGCAACTGGCTCGACGGCTCGCCGGAGGTCCGGTTGACCATTCGCCCGCGTTTTACGGCCGGGCGGTCGCCGATTGCGTCGGCCCAGCGCTGGACGTTCTTATAGTCCTCGACCTGCAGGAATTCGGCGGCTCCATAGGTCAAGCCCTTCACTAGGCCGCCATACCAAGGCCAGACGGCAATATCGGCGATCGTATATTGGCTGCCGGCCAGATACTCGCTTTCAGCGAGGCGACGATCGAGCACGTCGAGCTGGCGCTTCACTTCCATGGCGAAACGGTCGATGGCATATTCGATCTTCGTCGGCGCATAGGCGTAGAAATGGCCGAAACCGCCGCCGAGATAGGGTGCGCTTCCCATCTGCCAAAACAGCCATGACAGGCATTCGGCGCGCTCGCCCGGTGCGGTCGGCAGGAAAGCCCCGAACTTTTCGGCGAGATAGGTCAGGATGGCGCCGGATTCGAAGACGCGGATCGGCGTTTCGCCGCTGCGATCCATCAGCGCCGGGATCTTCGAGTTGGGATTGACGGCGACGAAGCCGTTGCCGAACTGGTCGCCATCGCCGATCCGGATCAGCCAGGCGTCGTACTCCGCACCGCTATGGCCAAGCGCCAGCAACTCCTCGAGCATGATCGTGACCTTCTGGCCGTTCGGCGTACCGAGCGAATAAAGCTGCAGCGGATGGCGACCGATCGGAAGCTCCTTGTCATGCGTCGGGCCTGCTATCGGGCGGTTGATGCTGGCGAACTGGCCGCCATTCGCCTTATTCCAGGTCCAGACCTTCGGGGGGGTATACTCGGAAGAACCGCTCATCTTTCAAACTCCTGGCATTGGTCGGATAGGTTGCGACGTCCGTTTGGCCGACGCATTTTTCCTGACATAGCAGAGGCAATGAGGTTTGTCAGAGGTGTCGGAACGGCTTCACATAATCGTCAGAGCGTTGGCTAAGAGATGCTGGCGCCCCCGATATTCGGCGCAGCGACGATTGCTTGACCGCCGTGCTCAGCCGCCGGTTTCCGCGGTCGCGAGGATCTCATCCAACTGTCCGACGAGGAGACGGCTACCCTCAACATCGCCAGCCATCCTGGCAAAGACGTCCGCCATGCCCCGAAAAATCCCCGCCGCCGGATCATCCTCTCCAAGGAAATCGGCGATCTCCTGCATTTCGGCAACCCATCGATAGGCTTTCGGATACATATCCGGAATGGATTTCGACAGCTTGCGGTCGACGTCCGGAAGGCTTTCGGCGAGTTCGGCCTTCAGGCTTTCGGCAGCACCCGAGCGCGATGCGGCAAGCAGCATCGCCGCGCCGAGGCCGACAAAGCCCTTGTTGATGCCGGCATAACACATCTTCAGCGCCGAGGCCGCGCCGAGCGGTCCATCGAGCCTGCGGATTTTGAGGCCGCATTCTTCGAGCAGCCTGGTTCGCGCCGCTGTATCGCCGCTGATATAGAGGGTCGGACCTGATTTGCCGGGAACCGGCGGCCCGCCGATGATCGCGCCATCCAACACTTCCACGCCGCTGCCGCCGAACCGTGCCGCCACTGCCTGCATTGTTTTCGGCGCAATTGCATTGAGGTCGATGAAAGGCGGCGGCGCCTGCACCCCCGGCAATATCTCCGCGACGAGCCCGGCAACCCCGATCGCTTCCGCCGGCGGAACGATCGACAGGATGATCTCTGCCTTCGCCAGCTCCTGGCGGCCGACCGGCACCATGCCGGCCGCCTTAGCCCGCGCGATCGTCTGCTCGCTGCGGCCTTCGAGACAGGTCAGCACGGTGGCGCCGTGATCGACCAGCCGTTTGGCGACCGCGCTTCCCATTGCGCCCGCTCCGATGATTGCAAAAGTCTGCATGTGAACCTCGATCAGTAACGACGTCACGATAGAGCTATTGCCGATGGCCATGCCGTCAATCGTGACGACCCCCAAAATTCTATTTTGAAGCGAACGGCCGCTTCCTGGACGCGATCATTGCGCTATTTCGGCGTTTCTGTTTGATATCGGTCAAAACAGAAACGGTCGATGCCGGTATAATCGGTGCGACCATTTGCGTGCGAGGATTTAATGTATCGAACGATCATCTGCGGCATCGGCATGGGCTCCCGGCAAACGGCAATCCGTCTCCTGCGCCGGGCGGCAGAGCTCCTGGACGAAGGCGGAAACGTCGTCGTCATGCATGCCATCGAGAACATCCCCCACCGTCACCTGTCGGGTATTCCCGAGGAATTCGAGACGACCGCTATCGTCGATGCCGAGAGGAAACTTGTGTCGCTCTGCAAGGAGCTCGCCATTCCGGCGACAGTCGAGATCCGCATCGGCGTTGCCGCCTCCGTGCTCGTGTCGGCCGCCAGGGAGAGATCAGCCGATCTCATCCTGCTTTCATCCCATGTGGCGGATATCACCGACTACGTCTTCTCCTCGATCGTCGAGAAGGTCGTGCGCCACGCCGGATGCTCGGTTCTCATCGATCGGCGTCCCGATCAAGCGCATGACGGCTCGGCCCCTCAGGAAGAAGACGCGCTGGCGCTCTAACCTTCTGTGGCTTCCCCTCCCCGGCGGCGGTCTGAGAACCTATATTTCCCCCAAGCCAATCGGCAGTATTAACTGCCCTGACGGAGATATGCATGAGCCAGGATCCATACGAGCTTCTGGGTGTGAAGCGGGATGCGTCGCAAAAGGACATTCAAAGCGCCTTTCGCAAGCTTGCCAAGAAACTTCACCCCGACCTTAATCCCGGCGACAGACACGCCGAGGAGCGGTTCAAGGAAATTTCGACCGCCTACGAGATATTGGGCGACGAGGGAAAACGCGGGCGCTTCGATCGCGGCGAGATCGACATGACGGGCGCCGAGCGGGCGCAACGCAGTTATTACCGCGACTATGCCTCGGCGAGCGGTCCCGAAAATCCCTACCACAACAGTGCCGGCTTTGCCGATTTCGGCGATGCCGACAATTCCTTTGCCAATTTCTTTTCGCGCCGCGCCGGCGGCGGCAGGATGCGCAGTCATGGCCAGGATCGGCGGTTCTCCATGCAGGTCAACTTTCTTGAGGCCATCAACGGCACCAGGACCGAGGTCAAGCTGCCGGACGGGCCACCGCTCGATGTGCAGATCCCGCCCGGAACCCGCGACGGCCAGACCTTGCGGCTGCGCGGCAAGGGCGAGCCGGGTATTGGAGGCGGGCCGCCGGGTGATGCCCTCATCGAGATCCGCGTGAGCCCTCACCGCTTCTTCACGCGGGATGGCGACGACATCCGCCTGGAACTGCCGATCTCACTTGGCGAGGCGGTGCTCGGCGGCAAGGTCCGTGTGCCGACACCGTCGGGACCCGTCAACCTGACGCTGCCCCCGCACTCGAATACGGGCAAGGTCCTGCGTCTCAAGGGCAAAGGCGTTGCCAATCGCGGCGGCGGGCACGGCGACGTCTATGTCTCCCTGAAGATCGTGCTGCCCGCCAATCCCGACGAACGGCTGACGTCCCTGATCAAGGAATGGGAGACGTCACATCCATACGATCCGAGGAAGAACATGGAGGCTTGATCATGGATGATCTCGAATTCCGTCTTTACTTGAAAATCGATGTCGTCCAGCTCGATTTCTGGATCGAACAGGGCTGGTTGATTCCCGAGACGTCCGGCGAAAGGCGATGGTTTCGCGACGCCGACGTTGCCCGCGCCAGGCTCATTCAGGATCTGATGGGCGACATGGGGATCAACGAAGCCGGCGTCGATGTCGTCATTGACCTGATCGACCAGTTGTATGATCTGCGGGGAACGATGGACAAGCTGATGACGGCTATCGGCAGGCAGGAGCGCGAGGTCCAGCTCCGGCTGTTCGAGAGCCTCGAAGACATCGACCGGGTTGAATGATCGGCCGCATGCTTTCGGATATCCGCCTCAGCTGGTGAACCAATAGCGGACGATGTGGAAGAACAGCGGTGCGGCGAAAGTTATGGAGTCCAGGCGGTCGAGCACGCCGCCATGGCCTTCAATCACATAGCCCCAGTCCTTGGCGTTGAGGTCGCGCTTGATCGCCGAGAGCACGAAGCCGCCGAAGAAGCCGGCGACGACGATGACCGTGCTGACGGCCGCCGCCTGCAGCGGCGAAAACGGTGTCAGGCGATAGAGCAGTGTTCCCAGAAGGATGGCCGAGGCGCCGCCTCCAATCAGGCCTTCGAGTGTCTTCGATGGGCTGATGTTCGGCGAGAAGCGATGCTTTCCCAAGAGCTTGCCCCAGACATACTGGAAGACGTCGCTGAGCTGCACGACGATGACCAGATAGACCAGCAGAAGCGCCGACGGCGTGCCGGTCTGCAGCATGAGTAGTGCGGGGGCATGGCTGATCGAATAGACCGTCAACATCAATCCCCATTGCACCCTGGCGCTGCGCGCCAGGAATTCGTTGACGTCACCGGTCAAGGTCGCCACTGCCGGTAGGATCAGGAAGGCATAGACCGGGATGAAGATGGCAAAGAGACCGTACCACTCGGTCCCGAGCAGCACGTAATGCACCGGCAGAACCACGAAAAAGGACAGGAACAGCGCCAGGTGATCGCCGCGCCGCGACGGTGTCAGCGTCCAGAATTCGCGGAGCGCCATGAAGGACAGAAATGCGAACAGGATGACCGTGGCCGTCTCGCCAAGCAGGATCGCACCGCCGAACACTGCGACCATGATCCACCAGGAGCGGATGCGGGCGTTGAGGTTCTGGACGGTGGCGACGGAACCGGGCTCGGTTGCGCGTCGCTGCAGAATGAAGCCGATCGCGGAAGCGACGGCAAGCAGGCCGAGGATCGCGGCAAGCACGATCGAGAAAAGGCTGGTCATGCGATGTGTCCCCCGTCCGCGAGCTCGATGACCGCGGCACGGGCGCGGGCCAGGAAGGCGTCTTTTCCCTCGCCCGGTTCGACGCGCAACGGCTTGCCGAAACGCGCCGTGCAGGTGATCGGGACGATCAGCATGCTTCCTTTGGGCAGGATGCGCTGGAGATTGTCGAGATGGACCGGGACCAGATCGACATCGGGGAAACGGCAGGCGAGGCGATAGATGCCGCTGCGGAATGGGGCGATTTCTTCGGTGGCGCTTCTCGTCCCCTCCGGAAAGATCAGCACCGAGCGCCCCTCCTCGAGCAGGCGCTCGATCGGCGCCAGCGGATTGCTGTCCGGCAGCGGCTTGCGGTCTATCAGGACGGCGCGCAGGCCTTTTTCAGCGATGAAGCGCCGAAAGGCGCTCTTTCCCCAATAGTCGCGCGCCGCAACCGGATGGGTCAGCCGCCGCACCTGATACGGCAGGGCTGCCATGACGGCGACCGTATCGACATGGCTGTTGTGATTGGCGAAATAGATACGGCGGCGAGTGTCGGGCGCACAGCCCCGCCATTCGCTTCGGGCGCCGACCAGGATTCGGACGAACAGCACGAGAAGGCGACGAATGAGAGCGATCATAATCTCTCCAGCGAGCGGGCAAGCGTTTTCGTGCGCGTGATGCAGGTGACCAGGCTGCCGGCTGCGATGATGGCCGAGGCCAGGATCAGCGACCAATGGCTGGCGGATATCAGCGTCTCGATGCTTTGGGCAACGAGCCCCGCCGTCAGCACCGCCATGCGGCGCTGCTTGGCCATGATGCCGCTGAAGTCTTGAGGAAGGCCGACCGCTCCGCCGAAGACCCGGATATAGGCGGTGAATGCTGCGAGCAGCGCACCAAGCCAGCCAAGCCAGGCAAAGGCGCAGGCATAGCCGGCGGCAACAAGAAGCAGGCTGTCGGCGATCCGGTCGGGGAATTCGTTGTAGATCGGTCCACTCTTGGTTTTCTTGCCACCTTCGATCGCGACCATCCCATCGAGCAGATTGCAGACGAGCCGCAGTTGCACCGAGATCGCAGCACAGATCATGGCGATCGGATGTGCCGTAAGCAGGATCAGCGCCGCGCCGATGCCGGCAAACAGGATCGACAGCAACGAAATGCGGTTCGGCGTGACGCCGGTGCGCGCCAGCCGTGCGCTCATGCCGATCGCCCAAGACGACGACCGGCTCGCGATCGGCCGCCGCGAGGCGTCCTCTTCTTGCCCCATTTTCATTTCCCCAACCCGATCCCCTTGCATATCCTGCCGATGTCGTCGCGCCAAGCCGTCACGCCCGGTATATTCGGCCCAGTGTCACTCTCGCTGACGCTGAAAGAGCGCGCTTTTCACCATCGAGCCTTGACCGCTTAAGAAGCCGGCGGCTGAGCACGCCATGCCGCGTCCTTTCGGCCAAACCGCGACACCACACGAGTTCGGAAAAATCGGCTGAAGAACACGGGCAATGGATCGAACAGCCTGATTTTTAAGCCCATTCGACGCTTGACACATTTTTGGGCGCTACCTATGATTTTTGAACCAAACGGTAAAAAAGGGGAGCAGTCAATGACCAAAGACATCCTGATTTCACGCCGGGCAGTGATCGCGTCGGGCATTGCGCTCGGCGTCAGCGGCTTTGCCCCGCTGGCGAGAGCTGCCGCGCCGCTGAAGGTTGCCGGCATTCATGCGTCGCCGGTCGAAAATGCCTGGAACTCCTGCCTGCATAAGGCCCTGCAGGACGCAGCCAAGGAAGGTGCCATCGAATACGTCTTCTCCGAAGGTGTCTCCGGCACCGATTATCCGCGCGCCATGCGAGAATATGCCGAGCAGGGCAACAAGCTAATCATCGGCGAAGCCTACGCGGTGGAGAAAGAGGCCAGGCAGGTCGCAGCCGATTATCCCGACACCGCTTTCGTGCTGGGTTCGAGCGGCGAGCAGGCAGGCGACAATTTCGGCGTCTTCGGCACCTGGAACCATGACGGCGCCTATCTTGCCGGCATGCTGGCCGGCAAAATGACTAAGTCGAATGTTGTTGGTTCGGTCGGCGCCATTCCGATCCCCGAAGTCAACATGCTGATCAATGCGTTCGCGGCGGGCGTCAAGGCCGTCAATCCCGACGCCAAGCACCTCGTCTCGTTCATCGGCACCTTCTTCGACCCGCCGAAGGCGCGGGAAGCCGGTCTTGCCCAGATCGATGCCGGCGCCGACATCCTATTCGGCGAGCGTATCGGCACGGCCGATGCTGCCAAGGAGCGCGGCATCAAGTCTGTCGGTTCGCTGATCGACTATACGCCGCGCTACCCGGATACGGTGTTCGCCAACGCCATGTGGTACTTCCGCCCGATCCTGAACGCTGCGATCGCCGATGTCGCTGCCGGAAAGCCGGTCGGCAGGAACTACACGTCTTACGGCCTGATGAAGGAAGGCGGCAGTGATATCGTCTTCGTCAAGGGTGTGGCGCCCGCTGAAGCCGAGGCTGCGATGGAAGCCAAGCGGGCGGAGATCAAGGCCGGCACCTTCGAAGTTCCGAAGATGATGGATGAGCCGAAGTAATCCGGCTCATGCAGGGCGATGCAACCGACCTGGCGGCAGCGATCAGGCATGGCAGCCTGAGCGCTGCCGAGGCGATGCTGGCTTCTCTTGAGGCAGCCGGACGGCAGGAGCCGCTCGGCGCGATCGCCTATGTCGATGCCGCTATGGGCCGAGCCTCGGCAGACGCCCGCGACGGGGAACGGCGGAGTGAGCCCGAACACTTTTCCATCAGGCCCTTTGCCGGCGTACCGACCTTGGCGAAGGATCTTGGCGGGCCTTTCGCCGGCCTGCCGGTAGCGGCCGGGTCCCGCCTCTTCGAAAGAAAAGGCGGCGAAGCAGATTCCGATCTCGCGTCCCGTTTCCGCGACGCCGGCTTCTGCCTGTTCGGCCTGACGACGAGCCCGGAATTCGGCCTGTCGCTTGCCAGCGAACCGGCGATCGGACCGCTCTGCCGCAATCCGCTCGATCCGGCACGAACCGCAGGCGGCTCTTCCGGTGGTGCGGCGGCGGCGGTTGCCGCCGGTATCGTCGCCATTGCGCATGCCACCGATGCCGGCGGCTCGATCCGCGTGCCCGCAGCCTGCTGCGGCCTTGTCGGAATGAAGCCGACACGCGGCGCCATGCCGGGCGGACCATCCTTCGGCAATCACCTCGGCGGCATCGCCAGCGAACTCGCGGTTTGCCGCTCGGTGCGGGATACCGCGCGAATATTCGATAGGCTGAGCGGCAGTTCACGAGGGCCATTTCCGGATCCTTCTCCTGTCGATATCGGCAACGGCCGTTTGCGGATCGGCCTGCTGGCCGATACCGGATCGGTCTATCCGACCGAGGGCAATCGGCTCGCAGCCGTTGAGGATGCGGCTCGTGCTCTTGAGAGCGACGGACACGAGCTCGTTCCGCTGAGCTGGGCTGAGTTCGAACGGAGCGTCACTTCAAGCGGCCGCGCCTTCGCCGATATCGTCTCCGTCAACCTTGCGGCGCTGATCAAGGCGGCGGCTCTTGATGAAAGCAGGGCCGAGCCTCTGACGCAGGCTTTCGCGGCGCGCGGACGGTCGCTTCCCGCCACCATGCTCTGGAGCGCGCTGAACGACGCCGTCTTGGTCAGCCATAACCTCTGGGCGCTGTTCGACAGGGTCGATTGCATCTTGATGCCGATGCTCTCGTCTGCACCTCTTGCGATCGGCTCCTTTCCGTCCGATCATGGCGACACGGATCTGCATCTCGAGCGGATGACGGCATTCGCGCCGCTTGCCTGCCTCGCCAATATTTCGGGTTTTCCTGCTTTGACGCTGCCTTTCGGACAGGATGAGCATGCGATACCGCTGCCGGTGCAGATCATGGCGCCGATGGGTCACGAGCCACGCCTGCTGTCGCTTGCCGCACGCCTGGAGGCCCAGGCGCGATGGCAGCACCGTTTTCCGGTCGCGGGATTGCCGTCATGACCGGACCTGTGCTGGAAATTATCGGCGTCAGCAGGCGCTTCGGCGGCAATCTTGCCAATGACGATATCTCCATGACGCTTGCCAAGGGTGAGGTCGTCGCTCTGCTCGGCGAAAACGGCGCCGGCAAGACCACGCTGATGAGCATCCTTTTCGGCCATTACATGCCCGATGCCGGCCGGATTCTGATCGAGGGTCTGGAGGTGCCGCAGGGCAAGCCGCGGGCGGCGATCCGCGCCGGCGTCGGCATGGTGCATCAGCACTTCTCGCTCGCACCCAATCTGACCGTTCTCGAAAATGTCATGACCGGCACCGAAAGCCTGTGGGTCTGGCGCTCGGGAACATCAGCGGCGCGAAAGAAGCTCCTGGCGATTTCCGAGCGCTTCGGCCTCAAGGTCGATCCGGATGCCCGTATTGGCGACTTGTCGGTCGGCGAGCAGCAACGCGTCGAGATCCTCAAGGCGCTCTATAACGATGCCCGCATCCTGATCCTCGACGAGCCGACGGCGGTACTGACCAATATCGAGGCCGAACGGCTGTTTACGACCTTGAAGGAGATGGCCCGCCAGGGCCTGTCGCTGATCTTCATCTCCCACAAGCTCGACGAGGTGATGGCGGCAGCCGACCGCATCGTCGTGCTGCGCGGCGGCAAGATGGTCGCCGAACGCAAGGCGTCGGAAACCAGCAAGGCCGAACTTGCCGAACTGATGGTCGGCCGCCGCGTGACGCGGCCGGTGCGCGAGCCGCCGACGCCCGGCGCGGTTGCGCTTGAAGCCGCCGATGTCACGGTGCGCATCGACGGCATCGATCGGTTGAAATCGATCAGCTTTCGGCTGCACCAGGGCGAGATCCTCGGCATCATCGGCGTTTCGGGCAATGGCCAGGCGGCGTTGGCGCACCTTCTTTCCGGCACGCTGGCGCGTAGCGGCGGCGACCTTCTTCTGTTCGGGGAGGCCGTCGGTGATCTCGGCGTCGCCGATGTCGTCGATGCCGGTATCGGCCGCATTCCTGAAGACCGCAATGAGGAGGGCGTGATCGGCGAGATGGCGATCTGGGAAAATGCCGTGCTGGAGCGCCTCGCCTCACCGGCCTTCTCGCGCCTCGGTTTTGTCAACCGCAAGGCCGGCATGGCCTTCGCCAGGGAGATCATCGACGGGTTCGATGTCCGTGGCGGCGGGCCAGCCGTCCGTACCCGGGTGCTCTCCGGCGGCAATATGCAGAAGCTCATTCTCGGCCGCAACCTGCATCGGCGGCCGCGTATCCTGATCGCCGCGCAGCCCGCACGTGGACTCGACGAAGGGGCCGTGGCCGCCGTGCACGCGCGCCTGCTCGAAGCCCGCCGGCAGGGCGCCGCCGTCCTGCTGATCTCCGAAGACCTCGACGAGGTGATCGCGCTCGCCGACCGTATACAGGCGATCGTCGGTGGCCGCCTATCATCGCCCGTCGAGGCCGAAGACGCCGATGCCCGCAGGCTGGGGCTGATGATGACCGGCGAATGGCAAGAGACCCACGAGACCAGCCATGCGATTTGAGCGCCGCGAACACCGTCCGCTGTACCTGCTGATCGTCACGCCCGTCATCGCGGTGATCGCAGCGCTTGCGCTGGCGGGCATCTTGATCGCCATTGCCGGCGCGCCGGTGCTCGATGCCTATTGGCGTATCTTGATCGGTGCTTTCGGCTCGCGGCTGTCGGCGACCGAAACACTGACGCGAGCAACGCCGCTGATGCTGACGGGGCTTGCCGCCGCCGTCGCTTTTCGGGCGCGGCTCTGGAATATCGGCGCCGAGGGCCAATTTTATCTCGGCGCCATCGCCGTTGCCGCGGCGAGTTCGAAACTGTTGGGCGATCTTCCGGCACCCATTCTCATTCCGCTCCTGCTGCTGATCGGCGCCATTGCCGGCATGGTGCTCATTCTCATTCCCCTCTGGCTCAGGCTGCGCTTCTCGGTCGATGAGGTCGTCACCAGCCTGCTGCTGAACTTCATCGCCGTGCTCTTCGTCTCGATGCTGATCGACGGCGTTCTCAAGGACCCGCTCGCCTTCGGCTGGCCGCAGTCGCAATCCGTCAGCGATCATGCCATGCTGCCGAAATTGATCGCCCGCTCACGCCTGCATATCGGCTTTGCGATCGCGATCGGGCTGGCTGTCGTCGTTCATTTTGTTCAGTCCCGAACCGTGTTCGGCATGCAGTCGCGCGCCGCCGGCCTCAATCCCACCGGTGCGATCTTCGCCGGCGTGCCGCTCGGCAGAACGTTGGTGAAAGTCGCCTGCCTGTCCGGCGGGCTTGCGGGGCTCGCGGGAGCGATCGAGGTGATGGGGGTCAAGGGCTACGTGACGACCGATCTATCGCCGGGTTTCGGCTATTCCGGCATTGTTGTCGCGATGCTCGCCAACCTCAATCCGCTCGGTGTCGTCTTCGCCGCCATTTTCACGGCAACCATGTTTGTGGGCGCGGACGGCATGAGCCGAGGCCTTGGCATCCCCACCTATATCGCCGATGTCACGGTGGCGTTGTCGCTGCTGACGATGCTGATCGCATTGTTCTTCACCCAATACAGGATCCGGCGATGATGCAACTGTTCGACATCATCGCTTCATCAGGGCTCTGGGCGGCAATCCTGCGCATCGCCACGCCGCTGATTTTCGGCACGCTTGGCGCCTTGCTCTGCGAACGGGCCGGCGTGCTCAATCTCGGCATCGAAGGCATCATGACCTTCGGCGCGATGATCGGCTGGCTTTCCGTTTATCACGGCGCCGATCTCTGGACCGGCCTTCTGATAGCTGGCATAGCCGGCGGCGTCTTCGGCCTGCTGCACGCGTCGCTAACGGTGACGCTCGGCCTCTCCCAGCATGTCTCCGGTCTCGGCGTCACGCTGTTTGCCTCCAGCTTCAGCTATTATGTCTTCCGGCTGATCGTGCCGCTTGCCAATACGCCACCCACCATCGTGCCGTTCCAACCGATCGCCATTCCTGGGCTTTCGACCCTGCCTTTCATCGGGCCGGCCTTCTTCACGCAGACGGCGCCGACCTATCTCGCGATCATTATCGCCTTGCTGATGGCCTACATCATCTTCCGCACACCGGTGGGGCTTGCGATCCGCATGACCGGCGAAAATCCGCATGCGGCGGAAGCCCAGGGCGTCAATCCAATGAAGGTGCGCTATGGCGCGGTGATTGCCGGAAGCGCGCTGATGGGAATGGGCGGGGCCTTCCTGACATTGTCGGCATTCAACAGTTTCTTCCCGACGATGGTGCAGGGACGCGGCTGGATCTGCATCGCCCTCGTCGTGTTCGCCTCCTGGCGCCCCGGTCGCGCGCTTTTCGGCGCCCTGCTCTTCGCCTTCTTCGACGCTTTTCAGCTTCGGCTGCAAACCGCGCTGAGTGGGCTCATGCCCTATCAGCTTTTCCTGATGACCCCCTATATCCTTTCCATTGCCGCTCTTGCCGTCATGGCCCGCCGCGCCCGCGTGCCGCAGGCGCTGATGCAGCCCTATCGACGCGGCGAACGCTGAAACCGCCCACATCCAATGAGGTTCCGATGTTCGATTTGATCGTCAGAAATGCAAATCTCCCCGATGGCTCAAAGAATATCGATATCGGCATCCAGGGCGGCAAGATCGTCGTTGTCGAGCGCAATCTCCAGGCGCAGGCGGGGGAAGAGATCGACGCGACAGGTCGGCTGGTCAGCCCGCCCTTCGTCGACCCGCATTTCCATATGGACGCCACCCTGTCGCTTGGCCTGCCGCGCATGAATGTATCCGGCACGCTGCTTGAAGGAATCGCGCTCTGGGGAGAGTTGCGCCCGATCGTGACAAAAGAAGAGCTGGTCGATCGTGCGTTGCGCTATTGCGACCTGGCGGTCACGCAGGGGCTGCTCTTCATTCGCAGCCACGTCGACACCAGCGATCCCAGACTGGTGACCGTCGAGGCGATGATAGAGGTTCGCGAAAAGGTCGCGCCCTATATCGATCTGCAATTGGTCGCTTTTCCTCAGGATGGCTATTACCGCTCACCCGGCGCGATCGACACTCTCAACCGCGCCCTCGACATGGGCGTCGACCTCGTCGGCGGCATTCCCCACTTCGAACGGACGATGGGCGAAGGTACGGCCTCGGTCGAGGCGCTCTGCCGCATCGCTGCCGACCGCGGCCTGCCAGTCGATATGCATTGCGACGAAACCGACGATCCGCTCTCGCGCCATATCGAGACGTTGGCTGCGGAAACCATCCGCTTCGGGCTCAAAGGGCGCGTCGCCGGCTCGCATCTGACCTCGATGCACTCGATGGACAATTATTATGTCTCCAAGCTCATCCCGCTGATGGCGGAGGCCGAGATCAACGTCATCCCCAATCCGCTGATCAACATCATGCTGCAGGGCCGCCACGACACCTATCCGAAACGCCGCGGCATGACCCGCGTTAGGGAATTGATGGATGCGGGGCTCAACGTCTCCTTCGGGCACGATTGCGTCATGGATCCCTGGTATTCGATGGGGTCGGGCGACATGCTGGAGGTCGGCCATATGGCGATCCATGTCGCGCAGATGGCCGGCATCGACGACAAGAAGAGGATTTTCGACGCATTGACGGTCAATTCGGCAAAGACGATGGGGCTTGCAGGTTACGGCCTGGAAAAGGGATGTAACGCCGACCTCGTCATCCTCCAGGCGAGCGACACGCTGGAAGCGCTGCGGCTGAAGCCGAACCGGCTGGCGGTGATCCGTCGCGGCAAGGTCATCGCCCGCTCGGCGCCGCGCATCGGCGAGCTTTTCCTGGACGGGCGCCCGGCACGGATCGACGGCGGTTTGGATTACGCGCCGCGTTATTGAAGTGCGGGGGCGGCTTACCGGAGCAGACTTCTGTCTGCGCCAAAACAAAAAAGGGGTCGCGAGGCAGCGACCCCTTTCCATTCGCACTGGCTTGGAGATTATTTCTTCGAAGCCTCGTAGAGCGCCTTGGTTTCGGCGTTCATCGGATAGAGGCCGGGCAGCGGCACGCCGTCATCGATCCTGGTCATGATCCAGGCTTCCATGCGCTCCTGTTCCAGGGCTTCCGCCAGCACAGCCTCGAGCAAATCGGCCGGGATCAGCACCGCGCCGTCCTGGTCGACGACGATGATGTCATCGGGAAAGACCGCGACGCCGCCGCAACCGATCGGTTGCTGCCAGGCGACGAAGGTGAGGCCGGCAACCGAGGGAGGTGCCGCGACGCCGCGGCACCAGACCGGCAGGTCGGTGTCGAGCACGCCGGCAAGATCGCGCACCACGCCGTCGGTGACAAGTGCGGCAACACCCCGCTTCTGCATGCGGGCGCAGAGGATATCGCCGAAGATGCCGGCATCGGTCACGCCCATCGCGTCGACGACGGCGACGCAGCCTTCCGGCATCGCCTCGATCGCGGCGCGCGTCGAGATCGGCGAGGCCCAGGATGCCGGCGTCGCCAGATCCTCGCGGGCCGGAACGAAGCGGAGCGTGAAGGCCGGGCCGACGATGCGCGGCTGGCCGGGCTTTAACGGAACGGCGCCGCGGATCCAGACATTGCGCAAGCCTTTCTTTAGAAGAACGGTCGTCAATGTCGCCGTCGAGACGGCCTTGAGTGTTGCAATCGCTTCAGTGCTAAGGGCCATCGGTTCTCGTGTCCAATCCGGTTTCTGTCAGATGCTCTGGATCATGCCGCCATCGACGAGGATCACCGATCCGGTCAGATAGGAGGCAGGCTCGCTCGCCAGGAAGGCGACGAAATTGCCATATTCTTCCGGCCGGCCATAACGGCCGAGCGGAATGCTGCCAGTGCTTTCGGCGACGACGTCATCGATGGAGCGGTTTTCGCGCTTGGCCTGCTGCTCGTCGAGGAAGGTGATGCGGCGGGTGGCGCTCCGGCCCAACTGCGCGATGATAGATGGAAGACGTCGCCTCATACATGCCGGCTCTGATGCCGGCATGTATGTAAAAGCGTCAGGCGATCTTCTGGCGGACCGGCAGCTTCCAGCCTGGCCGGACGAAATGGCAGGTGTAGCCGTTTGGTATCCGCTCCAGATAATCCTGATGCTCGGGCTCGGCCTCCCAGAAATCGCTCACCGGCACGACCTCGGTGACGACCTTGCCGGGCCAGAGGCCGGATGCGTCGACATCGGCGATCGTATCCTTGGCAACACGCTCCTGCTCGGGGCTGGCGTAGAAGATCGCCGAGCGGTAGCTCGCGCCGACGTCATTACCCTGGCGGTTGCGCGTGCTCGGGTCATGGATCTGGAAGAAAAATTCGAGGATTTCGCGATAGCTGATCCTTGCGGGATCGAAGATGATCTCGATCGCCTCGGCGTGGTTTCCGTGGTTGCGATAGGTGGCATTCGGCACGTCGCCGCCGGAATAGCCGACCCGGGTCGAAATCACGCCCTTGTACCGGCGGATGAGGTCCTGCATGCCCCAGAAGCAGCCACCGGCGAGCACTGCACGTTCTTCGGTCATTGGATGTCTCCTTGTTTGCCAAGAGATAGTATCTCCGGCCCGCGATTTCCACACAGCGGAAATAAGCACAGCTGTGCAATTTCCTTTCGAACAGCCTGCCTGTCATGTCGATGTTACGCGCCGGCGCTAGCAAGGCCTCCGACAATCCGCCGAGGCGGAGCCTCGACACCTGATGGAGACGGTTATGAATAGGCGTGAATTTCTGATCACATCGTCGGCTGCGGCGGGTCTTCTGGCTCTCCCGCGCTTCGCATCGGCGGCAGTCGGCACGATCGACCTCTATAGCGGTTCGGATGCCAATATCGTCGACCTCTGGAACAACATCATCCGCCCTGCCTTCGAAAAGGCGCATCCCGAACTCCCGCTGAAGGTGACCGATGCCGGCGATAATAACGGCCTGCGCGCCATCGCCGACCGCGCGCTCGCAGCGCTGAAGACGAAGACCGATCCGCAGGCTGACCTTTTCGAGCAGTTCGATCCGCGTTTGCCGGCGGGTGGTATCGATGCCGGCCTCTGGGTGAAATTGTCAGCCGAAAACATCGAAGGCTACGACCACATCAATCCACTGGCCTTCGATACCCCCTACTCGCTTCCCTATCGCGGCTCGCAGGTGCTGCTCGCCTACGACACGGCCAAGCTCGACCCGAAGGATGCCCCAAAAAGCTGGGATCAGCTCACGACCTGGATCAAGGCCCACCCGGGCCAGTTCATCTACAACAGACCCGACAAGGGCGGTTCGGGCAGCAACTTCGTTCGCCGCGCAATTCATGAGGTGAACGGCCGCGATCCGAAGAAATTCAAGGTCGACAATTTCACCGTGGACTACGGCACCAAGGCGCTGACGCCGGCCTGGAAGCTGCTCAACGATCTCGCCCCTTCGCTCTACGACAAGGGCGCCTATACATCAGGCAATACCCAGTCGATCCAGCTGCTTGCCCAGGGTGTCGTCACCATGGTGCCGGTCTGGTCGGACCAGGTGCTGCAGGCGATCTCGCAGGGCGTACTGCCCGAGACGACCGGCCTGGTGCAGCTTGGCGATCTCGCCCTTTGCGGCGGCTTCTCCAGCATCACGGTGTTCTCGAACGGCGCCAACAAGGATGCGGCGCTGAAGCTTGCCGCGTTCATGCTGACAAAGGAAATGCAGGAAGCGATCATCACCCAGATCGGCGGCTTCCCTGCCATCTCCTGGGACCATATCTCCGACGATCTGCGCAAGAAATATGCTGACGTCATTCCGTCGACCATCCCCACCTTCCCGAGCGGCGATTGGGAAAAGGCGATCAACGACGGCTGGTATCGCAACGTCGCGCCGGGCATCAGCCGCACCTGATGTCCGCCGATACCGCGCTGGCGGCACCGCGCCGTCACCAATCTATCGACAGGAGGAGCTTCCTCGGGCTCCTCCTCGTTGCGCTGCCGGTCTTCCTGGTTGGATGGCTGATCATCTTCCCGATCTTTTCGGCGGTCGTCGGCACGATTTTGGTTCGAGGCCCTGAGGGCGCGACGGAGTTCTCGCTCGCCTCCTACCGCTTCTTCTTTTCCGATGGCTACAGCCTCGGCAATCTATGGCTGACGCTGTGGACCACCGCCGTCTGTGGCATTCTGCTTCTGGCGATCGGCCTTCCGATCGCGCTTTACCTTCGCTTCTCGCAAGGTCGCCTTGCTGCCTACGTGCAGGCTCTTGCGATCTTCCCGATGTTCGTGCCGTCAATCATTCTTGCTTATGCGCTGATCAGGACCATCGGGCCGAACGGCACCGTCGACCTGTTGCTGAACGCCGTCGGCCTGCCCAAGCTGCGCACGCCCTATCTGACGCCGTGGGGACCGGTGATCGGCCTCGTTTGGGACAATCTTCCGTTGACGGTGCTGATGCTGACGGCCGGCCTCTCCTCGGTTTCGAACAGCGCCATCGAGGCCGCCCGCGACGTCGGCGCAGGGCCGCTTCGGGTCTTCGTCTCGATCATTCTGCCGCGCATGGGCAATTCCCTGCTGGTCACTGCTTCCTTTGCGGTGCTCGGCATCTTTTCCGCCTTCACCCTTCCCTATGTGCTCGGCCCGGCATCGCCGGAGATGATGGGGCCGTTCATGCAGCGCACCTTCGCCGACATGAACGACCCGCTGAACGCCATGACCCAGGCCGTCATCACATTCACCTTCTGCCTGGTCTTCGGCATCTTCTATATCCGGTCGATTGCCCGCAACCGGGAGGTCCGGCCATGAGAACAACTAGACCGGGCATCGGCCTTCGCTTCGACTGGATCGGCATGCTCTTCGCATGCCTGCTGACGCTGTTCATCGCGCTGCCGCTGATCGTCGTCGGCACATGGGCCTTCACCCAGGTCTGGCGTTACCCGTCGGTGATCCCGCAGCAATTCGGCCTGCGCTTCTGGGGCCAGACGCTGGCGCGCTCGGATGTCTGGGATGCTCTCTTGCTCAGTCTGCGGCTGACCGCGACGGTGACCGCCCTTTCCGCCGTCATCTGCCTTCCCGCCGCCTATGCTTTCGCGCGCATGCGCTTTCCCGGCAGAAATATCCTGTTCCTGTCGTTTCTCGCATCGCATGCCTTCCCGAAATTCGGCCTGCTCGTCGCCATTGCCGGCATCTTCCTGCAGCTCGGCCTGATCAGCACCTTCTGGGGCGTTGTGCTGATCCAGCTTGTCGGCACGCTGATGCTGATGATCTGGATTCCGGTCGCAGCCTTCCAGAATGTCGACCGACGCATGGAAGAGGCAGCACGCGATGCCGGCGCCACGCCGCTGCGCGTCTTCTGGTCGATCACGCTGCCGCAGGCCGCACCGACGATCACCGCCGCCCTGCTTCTGACCTTCGTCGGCACCTTCTACGAAACCGAAGGCGCCTGGCTGATTGGCGCGCCTGGGATCCGCACCATGCCGGTGCTGATGATCGGCTTCATCAACAATCAGATCGTCGTGCAATATGGCGCCGTGCTCTCCGTCATGCTGTGGCTGCCGTCCTTCATCGCGCTGATGTTTGCGCGCCGCGTCATCGGCACTGGCGCGTTCGCGAGAGGTTTTGGTGCGTGAGAGGCGCCAATTGAGGAAAGGTTTGAGAATGGCACATCTAATGATCGAGGGCGTTTCGAAGCTGTTCGGAAGCACCTTTGCCGTTCGCGAGTTTTCGCTCGAAGTCGGCGACGGCGAACTCGTCTGCCTGCTTGGCCCCTCAGGCTCCGGCAAGTCGACGCTTCTCAGAATGATCGGTGGCTTCGAGCGTCCGAGCGGCGGAACGATCCGCATCGACGGCAGGGATGTGACGAGCCTGCCGCCCGAGCGGCGCCCGACCGGCATGGTGTTCCAGAGCCACGCGCTCTGGACGCATATGGATGTCTTCAACAACATCGCCTTCGGTCTGAAGGTTCGCCGGCTGCCGAAATCCGAAATTCGTCAGCGTGTCGAGGATGCGCTCGATCTGGTCGGCCTTGGCGATTACGGGCGGCGGATGACGACGCAACTGTCGGGCGGACAACAGCAGCGCGTCGCCCTTGCCCGCTCGCTGGTGCTTGAGCCGAAGATCCTGCTGCTCGACGAACCCTTCGCCAGCCTTGACCAGCACCTGCGCGAAAGGCTGCGGGAAGAAGTGCGCGATATCCAGCAGCGCCTCGGCATCACCACGCTCTTCGTTACCCACGGCCAGGACGAAGCCTTGGCGCTCGCCGACCGCATCGTGGTCATGCGCGACGGACGCACAGAGCAGATCGCGCCGCCGAGCACTATCTACCGGCAGCCGCAGACAGCCTTCGTCGCCGGCTTCATCGGCTCGATGAATTTCGTCGAGAGCCACACCAGAAACGGCGCCTGCGAGCATCCGCTCTTCCCGCTTGCGATCCCCATCGAGGACGGACCCGTGACGCTGGCCACCCGTCCTGAAGCGCTGATGATCCGGTCCTCGGACCGGCCGGATGCCGCGACGGTCCATCGCGTCGTCGATTTCGGCACGCATAAGATGGTCGATGTCGATCTGGCCGACGGCAGTCGCTTGAAGGCAATGGTGGCGCCGGACGATCGGATTCGGACCGGAATGAAGGTCGAGCCGAGCTGCACCAGTTTTTTCGTCTACCGCAACAATGAACTCGTCCATCAATCGATGACGGCAAGGGGCGATGCGGAGCTTGGGCGGCTGTTGCCGGTCTAAATTACGCCTTCGTCGCGAAGCCTTCCTTGAGCCAGGGATACAATGCCTTGCTGGCGGCGAGGATATCGCCCGGCCCGTCGACGGCGGCACCGGAGAAACGCGTAACAATGCCGCCTGCCTCCTCGACCATCAGCGCCGAGGCGCCGAAATCATGGATCGAGAGCCCGTCCTCGAAGAATCCGTCCAGCCGGCCGCAGGCGACATAGGCGATCGACAGCGCCGCCGAGCCAAGGCGGCGTACGCCTGCCGTGTTGGCCATCAGCCGTTTGATGGCGTCGAAATAGGCCGCTTCGGCGACCGCCTTGACCTGGCCCGGGATTGGCAGGCCTGCACCGACAAGCACGTTTTCGATGTCGCCGACCTCGGCGCAGCGGATGCGCTCGCCGTCGAGATAGGCACCGCCGCCGAGCTCGGCGCTGAACAGCTCGTCCTGCATCGCGTCATAAACGACGCCGGCGACGAGCCTTCCGCCTTCGGCGATTGCGATCGTCATGCCGAAATGCGGAAGGCCCCAGGCATAATTGGTGGTGCCGTCGATCGGATCGATATAGATGATGGGTGTTTCCGGCCCGGCCGTGCGGTTGCCGACGGCTTCCTCGCCTTGAATGGCATAATCCGGAAAAGCCTTCGTCATCTCGTCGACGATGATCCGCTCGACGGCGACATCGATCTCGGTCTGATAGTCGCGCGGCGCCTTGGCCAGCATTTCGGCCGATGTTCGTCGCCGCAGCGAGCCGCGGGCGGTTTCGCCCGCCTTTATGACCGTTTCGGCAAGCACGGCGAGGCGGGACGATGCGGTCGGGGAAAGACGCGCGGAAATCGGAGAGGATGCCATGAGAAGAGTCCGGATTGCTGCTGATATGACGGGGTGAGCTACGAGGCGCCCATCCCTTCGCAGAGGCTGATGATGGTTTGATGAAGCTGTCCGCTGCCATTGCCGTCAAACGCCATCCAACAGTCGACGAGAACGCAGAGTTTGTTTGTCAGCGTCAACATAATGGCGTCAAGCCGGTTATTTCAAGATCGTTTCAAGCTCGGAAACCGTAGGAAACGCCTTTCTGGTCCCGTGCCGAGAGACGGTGATAGCGGCGGCGGCGGCGGCATGCTCGATGGCCTGCCTGTCCAGCCGTCCCCCTCGCAGCCCACAGGATGCCAGCGCCACGGCCATAAACGTATCGCCCGCACCCGTCGTATCGACCACATCGCAGGCTCGGGCGGGCACTTCAATGCTATCGCGCCGATTGACAAGCGTCGCGCCGTCGCTGCCGAGGGTCAGAACGATTTCGCGCAGGCCCCGGCTCAAAAGATATTCGGCAGCATCGCGGCCTGTCGTTCCTGTCAGGGCCTGGGCCTCACCCTTGTTGAGGAACGCTATATCGATCAACCCCCAAAGATCGGAGAAATAGGAACGCACCGGCGAGGGATTGAAGGCGGTGATCATGCCGATCGCTCTTGCCTGCTCCAGGATGTCGCGGGTCGCCTGATCGGACAGATTTCCCTGCAGCATCATCAGATCGCCTTGACCGGCGGTCGACAGGCTTCGTGCGACATGGGACAGGGACAGGCTCTGCGCTGATTCCGTCGTCGTGACGATGGCATTTTCACCGCCCGGCAGCCGGAAGATGATCGAGACGTCGCTCGATGTACCTTGCATTTCGATCAGGTCGCTCTGAAGCGGTTCCTCCGCGAGGTAGTGGCGGATCGTCTCGGCCCTCGCATCCCAACCGACAGGCGCCACCAACGTTGTCGGAACGCCGCAGCGAGCCATGACGACCGCCTGGTTGGTGCCCTTGCCGCCGAGATCGCTGCCACCGGCAGTGCCGAGGATGGAGGCACCAATGACCGGAAGTTCGGAAACGGCGATGGTTTCGTCGATGGCGACATTGCCGACTATGTAGGCGCGCATGCATCCGCTTTCGCAAGGCTGAAGCTAAAGATAAGGCGCATTGTGAAAATCGATCTCGAGCTGCATCGCCTGGCCGAAGATCGCGCTCAATCGCGCCATTTCATCCTCTTCCAGGGTTTCTCCTGTCATGTCGAGTTCATTTTTCAGCCATTGCGCCTGGGCGGCGAAATTAGGATCGACATGCAGGTCGACCCATTCCTTCAGCAGCGGATCGCTGATCGAGCGGGTAGCCGCTTCCTTCGACCATGTCCAATACATCCACTCGGCCGCAAACATCGCCGCGACCGTATCGAGGAAGCCGCCCTGGCGAGCGATCTCCAACATGCCGGCACGAAAGGCCTCGACCTCGGCGATGCCGGTGTCGAAGGAAGAAGGATCAATGCCGCGGCTGGCGAAGGTGCGTTCGAAATAGCTGATCTGCTCGGTTGCCAGCGCTTCGAGAACCGCGATCAGCCAGCGCTTCTGCGTCATCGTCTTGGCGGTCGCCGCCGCATAAGCAAAGATCGAGATGGCGCTGTCGACGAAGGCGCCTTCGTAGACGAGATAACGCTCGAAAGCCTCCTTGCTCAAGGTGTCGTTCTTCACGTCCTCGACGAAGCGGTGGCCAAGCATCGTCCGGAAGACGGCGTCGTTCTCACGTAGAATGCGGTCTGAAAGGCTCTCCTCGGCCATGCTCAGCCCTCCAGTCCCGGTTCGGCAACCGCCCGGAAGGCGCGCACCCGCTCGATATCGACAGGATTCCACCAGACACCGCCATGTTTTAGCGATGAGGCGACGATGACGCCGTTGGTGCGGCTCAGAATATCGACGATATTGTCCTTGTTGACGCCGGAGCCGACGAGCAGTGGCAGATGCGTCGCTGCGCCGATCTCCTCGATTTCCTCCATCGTCGCCGAATTGCCGGTTCGCTGGCCGGTGGCGATGACGCCGTCGGCATCGAAGAAGGCGAGGTCACGCGTCAGTTCCTGGATCGAGCGGTCGGCGACGATGGCGTGGCTGCCGTGTTTGACGTGGCTGTCGGCAAAAACCTTGATGTGCTCGGCCCTGAGCAGCGAGCGGTAGCGCATGGCTTCGGCGGCCCTGCCCTCGATGAAACCTTCATTGGCAACATAGGCATTGGCCCATTGATTGACGCGGATGAATTTGGCGCCGCCGGCCATGGCGATGGCGAAGGCTGGAATCGGCGCATTGGCAAGGACGTTGACGCCGAGCGGAATGCCGGCCGCGCGCGCGATCCGGTCGGTGACGACGGACATGAAACCCGTCGTCTCGGGGCCGATATCCTCGGGCTTCGAGAATGGCACGTCGCCGTGATTTTCGATGATCAACCCATGCAGGCCGCCTTCCATGCAGGCTTCGGCGTCGCGCATGCACGCGTCGTAGATCGCGTCCATCGCAGCAGCCCTGTAGCGGGGTGCACCCGGAAAGGCCGGGCAGTGGATCATGCCGATCAGAACCTTGTCCCTGCCGAAGATGTCCCTGACGGCGTTGGATGATCTGTCCGAAATTTCCTGCATGTCATTCCCTTTCCAATTTCTGCCGCGTGCTGAAATCACGCCTGGTTCTCGGTGAGCCAGCCGAGGATGTTTTTCCACAGCCGGCCGTAGCCATCCCATTCGCAGAAGGCAGGCGAGAGCCAGTGCGGGCCGATATCCGACGTCCAGGCCGCCGTTCGTCCAGTGCCGTGCGTGCCAACGACGAACAGCGGATGGCCACCCTGATCCTGCGGCAAGCGCGCGATGACTTCGACATCCGCACGGTTGCGCACTTCGACCTCGTTGACGCCGAGAAGCACCGGCCAGGCGCCTTCGAGGCCCTGCATCGTCGGGTGCTCAGGCTTCACCACCTCGGCAACGGTTCCCTCGGGAATCTCGACGCGGTCGTCATAGGGCAGGCAGGTGACGGGTAAGGTGTCTTCGACAGGGGTGCGCCGCCAGCGCGCCTTGCCGTCGATGCCCTGGAAGGAGAAATAGCCGCCGACCATCAGCAGGCCGCCGCCCTTTTCCACCCATGCCTTCAGCAGCTTCAGCCGGTTCGGCACCGTGCGCGAATGCAGCCACACATCCGGCGGCAGCAGCAGCGAATTGGCGCCGATATCGGAGAGGATGATGGCATCGTAAGAGTCGAGCCCGGATATATCGAAGGGGAACTTCTCCACCGCCTCATGCGCCGGCATATAGGTGAGTTCGAAGGCGCTGCCGGCGAGCGTCTTGACCAGCGGTTCGGCGCCGAGATGGAAGGTGACGCTGCCGAACTGGTCGAAGCCTTTGTAATGCGTGGCGGAGCTAACCCAGCTCTCGCCGACAAGGAGGATTTTCTTTGTCATGGTCTTCCGGTTACCTGTGATCGATTGCATTGATGGAGCTAGGCTCCGGCGTGAAAGACGCGGCGCGGATTGCCGCGCATCATCTCGTTAAGGACCGTCCCGTCGAGGCCGTGCCGCTGAAGACGCGGAAGGAAGTGGCGAAGGATGTAGGCGTAGCCGTTGCCGCCGTAGTGCGTCAGCATCATCTTCAGAAAGACGTCGTGCGACAGAAGAATCCGGTCGAGATAACCGGCCTCGACGAGACGCACGACCGCGCGCGCAGCCTCTTCGTCGCTCGGGCACTGCACCTGCTGGTCGGCATAGAAGAAATCCATGCCGATCATGTCGTATTCGATGAAGGCGCCGCGCTCCGCCAGTTCGCTCTGATAGGCAATATCGTCATGCGACGGGTTCATGTGGCAAAGGACGGTGTGGCTGAGATCCGCACCCTCTTCGGCCACCACGTCGAGCACGCGATGGCCGAGACGGAGCCAGCCCGGCAGATGCACCATCAGGGGAAGTCCGGTCAGCACCTGCGCCCGGGCAGCGCCGCGCAGCGATTTCTCTTCCTCGGCGGTGAAATCCGAGGAGACGCCGATCTCGCCGATCAGGCCGATCCTGACGCCGGTATCATCGACGCCTTCCCTTGCCTCGCGGACGATTTCGCGCGCGATGTCCTCGACGTTCATCGCCGCGACGCCTTTCGGATGCGAGGAGCCGAGGTAATATCCCGCTCCCATCACGATGTTGAGACCGGATGCCTTTGAGATGCGCTGGAGTGCCAGTGGATCGCGGCCGATGCCCTTGCAGGTCGGTTCCACCACCGTGCGGCCGCCGGCGCCGGCGAAATCCTTGAGTTCGGCCACCGCCAGATGTTCGTCGTCGAGGGTGATATTGTGCTTGTTGACGAAGGGATCCTGCCGGAGTTCGCCGAGGATCTCCATGCAGACGAAGCGTTCGGCCAGATATTGCCGCTCCGGCGCCTTCGGCGCGTGCCACCAGCAGCGGCAGTCGTTGAGGATGTGTTCGTGCATCAGCGTCACGCCGAGCGCATCCGCCGAAATCGGACCGGTGACGGTCATCACCTTGCCGGAGCGGACATGCGCTTCGGACAAGCTATCTGCTGCCTGTTCATTCATCGCCTCATCCTTTCCTGCCGATTCCGAAACGGAAATTGGCGGTGAAGATGCGGGTGTTCAGCCAGATGGCGACGAGAATGATGGCGCCGGTGACGATCTGGGTGAAGAACGGCGATATGTGCATCAGGATCAGGCCGTTACCGATGACGGCGATGGTCAGCGTGCCGAGCACCGTGCCGAGGATGGTGCCGCGTCCGCCCATCAGCGACGTTCCGCCGAGAACGACGGCCGCAATCACCTGCAACTCGAAACCGACGGCGGCATTGGACGAGCCGGAGCCGAGCCGGGCGGCAATCAGCAGGCCGGCGACCGCGCAGGCGATGCCGGAGATGATATAGACCGAGGCGATGATCCATTTGGCGGGCATGCCGACACGCCGTGCCGCTTCCATGTTGGAGCCGACCGCCACGACCTGCCGGCCGTATTTCGTCGCTGTGATGATCACATAGCCGAGAATGGCGATGATGAGGGCGATGACTGCGGGGATCGGGAAGCTCAGGATTTCGCCCCGGCCGAGCGCGAAGAAGCCCGGCGCATCCTTGATCGGGATGGAATATCCCTGGGTCAGATAGAGCGCCAGGCCGCGCAGGATCGAGAGGCCGGCGAGCGTGACGATGAAGGCCGGAATGCCCTGATAGGCGACAAACCAGCCCTGAACCAGACCCATAAACGCGCCGAGCACCAGCATGCCGATGAGCACGGACGGCCAGGGAATTCCCATCGCCATGACGATTGCCGCAACCGCATTGACAAGGGCGACCTGCGAGCCGACCGACAGATCAATACCGCCAGTAATGATGACGAAGGTCATGGCGATGGCGACGATCAGGATGGGGGCGGCCTGCCGGACGATGTTCAGGATGTTGCCGAGCGTGAAGAAGGTCTCGCTGCCGATCGAGAAGAAGATCATGCAAGCCAGGAAGAAGATGGCGATCGACAGCACTTGCGCATGTTCGCCGAAGAAATCGGCGGCCCGAGATCCGTGGCCGCGTTCCGTGTAAGCCGTCATTGCCTGGCTCCTTCACCGACGATCAAATGGACGAGATCCTCGAGGTTGGTGCGGCCGATCTGCCGCTCGGCCACCTTCGTGCCCTCATACATCACCGCAATGCGGTCGCAGACCCGGAAGAGATCCTGCAGCCGGTGGGTGATAAGGATCACCGAGACCCCGTTCGCCTTGACGCGGTTGATCAATGCGAGAACCGCTTCGACTTCGGCAACGGCAAGTGCCGATGTCGGCTCGTCCATGATCAGCACTTTCGGCTTGAAGGAGGCCGCTCGCGCAATGGCGATCGCCTGACGCTGTCCGCCGGATAGCTGGGCGACTTTGCCGGTCAGTCTCGGGATGCGGATTTCCAGCGAATCCAGCATCTTGCGAGCTTCGGACAGCATCGTCCTGGTATCGAGAAACGGGCCGCGGCTGAGTTCGCGGCCGAGGAAGAGATTGCCGACGACATCGATGTGGTCGCAGAGGCTGAGATCCTGGAACACCATTTCGATGTTTCTGCCGCGCGCATCCGCGGGGCCGGAGAAGCGGACCTCCTCGCCTTCCATGGTGATCGTGCCGGCATCGGGAATGTAGGTCCCCGAGATGATTTTCGTCAGTGTCGACTTGCCGGCAGCGTTATCGCCGACGAGGCCCAGGCATTCGCCGGGGAAGATGTCGAGATCGACGCCGCGCAGCGCCTGATGCGAGCCGAAGGACTTGCGGATACCGCGCAACGAGATGCGCGGATCGGATCGGGTGCCGCCGGATGTTCCGGTTCCGGAGGGTGCGAACCCTCCGGAACCGGCGGCAGCGAGATGATGCTGTCCGCTTTCGATCATTTGAAGACGGCCCGGTACGGCTCGACATTCTCCTTGGTCACGATGGTGATCGGCACCGAGATCGTCTTGGTGACGGCCTCGCCGGCCGAGGCCTTTAAGAGCGCGTCGACGGCGGCACCGCCCATCGCGGCCGGATCCTGCTGGACGACGGCGACGACGAAGCCGGCATCGATGCCGGCAATGGCTTCGGCAGTCAGATCCCAGCCGAATACCTTGATCTTATCCTGCTTTCCCTGGCTCTGGACAGCGGCGATCGCCCCCATCAGCGCCGGCTCGCCGGTGGCGTAGATCGCCGTCAGGTCGGGATTGGCGGTGATCAGGTTCTCGGCCGCCGCGAGGGCGTTGTCCTGGATATTCTGGCCGTCGACGACGCCGGCCATTTCGATGCCGTCGACGCCTTTCAAGGTCTTCTCGAAGCCGTCCTGGCGGATGTTCTGGATGAACGAGTTCAGTGCGCCGACGACGCCGAGCTTGGCCTTGCCGCCCATGTTCGCCTTGACGTAGTCGAGAAAGTACTTGCCCATGTCGGCGCCGGCTGCGGCGTTGTCGACGCCGATCTGCGCCTTCTGCGGACCATCAGGCAGGATGGCGTCGATGGCAACGACAGGAATGCCGGCGTCGGCCGCCTGCTTGACCGCCGGCATGATGCCGTTGACGTCGATCGCCACGACGGCAAGACCGGAGACCTTTTCCTGGACGTAGGTTTCGATCGCGCTGTTTTGCGCGGTCGTCTCATTGTTGGCGTTGAAGATCACCAGCTTGACGCCGGCGGCGTCGGCTGCCTTCTGGGCACCCTCATTCATCTGATTGAAGAAAAGCGCCTGCTGGTTGATCTGTACGAGTGCGACGGTCTTCTTTTCCTGGGCCTGGGCGCCGGACAGGCCGATGAAGGTCAATGCGGTGAAGCCGGCGGCTGCGATCATCGTTCGTCTAGTCAAATTCAGTGTCATGTTCTCATCCTCTTTTGGTTTTTTGACGTTGCTGTTTTTTATTTCGCGGGCGGCGCAACGGAGTTCCGCACCACGATTTCGACAGGCACCAGTTCCTCGGAAGCGGATGGTTTCCACTCGTGCCAATTGGTTTCCAGAAGCAGCTCCAGTGACCGTCGGCCGATCTGGCGGACCGGCTGGCGGATCGCTGTCAGCGGCGGTGCAAAAAGATGAAGTGGGCCGACATCGTCGAAGCCGATGATCGAGATGTCAGCCGGGATCGAGACGCCCCGGCTTCCGAAGACCTCGACCAGCCCGATGGCGATCTCGTCGGAGCTGGCGAAGATCGCCGTCGCCTTTCGGTCACCCGAGAGATATTCAAGCGCAGCTGCACGGCCGTATTCGATCGTATATTCGCCGGCATAGCGATCGGCCTGGGCCTCGCTGCCATGCCGCTCCCTGAGCGCCTTCAACAGACCGTCATAACGTCTGCGGGCGCTGATCATGCGCTCGTCACCGCCGATGAACAGGACATGGCGGTGACCCTGTGCGGCCAAGTGCTGACCAGCGAGATAACCGCCTTGCTCATTGTCGCAGAACAGCTTCGGCGCTTTCGAATCGGGAACGTCCTCATCGACGATGATGACCTTGCCGGTGCCGTTGATGAGGGCGGCAAGCGCGCCGTCGTCGGGGTGGTTGGTGACGAAGATCAGGCCGTCGACGTGATTGCGCTCGATCAGCTGCAGATATTCAATCTCGCGGCCCGGCCGGTTGAGCGTGGCATGCAGCGAGACGGCGAGCTTCTTTTCGTCGGCCGCCTGCTCGACGGCGGCGACGAGGGTCGCGAAGAAGGGGTTGGCGATATCGGGCACGACGAGGCCGATCGTGTCAGAGCGACCCCTGCTCAGGCGGCGCGCATGCGGGTTCGGCCGGTAGTTCAGCGTCTTGATCGCGTCCTCAATGCGCTTCTTGGTCTGAAACGGTAGGTCGAGGCTGCCGTTGACGAAACGGGACACGGTGGTGACCGAGACGCCGGCTGCGGCCGCAACATCCTTCAAGCTCGGTGTCGTTCCCTTGGCCATTGATTGGACCTATTGTAAAGCGGTTTAGTAAAGCGCTTTACAAGACAATATCGATTGGTCGTCATTGTCAACAGCGATGAATCTGCGGGATGTATTTTTCTATAGGCGATCGAAGCTCGATCGGACGGCTCGGGCGCTCGTCGGGACGCACTTTTGGCGCAGCCAGCCTCGGGTGGTGTGTCCGAGACTTGGCTCGACGCCGTCGCCCAGGTTCGATTTATGACAAATCCGAACCGGCAGGCTGCTTGGCTGCCTTATATGACGTGGTCCGTCGATGCATCGAAGAGATGGATCTGGGTCGGATCAATCGAAAGTCCGATCGTGTCTCCCGGTTTCACCCTGTCGCGCCGCGTCTCGACGATCGTCAGTTCCGGCTGGGTCTCCGCAACGATGAAGGTCGACGAGCCGGTCGATTCGACGAAGGCGATCGGCACATCGAAACTGCCATTCCCGGGCTCGACGACGCCGATATGTTCGGGCCGGATGCCGGCGACGAGTTTGCGCCCCGGCTCGACGGCGCGGGCGAGCGCAAGTGTCTGCTTCACGGCGCCGAAATCCAGGATCAGGCTCTTGCCGTCTTCGGCGCCGATCGCCGGAATGAAATTCATCGCCGGCGAACCGATGAAACCGGCGACGAACCGGTTCACAGGCCGGTCGTAGAGGTCCAGCGGCGCGCCCTGCTGTTCGATGATGCCGTCGCGCATCACCACCACATGATCGGCCATCGTCATCGCTTCGACCTGATCGTGCGTGACGTAGACGAAGGTTGCGTTCAGCCGGTCGTGCAGCGCCCGGATTTCCTTGCGCATGTGGACGCGCAGCGCCGCATCGAGATTGGACAGCGGCTCGTCGAACAGGAAGGCCTTCGGATGGCGGATGATGGCGCGGCTCATGGCGACGCGCTGGCGCTGGCCGCCGGAAAGTTCGCGGGGATAGCGCTTCAGCAGATGCGACAGACCTGTCGTCGCCGCCACGTCCTCGGCGGCCTTCTTGGCCTCGGCCTTGGCAATGCCGCGGATGCGCAGGCTATAGGTCAGGTTCTCTTCAACCGTCATATGCGGATAGAGCGCATAGGACTGGAACACCATGGCGACGTCTCGCTTGCGCGGAGGCACGCCGTTCATCAGCTCGCCGGCGATCCTCAAATCGCCGGTCGAGATGCTTTCGAGGCCGGCGAGCGAGCGCAGCAGCGTGGACTTGCCGCAGCCCGAAGGGCCGACGAGCGCGACGAAAGTTCCCTTGGCAATCGACAGGTCGATGTTCTTCAGGGCGTGGAAGGCGCCGTAATATTTATTGACGCCTCTGAGCTCGATCTGCGTGGTCATTTGAGGGCTCCAGAGGTGAGGCCGGATACGATGCGGCGCTGCAAGAGAACGAAGATGGCAAGGATCGGCGTCACATACATCGTGGCGTAGGCCATGATGTTGTTCCATTCGTTGGTATTCGGCCCCATGAAGGAATTGAGGCCGACGCTGGCCGGCTGAAGTTCGGCCGCCTGGATCATCGACTTCGAGTAGACGAATTCGCCGAAGGCCTGCATGAAGATCAGGATGGCGCTGACGAGAATGCCGTTGCGGGCGAGCGGCAGCACGATGTTGAAGAAGGCGCCGACGCGCGAATTGCCATCGACGAGGGCTGCCTCCTCCAGTTCCTGGGGAACGCTCATGAAGGTGGCGCGAACCAGGATGACGAAGAAGGGCATGCTCTTTGCGGCGACGGCAATAATGACGGCGAGCCGCGGATAGGACAGCATGCCGATCTGCGAGAAACCGACGAAGATCGGCGTGATCATCAGCGATGCTGGCAGGACCTGCAGCATCAGGATCAGAAACAGGCCGATATCCACCCAGACATTGCGGTACCTGGCGAGCACATAGGCGCAACCGACGCCAAGCAGCGCGATGAGCGCCATGGAGCCGAGAGCGATGACCAGCGAGTTCCAGAGATAGCGGCCCATGTCGCGGCTTTCCCAGACTGTGGCGTAGGTCCCCCATTGGGGTGCTGCCGGCCAGAAGCTGGGCGGCGTCGCAAACATCTCCGAGCCGCTTTTCAGCGCAGTGATGTACATCCAGTAAAGCGGGAAGAGATAGATTGCCGCCATGACGATCGATATCGCCAGCATCAGGCGGCCACGGTTTGTCGTCATCATCCGCGCACCTCGTGGCGTGTGGACCGGACATAAACGACGGACGCGAACATGACGAAGACGATCATGATGACGGAGATCGTCGCGCCCTTGGCGAAGTCGTATTGCCGGAAGGAGAGATCCCAGGCCCAGTATTGCGTGACGTTCGACGAATTGTTCGGCCCGCCGGAGGTGATCGCGGCGAAGAGATCGAACTGCTGCAGAGTGAAGATCAGACCGAGCGAGACGATGGCGCCGATGGTCGAGCGCATCATCGGCAGCGTGATCGTCCAGAAGCGCTGCCAGACATTGGCGCCGTCGAGTTCGGCCGCTTCGAAGAGATCGGCGGGAATGCCGGCAAGACCGACGGACAGAAGGATCATGTTGAACGAGGTGCCGAGCCAGATATTGGCGATGATCACCGCATAGAGCGAATAATGCGGGTCCGAGCGCCAGAAGATGTTGCCGGAGATGATGCCGCTTTCCCTGAGGATGAAATTCAGCACGCCGAAATCACCAGAGAGAATCCAGTTCCAGATGGCGCCGACGACGAGGCCGGGCATCACCCAGGAGACGAGGAACAGGCCGCGCATCCATGAGGCGCCGGGGAAGTTGACCCAGAAGAACAGCGCCAGGCCAAAGCCGATCAGGAACTGGCCGGCGATCGAGCCGGTGACGAAGATGACGGTGTTATAGAGGATCGGCAGCGTTTCCGGCTGCGCGAAGAGCTCGGTATAATTCTTGAAGCCGACGAAAGGACGCGAGAAGGTCCCGAGGCTGAACATGTCGACCTCCTGGAAGCTCATCACCACATTGTAGATCAGCGGCAGGCCCGCCATCAGGAACAGAAAGCCGAGCGGGAAAGCGACCAGCACGATATCGAAACCGCGGCCGTCCCTGACGCTCATCAGGATCCTCTTCATGCGTCCTCCGATGTTCCGAACGGGGCCGCCTGGCGCATGATGCGGAAGACGGCCCCTGCCGGGAGGAAAGAGTTGGATGGCATATGCCATCGGTGGATGATTTTGGTTTCCTCTTCTCCCCAGCGGAGAGAAGAGGGAGCAAGGAGCCAATCCGGCTCTTCGCTTTCGCTTCGGCTACGCCGAACCGCTCCTTAGCCCAGCACAGCCTTGATCTTGTCCGCTGCCTGGTCGAGTGCGTCCTTCGGGCTCATCTGGCCGGTCAACGCCGCCTGGATGGCGTCCTGGATCGCCTTGGAGATCTTCGGCCATTGCGGATGCGGACCGCGCGGCTTGGCATATTTCAGCTGTTCGAGGAACACCTTGAGGGCGGCATCCTTCAGCGGCTGACCGGTCTCGGGGATGGAGATGTCGGAACGGGCCGGAAGCTGGCCGAAATTCTTGAACATCTTGTCGTCCTGCGAGGCGAAATATTCGAGCGCCTTGAAGGCTTCGGCCGGATGTTTGCTGGTAGCAAAGATCGCCCAGTTGAAATCGCCCATGGCCGACGAACGTTCAGCCCCTTCCTTTGGAACCGGAAGCAGGGTGACGCCCCAGTCGAATTTCGCTTCCTGCGTCATGCGGTCGAGTTCCCAGGGACCCGAGATCGCCATTGCCGCATTGCCGGAGTTGAAGGTGCCGGTCGAATCCCACTGGCCGCGTGTCAGCGTATCGGGAGACGCGAGCTTCTCGTCCATGATCGTCTTCCAGATCCCGAGCGCCTTCACCGCGCCGTCGGCATTGATGTGCTGATAGCTGCCGCCGCCCATCTGGGCCCAGGGAAGGAACTGAAAGGTGCCTTCCTCGTTGGCCTTGGCCGAAAAAGCCAGACCGTAAACGTTCTTGGCGGGGTCGGTCAGCTTGCGCGCATCCTCGACCAGTTCGTCCCAGGTCTGCGGCGGCTTGTTCGGATCGAGGCCCTTGGCCTTGAACATATCCTTGTTGTAGTAGAGCGCGATCGTATTGGTCGCCTTCGGCACGCCAAAATACTTGCCGTCCCATTCCACTGACTTCAGCGGTCCGGGGAAATAATTATCCGGCTTGATGACGGTCGACTTGGCGATCATATCGGTCAGGTCGAGGAAGGCGCCGCGCGATGAGAACAGCGCATGCTCCGGATTGTCGACGGCGATGATATCGGGCGCCTGGCCGGTGGCGTAGGCGCGCATCGCCTCGGTGACGACGTCGTCGAACTGGATCAGCCGATACTCGATCTTGATGCCGTTGTTCTGGGCGTTGAACTCCTTGACGAGGTTCGGCGCCGGCTGGGTGTCCTTATCCAGCGACCAGAGTGTCAGCGTGACGTCCTCGGCCTTGGCCGAAAGGCCAAACAGCGAGACGCCTGCAAGCGCCAGAGCGCCGAGAATTGCATATTTACGGATAGCCATGGTTCTCCTCCTTTGTGGTTACCCCGTTTCCGGCAATTCCTCCTTGCCGGAAACGATATCATCAGACCGGGTCGACGACGAATTCGCCGCCCCGGGCATGCTTGAGGTGGTTCAGCGCATAGACCTGACCGGTCATTTCAAGCGCGTCGCGATAGACCGGGTCGTGCCAGCCTTCGATATCGATCGAGCCGGACCAGCCGGCAAGGCGCAGCTCCGAAATGATGTCGGTCCAGTTGCTGTCGCCGAAGCCCGGCGTGCGCATAAAGACGAACTTCTCCTTGCCGAAGATCCCGTGTTCCTTGATGACCTCCCAGCGGATGGTCGCGTCCTTGCCGTGGACGTGGAAGAACTTGTGCGCCCATTTGCGGATCTGCGGCAACGGATCGATCAGATAGACCATCTGATGGCACGGCTCCCATTCCAGTCCGATATTGTCGTCCGGCGTCTCGTTGAACATCAATTCCCAGGCGTCGGGGTTGTGGGCGATGTTCCAGTCGCCGCTTGCCCAGTTGCCGTCCATGGCGCAATTCTCGAAGGCGATCTTGATGCCCTTGTCGGCCGCCCGTTTGGCGAGCTCGCTCCAGATCTGCTTGTAGCGAGCCAGGCTGTCGGTCAGCGGTTTGCCGCGGATGCGGCCGGTGAAGCCGGCAACGCAAGTGGCGCCGAAATGATGGGCATTGTCGATGCAGTCTTTCCAGCCCTGCAGCGTCTCCAGGTCGATTGCGGTCTCTTCCAGCGGATTGCCGAACATGCCGAGCGTCGAGATGGTGATGTCGCGGTCGCCGATCGCGTCGAGGCAGCGCTTGCCGAGCTCGGAAAGGCCCTGACCCTTGGTCGTCTGCCAGAAGAAGGGTTCGAAGCTTTCGAAGCCCATGTCGGCGATTTCGCCGATGCGCTGGGCGGTATCGCCCTTGTTACCGCTGACCATGGTGCCGATGCGAATTGATTTTGCAGGGTTGCTCACGTCACTTGATCCTATGCTGAAATTTCGATGCGCTTGCCGGTCTTGGCGCTTTCGATCGCACCGAAGACCATGGCGAGGCTTCTGATATTGTCGGAGTTGACCGTTTCGGGCTGTTTGCCGGTGCGGATCGCCGCGATGAAGTCGGCGATGACGCTGGCGTGGCCGTGGGTTTCTTCGTCATGCTCCGGACCGGGAACGTTTACGGAAGTAGAACCACGCAACAGGCCGGGCTCCTCGCCCGCAACCGTCGCCTTGAAGCTCTCCTCGCCGTCCCAGGTGAGCATGCCCTTCGAGCCGACGAGACGCCACTGGCTTTCCCAGCTGGTGCGCTCACCCTCGGCGCACCAGGAGCCACGATAGGTAAAGACGATATCGTCTGAAAATTCGAAGATGGCATTGGCCGAGGCGCCGTGCCGGTACCACGACCCCTTCGGATTGCGCTCGACGCAATAGACGGCGAGCGGCTTCCTGTCGGCGACGTAACGGGCGGCATCGAAGGTGTGGATCGCCATGTCGAGAAGCAGGACATTATCCATCTCTTCGCGGAAGCCGCCGAAATGCGGTGCGAGGAAGAAGTCGCAATGGATGCCGGTGAGCTCGCCGATCACGCCGCTGTCGACGAAGCGGCGCAGGCGCCTGATGCCCGAGATGAAACGGCGGTTTTGGATGACCGCATGGATGCGGCCGGTTTCTGCGGCGAGATCGATCAGCGCAGCGCCCTCGGCAAGCGAGGCGGCCATCGGCTTTTCGCTGAGCACGTGGCAGCCGGCCTTGAGCGCCGCCGAAACGACATCGTACCGGGCGGACGGAATGACGATGTCGAAGACCAGATCGGCCTTGGTCGCAGCGATAACTTCGGACAGGTCCGAACCGATCACAGCGCCCTTAAGACCGAACTCGGCAGCGAGCTTTTCCGCCGTCTCCCGGTTGAGGTCGACGAGACCGACGATGGTGATGGATTCGGCCAGTTGAGGGTTGGAAGCGATGGCGCGCAACCAACCTTTGGACATAGCTCCGCACCCGCACAGAATGGCACTGAATTTCACGATTTCCTCCAGGGAATGGCGCCAACTCTCCTCGTGACACGCACTCCGTAAACGTTTACGAATGTTGGCGGAAACACTTTGCGATGTCAATAGACGCCAAATGCGAAATTTCGGACCGAGATCCGAATGGATCTAAATCAGAGAAGGAAAGCAGGATGTCATCTGGAAACCGCGCGCAGTTTTCGGCATCATGCTCCAGGGAAAATCAACAACGATGAAGGGCATTCGCCAGCTTGCCGAACACTTGGATATTTCGATCGGCACGGTCTCCCGGGCGCTGAATGGCAAGCCTGATGTCAACGAGGAAACGCGCCGCCGCGTGCTGGCAGCCGCGGAGGAACTCGGCTACGTCGCCAACCAGTCGGGGCGGAGCCTGAGACAGGGAGAGACGAAGGTCATCGGGTTGATGATCGAATCCAGCACGGAGGCGGTCGAGAATGCCGACAACTTCTTCCTCGGCGTCACCAGCGGCCTGCAAAGCGTCTTTGCCCGCCACAGCCTCGACCTCATCATGCTGCCCAGCCCGAGCGATGAGGATCCGCACGAATATCTGACGCGCATGGTGGCGCGGGGCATCGTCGATGCGATGATCATCTCGAATATGCAGCGTATCGACCGGCGCATCGATCTTCTGTCGCGGGCAAAGATCCCCTTCGTTTCGGTCGGCCGCAGCCTTTCGGCCAGCAATTCGCCCTGGATCGATCTCGATTTCGAAGGCGTGGCCGAACATGCGGTCCAGCGGCTGGTCGCACGCGGCCACCGTCGGATCGCGATCACCGCGCCGTCGAGCGAGGTCAACCTCGGCTACGTCTTTCTCGAGAGCTATCGCCGCGCGCTCGAACGCCACGATATAGCGTTCGACCGGTCGCTCGTCATCCGCGTCAAGTCGAGCGAACAAGGCGGCTATCAGGCGGCCCACGAGCTGCTGCTTCTTGAAGAGCGGCCGACGGCGGTGATCCTGATCTACGAGCTGATGGCGATCGGCCTTTACCGCCGCCTGACGGAGGCAGGCGTCATGCCCGGCCGCGACATTGCCGTGATCGGCTTCCGTGACGCGCCTCGAGCGCGGTTCCTGCAGCCCTCGCTCAGCTGCTTCCGCATGTCACTCCACGATCTCGGCATCGCGCTGGGCCAGATGCTTCTCGCCAACATGCCGGCCTATCGCAAGTTCTATCCCGATGCCGGCCGCAACGTCGTCTGGCCGCTCGAATTGGTGCCGGGAGAAAGCGATGCGTTTCAGGCGGTGGCCATGGTCTGAGCGCCGCTGGATGACTCCTCCAGGAAAGCGGGGGCTCCCTCCCCGCCGATCTTGTAAAAGTGAGTTAAATGTAGCATACTTTCTGATGAATGTAGTATGGACGAGTCGATGAAAATGTCCTTCATGACCAGCGCTTCCTTCAACCAGAATCCGAGTAAGGCAAAGAAGGAGGCGAATGAACGGCCGCTCGTGATCACCGATCGCGGCAAGGCGGCTTATGTGCTTGTCAGTTATGCGGAATTTCAGGCGAACTGGAAGGCGCCGAAGACACTCTTTGCGGCCTTGCGCGATCCGACAGCCGATGAAAGGGAGTTCGAGCCCGAGCGGCTCGGCTTTGACGACAGGACCGTCGAGTTCTGATGGTGTTCCTGCTTGACACGAATGTCGTCTCTGTTGCGCGAAGAGCCGAGCGGCAGTCGCGGGAATTCCAAGACTTCATGAAGGAGTTTTCCGTTGCCGAAGCCTATCTCTCAGCGGTTACGATCATGGAAATCCAGTTCGGCATCCAGCGCGAGCGCGGAAGGGACCCCGGCTTCGCCGAGGATCTGCGCCGCTGGATGGATGAGAGCGTGCTGACGGAATTCGCCGAGCGCATCCTGCCATTCGATGCAGCGACGGCAAGCCGGGCCGGACTGCTTCCAACCGCGGACAAGCGTCCATCCGCCGATGCAATGATCGCCGCCACTGCGTTGGAACACGGGCTGAACCTCGTGACCCGCAATGTCGCGCATTTCATCCCGCTAGGCATCGAATGCATCGACCCCTGGCGTTTTGCTGGCACACGGAGCTGAGCGGCTGGCAGCAGCGCCTCATGCGCCCGATACGAAGAACCGGTTCTCCGGCCGCGGCAAGCCGAGATGCTCGCGCAGCGTTGCGCCTTCATATTCGCTGCGGAACAGGCCGCGGCGCTGAAGCTCCGGAACCAGTCGTTCAGTGACGTCAAGGAGACCCTGCGGCAGATAGGGGAAGACGATATTGAAGCCGTCCGAGCCTTCCTCCTCCAGCCAGCATTCCATTTCGTCGGCAATGCTTGCCGGTGTACCGACGAAGGCAAGGCCGGCATAGCCACCATAGCGTTGCGCCAGCTGCCGCACGGTCAGGTTTTCTTCCGCCGCAAGCTTCAGGACCTGGGCGCGGCCGGTCTTGCTGGCATTGGTGTCGGGAATATCGGCCGGTAGCGGCGCGTCGGGATCGAAGCCGGAAGCGTCATGGCCGAGCGCGATCGAAAGCGAGGCGATTGCGCTGTCGTAATGCACCAGGCCGTCGAGGGTGGCACGTTTGGCGCGGGCCTCCTCGATGCTGTCGCCGACGATGACGAAGGCGGCGGGCAGGATCTTCAGATGGTCGCGGTTGCGGCCGATGGCTTCCATGCGACCCTTGATATCGGCAAAAAGCACCTTGCCGGCGGCAAGATCGCGCGGCGAACAGAAGACCATTTCGGCGGTCTCCGCGGCAAGCTGGCGGCCGGGATCCGACTGGCCGGCCTGGACGATGACAGGCCATCCCTGCGGCGGGCGGGCGATATTGAGCGGCCCGCGGACGCTGAGTTCCTCGCCCTTATGGTTCAGCGCATGCATTTTTTCCGGATCGAAGAACAGGCCGCTCTCCCGGTCGCGAATGAAGGCGTCGTCGGCGAAGCTGTCCCAGAGCCCGGTGACGACATCATAAAACTCCCGAGCGCGATGATAACGCTCGCCATGCTCCATATGTTCGTCGAGGCCAAAATTGAGAGCGGCGTCGGGGTTCGACGTCGTGACGATGTTCCAGCCGGCGCGGCCACCGCTGATATGGTCGAGCGAGGCGAAACGTCGGGCTATGTGATAGGGCTCGTCGAATGTGGTGGAAGCGGTAGCGACGAGACCGATACGCTCCGTCACTGCCGCCAGCGCTGAGAGCAGCGTGAAGGGCTCGAAAGAGGTCACGGTGTGGCTGCGCCTGAGTGCCTCGACCGGCATGTTGAGCACGGCAAGATGATCGGCCATGAAGAAGGCGTCGAATTTCGCCCGTTCCAGCGCCTGTGCAAAGAACTTTAGATGCGCGAAATTGAAGTTTGCGTCAGGATAGGAACCGGGATAACGCCACGCGCCGGTATGCAAGCTGACGGGACGCATGAAGGCGCCGAGGCGCAACTGCCGTGAACGGGTCATGATTTTCCTCATGGATCGGGCAAGGCGGCCGCCTGCCCCGCATTGGGCGTTCTTTCCGGAGCCGCTGCGGCGACGCATCGGATATCGGTTACGTAGGAGGTCGACGAATTCAAATCGAGGCCGGCTGCAGTAATTTCCGCCAGGAATTTCATTCCTTCTCCGGCCGCGTTTTCACGGAAACGCCGAACCGAGACACTAATCCCGGCGGCCGGAGGCCGATAAGCAAACACTTTCCATTTTACATGACATCTATAGAATTTGTGCTCTTATCTCGATGCTCGATTTCTTTCACCGATAGGATCGGTAGAATTGGAGACATCGATGAATACCGTCCTGAGGCAAGCAGACCAGATCCGGCCGGTGGCCGCCCGTATCGGCAGCGACGAGGAAGTGATCGCAACCGCCCGCAGGCTGGCGGCGCAATTTGCCGCACGCGCCGCCGAGCGCGATAGCGACCGGCTCCTGCCGTTCGCCGAACTCGATCTTCTCGCCCAATCCGGCCTTCTGGCGATCACCGTGCCCGCGCAATATGGCGGGCTCGACGTCTCGAACGCCGTGCTTGCCGAGATCACCGCGATCCTGTCGGAGGCGGACAGTTCGATCGGCCAGATCCCGCAGAACCATTTCTATATTCTCGAGGCGCTCAGAACCGACGGCGGCGAGGAGCAGCAGCGTTATTTCTTCGGCCGGGTGCTGGCCGGCGACCGTTTCGGCAATGCACTTTCCGAGCGCGGCACGAAGACGGTCGGCCACTATAACACGCGCATCACCCGCGACGGTCCGGGTTACCGGATCAACGGCCGCAAATTCTATTCGACCGGCGTCCTCTTTGCCGACTGGATCGCCGTCTTTGCGCTCGATGCGGAGGAGCGGCTGACCATGGCCTTCGTGCCGAAAGGCACCGAAGGCATCGAGATCGTCGACGACTGGGACGGTTTTGGCCAGCGCACCACCGGCAGCGGCACGACGATCCTCGACAATGTCTATGTCAGCGCCGATTCCGTCGTCTTCCATCACAAGGGCTTCGAGCGGCCGACGACGATCGGCTCGGTCGGCCAGATCATCCATGCCGGTATCGATCTCGGTATTGCGCGGGCGGCCTTTGCCGAAACGCTGGAGTTCGTCAGGACGAAATCGCGCCCCTGGATGGATAGCGGCCTCGACCGTGCCTCCGACGATCCGCTGACGATCGCCAAGGTCGGCCAGATCGCCATCCGGCTGGAAGCCGCAACGGCGCTCGTCGAGCGTGCCGGCCACAAGGTCGATGCCGCGCAGATCGAGACGACGGAGAAAAACGTTGTCGAGGCGACGCTTGCGGTTGCCGCCGCCAAGGTGCTGACGACCGAGGTGGCGATCGAGGCGGCGAATACGCTCTTCGAACTTGCCGGAACCTCGTCGGTACAGGCAGGCCTCAATCTCGACCGCCACTGGCGCAATGCCCGCACTCATACGCTGCACGATCCGGTGCGCTGGAAATATCACGTTGTCGGCAACTACCATCTGAACGGCGTGACGCCGCCGAAAAACGGCGCGCTCTGAAATTTCCGTCGCTTGCAAACGAAAGCCCCACCGCCAGCGTTGGCGGTGGGGCTTTTGCGTTCGAGGGAAGACGGCCGCCTCAGCTATAGAGGCTGACCTCCGGTATCTTGTCGTTCAGCACGAATTCACCAACTTCCTTGGCCTTGTAGAAGACCGGGTCGTGCAGCGTGTGGGTGCGGACATTGCGCCAGAACCGGTCGAAGCGATATTTGTTCGCTGTCGAGCGCGCGCCCGTCAGTTCGAAGACGCGTGAGGTGATGTCGAGCGAGACATGGGTGGCATGGACCTTGGCGGCATAGGCTTCCGCCGCCGCCTCGCCGCGCTCGCGTGCCGTCACATCTCGGCCGTGGGCTAGACCCGCCTGCACGGCGGTTGCCGCGCTGTCGGCAAGGGCTGCCGAGGCCTTCAGCGCGGCGGTGAATTCGCCGACACGTTCGAGGATATAGGGATCGTCCGCTGCCCGCTCGACGCCTGATGTGATCCACGGCCGGGTCGTGGTTCTGACGTAGTCGACGGCCGCCTGCAACGCGCCTTCGGCGGTGCCGAGATAAAAGTTGACGAAGACCAGCTGGATGAACGGCGTATTGAAGGTCGAGAGCACGGGCGGCGCCACATCGGCTGCAGCGGGCGCACCGACGAAATCCTCCTCGTAGACGGGGAAATCGTGGAATTCGACACTGCCGCTGTCGGAGAGGCGCTGGCCGATATTGTCCCAGTCGTCGCTGGCGACGTAGCCTGGGCGATTGGTCGGCACGGCGAAACCGGCGATCTTGTCATCGAGCGTGGCGTTGGCGTTGATATAGTCGGAGACCCGCGCTGCCGTGGAGAAGGACTTGCGGCCGTTCAGCACATAGCCGTTGCCGCGGCGGGTCAGCACCAGCCCGGGGTCGCGCGGGTTGACGGCCGCGCCCCAATAGAGGTTCTTCGCCACCGTCTCGCCGCCGAGCGCTTGGGCGCGCGCCGCATCGAGCGCCCAGTAGATGTACTGGCTATTGACATAATGGTAGCCGAGCAACTGGCCGATCGAGCTCTCGCCACGGGCGAGAATGCGTACCAGCCTCAGCCCGTCGACCCAATCGAGGCCGCCGCCGCCGATCTCTGACGGATGCAGCGCGTTGAGCAGGCCGGCATTCTTCAGCTTGACGATCTCGGCAAGTGGCGGACGGCCGTCGCGGTCGAGTTCGGCCGCGCGCTGGGAAAGGTCGGCCGAGATAGCCTCGGCACGGGCAAAGAGGTCTTCTCGCGTCGGGTTGCGGGGGGCCGCGAAGACGACATTGGACTGGCTCATGGGCGGAACTCCAATTCTCCAAGGGGATGTTCCGGCGGGAGCCGCACGCTCCCCGCCGGAAAGGATCAAGCCAAAAGCCTCAGAACAGTTTGTCCGGGATCCAGCTGGCGGTCGCCGCATCGCTGATGCTGAAGGCGGGGACCTTTTCGGCCAGCTCTTCGATCGTCTTGACGCCGGCGGCGCGCAGGCTCTCCTGCGTCAGAAGCGTCGGCTTCACGGTAATCTGATGGGGTACCGTCTGGCCGGCGATTTCGAGAGCGGCGGCGCGGATCGAGACGGCGCCGACCACGGCCGGATTGGTGGCGACGGTCGCGACCCAGGGACTGCCTTCCTCGGTAATTTCCTGGATATCGGCCGTGGAGACATCGGCAGAATAGATCTTGAGCTTGTTTGCAATGCCGAGATCGTTGGCAGCGAGTTTTACGCCGCGGGCGAATTCGTCATAGGGGGCGAAGACCACCGATATATCGGGATTGGCTGTGAGTACGGCCTTGGCCTGGTCGGCGGTCGAGGTTGCCGTCGTGTCGCTGACATTGCCGAAGCGGGCCTTTTCGACCACGCCTTTGTTGTCCGACTTGAACTTGTCCCAGACTTCGTTGCGGCGGTCGAGCGGCGCAAAGCCCGCGACATAGACATAACCGGCGTTGAAGCTGTTGCCGTTATCCTTCACCACCTGCGCGAGCGCCAGCGAGGCAAGCTCGTGGTCGCTCTGCTCCACCTGTGGGATTTTGGGGTTGTTGAGGTTGACGTCGAAAGCCACGACTTTGATGCCCTTGTCGAGCGCCTGCTGCACGACGTCGCCGAGCGATTCCGGCAGGCCGTGGTCGATGACGATGCCGGAGACGCCGAGGTTGATCGCCTGCAGGATCTGCTCGCGCTGCTCGGCGGCATCCTGCCGCCCGGGGAAGATGCGCAGGTCGATATCCAGTGCCTTGGCCTGGGCCTCGGCGCCCGCCTGGTAGGCCTGGAAGAAATCGCCGGCCGAGATGTAGCTGATCAACGCCACCTTGACGCCACCCTTGTCGAAGGGAGCCGGAGCACCGGACAGGCCGTCGGCCATTGCGCCTTGAATGAAAATGAACGGAATGACGGCGGCAGACAGTGCGAGCCGTGCGAGGGATTTCATCGTCGCGTTCCTTTTGGCAAAAAGAGGCGTCGTCTGACAGGCAGCACCCCGCGACGCGTCAAGTTATTAGATATAATCTCTATGTTTTTAGTAGATTAAATGATCCGATTTTGCGGGCTGCGGGAGATTCTTTGTTCCCCCGGCACTGTCCGCCGGGGAAATGCGTGCCTGGAATTCGACCGCCCAAAAGAGGCACACTCCTGATACAAATGCAGTCCCGGATCTTGTCGATGCCGCTTCTTCACATAGAAAATATCAGCCGCAGCTTCGGGTCGACGCGGGCGCTTGCCGGCGCCGATCTTTCGATCGAGCGCGGCGAGATCGTAGCGCTCATGGGCGCAAACGGCGCGGGAAAATCGACGCTGGTCAAAATCCTTTCCGGCGTGCTTCCGGCCGACGGCGGTACGATCCGTTTCGATGGCCGTCCCTTCGCGCCGCGCAGCCCGGCGGAAGCGGCAAGGGCCGGTATCGTCACCGTGCATCAGTCGACGGATCTGGTCGGTGCAGCCGGCCTGACCGTCGCCGACGCCCTGCTTCTCAACCGTTTCGCCGATCGCAGCACGCCCTTCTTCGTCACGCGCGCCGGCATTCGCCGAGCGGCGCAGGCGATGCTCGATGCTGCCGGCCTCACCTTGCCGCTCGACCGTGATTTCGGCGAACTCGCCAGCGCCGACCGGCAACTGGTGGCGATTGCACGGGCGCTAGCCAACCGCGCCGATCTCCTCATTCTCGATGAGCCGACGGCGAGCCTTTCCGGAGAGGAAAGCCGCCGTCTCTTTGACATTCTGCTGAGGCTTCGCCAGAGGGGACTGGCAATCCTTTATATATCGCATCGCACAGCCGATCTCGAAGCGATTGCCGACCGCGCGCTCGTCATGCGCGGCGGCCGCGTCGTCGGCACCTTCTCGCGGCCGATCGATTTTTCGAGCGCCATCGAGACGATGATCGGCCGCAGATTGGATGCGGCCCGGCCGGATGCGCGGCCCGCGACCGGCCCGGTGATTTTCGAGATGCGCGATGCCTGCCTGCTGCCCACAGGCGCGTCCTTCGATCTGTCGCTCCATGAGGGCGAAGTGGTGGCGGTGACCGGCGTGCTCGGCGCCGGCAAGAGCCGGCTGCTCCAGGCGATCTTCGGCGCGACGGCGCTTGAGGGTGGCACGATGTTTCTCGAGGGCCGGCCTTACCGACCGAAAAGCCCGGCCGAAGCGATTGCGTCAGGCGTTGCGATGGCGGCCGAAGACCGTCATCGTTCCTCGCTGATGCCGCCGGCATGGCCGGGCCATTCGCTCTCGGCGACGATCAGCCTGCCGCATCTTTCCAAATGGTATCCGCGCGGGTTCCTCCTCGGCAGGCGCGAACGACATGAGGCCGAGCAGGCGATCGCCCATTTCGGCATCAAGGCAGCCGGTCCGCTCGCCTCCGTCTGGTCGCTGTCCGGCGGCAACCAGCAGAAGGCGGTGATCGCCCGCTGGGAAGCGGAGCCAAGCCGCCTCCTGTTGCTCGACGAGCCCTTTCAGGGCGTCGACGTCGGCGCCCGCCGCGATATCATACAGGCAATCCGTGCCCGCACCGACCGGGCGACGCTGATCGCGACCTCCGATCCCGAGGAGGCCTATGAAGTGGCCGACCGCATCCTGGTCATCGACCGCCACGTGTTGGAACCCGCCGCGGACGGAAATGCCGCTCCTTTTGCCATTCAGGAAATATCGGCATGACGACGTTCGACGACAACACTCGGGCAGGCACTCTGCAAACGGTATCGCACGCCGAAAGCGGCCGCCTTGCAGCCTTAGGGGCGTTTCTCCGCGCAGGCGCGGTGTTTATCCTGCTTGCGCTGCTGATCGTCGGTTTTTCGATCGCCGAGCCCGCTTTCATCAACATCGCCAATCTCATGAGCATCCTGCAGGCGGTGTCGGTCGTCGCCATCCTCGGTGCCGGCGTCACTGTCACGCTTGCTGTCGGCGGTTTCGACCTGTCGATCGGCGCGGTCGCCGCATCGAGCGTGATGGCGGCGAGTTATGCGATGATCGTCTGGGGTCTCGACGCCTACGCGACGGTGCCGCTGGTGCTCGCCTTCGGCGCCCTGGTCGGCCTCGTCAACGCCTTGCTGATCGTCCGCCTGAAGGTGCCGGATCTGCTGGCGACACTGGCGATGATGTTCCTGCTCTCCGGCCTGCAGCTGATACCCACTGCCGGCCGGTCGATTTCATCAGGCCTCACCTTGCCCGACGGTTCGAAGGCGACCGGCGCCTACGACCCGGCCTTCCTGCTGATCGGCCGCTACAGCATCTTCGGCACCCTCCCCGTCTCAGTGGTGTTAATGGCGGCGGTCGCCGTCGTACTCTTCATCCTCACCGAACGCACCCGCATCGGCCGGCTGCTGTTTGCGACCGGCGGCAACGAGGTCGCCACCCGGCTCGCTGGGGCTTCGACCGTCAGGCTGAAGACGCTCGCCTATGTCCTGTCGGGCACGCTGGCCTCGCTCGGCGGCATCATCATTGCCGCCCGCGTTGGGCGTGGCGACATCTCTTCCGGCGGCTCGCTGCTGATGGATTCGGTTGCCGCCGCGCTGATCGGTTTTGCCGTTTTCAACCTGCGGCGCCCAAACGTGCTCGGCACCATCGCCGGCGCCGTCTTCGTCGGCGTGCTGCTGAACGGTCTGACCATGCTGAACGCCCCCTATTACACCCAGGATTTTGTCAAGGGCGCCGTGCTCGTCGGCGCGCTGGCGCTGACCTACGGCCTCGGCCGCAGCAATTCCTAAATTCCAAGGAAGAAAGACATGACCCGCCAAATCAGGCTGAACGCCTTCGACATGAATTGCGTCGGACACCAGTCGCCGGGGCTCTGGCGCCATCCACGCGACAAGTCGTGGACCTATAAGGATCTCGACTACTGGGTGCATCTGGCAAAGACGCTGGAGCGCGGCGGGTTCGACGGCCTGTTCATCGCCGACGTGCTCGGCGTCTACGATGTGCTGAACGGCAATGTCGATGCCGCCCTTCGACATTCGGCGCAGGTGCCGGTCAACGATCCGCTGCAGCTCATCCCGACCATGGCCTACGCCACCGAGCACCTCGGCTTCGGCCTGACGGCCTCGCTCTCTTTCGAGCATCCCTACACCTTCGCCCGCCGCATCTCGACGCTCGATCATCTGACGAAAGGCCGCGTCGGTTGGAATATCGTCACCTCCTATCTCAACAGCGGCGCGCTCAACATCGGTCAGCCGGCGCAGACGGGACACGACGATCGCTACGACCTCGCCGAAGAATATCTCGAAGTCTGCTACAAGCTCTGGGAGGGAAGCTGGGAGGACGGCGCCGTGGTCCGAGACCGCGAAACCGGCATCTTCACCCATCCAGAAAAAGTCCACCCGATCCGCCATTCCGGCCGGCATTTCAACGTGCCCGGCATTCATTTGAGCGAACCCTCGCCGCAGCGCACGCCGGTGCTCTACCAGGCCGGCGCCTCCAGCCGCGGCAAGGATTTCGCCGGCGCCCATGCCGAATGCATCTTCGTGGCGTCGCCATCGAAGGCGGTGCTGAAACGCTATGTCGCCAATGTCCGCGAGGCGGCCGAGCGTATCGGCCGCAACCCGCGCGACATTCTCGCCTTCAACCTCCAGACAGTAGTCCTCGGCGAGACCGATGCCGAGGCGCAGCGCAAATTCAACGAATACCGCAAATATGCCTCCTTCGAAGGCGCGCTGACGCTGATCTCCGGCTGGACCGGCATCGATTTCGGCCAATTCGGGCCGGACGAAGTGCTGCGCCACCGTCATACCAATGCGGTGCAATCGGCCGTCGAGACCTTCACCACCATCGATCCCACCAAGGAATGGACGGTGCGCGAAATGGCCGACTGGGTCGGCGTCGGCGGTTTTGGTCCTGTTTTCGTCGGCTCGCCGCAGACGGTTGCCGATCTGATGCAGGAATGGATCGAGGACACCGATGTCGACGGTTTCAACCTCGCCTATGCCGTGACGCCCGAGAGTTTCGAGGATGCTGTGGATTTGCTGGTGCCGGAATTGCAGAAGCGCGGCGTCTACAAGACCGAATATGCCAAGGGCACGCTGCGGGAAAAGCTTGGGGGAGCAGGACCGCGACTTGTCGCGCCGCATCCGGGTGCCGCCTACCGCGATCTCTTTAGCGAGCCAACACGCCTCGCCGCCAGCGGCTAGAGCATGATGCCGAAAAGTGTGAGCGGTTTTCGAGGAATATCCTGCTCCAAGCAAATAATGGCTGGGTGACAAAAAATGTCTCGCCCGGCCCGACCATTCGAATTTAATTATCTATGATAGTTGGCATTTCGCCCTGAATATGGGCACTTGAAATTTTATCGATCAGGAGGGGTCATGACCGTACCATCTATCTCGCGGCGCACGCTGATGAAGGGCGCCGCCCTGCTCCTCGCTTCGACGGCGCTTAGCCGCCACGCGCTGGCGCAGACGGCGCCCGCCGGTGGCCGGCTGATCGTTGCTGCGGATTCCGAGCCGAAGAACCTCAATCCTGCCATCGTTGCCTCGAACGGCGTCTTTTTCGTCGCAAGCAAGGTGATCGAACCACTGGCCGAAGCCTCGTTCGACGGCAAGGACGGGCTTTCGCCGCGCCTCGCCACGTCCTGGGAGGGCTCGGCCGACGGCCTCTCCGTCACCTTCAAGCTGCGCGACGGCGTCACCTGGCACGACGGCAAGCCGTTCACCTCGCTCGATGTCGCCTTTTCCGCGCTCAATATCTGGAAGCCGCTGCAGAATCTCGGCCGCCTGGTCTTCGCCGATCTCGAAGCCGTCGATACCCCTGATGATTACACCGCCGTCTTCCGCTTCTCCAAGCCGACGCCGTTCCAGCTGATCCGCAATGCCCTGCCCGTCGTCACCAGCGTCGTTGCCAAGCACATCTTCGACGGCAGCGATATCGCCACCAATCCGGCCAACGACGCGCTCGTCGGCACTGGTCCGTTCAAGTTCGCCGAATACAAGCCCGGCGAATATTACCGGCTGACGCGCAATGAGAATTACTGGGGCAGGGACCAGCCGAAACTCGATGAGATCGTCTTCCGCGTGCTGCCGGATCGCGCGTCGGCGGGGGCGGCGCTTGAAGCCGACGAAATCCAGCTTGCCGCCTTTTCGGCAGTGCCGCTTGCCGATCTCGGCCGCATCTCCAAGGTCGACGGTATCAAGGTGATTTCGAAGGGCTATGAGGCTTTGACCTATCAGCTGGTCGTCGAGATCAATCACCGCCGCAAGGAGTTGGCCGACCTCCGGGTCCGCCAGGCGATCGCCCAGGCGATCGACAAGAAATTTGTGGTCGACACGATCTTCCTCGGTTACGCCGCTGCCTCCACAGGCCCGGTGCCGAGGAATGCGCCGGAGTTCTACACATCAGATGTCGCGGCCTATGCATTCGACCCCGCCGCCGCCAACGATATTCTTGACAAGGCGGGTTACGCCAAAGGGGCGGACGGTAACCGCTTCAAGCTGAAGCTTCGCCCGGCGCCCTATTTCAACGAGACCCGCCAGTTCGGCGATTACCTTCGCCAGGCGCTCGCCGTGATCGGCATCGATGCCGAGATCGTCAATGCCGATGCGGCCGCCCACCAGAAAGCTGTTTATACCGACCACGATTTCGATCTTGCCGTCGGTCCGCCGGTGTTCCGCGGCGATCCGGCGATCTCCACCACCATTCTCGTCCAGTCCGGCACACCTGATGGTGTGCCCTTTTCCAACCAGGGCGGCTACGTCAATCCGGAGCTCGACAAGATCATCCATCAGGCCTCCGAAACCGTCGACACGACGGCGCGCACCGATCTCTACCGCAAGTTCCAGCAGCTCGTCGTCGCCGATCTGCCGCTGATCAACGTCGCGGAATGGGGCTTCATAACCGTTGCTCGCGATACCGTGCTCAACGTCTCGGACAATCCGCGCTGGGCCGTTTCGAACTGGGGCGATACCGCGCTGCAATCATGATAAGATTGGCGGCAATTCTCTTCCGGGGGCCCAGTCCGGCGTGAAACGTGCAATCATCCTCCTGAGGCGCAGGGCGATCAGCAGTATTCCGGTGCTGCTGATCGTGGTGATCTTCACCTTTTTGCTGCTCGAATCCGCTTCGGGCGATGCCGTCGACGCCTATCTTGGCTCGATCGGGGGCGGCGATGCGGCACTCAGGCAGTCGCTGCGCGAAAGCTATGGCCTCGACCGGTCCGTGCTCGCGCGCCTGTGGCTCTATCTTTCCTCGCTTGCCCGGCTCGATCTCGGCTGGTCGGTGGCCTTCGGGCGGCCGGTCGGCGCACTAATTGCCGAACGCCTGCCCAACACGCTGCTGTTGATGGGCAGCGCCACCGCGCTGTCTTTCGGCTTGGGCTCGGCGCTCGGTATCCTTGCCGGCGCCCGGCCGGGCACCCTTCGCGACCGATTGCTGTCGATCGGTTCGCTGATTGTCTACGCCATTCCGAGCTTCTGGCTCGGCCTGGTTCTGAGCATCGCCTTTTCGGTGACGCTGCGCTGGTTTCCGATCGCCGGCATCGAGACGATCGCTTCCGGCAAGACAGGATTGTCGCGCGCGCTCGACATTGCCGATCATCTGGTCCTGCCGGTCGGCGCGCTCGCCTTGATCTATCTCGCCCTGTTCCTGCGGGTGATGCGCGCCGGCATGGCGGAGGCCTGGAAGCTGGATTTCGTGCTCTTTGCCCGCGCCAAAGGTCTGTCGCGCAGTCGCATCGTGCTACGCCACGTGGCGCGCAATGCGCTGCTGCCGCTCGTCACCATGCTCGGGCTACAATCGGCGGCCATGCTCGGCGGCAGCGTGGTGATCGAGAGCGTCTTTGCTATTCCCGGGTTCGGGCGGCTGGCGCAGGAGGCGGTCAACGGCCGCGACGCGCCGCTGTTGATGGGTATTATCGTTACCAGTGCCGTCCTCGTTATTTCGGTCAACTTTCTCGTCGATCTCGTCTATGCCGCGCTCGATCCGCGCATCGGCGCTTCGGAGGGCAATGCATGAGCCGTCTCCGCCGCCTCCTCAGCACGCCGGAAGGCGCGGTCGGGCTTGTGATCCTTCTCGTCCTGCTTGCGGTTGGGCTGCTTGCTCCGATCATTTCGCCGGGCGATCCGCTGAGAATTGCCGGCCGGGCGCTGCTTCAGCCATTCACCGATCCAGGTTTTCCGCTTGGCACCGACCGGCTTGGCCGCGACGTGGTGGCGGGCTTACTCTATGGTGCGCGAACCTCGCTTGCCGTCGGCCTTGCGGCAGCGTTTTCGGCCATGCTGCTTGGCCTCTGCGTCGGCATGGCGGCCGGTTTTGCCGGCGGGATCGTCGACGAGGCGCTGATGCGCGTGGTCGACGCTTTCCAGATCGTGCCGGGCTTTCTGCTCGCCCTTGCCTTCGTCAGCACCATCGGGGTCTCGATGCCTGTCGTCGTCCTTGCCATCGCGCTTGGCACATGGGCCGATCCGGCGCGGCTGACGAGAGCGCAGGTGCTGGCGATCCGCGAGCAGGATTACGTCGCCTCTGCAAGGGTGATCGGCATGCATCCGGCCGAGATCGCCTTCCGGGAGATCCTGCCGAACGCTTTGCCGCCGGTGCTGGCGCTGTCGGCCACCATTGTCGCCGGCGCAATTCTCACCGAGGCAGCACTTTCCTTTCTTGGTCTTGGCAATCCCAATATCGCCACCTGGGGCTCGATGATCGCCGAGGGCCGCAGTGTGCTGCGTTCGGCCTCCTATCTCTCGGTCCTACCGGGGGCGGCACTCGCCGTCACCGTGCTCGGCGTCCATCTCTTCAGCGAAGGTATTAGCAAGGCGCTTGGCGATGACGGCGTGAGGGCGGCATGAACGGCGTTTTCTGCAGCCTGCGGCAGCTTTCGGTCACCTACGGGCGCGGCAGGAACAGTGCTGCCGCGCTCGACCATATCGATCTCGATATCGCTACAGGCGAAAGGCTTGCGATCATCGGCGAAAGCGGCTCCGGCAAGAGCACCGTCGCCCGCGCGCTCGCCGGCCTGCTGCCGGAGGGAACGAGAGTTGGCGGCGAGGTGTTTTGGCCTGGGCTTGGCCATCCGCCCCGCCCTGGTCGCGATTTCGGCTTCGTCTTCCAGGATCCGGGCGCGAGCCTCAATCCCGTGCTGACGGTCGGCGAACAGGTCGCCGAAGGCGCGAGGCGCCATCTCGGCGTCAGCTGGAAACAGGCCTATATCAGGGCCGAAGAGCTGCTTGGGCGGGTGCGGATACCGCAGCCTGACAAGGTGATGCGGGCTTTTCCGCATCAGCTTTCCGGCGGTCAGCGCCAGCGCGTGGCGATCGCCGCAGCCATTGCCGCGAAACCAGCGCTGCTGATCGCCGACGAAGCGACCAGCGCGCTCGATGTCGTCGTCCAGGCCGAGATCGTCCGCCTGCTCGACGGGCTGGTTCGCGAGGACGGCATGACGCTGCTTTTCATCACGCACGACATCGCCCTTGCCTCCGGCTTCGTCGATCGCATCGCGGTTTTCTGCGACGCGAGGCTGGTCGAGGCGGGACCGGTCCGTTCAGTGCTTTCGGCGCCGAAAAGCGTTTATACCGCCGCGCTCATCGCCAGCCACCGCGACCTCGCGACACCGCCGCTGATCGCGGAGGTGCCGTCATGAATGATACCCTGCTGTCCGTCGAAAACCTGGCGAAAGGGTTTTCTTCCGCAGGGCGTCGGGTTGCCGCCCTCGACAACGTGTCGCTGACGATTGCGGCCGGCGAAACACTCGGGCTCGTCGGCGCTTCCGGCAGCGGGAAATCGACGCTGTCGCGCATCCTGCTGCGGCTTCTTGCGGCCGATGCCGGCTCGATCCGCTTCGAGGGAGAGGATTGGCTAACGCTGAATGGCGCGACTTTGCGCCGCAAGCGGGCGCGCATGCAGATAGTGTTCCAGGATCCGCTGGCGGCCTTCAATCCGCTGGCGACTGTCGGCACTGTCCTCGATGATCCGTTGCGCATCCATGGCGTCGTCCCGAAAGACCAGCGCCCCGGCGAGATCGCCATGCTTCTCGAGCGTGTCGGTCTGGCTGCAGATTATGCCACTCGTCCCGTTCGTGCGCTCTCCGGCGGCCAGCGACAGCGTGTGGCGATCGCGCGGGCGATTGCGACACGGCCCTCGTTGCTTGTGCTCGACGAAGCGGTCTCGGCACTCGACGTCACCGTGCGCGGCAGGATCCTCGAACTTCTGGTCGATCTGCAGAAGGAACAGGGCATTGCCTGTTTGTTCATTTCGCACGATCTTGCCGTGGTCCGCGCCGTCTCCCACCGCATCGCCGTCATGGAAGGCGGGCGGATCGTCGAGATCGGCCCGGCAGCGGCGGTCGTTGCCGCGCCGCAATCCGATGCCGCCCGCGCGCTTGTTGCCGCTGTCCCCCGTCTCGTCACGGATCCATCTTGAAGGAAGTATCCATGTCCGATCTTGGTTGGAATCCCCTGCATGGCGCGCCCTCCTATCCACCAGAGCGCTATGCCGTTCTTGCCGACAGAATTGGCAGCATCTTGAGCAGCGGCAACGACATATTGCTGGTGCAGGCAGAGGCGATGGTGGCGCTGGAGGCGGCGGCGGTCAGCCTTGCCCGTCCGGGCCTTACGGCGCTCAACATCGTCACCAGCCCCTATGGCGGCTGGTTCGGGCAATGGCTGCGGCGAGGTGGTGCTGCGGTCAAGGATATCATCGCCGAACCAGGGCGGCCGACGGAGATCGAGGCGATCGCCGAGGCGCTGGACGCCGGCCCGTCTATCGATGTGCTCGCCCTGGTTCATGCGGAATCGGCAAGCGGCATTCTCAACCCCCTCCCTGAGATACTGGCGCTTGCGCGTGCCCGCGGCATCGTCACCGTCGTCGATGCGGTCGCCTCGATCGGCGGCCATCGGCTCGACGTCGACGATCTCGGCATCGACATCGCGGTGATCGGTGCGCAGAAGGCGCTTGGCGGTCCAGCGGGCGTCTCGGCGCTCTCGATCAGCCGGCGCGCCTGGGGCCTCATTCTGAGCGATGGCGCGCCGCGCGATTCGATCCTGTCGTTGGCCGATCTGAAGACCTGGGTCGACGGCGGACGGCGCGGCCTGCCGGGAACGCCGGCGCCGTTGGAATTCTTCGCGCTCGAAACCGCACTCGACCGCATCGAGGCCGAAGGCCTGGAGAATGTCGTCGCCCGCCATGCACTGGCAGCATCGGCAACACGGGCGGGGCTTGCAGCGCTCGGCGTGGGGGTCTGGGTGCCGGCAGCCAAAGCTTCGAACCTGGTGACGGCGGTGCCGATGCCGAAGGCACTGGCGCCTGATGCGCTGATCGCCGCCGCGGGGCGGCTGGGAGTGGAGCTGACCGAAGGTGTGGGAACCGCGCCGGCCCGCCTCGTCCGGCTGAACCATACAGGTCCGCGCGCCGCATTCCAGGCGGTGCTGTCGAACGTCGTGGCCTATGGCGCCGCCCTCAGGCAGGCCGGTTATCCCACGGATGTCGCCGCCGCTGCGGAGGCGATATGCGAGGCCTACTGCCGCTGAAAGCCGTATCCGGCCCTTGATAATCACGGCGCGTCAAGGCAGGAGAGTAGCATCGCGGAGATTTGTGCAGATGACGAGATTGCTGGATGCGCAGGGCCTGGAGATTTCACATGAGGGACATCGCACCCGTCTGAAATGGCACCGGCTGCGCAAACGCTTTGCCGATCCGCTGTTTTCCGCCGCGGTCATGGCGGAGGGATTTGCAGCAGGTGCCTCGATGGAACTCGATTTGCGGGTGCGCGCCGATGGCGGTTTCGTCGTGCTGCACGACGAAGATCTCGAAGGCGAAACGACAGGATATGGGCCGATCGTTGAGAAGAGCCTCGCCGACCTCCGGGATATCAGGATGCAGGAGGGCGGCCGGCCGCTCATCCTGAGCGAGGATCTCGCCGCCATGATGCAATCGACGCATCCGGCCGCACTGCTGCAATTCGACATGAAGGACGATTTCGAAGCGATCGGCGCCGGCGGCATCGAGCATCTTGCCGAGCATTTCCGGGATATCGCCGCCTCGGTGATCGTCAGCGGCGGCAGTCTCGACCTGATCGTCGCGGTCAAGGAGAAGCTTCCGCATCTCTTGCGCGGCATCGATCCGACCGACAAGCTCTACGATATCGGGAACGCCAGCGGCTGGAAGGCTGTCGAGACGGCATTGCGCGCCGATCTGCGCGGCCCGACCGAACCGGACACGGTCTATCTCCACTGGCCGCTGATCCTTGCCGCCGCCAATGGAGGTCTCGATATGATCGCGCTCTGCCAGGACGAAGGCAAACGGGTCGATGCCTGGACCTTTACCTTGAAGGATCCGGCGGCCGGTTTCAGCGAAGAGGAATGGCGGAACTTCCAGGCGCTGATGGCCCTGAAGCCGGACCAGATCACCACCGACGAGGCACCGGCGACCGAACGCGCCTGGCGCCGACGCATGGCGGATTAACCGTTGGGCGTGAGCCCCTCGATGTCGAGGATGAAGGCGAATTCGCCGGCCAGCCCCGGTGAGTGGGCGATGACCGGTCCGCCATCCGCAAGCAGCCTGTCGACCGGCGGCATCGCCACCGTGGCGCCGGCCTCTTCGGCGATCAGCGCGCCGGCGAGCATGTCCCAGGCATTGAGATGGCGTTCGTAATAGAGATCGGCAGCACCCTCGGCGACGCGAACGAGATCGATGGCGGCCGCGCCTGTGCGGCGATAGTCCATGCCGCGTTCGTGGAGCCGCTTGGAGAGCGCAAGATGGTCGTCAAAACTCGTCTTGCGGGAATGGCCGAGAATGACGAGCGCATTGGCGGGATCGGCGGTCGCCGCTGCATGGACAGGAATTCCGTCCTTGAAGGCGCCGCCGCCGCGGACGGCGTGAAAGACCTTGTCCTCGGTGGCATCGTAGACCACGCCGATTTCGACCTTGCCGGCGACGACGAAGGCGATCGAGACGCCCCAATGCCGGAAGCCCCTGATATAGTTGGTCGTGCCGTCGATCGGATCGACGACCCAGGTGCCGGCCTCGCTCGATCGCCCGCCACTCTCTTCGCCCATGAACGTATCGCCCGGAAAGCGTAAGAGCAGCCCATCGCGGATCGCCTGTTCGGCCTTCCTGTCGGCGATGGTGACGAAGTCCTGCAATCCCTTGTTCTCGACGGCCAGCGTGCCGGAGTTCGAGTCGCGCCGAAACCGGGCCGCTTCCCGTCCGACCTCGAGGGCGATGGCGATCGCGACCTCAGCACGGGCGTGGATGGCAGCGGCGTCGAATGCGGAATTCATCAGGCGGTCCTTCTTTTTACCAATGTCACTGGCGTGAATTCGACACGCGCCGTCAAATCCGGCTCGGCCATCCGGCTGATCAGCAGGTCGACCGTCTGTGCGGCCTGAATGTCGCAGGGTTGGCGGATGGTCGTGAGGTCGTAGGCGGCCCAGCTTGCCTGTGGAATGTCGTCGTGACCGATGATGGAGAGCGGCGGTGCATCATCGCGGCCGCGGCCCTGCATGACACGGTCGAGCACGCCGCAGGCCATGTAGTCATTGGCGCAGAACAAGCCGTCGATGCCGGATGCGGCGAGTTCGGCTGCGGCATCATAGCCGCTCTTGTAGTCGTTGACCCTGAGCTGCAGGAACTGCGCCTCGGTCCCGAGCTGCTTGCAGCGCGCAAGGAACGCCTCGCTGCGCCGCCGCGCCGTATAGGATATGGCAGGAGCCGCCATGACGGCGGGCCTCTGCACACCGCAGCCGATCAGATGGTTGGCGGCGAGATGGCCGGCCATGCGATCGTCGGAGATGATGCGGTCGACGAACGGGATGTCGTTGCCCTTGTTGATGAGCACGATCGGCACGCCTTCGGCCGCACATTGCTCGCAGATTTCGGTTGGCGGGGCATCCGAGGTGACGATGACGCCTGAGACGGCGTAGTGCAGCAGTTGGCCAATGACCGTCGACGTATCCGCCTCCTGCGAGGTCGGCAGCAGGATGGGGCGGAAATTGCGGGCGATCAGCACCCTTGCCAGGTTCTCGATCTGCAGCGTGCGGAACGGATTGTCGAGGCCGGCGGCGACGAGGCCGACGAGATCGGAGCGTTTGTTGGTCAGGCTCCGAGCAAGATAGTTCACCCGATAGCCGAGTTCCTTGGCGGCTTCAAACACCTTCTCGCGTGTCTTTGGCGAGACGCTGGCATCGGGCGTGAAGGCGCGCGACACCGCGGCGCGCGAGACACCGGCCACACGCGCCACGTCGAAGGAGGTTACCTTGCGCGGTCCCTTATCCCTGTCTGCCAACTGTTTTTTCCTCAACCGCCGACGGCCGCATCAGATCGGGCAGATCCGTGCAGATGCCGAGAACCGGAAGTTTCATGATGTCATTAAGAATGGTCCGCCGCTCCTCGTGCCAGAGCACGATCTCGCGGCCCGCCTCGAAAGCGCGGTGCATCAGCGCTTCGGTCACCAGATCCTGCGGCCGCTCACCTGCCCTCTCCCAGCAGAGATGCAGGATATCGGCGCCGGCCTCGTCGCCGAGCCCATGTGGATCGTGGCCGACTTGGATCAGTACCGAAAGCGGGAAGTCGCAGGCCGCGTCGCGGAGTTCGCGCACCTGCGCCGTATCGAAGGAGCCGAGGCAGGCAAAACGCTGGTTCATCTCGGCAAGATGCCGCCAGCAGAGCATGCCGGTCCTGGGCGCCTTAAGCTCGACATAGAGACCGGTTCCAGTCTCGCGGCCGAGTGCAGCCACCTCCGAAAAACTCGGCACGTCGACGCCGTCGAGGGCTGCGAGTTCGGCCGCCGTCATTTCGGAAATGCGGCGGTCGATGCCGAAGACACGCTCCAGATGGTCGTCATGCGAGACGACGACGACGCCGTCCCGGGTCAGCTGCGTGTCCAGCTCCCACATCTCAGCGCCGAGTTCGGCGGCGCGGCGGAAGGCAGCGATCGTGTTCTCGCGTTCATGGCCGCTGGCGCCGCGATGGCCAATGCAGAAGGGAAGATGGCCCTTGGCCGTCGGCCAGCCGTGACGGGTGAAAAATGCCTGGAAATCGCGGGTCATCAGAGCCTCCTGCCATGTTCGTCGAAGACGAAGACGCCGCGGCTGTCTATCGCCCAGTGGACATCGTCACCGACATGGATGTCGCTGCGCACCGGCTGGATCGAGCGCAGCAGCGGCCCGCCGGCAAGCGCCACGTCGTAGAGGTTCTCGCGACCCTGCGTTTCGGCGAAGGTGACCTTGCCGGAGACGGGGACGTCGCCCGCCGGGGTGAAGTGCTCCGGCCGGACGCCGAGCATCAGCTTCGTGCCCTCGGCGGCACCGACGGAGCCTGGCAATGGCACCCGAATCTGGCTTTCCGGGATTGCGAAGGCGCCCCTGTCCACGACGCCGCGCAGGAAGGTGATCGGCGGATTGCCGAGGAAGCCGGCGACGAAGGCGGTTTTCGGATCATTGTACATCTCGGCCGGCGTGGCGATCTGGACGATCTCGCCTTCCTTCATGATGGCGATGCGGTCGCACATGCTCATCGCTTCCACCTGATCGTGGGTAACGAGAATGGCGGTAATGCCGGTTTCGCGCTGCAGGCGGCGGATTTCCGAGCGCATTTCGAGACGCAGCTTGGCGTCGAGATTGGCAAGTGGCTCGTCGAGCAGCAGCACGTCGGGCTTGCGGATCAGCGCTCGCGCCAGCGCAACACGCTGCTGCTGGCCGCCAGAAAGCTGCGCCGGGCGGCGTTCCATAAGATTGCTGATATGGACGAGCCCGCAAATGCGCTCGACCTCCTTGCGGATTTCGGCAGCGTTGACGGCCTTCACCTTCAGGGGAAAACCGATGTTCTCGGCAACCGTCATGTGCGGATAGAGCGCATAGGACTGGAAGACGACGCCGACATTGCGGGCCTGGCTCGGCAGGTCCGTAACGTCACGGTCGCCGAAGAGGATGCGTCCGCTGGTCGGCCGGTGGATGCCGCAGACCGAAAAAAGTGTCGTCGATTTGCCGCAGCCGGAAGGGCCAAGCAGCGCCAGCATCTCGCCGTTGCCGACTTCGAGCTGCATGTTCTCGATGACCTTGGTGGAGCCGAAGCTCTTCGAAAAATTGTCGAGAAGGATGCGCATCAGCCTTTGCTCCCGCCGCCGTAGATGTTCATGAGATACTTGTTGAAGAGTGCATAAGCGATCAGCACCGGGATGAGATAGAAGAGGCCGACCGCCTTGAACATATTGAAATCGTAATTGTTGTCGTCGGCGAGGAAGCCCGCGAGATAGACCGACAGCACTTGCACCTGATTGCCCGGCGCCAGCACCTGCGGCAGGATGAACTCGCCCCAGCCGGCGAGGAAAGAGAACAGGCCGAGCGCCATGATGCCGGGTTTGACCTGCGGCAGCACGAGGCTGCGCCAGACCCGAAAACGCGAAGCGCCGTCGACGACGCCGGCCATTTCGATTTCCCACGGCACGGTGTCGTAAAAGCCCTTCATCAGCCAGATGCCGAGCGGCAGGTCGATCGCCGCCTTCACCAGGATGACGCCGATCAGTGAGTTATAGAGGCCGATCATCTGCAGCACGATGAAGATGGCGATGATCAGCGTCACCGACGGGAAGGCGTGCAGCACCATGACACCGGCGAGGAAGAAGCCGCGCGCCGGCACATTCAGCCGTGACAGCACATAACCGGCCATCGACGAGATGATGAGCACCAGGCTGGTGGTGCAGGCTGAAAACAGCAGCGTATTCAGCGTCACCTGCCAGATGTTCGCCTTGCCCGCCGTCGTCTGCCACAGGAAGCGCCAGTGATTAAGTGTCAAACCGGAGGGCAGCAAGGCATCCGGCTGTTTCACCGTCACGGTGTCGAGAAACAGATAGACATACATCAGCAGCAGCGGCAGGCTGACGATGGTCAGCGCCGTTATGACAGGCCAACTGCGGTAGTTTGCCGAGGGCTGCGAGCGTTCGGCCATGGTCAATCCTCGATCAGGGGCTTGGCGACAAGCGTGCCGTAGTTGAAGACGCGCAGATAGAGGAGCGACAGCGTCACGCCGATGACGACGAGCACCAGCGCCATGGCCGCGCCCAGCCCGTATTCGAGATTGCCGGCATAATTCCGGAGCGCGGTGTGATAGGCCGCAAGCGCCCATACCTCGGTGGCGTTGCCCGGCCCGCCATTGGTGGCAAGCAGGATTTCATTGAACGACGCCAGCAGCGACAGCGTCTGGTAGCAGGTGACGAAGAGGATCGGCCAGCGCATCTGCGGCAGGATGATGTAGCGGATCTGCTGCCAGCGCGAGGCGCCGTCGACCTCGCTCGCGTAGAACTGGCTCTTCGGAATGGCTTTCATTGCCGAGGAAAACACCAGCATTCCCATCGAAGCGCCGATGAAGCCGTTGATCAACACGACGAAGAACCAGGCATTATAGGCGGTGTCGAGCAGGTAGTTCTTCGGGAGGTAGCCGAACTTGCCCATCAAAATAGAGATGAAGCCGCTGTCCCAGGCGAGCCACTTCCACAGCAGCACGTAGATGACGACGGGCGTGATGCGCGGCAGGAGCCAGATGCCGCGAAAGATCGAGGCAGGCGCCGGCGGCATATAATGTGTCCAGATGGCAAGCAGCAGGGCATAACCGACATTGAAGAGCGTCAGCACCAGCGCGACATAGAGCACGGTATTGAAAAGCACACGCGCCATGTCGGGCGAACTGGCCATGCGTGAGAAATTCTCGGTCGTCCAGGTCCAGCCGGTATAGGTGGTCTTGGCGACGATTTCCTTCTGCTCCGGCGTCAGCTTGAAACCCAGCTTGTCCAGCGCTGAAAAGAGCTGCTCCTTGCTGTCGAAGCGGGTGTTGAGGACGGAACGGTTGAACTGTTCGGAGGTCTGCTTGACCTCACGTGTCGAAGGTCGCTCGGCGAGATCCTTGATCATGCGCTCGACATCGCGGCGTGCCGGGAAGACCTCGCCGATATGTTTGGCGCGCAGTTCCGCGACAATTCCCGGCGCCATCCCGAGGCCCTCGACGGCCGTGAGGCCCGCCTCGTCGATTGTGTAGCGCGGTTCGGCCATCTCGGCAGCGATCTCGGGCATCGCCGATTTCAGCGCTATCAGGGAGTTGGGGGCGATCTGGTAGACGCCGCCGGAAATGCCGGTCGCCGTCGTCATGTTGGTCATCGAGAAGACTGCCGTCAGAACCACCGGCATCAGGAAGAACAGGATGATCATGACCGCCGCAGGCGCGATCATCACCAGTCCGAGCGTTCTGGACGATTTCATGGAAGACCTCCTCGCGGAACCGACCGGGCGGCGGGGTTGCCGCCACCCGGAGGCATGTTTCAGCGAATGACGATCTTGTCGCCGAGCGTGCTTTTCAGCTCGCTCTCGGCATCGCCGACGGCGGCGTCGACGGTCTTGGCGCCGGTCCAGGACGCTTCGAGGTTCTTCCACATGATGTTCCAATATTTGCCGAAATCGGAATTGTTCGGCATCGCATTGGCATGCGGGAGCAGGCGCTCGGTGGCTTCGCGGGTCCAGCGGTCGGCCGAGTAGAAGTCGACGGTGGATTCCGACTTGGAGATGCCGAGATGGGCCGATTTGACCGCATGCAGCGCGTTGGTGCGCGGCTCGGAGGCGATCTTGATCAGCTGGGCGGCGATCTCCGTGTCTTCCTTGTCGTGACCTGCGGTCAAGAGGTAGACGAGCGGATGGGTCAGCGTGTTGGCCTTGCCGCCTTCGCCGGCGGGGATCAGCGTGAAGATCACATTGCCGAAGAAGTCCTTGAGGCCTTCCTGGTTGACGAGGCGGGCATAGTGCCAGGTGCCGCCGTCCCAGATGCCAGCCTTGCCGGTGGCGACTTCCTTCCACCACTGGTCGCCCGGCATGCCGATATGGTTCTTCTTGGTGACACCTGATTTCACAGCATCGGCGAAGAACTGATAGGTGCGGGTCATCGCGGCCTTGTCGAAAACGAGCTTGCCGCCTTCTTCCATCGTGCCGCCGAAGCTGGTGTAGAACTGCCAGTAGTCAGGTCCGTTGCTGGTGCGGGGATAGAAACCGTAGCCGGGCTGGACGAGGCCCTTGTCCTGCATCTTCTTGGCGTCTTCGAGCAGGTTCTTCATGGTATACTTGCCGTCCTGCACACTCTGCGGCAACGCATCCAGATCGGCGTCGCTGTAGCCGATCGCCTTCATGTAGGGCTTCCAGAAGAACATCGGACGGGACTCGGCATCCTGCGGAATGCCGTAGACGGTGCCGTTGTAAGAGGCGATCTTCAACAGGTTTTCATAGATGTCGCTGAGCGGCCAGGAGTCGAGATCGACGTAATCCTCGATTGGAACGATGAGGCCTGCCTGCGACCAGGGCGCGATGTCTTCATGGCCGCTGACGACGATGTTCGGCGCGGTCTTGGCTTCCGCGGCAAGGGTCAGCGCCTGCTTGAAGTCCTCCCAGGCGGTATAGGGCTTCTTCTCGACGGTGATCTTCAGGTCTTCGCCCTTGAGGGCGGCTTCGCGCTGCAGCTGCTGGGCTGCGATCTCGATGGCGTCCAGGCGATAGACGTCGTTAGGGCCGGTGCCGCCAGCCCAGACGCTAATGTGAACGTCCTTGGCGAGCGCAATTGCAGAGCTCGAGGCCAGGATGGCGGCCGCGACGGCAAGGGATTTCAGTGTCGGCAAGATGGTCATTTTCTTCGTCTCCCTAGAAGAGCAGTGTGAAGCCTCTTGGCGGGTCAGCACTGCTGATGATGGCCGCTCCGAAACCCCACGAAAACGTGACGATGTCCGCTCTAAGGCTTCGATGTAACGGCCGAATGACAAAATTGAGCACGTGTGCAAAATTATTATGACGATGTCTGGGCGACTTGCAAGCGGCGGTTTTCGGCCTGTGCCTTTTGCGCTGCAAATTGCGCTTTTCCTCCTGCAGCGCCGCGCTCTTCGAGACGCGCAAGGGACGCTGCAGCACTTTCGATCCGCGCATCGTGCTTTCCGAAAATCGGTTCCGATTTCCGGGCCGATGCGCTAGCATCCGGCCATGAGCATTGAATCCGTCCGCGCTTTCCTGCGTGCGCATGCACCCGATATCGACATCATCGAAACCGCCGAGAGCTCCTCGACGGTAGCGCTTGCCGCTGAAGCCCATGGCGTCGAGCCCGCCCAGATCGCCAAGACGATCTGCCTGCGCGTCGGCGAGCAGATGATGCTGGTCGTTGCCGGCGGCACGGCAAGGCTCGACAATCGCAAATTCAAGGACACGTTCGGAGCCAAGGGACGCATGCTCGACGCCGAAGAGGTGGTGGCGGTCACCAGCCATCCGGTCGGCGGCGTCTGCCCCTTCGGCCTGCCCTCGCCGCTGCCCATCTATTGCGATATCTCGCTGAAACGCTTCGATGAAGTGGTGCCCGCGGCCGGCTCGACGAATTCGGCCGTGCGCATCGAGACCGGGCGGCTGGCCGAGCTGACCGGCGCCAGCTGGGTCGATGTCTGCCAGTAAGGCGGTGAAAAAACTTCAAACCTGCGAAAGAGTACCTATATTCTATCCTGACATGCCGTGACTGCGCATGACAGGAGATCAGGAATGCCGAGTGCCATTTCGCGTTTTGCCAAGTTCGCGGCAATTGCCGCTCTGACGAGCGCAACCGTTTTTGCTTCCCTTGACGATGCAGAAGCGCGCCGGGCCGGCAGCGGCGGTTTCGGAAGCCGCGGTACCCGCACCTTCCAGGCTCCACCTGTCACCCAAACCGCGCCCGCCCCCGTCGCGCCGATCGAACGATCGATGACGCCGCGTCCGCAGACGACGGCACCTGCGACCGCGCAGCAGCCCTTCGGCGCCCAACGCCCCGGTCTCTTCGGCGGCTTTGGCCGTTCGATGATCGGCGGCCTGATTGCCGGCGGCCTCCTCGGCATGCTGCTCGGTCACGGTTTCGGCGGCGGCTTCGGCTTCCTCGGCATGCTTCTGCAGATCGCGCTGATCGGCGGCGCCATCGTGCTCGCCATGCGTTATTTCGCTAACCGCCGCCAGCCTTCCTACGGTGCCGGTGGCCAAAGCGGCTCCTTTAGCCAGTCCTATGGCATGTCGCCAGCACGCAACTCGTCCTTCCAGGTCCCGACGATTGGCTCGGCTGCCGGTTCAGGTTCGTCCTCGCGCGGCAACCGCCCGAGCGACGAGATCGGGCTCGCGCAGGCCGATCTCGACCAGTTCGAGGAATTGCTGACCGACGTTCAGACCGCTTACGGTGCCGAAGACTACGGTACGTTGCGCAAGCTGACGACGCCTGAGGCAATGTCCTATCTTGCCGAGGAGCTCGGCGAAAACGCCACCAACGGCGTGCGTAACCGGGTCTCCGACGTCAAGCTGCTGCAGGGTGATATCGCCGAGGCCTGGCGCGAAGATGGCGGGGAATATGCGACTCTCGCCATGCGTTACTCCTCGATCGATGCCATGGTCGAACGCGACAGCGGCCGCGTCGTTTCCGGCGACGATCGCCGCCCGAGCGAAAGCACTGAGGTCTGGACCTTCGTGCGCAAGCCCGGCGCAGACTGGAAGCTCGCCGCGATCCAGGGAAGTGAGCAGCGCGCCGCCTGAGGTGGCGCCTCTCCTGGCTTAATTCACCGCGACCGGTTTAGAACGCATGCGCGAAACCGTTTCGCGTTCCGCCCGCTTGCAGCGCATCGGCGGTAGGCCGCGATCCATCAGGTCCATGTCTTCGAGTACCATGTCGCCCATCTTCTTGAAGGCGCTGTCGAGCGCTCCGGCCCGGTGCGCCGAGCGGATGAAGCCTTTCAGGCTCCGCACCGGATGATCGGGCGGCAGCGGCTCTTGCGGATAGACGTCGCTTGCCGCGACGATTTGGCCTGACGAGACGGCCGCCATCAACGCTTCGAAATCGACGACGTCGGCGCGGCTGAGCAGGATGAAGGCCGCGCCCCTGCGCATGCTGGCGAAGGCCTCGGTGCCGAGAAATCCCTTGTTTTCGCTGGTGACGGCGGCGACGACGAAGACGAAATCGCTCTTTGTCAGAACATCGTCCAGGCTTGCCGGCTCGACTCCGTTTTCCTCGAGGATCGAGCGGGGCAGCCAGGGATCGAACACCCTGACGCGCGTCCTGAAGCCGGACAGCAGCCGGCGCAGCGCCTTGCCGAGATCGCCGAAGCCGACGATGCCGATCTCGGAACCGGCGATCAGCCGGGCGCTCGCATTGCCCTCCCCTCCCCAGAGTTCGAAGCCCTGGCGGAAAGCGACATCCGCATCGACGATGCCGCGCGCTAAGGCCAGCGCGAAGCCGAGACCGATTTCGGCGACCGGCTCGGCAAAAACCTGGCCTGTCGTCACGACATGAATGCCGCGCTCAAAAAGCACCTCATAGGGCATGTTGTTGAGAAGATTGCTTTCGACGTTGAGGATCGAGCGCAGGGCCGGCATTCTGGCCAGCGTTTCCGCCGAAAGCGGCGGCTGGCCGATGATATAACGTGTCCTGGCGAGGATCTCGTCACCGAGCCCGGCGATATTCTCGGGATCGGCCTCGACGATTTCGTATTTCGCATGCAGTTCGGCGCGCGCCTTGTCGTTGAAGATCAGATCGAGCGTGCGTGGCTCGGGCGCGCTGATCGCCAGCGGCCGTTCGATATTCGTCATGGGCGTCTCCTCCGTTGCGGGCCATTTGCGCCGTCTCCGCCGATGATTGATAGCCCCTGTGCGGGGCGGTTTCCAGGTGGATCTTGGGTTAACGGGAGAAGCTATCGAAAACGGCATTTGCCTATCAGATAAGCAATTGAATTGCCTTGCTATTTCATGGCATTTTCGTTGACGGCACGAATTCTTTGAACTAGCGTGATGCGCGCGACATGGAGCCGTGCCTGTGTTTGGCGGTGGCAGGATATTCGAAAACTCACGAGGGAATGAGCCATGAAATCAGCACTCAAGAGCGGCCTGCTTGCCTTGGCTGCCGCCGCGCTTCCAGCCGTCGCCTATGCACATACCGGTGTTGGTCAGACGTCCGGTTTTATCCATGGCTTCAGTCATCCGGTTTCCGGTCTCGATCATATCCTTGCCATGGTGATGGTCGGCGTTTTCGCATTTCAGCTCGGTGGTCGCGCCATCTGGCTGGTGCTGACGACCTTCGTTCTGGTGATGGCGTTCGGCGGTGCCCTCGGCGTTGCCGGCGTCAATGTTCCCTTCGTTGAGACCGGCATCGCGCTTTCCGTCGTCGTCCTCGGCGCCATCGTTGCCCTCAACGTCAAGGCTCCGACTGCGGTTGCGATGGGTGTCGTCGGTCTCTTCGCGATCTTCCACGGCCACGCCCACGGCGCGGAAATGCCGGAGAATGCCGCCGGTGCCGCTTATGCCGCCGGTTTCATGATGGCGACCGCATTGCTGCATGTCGGCGGCCTCGCCCTTGGTTACGTCATCGGCCGCGCCGGCGAACGTCAGGGCGTCTTCGTCACGCGTGCGGCTGGTGGTATTGCAGCGATATCCGGCGTCGGCATTCTGGCCGGCTTGATCTGAGCCTGACGGCACTCCAGCCGCCTCCACACGTCACCGTCCAATGAGAACGCCCGGCATGCGCAACGCAATGCCGGGCGTTTCTGCATTATTGCTGCAAAGTGCGGCGGACTTGACCCAAATCAAATCCAGCCACGCCGCGTCAGGCTATATCTGACGCACGATCAACGAACGGACGTCCAAATTGACGCAGGGCCGCCTTGCCGGTTGTCGGCGAGGTGCGAAAGTCAGTATAGTGATTTCAGAAATTTCTGAAATCACAGACGCAACGGAAACAACGATGAACCTGCCGCCTCTTGTCCAGTCCTTCGTTCTCCACTTCGGCGAAATGGGCTCCCGCTGGGGAATCAACCGCACAGTCGGCCAGATCTACGCGCTGCTCTTCGTTTCCCCCGCATCGCTCTGCGCCGAGGAGATCGCCGACTCACTCGGCATTTCGCGCTCCAACGTGTCGATGAGCCTCCGCGAACTGCAGGCCTGGAACCTCGTTATCCTCAAACACAAGCCAGACGATCGCCGCGATTTCTTCACCACGCCCGACGATGTCTGGCTCATATTGCGGACGCTCGCCGAGGAGCGAAAGAAACGCGAAGTCGATCCGACGCTGTCGGTTCTGCGGGAGATCCTGATGCAGCGGCCGGCCAGCGAGGCCGAACGGCATGCGCAGTCGCGGATGAGCGAGATGCACACGCTGATCGAGCAGCTGACGCATTGGTATGAAGATGTAAAACAACTTGAAACCGAAAGGCTCGCAACGCTACTCTCGCTGGGCGCGAAAGTGACAAAGTTTCTGGAGGCCAAGGACCGGGTCGTTTCGCTCGGCCGCAGCCGCCGGCCGAATCCTGCGAACAAGAGTTAGCGCCATGAGCACCGCTTTCTTCGACGCGACGGACAGGGGAGAGACCGAACCGGTGCCGAACGGCGATACCGTCTCGTCCATCACCGGCCCGAATGACGCGAAAAACGGGCTGCGCAGAGCAGCGATGCTGCAGGCATTGGCGGCCGCGATCTGGATTCCTCAGGCCGGGCTGCTGGCAGTCTCGGTCGGGCGCATCGCCGATGGCGGCGCATTGCAGGACGTCCTCTGGCCAGCCTTGGGTATCCTCTTGCTCGGATTTGCAAGGAGCTGCCTCGACGCGGCTGGCGGCCGCCTAGCCTTTCATGTCGCGCGCGCTGAGCTCAGCCGCAGGCGGCGGGCCGCCGCTGCGGCACTCTCGATATCATCGCCGATCGATCGCGGCAGGCCGGCGTCCGGCAAAGCCGCAAGCGTGCTTGGCGAGCAGGCCGAACTCATCGTGCCCTATCTCGCCCGGTTCCAGCCGGCGCGTATAAAGGCGAGCCTTGTGCCGCTCATAATTCTTGCCGTCCTCTTTCCGGTCTCCTGGATCGCCGCGCTGGTTTTGCTGTTTGCCGCGCCGCTGATCCCGATCTTCATGGCATTGATCGGCTGGCGCGCCCAGGCGGCCAGCGAAAGACAACTCGTTGCGACCGGTGGCCTCAACGGTTTCCTGCTCGATCGGCTGCGTGGATTGGCGACGATCCGTGGGCTCGATGCGGTTGAGGCAACGGCGCTGCGGCTGCGCCGGGAGGCGCAATCGCTGCGCGTGCGCACCATGGCGGTGCTGAAGATCGCCTTCCTCTCCTCGGCCGTGCTCGAACTTTTCGCCGCGCTCGGCGTGGCGATGATTGCCGTCTATGTCGGCTTCAGCCTGCTCGGCGAAATCCGCTTCGGCACTTGGGTCGGCCGGCTCGACCTGACCGAGGGCCTGTTCATCCTGCTGTTGGCGCCGGCCTTCTTCGAGCCGCTGCGTGAACTCTCGGCAGTCTGGCACGATCGGGCGGCCGGCGAAGCAGCGCTGAAGGCGCTGGACGGTCTGACTGCCGGCGGCCCGTCTATTCGAGGAGCAGCCGAAATCGCGTCAGCGGTACCTGTCGTCGCCGAAGCATCGGCCATTCGACTTGAAAATCTCGCCTTTCGCTATGGCGCCGACGAACCGTTGATCCTCGGCGATTTCAACCTCGATATCGCCGCCGGCGAACATCTGGCGCTTCTCGGGGCCAGCGGTTCCGGCAAATCGACGCTGCTTTCACTGATGGCGGGGCTGGCGCCCTGCACCGGCGGCCGCATCGTCATCGGCCGCCTCGAGCTTGCGGATGATACCGCCGCGCTCTTGCGCGGCGGCATGGCGTGGATCGGCCAGAAGCCGCATATCTTTGCCGGCACCATTGCGGGGAATATCGCGCTTGGCAGACCCGGCGTGCTGCGCGGCGATGTTGCCGATGCACTTGACGCCGCGAGACTCGGGAAAGTGGCCGAAGCCTATGGCAGCCGGCCGCTCGGCGAGGGCGGGATCGGGCTTTCCGGCGGCGAGGCACGGCGGCTTGCGATCGCGCGTGCGGCCTGCAATCCGCATCTGAGGATCATCCTTGCCGACGAGCCGACCGCGCATCTCGATGCCGCGACCGCCGCGGAGATCACCGAGAGCCTGCTTTCGCTCGCTAACGGTCGCACTTTGATCGTTGCCACCCATGATCCGCTGCTTGCCGCACGCATGCATCGCATCATGCGCATCGACGCCGATATCATGATGAGGGAGGCCGCCGAATGAGCACATCTGCTGCAGACCTCAAACCGGTCCTGCGTCTGTTTTTTGCCGAGCGCCGGCGCGCGCTCCTGCTCGGCGCCGCACTTTCGGCGACGACGGTCACAGCCGGCATCGGCCTGCTCGGCCTATCCGGCTGGTTCATCACCGCCACGTCGCTTGCCGGCCTTTCCGCCGCCGCCATCACCTTCGACGTCTTTGCGCCGTCGGCGGGAATCCGGCTTCTTGCCATTGTCCGCACGGCAGCACGTTACGGTGAAAGGCTTGCGACCCATGACGCGACGCTCGGCGTGCTCGCCGCTCTTCGCGAAAGGCTGTTTCGTGGCTTCGCCGAACCGGGTGCGGCGCGCTCTCTTTTGCATCGTCCTGCAAGGCTGCTCTTCCGGCTGACGGCCGATATCGATGCGCTCGACTCCCTGTATCTCCGCATTCTCGTGCCGGCCGCGGTGGCGATCGGCGCTACCCTTGCGGCAAGCCTCGTGCTGGGGCTGATGCATCCATTGTTCGGCCTGTGCTTCGGCCTTTTTCTCGCCGGTGCCGGCCTCGGCCTGCCTTTGATCGCCGGCCGCGCGGCGCGCAAACATGCCCGCCGGCGTGCCCATGGCATCGAGGCGCTGCGGTCGCGGACAATCGATCTCGTCGCCGGTCAGACCGATATCCTGATGGCCGGCCGGCTTGGCGCGCAGAGAGAGGCAATCGCTGCCGCCGACCATCACTCCGCCTGCGCCGACGACCGACTGAACCGCATCGAGACCGGCCTGACATTTGGCTTCGGCCTTGTCTCCACCCTTCTGTTGACGGGATCGCTGCTCGCCGTCGCCGCACTTGCGGAAACGAAGGTGATTACCGCGCCTGTCGCCGCACTTGGGCTGCTCGTCGCCTTCGCGGCAGTCGAACCCTTTACGGCGTTGCGCCGCGGTGCTCTGGAACTTGGGCGGACGTTGCTGGCGGCAAGGCGCATTGTGCCGCGGCTGACCGCCACGGCGGCTCCCGAACCATTGGCGCCGCCACTGCCGGGATACGCCTTTTCGCTGGCTGACGTGTCCGCCTTCCATGAAAACTCCGCCGTACCGGTTCTCGAGGGTATAGGACTTGTGCTTCGACAGGGCGAACACCTTGCCGTCGTCGGCAGCAGCGGCGCCGGCAAGTCGAGCCTGCTCGCTCTGCTCTCCGGTGAATTGCCGGCGAAGACGGGAAGCGTCGCCGCGATGACGACGACGCTGCTGACCCAACGGACGGAACTCTTCGAGGACAGCCTGCGCGGCAATCTCACCCTTGCGAACCCGGAAGCAGGCGAGGCCCGTCTTCTGGATGTGCTCGCCGCGGCCGGTCTGCTTGCCGATGTTGAGGCCATGCCGCGAGGGATCGATACGTCACTTGGCGAAGGCGGTCTCGGCCTTTCCGGCGGCCAGTCGCGTCGCTTGGCGCTTGCCCGGCTCTTCCTGCGCGACACGCCGCTGTGGCTGCTCGACGAGCCGACTGAAGGCCTCGACGGCGCCACCGCCCGAGATGTCCTCCAACGTCTCTCGGCAATGGCGGCAGGCCGCTCGCTAGTGATCGCCACGCATATCCGCCGTGAGGCTGTTATCGCGGACCGCATCGCCGTCATCGAAGGCGGCCGCATCCTAGAGGTTTCGCGCCGTGGAGAGGCGGCGTTCGAAAAGGCGCTCGACCGGCTTCGGCCGGACTGAGCAAATCGCATGCCCTCAGGCGCCGACCGGCGCTGAGGAACGCTCCGTACCCCGTGGGACCGTGGGAGAAAGACAAATGGAACTAGATATCGTTGCGCTATCGCGCTTTCAATTCGCACTGACGGCGCTTTACCACTTCCTGTTCGTGCCGCTGACGCTCGGCCTGTCCGTACTCTTGGCGATCATGGAAACCGTCTATGTCATGACCGGCCGCCAGATCTGGCGGCAGATGACGAAATTCTGGGGCACGCTGTTTGGCATCAATTTCGTGATCGGCGTCGCCACCGGCATCGTCATGGAATTCCAGTTCGGCATGAACTGGAGCTATTACAGCTATTATGTCGGCGACATCTTTGGCGCGCCGCTGGCAATCGAAGGCCTGATGGCCTTCTTTCTCGAGGCGACTTTCGTCGGCCTGTTCTTCTTCGGCTGGGACAAGCTGTCGAAGGTCGGCCATCTCGTCGCCACCTGGGCGGTGGCGCTCGGCTCGAACTTCTCGGCCCTCTGGATCCTCATTGCCAATGGCTGGATGCAGAATCCAGTGGGATCGGCGCTCAATCCGCAGACGATGCGCATGGAAATCACAAGCTTCTTCGACGTGGTCTTCAATCCGGTCGCCCAGGCGAAATTCGTCCATACGGTATCGGCAGGTTATGTCTGCGCCTCGATCTTCGTACTCGGCGTCTCGGCCTGGTATGTGCTCAAGGGCCGGCATATCGAACTTGCCAAGCGCTCGATGACGGTCGCCGCCTCCTTCGGCCTCGCCTCGGCGCTCTCCGTCGTCGTGCTCGGCGACGAGAGCGGTTATCTTGCCACCGAAAACCAGAAGATGAAGCTTGCCGCGATCGAGGGCATGTGGAAGACGGAGCCCGCTCCGGCTGCCTTCACCGCCTTCGGCTTCCCGGATCAGGAAGCGCGCGAGACGCATTTCGCCGTGCACATCCCCTGGGTCATGGGGCTGATCGGCACACGGTCGTTGACAACAGAGATCCCGGGCATCGACAAGCTCGAACAGCAGGCCGAAACTCGCATCCGCGATGGCATCAAAGCTTACGATGCACTGACGCAGATCCGTGCCGCGCCAGCGCAGGATCAGGTGGCGCAGGAGGTGCGTAGTTCCTTCGAGGATCTCGGCCATGATCTCGGTTACGGGCTTCTTTTGAAGCGCTATGTCGACGATCCGCGCCAGGCGACCGACGAGCAGATCGCTCAGGCCGCGCGGGACACGATCCCGCACGTGCCGACGCTCTTCTGGTCCTTCCGTATCATGGTCGGCCTCGGCATGTTCTTCATCCTCTTGACCGCCACCTTCTTCTGGCTGTCGGCGCGCCGCCATCTCGACAAATATCCACTGCTTCTGCGGATTGCCGTGCTGGCGATCCCCCTGCCCTTTGTCGCTATCGAACTCGGCTGGGTCGTCGCCGAATTCGGCCGTCAGCCATGGGTGATCGAAGGCGTGCTGCCGACGGCTGCCGCCGTCTCCAGCCTTGGTGCCGGCACCGTGCTTCTGACCATTATCGGTTTTGGCGCACTTTATACGGTGCTGATCGTCATCGAGATGAGCCTGATGATCAAGGCGATCAAGCAAGGGCCGGAGCCGGACGACGAGCCGGAAGCCGTGCTGATTTCCGAAACCCTCGTCCCGGCCGCGGAGTGACCGCCATGATCCTTCACGAACTCCTCGATTACGACACCCTGCGTCTCATCTGGTGGGTGCTGCTCGGCGTGCTGCTGATCGCCTTTGCGACGACGGGCGGCTTCGATCTCGGCGTCGGCACGCTTCTGCCTTTCGTCGCCCGGACCGATACGGAACGGCGCGTGGCGATCAACACCATCGGCGCCACCTGGGAAGGCAATCAGGTCTGGCTGATCCTCGCCGGCGGCGCCATCTTCGCCGCCTGGCCGCCGCTTTATGCGGTTTCCTTCTCGGGCTTTTATCTGGCGATGTTCGCGATCCTCTTCGCGCTCATCCTACGCCCCGTCGGATTCAAATACCGGTCGAAGCGCGAAAGCGCCAATTGGCGCACCGGCTGGGACTGGGCGCTCTTCATCGGAGGCTTCGTGCCGTCGCTGATCTTCGGCGTTGCTGTCGGCAATGTGCTGCAGGGCGTGCCCTTCCGCTTTGCCGACGACATGCGAATCTTCTACGAAGGCTCGTTCTTTGCTCTGCTCAACCCCTATGCGCTGCTCTGCGGCCTGCTTTCCCTAGCCATGCTGACGATGCATGGCGCAGCTTGGCTGGTACTGAAGGCAAGTGGCCCGGTTGCCGAGCGTGCCAGAGGTTATGGCAGCATCGCCGCCCTTGCCGCCATCGTGCTTTTCGCGCTTGGCGGCCTCTTCCTGTGGATCGGCGTTGGCGGTTACCGCATCACCAGCGATATCAGCACCATCGGGCCTTCCAATCCGCTCTTGAAGACCGTGTCGCTGGAGAAAGGCGCGTGGCTTGCCAATTACAGCGCCCATTCGTGGATGATCGCGGCACCCGTCCTCGGCTTTGCGGGCGCGGCTCTGGCCTTCATTGCCATGCGGGCAAGGCGCGAGGTAATGACGCTGCTCTTCAGCAAGGTGGCGATCTTCGGCATCATCTCGACGGTTGGCCTCTCGATGTTCCCGTTCATCCTGCCCTCCTCGCTCGATCCGCGATCGAGCCTGACGGTCTGGGATGCATCCTCCAGCCATATGACGCTGTTCATAATGCTGGTGGTGTCGGCGATCTTCCTGCCGATCATTTTTGCCTACACGGCCTGGGTCTACAAAGTTCTATGGGGCAAGGTCGACGAGAAATCCGTCACCGACAAAAACAGCCACGCTTACTAAGGGAGACGAAACGATGTGGTATTTTGCATGGATCCTCGGCCTGCCGCTGGCAGCCGCTTTCGCCGTCCTCAACGCCATGTGGTATGAGCTGATGGACGACGCAGCCAGAAAGAGGGCGTCCGAGACGCTGAAGTAGATATGGAAAGGGCGCGGCTTGAACCGCGCCCTTTTCTCTTCATCAGCCTTCCAGCCACTTCACCTCTTCGGGTGTCAGCTTGATGTCGAGCGCCGAGAGACTGTCTTCCAGCTCGGCGACGGTGCGCGGCCCGATCAGCGGAATGACCGGGAAGGGCTGAGCGATCACATAGGCGAGCGCGATGTGGATCGGATTGCGGCCGAGCTTGTTCGCCAGTTCGATGGCGCGGTCGCGGCGTCCGAAATTGCGCTCGGAATACCAGACCCGTACGATCTCCTCATCGTCTCGCTTGTCGCGGCCGGCGCGGTCGGTAAAGAAGCCGCGGCCCTGGCTCGACCAGGCAAAGTTCGGTATCTGCTTCTCGTTCAGCCATTTTTTCCAATCGTCATCGGAGGCGGCGACGCAGCCGGCCCAGATCGGATCCAGCATCTCGGCGAGCGAGAAGTTGTTGGAGAGTGTGGCCGGCGCCGCCTTGCCGGTCATTTTGGCATAGGCGATCGCCTCGTCGAAACGCGCGCGCGTCCAGTTCGATCCGCCGAAGATGCCGCGGATGCGGCCGCGCTTGACCTCGGCATCCATCGCATCGACGAACTCGCCGACGGGCACGTCGGTATTGTCGCGATGCATGAAATAGATATCGACATAGTCGGTCTTGAGCCGGGCGAGCGACTGGTCGAGCTGCTTGGCGATCATATCGGGATAGCAGAGCGGCGAATGGGCGCCCTTGCCGATCAACACGATCTCTTCCCGCGGCACCTTGCGGCTCGTATGCCAGTCGCCGAAGATCGCTTCCGTCTTACCGGCTCCATAGACATAGGCCGTGTCGAAGGCATTGCCGCCGGCTTCGTAGAAGGCATCAAGCGTCAGCGAGGCGGCGGCGAAATTCGGGAAGAATTCGAAGCCGAGGGTGACGACCGAGGCTGGCTTGGAAATGCCGGGAATCTGGCGTTGCGGAATGCTGCTGCCGCGCGCGACCGTGCTGCCTGATATGTTTGCCGTGCGCTTGCTTGCTTTCTCCACGCCATATTCGAGACCGACCGAGGCGCGCCACTGGTCGAGCACGCGCAGGTTTCCGATCGAATCCGCCCAGCTCATGCCGGGAGAGCTGAATTCCGTCTTACCGGCGCGGATGGCATCGCCCGCCGCATCGGCCTCGAAGGAATAGAGCCAGCGGTCTTCCCGGACCTCGATTGTATCCTGCTTCCCGCCCTTGAAGATCTCGATCTTGCCGACGCCGCCCTTGTGGCCGGAGGCGAACCAGAAGTCGGCGACTTCGATCCGACCTTCGGAGCCGATGATGCGCAGCACGTTGTCCTGATGCGCCATGATCGAGCAGGAGACTTCGGCGATGATCTCGTTCGGGAATTTGAGCACAGCGGACGCCCATTCGTCGACGCCGCTCTGTCCAAGATGAGCGACGCCCGAAACCTTCTCCGGTTCGAGGAAGGCCTTGCCTTCCGCGGCGCCGGCGATCAACCTTGCCATCGACACCGGGTAGCCACCGACGTCCAGAATGCCGCCGCCGGCGGTATCGTTGGCGAACAGCCGGTGTTCCGGCCTGTAGCTGCCCATATTGAAGCCGAAGCTCGAGCGGATGATGCGGACGGTGCCGATGACGCCGCTCTTGATGAGTTCGACCAGTTTTTCCGTCTGCGGATGCACGCGGTACATGAAGGCTTCGCCGGCAAAGACGCCGGCCTTCTTCGCCTCGTAATAAACGGCTTCGGCATCATAGGCCGAAAGCGCGATCGGCTTTTCCACAAGGATATGCTTGCCGGCGCGCGCGGCCTTGATCGCCCATTCGGCGTGGCCGGTATGGGGAACGGAGATATAGACCGCATCGACCTCGGGGTCGGAAAGCAGCGCCTCGTAACCCTCGACGATGCGGGCGCCGGGGAAGTTTTCGGCAAGTCCAGGCTTGGAAGGATTGCGTGTGGCGATCGCCACCAGTTTGCCGGTGCGCGAATGGGCGACGCCGTCTGCAAAGGTGCGGGCGATGGTGCCGGGGCCGATGATGCCCCAGCGGATCGGTTGATCGGAAGTCATAGAAACCTCTTTCGTCTTTCTGCCTTGGGATTGCGATTTAGCGAAGCCGTTTGCCGGCGCCGTCGAAAAGGAATGTGTGGCTTGCGGGAAGGCCGACGGTCAGCGTCTCGCGGTTGCCGGCGGTGCGCGATTCCGGCCGCTCGATGATCAGCTGCTCGCCGCCGATGGCGGCGTAGATGTAGCTGGTGTTGCCGAGATGCTCGGCGACGTCGATGGCGACGGTGAGATCGGCATCGCCCATGCCGGCATCGACGAAATGTTCGGGACGGATGCCGAGTGTCACCTTCGTGCCGGCTTCGATGGGTTCGGTGACTGGCAGCGGCAGGCGCATATTGGCATCGCTTTCCAGCGCGATCACCACCCTGCCCTGCTGCGTCTCAACCACCATCGCTTTGAGGAAATTCATCTTCGGCGAGCCGACGAAGCCGGCGACGAACTGGTTGGCGGGATCGTCGTAAAGGTCGAGCGGCGCGCCGATCTGCTCGATATTGCCGGCGCGCAGCACGACGATCCTGTCGGCGAGCGTCATCGCTTCCGTCTGGTCGTGGGTGACGTAGATCATCGTCGTGCCGAGCTGCTTGTGCAGCCTGGATATTTCGACGCGCATCTGCACGCGCAGTTCGGCGTCGAGATTCGACAAAGGCTCGTCGAACAGGAAAACCTCCGGTTCGCGGACGATGGCGCGGCCGATTGCGACGCGCTGGCGCTGGCCGCCGGAAAGCTGCTTCGGCCGCCGCTTCATCAGCTCGGTGATCTGCAGGATTTCTGCGACATGGCGTACGCGCCGCTCGGTATCGGCCTTCGGGTTGCCGTTCATCCGCAGGCCGAAGCTCAAATTTTCCTCGACCGTCAGGTGCGGATAGAGCGCATAGGACTGAAAGACCATGGCGATGCCGCGATCGGCCGGCTCGACGTCGTTGACGACCCTGCCGCCGATCCTGAGCTCTCCCGAGGTAATGTCCTCGAGACCGGCGATCATCCTGAGCAGCGTGGACTTGCCGCAGCCGGACGGGCCGACGAAAACGACGAATTCGCCGTCCTTCACCTCCAGATTGGCGCCGTGAATGATCTCAAAGCCGCCAAAGCGCTTGACGATATTGCTGAGTGAAAGCTCTGCCATGCGGCTCTCCGGTTCCTTGCCCGTTTACTTGATTGCGCCGGCGGCGATGCCGGCGATGAAATGGCGCTGGAGAGCCACAAAAATGACGAGAATCGGCGCCGTCAGCAGCATCGCGCCGGCCATGATGCCGCCCCAGGAAACCTTGGTGAGGCCGATCAGCGTTCCCAATGCCACCGGCGCTGTCATCATTCCCGGTTTGGAATTGATGAGCAGCGGCCAGAGATAGTTGTTCCAAGAGACGAGGAAGAGGATGATCGCCAGTGCCGCCATGGTCGGGCGCGCCAGCGGCAGTGCGATGCGCAGGAAGATCTGCCACTCCTTGACGCCTTCGACACGGGCCGCATCGAAAAGTTCGCCCGGCATCATCGAGAAAGATTGGCGCATGAACAGCACGCCGAGCGAATTGAACAGCGGCGGCACGATCAGCGCCACCCATGTATTCGCCAGCCGGAACTCGCGGGCCACCATGATGAATTGCGGGATGACGACGACGGAGAAGGGCAGCGTGATCGTGCCGAGGATGATGGCGATGACGATGGAGCGGCCGACGAAACGGTAACGCGCCAGCGCCCAGCCCGCCATCGAGGTCAGCATCACCGACAGGAAAGTATAGATGATCGCGACGCCGATGGAGATCGCCATGGCGCCGATGAAATCGGTGTCCGCCTGCAGATTCTTGAAATTCTCGACGAAGTTGGTCGATGGCCAGAGCACGATCTCGGGACTGAAGATGCCGTTGTCGGGCATTGTCGAGAAGACGAACATCATCCAGAGCGGAAACAGCCAGATCAGCGCGAGCGGCGCCAGCGCGGCGTGCAGCGCAATCTGGCGCAAGAGAAGGGATTGCGACCTGGATCTCATTTCGGATCCCTCCCGAGCCAGAGATTGAGAAGCGAAATGGCCACGGCTAGGGCCGCCATCGTGTAGGCGATTGCCGAGGCATAGCCGAAGTTCAGCGACGTGAAGCCTTGGCGGTAGAGCAACAGGCCGAGCGTCTCGGTGCCGCCGCCGGGGCCGCCGCGATAGGTAATGAGGTAGGGCTCGGTGAAGAGCTGCATGGTGCCGATCACCGAGAGCACCACGCAGAAGAGGATGATCGGCTTCAGAAGCGGCAGGGTGATGTGAAAGAACTGCTGTACCTTGCTCACCCGGTCGAGTGTGGCAGCCTCGTAGACATCGTCCGGAATCGACTGCAGGCCGGACAGGATGATAATGGCGTTATAACCGGCCCAGCGCCAGGTGACGGCGATAATGATCAGCGCCATGGCGGCATTGGCATTGTCGAACCAGGAAACCGGGCTGAGGCCGACGGCGGAGATCAGCTTGTTGATGATGCCGAAATCGAGGCTGAACATCAGCCGGAACACGGCGGCATAGGCGACCTCGCCGACGACGACGGGCGCAAAGAAGGCGAAACGGAAGAGCGGGCGCGCTTTCAAGAGCGGCGAATTGAGCAGCACGGCCATGACGGTCGCAAAAGCGATCATCACCGGCACCTGGATCACCAGGATGATCAGCGTGTTATAAAGAGCGTTGTAAAAGGCCGGGTCGTAGAAGAGCCGGCCCCAATTGGCCTGGAAACTGTATTTCCACGGATTGATGCGGGTGTTCTGAAAGGAAATCAGGAACGAATTGATGATGGGCCAGACCCAGAAAGTGGCAAAGACCAGCAAATAGGGCGCAAGGAACGCATAGGCGCTCCGGGTTCTGAACGGCATCGAGCCTCCTCCTCCTCACGAACGAATGACCGGCCGCCTTGCAAACCGGGGGAAAGCCGGGCGCCTGAAGCACCCGGCGTCGTCATTCATTGCGCCACTGGAAGCCCGGTCGCCGAAGCGATCTGCTTGGCGGCATCGTCGAGAGCCGCCTTCGCATCGGGATAGCCGCCGGAGAAGAACTTCGTCTGCGTTGCCTTGAAGATGGCGTCGGCATCGCTCTGGAAGGCGGTGCCGCGGCTGGGTACGATCTTCGGCAGCGTCGCCAGGATATCGGCCCAGACCTTCTGGCCACCCCAATAGGGCTGCGGCTCGCTGATGAAGGGATCCTTCTCGGCCGAAAGCAGCGACGGCACCAGGCCGAATTCCTTCAGCATGGTGATCTGACCCTCATTGGTGCCGAGGGCGTAGTTGACGAATTTCCAGGCGGCTTCCTTGTTTGCCGAGGTCGCCGAAATGGCGAGCGACGAACCACCGAGATTGGCAGCATGCGGGCCGTCGGCCGTCAGGCTCGGCATCTTGTAGACGCCCCATTTGCCCTTGAGATCGGGAGAGGTCGAGCGCACTGTGCCTTCATACCAGCCGCCATACAGCTGGCTTGCCGCCTTGCCGGCGGTGTTGGCCTGGATCTTTTCGTCCCAGTTGGCCGCCGTCAGCGTGCCGGCGTCCTTCATTTCCTTCACCTTTTGCAGCGAGGCGACGCAGGCCGGTTGGTTGATGGTGATATTCTGGCCATCGGTCGAATAATAGCCGCAGCCCTGTTCATTGGCGAGCATGCGGAACCATTCGCTGTCGCCGTTGAAATCGGCCTGAGCCATCACGACGCCGGGATTGGCGGCTGATATCTTCTTGCCGGCGGCGATGAAATCGTCCCAGGTGTTGATCGTGCTCGGGTCGACGCCGGCCTTTTCGTAGAGATCGCGGCGATAGAAGACGGCAACAGGACCGGAATCCCACGGCATGGCATAGGCGACATCGCCGACCTCAAGCTCTGTGCGCTTGAAGTCAGGGAATTTCGCCTGGATCTCGGGTGTGTAGCCGAGCTCCTTCAGATTGGCGAAACAATCCGGGAAACGGCTCCAGAAGATTTCAGCCTCGAAATTCTCGACGCTGACGATGTCGGGCAGGCCGTCGCCGCCGGCAGCGCAGGCGGCCAGCATCTTGTCGAACACCTGGCCGTTTCCAAGGTCCTCGACGGTGACCTTGATATCGGGAAACTGTTTGTTGAAGCCTGGAAGCGTGGACTTCAATGCCGATGCGGCGACATTCCAGCTCCAGATGGTGAGATTGGCCGACTGCGCGAATGCGGAGCCGGAAGCAAGCAGTGCAACAGCTGCAGTTGCAGCGAGAAGTTTGAAGCGCATTGAAAATCCTCCCTTTTCAATTGCCGATCTTTCACGAACGCGCTTAGACTATCTGCAAGGGAGCGGCTGTCTCCTAAAAAGGGAATATGGATTTGGCGGAAAGTAAGGTCGGCACACGTGCAATCTATCAGCCCGGCGCAAGCAGCATCGAGGGCCTGCCGACAGCGCTGCAAATATTTCACGACCATCCAGCTGTCATGGCCATGCCGCACTGGCATGCGCAGGTCGAAGTCAATTATGTGATTCGCGGCACCGTGCATTACCGCATGAGCGACCACGAATTCCGGCTGAACGCCGGCGAAATGTGCCTCTTCTGGGGTGGTCAGCCGCATCAGATGGATGAATCCTCAGATGATTCGCTCTATGCGGGGGCTCATCTGCCGCTCGTCTATTTCTTCCGGCTGCGCCTGCCGATCAGCATTTCCAGTCGGCTGATGAAGGGCGAGACATTGCTGACTTCGGCAACGGATACCGCAGACGTCGACAACTTCGCCCGCTGGTTCCGCTACGCCAACTCAGGCAATCCCGCCAAGGCCCAGCATGCCGTCGACGAACTGCTGCTGCGCATCGAGCGCATCGCGCTCGAACCCTATTCGATGACCTCGCAGGCGGCCATCAATCTCGATGGCGATCACCCGCATTCGCATTCTTCGCGCAGCGTCGCCCGCATGTGCGATTTCATCGCCGCCAATTTTCTGCACGACATCGATTCGGTCGATATCGCCCGCGCCGCCGACCTGCATCCGAAATATGCGATGAACCTGTTCAAGCGATCCACCGGCATGACGCTCAGCAAATATGTGACGCTGCTGCGGCTGTCGCGCGCGCAGGCGATGTTGATGAGCGAAGGCGCCAACGTGCTGCAGGTGGCGATGGACAGCGGCTTCGGCTCGATCAGCGCCTTCAACAAATCCTTCCGTCACATCGCCGGCATGTCGCCATCGGACTTCCGCCGCGATATCCGGCTGGTGACGACGATCCCCGCCGACGCCTTCCGCAACTAAACACTCTGGCTGACGGTAGGTCGCAATTCGGCGTTCTGCGTGTTCTGCCTGCCACTTGTTCTCGCTAGACAAAAAAGGAACAGCGCCTAAGACGGCGGCAGATGCGCGTATTTTCTGTGCAAGTGCATGCACTATGCATCTGCCAGATAATCGATGCCATCGCCGTTCTCAATGAAATCAATGATTTATAATTTGGCACACACTTTGCTTCGATAGTTGCAGAGTTGGTGGCTAGGGTTCCGGCGTCGTAAGACGTGCTGGTCCGAGAGCTGCCACCGGCGAGGGAAACATCCCGCCGGGTGCACGGCGGGACAAAAGCCCGGGAGACCTCGTAACCCAAGGGATTGGCGGCACGATGGTCATTGCCGATCCCTTTTGAAGAAAAGCAAAAGGGGAATTTCAATGCAGACTTTTTCGAAGATCCTATCGATTGCCGCGCTGACGGCGTCCCTGGCGCTCGGGCTCGGCTCCGTCGCGAAGGCCGAGCAGAAGACCGATTTCAAGGTCGCCTGGTCGATCTATGTCGGCTGGATGCCCTGGGGTTACGCCGCCGATCACGGCATCGTCAAGAAATGGGCCGACAAATACGGCATCAAGATCGAGGTGACCCAGTTCAACGACTACGTCGAATCGATGAACCAGTATACGGCCGGCGCCTTCGATGCCGTGACACTGACCAATATGGACGGCCTGTCGATCCCGGCCGCCGGCGGCGTCGATACGACGGCCGTGATCGTCGGTGACTTCTCGAACGGCAATGACGCGGTCATCCTGAAGGACAAGGCGAGCCTTGCCGACATCAAGGGCCAGAACGTCAATCTCGTCGAATTTTCCGTCTCGCATTACCTGCTGGCCCGTGCGCTTGAAAGCATCAAGATGACCGAGCGCGACGTGAAAGTGGTCAACACCTCCGATGCCGACATGGTCGCCGCCTACAAGACGGCAGACGTGACCGCGGTCGTCACCTGGAACCCGCTGGTCTCGACCATCCTCGAGGATCCCACGGCCAAGAAGGTCTTTGACAGCTCGCAGGTGCCGGGCGAGATCATCGACCTGATGGTCGCCAACACAGCCGTGCTGAAGGACAATCCGAATTTCGGCAAGGCGCTCGCCGGCATCTGGTATGAGACCGCAGCACTGCTGACCGCCGACAGTGCCGACGGCAAGGCCGCGCGCGAGGCGATGGGCCAGGCATCCGGCACCGATCTCAAGGGCTTCGAATCCCAGCTTGCAGCCACCAAGCTGTTTGCCAAGCCGGCCGATGCCGTTGCCTTCACCGCCTCGGGCGGCCTTCCGAAGACGATGGATCTCGTCCGCGCCTTCCTGTTCGAGAAGGGCCTGCTCGGCAACGGCGCGCCGTCTGCCGACGTCATCGGCATCGAAATGCCCGATGGCAAGGTTCTCGGCGACGGCGGCAACGTCAAGCTGCGCTTCACCGAGACCTACATGAAGGCGGCCGCCGACGGTTCGCTCTAAGCGATGTCCAAGCTGCGGCGCGGCTTTGCCCGCGCCGCCCAACCTCCATCAGCGGAGCTTTCCTCATGCGCTGGATCAACACGAGGCCGAGCCGGGGCGCGCAGCTTGCCTTGACGCTGCTGCCCTTCGTGCTGCTGATCGTTGCCTACACTTTCGGCTCGGCAGCACGGCTGGCGGAAAACGCCAACGACAAGCTGTTGCCCGGTCTTGCCGGTCTTGCCGATGCGATCGATCGAATGGCCTTCATTGCGGATCCGCGCACCGGCGAATACCTGCTCTGGTCCGATACGGGAGCGAGCGTGGTTCGTCTGTTTGCCGGCCTCGGCATCTCCACGATCGCTGCGCTTGTCATCGGCATGCTGATCGGCATGCTGCCTTATCTCCGGGCGCTGCTCTCGCCCTTCGTCGCCGTCATCTCGATGGTGCCGCCGCTGGCGCTGTTGCCGATTCTCTTCATCGCCATGGGGCTTGGCGAAGCTTCGAAGATCGCGCTCATCGTCATCGGGGTCGCGCCGACGATGATCCGTGATCTTGCGCTAAAGGCGCTGGAGTTGCCACGCGAACAGATCGTCAAGGCCGAAACGCTCGGCGGCTCTTCCTGGCAGATCGGCCTTCGCGTCGTGCTGCCGCAAATCCTGCCCCGGCTGATCACCTGCCTCAGGCTTCAGCTCGGTCCCGCCTGGCTGTTTCTGATCGCCGCCGAGGCAATCTCCTCGGATTCCGGCCTCGGCTATCGCATCTTCCTCGTGCGCCGCTATCTTTCGATGGACATCATCTTTCCCTATGTCGTCTGGATCACGCTGCTCGCCGTGGTCATGAACTACATCCTCGACCGCATCCGCATCGCCGTCTTCCCCTGGTCGGAACTGGAGAAGCAGGCATGAGCGAATTGGTGATCGAAAAGGTCTGGAAGGAATATGGCGACCAGATCGTGCTCGAGGATGTGTCGCTAAATGTCGCCTCGCGCGCCTTCGTCGCCCTTGTCGGCCCTTCCGGCTGCGGCAAGACGACATTTCTGCGCATGCTCCTCGGCCAGGAACGGCCGACACGCGGCGCGATCCGGCTCGACGGCGAACCGCTGCCGCAGGAGCCGGGGCCGGATCGCGGCGTCGTCTTCCAGCGTTATTCGGTATTCCCGCATCTGACTGTCCTCGGCAATGTGCTGCTCGGGCGGGAATTTTCTGCCTCCCGCCACAAGGCCAAGCTTTTTGGCGCGGCCCGCAACAGAGCGGTCAACGAGGCCCGGCGGTTGATCGGTGAAGTCGGCCTTTCCGGGGCCGAGGACAAATATCCGGCGCAGCTTTCCGGCGGCATGCAACAGCGACTGGCGCTGGCGCAGGCGCTGATCATGAAGCCGAAGGTGCTGCTGCTCGACGAGCCTTTCGGCGCACTCGACCCCGGCATCCGCGCGGAAATCCACACATTGATGAAGCGGCTCTGGCACGAAACGCAGATGACGGTCGTCATGGTGACGCACGACATGCGCGAGGCCTTCACGCTGGCGACGCGCGTCGTCGCCTTCGAGCGCCGGCGTGACCGCCCGGAGGAGAAGGAGCGCTACGGCGCGACGATCACCAAGGACATTTCGATCTGGCCGCCGAGGCTTGCCGGCGCGCCCACCATCTTCAGCCCCGACCGGGACGGCCCGGTCATTCCTCTGGGCCTTCGCCGGGACGACCCGGCTTCCCGTCCGTCAGGAGAAAAACCATGATGCATGTCAGACGTTCGCCCGAAGAGATCGCCGCCAACCGGCAGCGTTATGAGGAACATCAAAGGAAAGGGCTGGAATTCGCACCGAAGGCCCTGCCGGCGCCGAGCCCCCTGCCCGCACCCGCAATCGATGCGGCTGCAATCATCCATCAGGAGACCATCCCCGGTGGCTGGTACTGGTCAACTGCGCTGAAGCGCGGCGAGGCGCTCCGCATCGACCAGGGCGAAGGCGGCTCGACCGTGGCGCTCGTTGCCTGGAATGCCGCCGACACCAGCGAAAGACTCAACCTCGTCGATACGGTCAAGGTGCAGTGGACGACGGCGCTCGGCAAGGGTCGCGTCATCTTCTCGGATATGGGCCGGGTGATGTTTTCGCTGATCGAGGACAGTTCCGGCGCCCATGACTGCCTGATGGGCGGATCGACGGCTGCCTCCAACGCCGCCAGATACCCCGGCGTCAAGACCCGCAATACCCGCGACAATCTCGTGCTCATCACCGGAAAACTCGGCCTTGCCAGGCGCGACATTCCGGCGATTCTCAATCTCTTCGCCCCCGTCCGCGTCGACGATGACGGCGGCTTCCACTGGCGCGGCAAGCTTTCCAACAGCGGCGATTATGCCGAGCTGCGCGCCGAGATGGACATGATCGTCGGCTTCTCCAATTGCCCGCATCCGCTCGATCCCGACCCGGTCTATCAGCCGAAGCCGGTGATCGTCACGCGCTTTCGGTCACCTGTGCCCGCAGCCGACGACCTCTCGCGCACGGCGACCGCCGAAGCCTTTCGCGGCTTCGAGAACAACGCATCGATGCTGGCCTGAGGAGGGATGCCGATGACCGATTTCATCAAGACCGCCGCATCGCGCCGCCTCGAAAATGCAGTGCAGGATCATTTCATTCCGGCCGAAGCGCCATGGTCCGGCATCGTGCGCAAAGGTCAGACGATCCGCATCGAGGACAGCTACGGCCAGCAGGCGATCGACACGTTGTTTTATCGCGCCAATGACTTTGCCGAGCGTTACTCCAACCAGGATACGATGCGGGCGCAGGGTGGCGCCTATATCGGCACCGGCACGAAGATCATATCGAATGAAGGCAACGTCATGCTTGTCATGACGGCCGACAGCTGCGGCCGGCACGACACATCAGCCGGCGCCTGCTCCTGCGAGAGCAACACCGTGCGTTTCGGCCACGGCACGAAATACCTGCATGCCTGCCGCGACAATTTCGTGCTCGAAGTGACCAGGCACGGCATGAGCAAGCGCGACATCGTGCCGAACATCAACTTCTTCATGAATGTGCCTATCAAGCCGAACGGCGAGATGACCATCGTCGACGGCATTTCCGCACCGGGTGACTATGTGGAACTGGTGGCGGAGATGGATGTGCTCTGCGTCATCTCCAACTGCCCGCAGATCAACAATCCCTGCAACGGCTTCGATCCGACGCCGATCCGGGTGCTGATCTGGGATGGCGAGGACTGATCGATGTTCACCAAGGTCCTTATCGCCAATCGCGGCGAAATCGCTGTCCGGGTCATCCGCACATTGAAGAGGATGGGCATTGCCTCGGTCGCCGTCTATTCCGATGCCGATCGCTTCTCGAAGCCGGCGCTGACTGCCGACGAAGCCGTACGCCTGGGTCCAGCGCCAGCTGCCGAAAGCTATTTGAACGTCGATGCCGTCATCGCGGCCTGCAAGGCGACGGGAGCGCAAGCCGTGCATCCGGGTTACGGTTTCCTCTCGGAGAATATCGGCTTTGCCGAGCGGCTCGCCGCCGAAGGTATCGCCTTCATCGGCCCGCGGCCGGAGCAGCTGTCGGCCTTCGGCCTGAAGCATACGGCGCGCCAACTGGCGAAAGCGAGCGGCGTGCCGCTGCTGCCCGGCACCGATCTGTTGCAGAGCGTTGAGGCGGCGCTTTCGGCGGCCGAGACTGTCGGTTACCCCGTCATGCTGAAGAGCACGGCCGGCGGCGGCGGCATTGGCATGCAGCTCTGCGCCGATGCGGCGGCCCTGAAGGCCTCCTTCGAAAGCGTGCAGAGGACCGCGCGGGCCAGCTTCGGCGATGCCCGCGTCTATATCGAGCGTTTCGTTGCCGAAGCGCGCCATGTCGAGGTGCAGATCTTCGGCGACGGCAAGGGCAGGGTGATCGCGCTCGGCGAACGCGACTGCTCGCTGCAACGGCGGAACCAGAAGGTGGTCGAGGAGACCCCTGCCCCCGGCCTCTCCGCCGAAACCAGAGTGCGGCTGCACAAGGCGGCGGTCGATCTGGGAAGCTCGGTCTCGTATGAATCCGCCGGCACGGTCGAATTCATCTACGATCCCCAGCGCGAGGAATTCTATTTTCTCGAGGTCAATACCCGCCTGCAGGTCGAGCATCCGGTGACGGAAGCCGTCTTCGGCATCGATCTCGTCGAATGGATGATCCGGCAGGCGGCGGGCGAGGATGTGCTCTCGGGCGCCGAGGCGCTGTCGCCGAAGGGTGCGGCGATCGAGATGCGGATCTATGCCGAGATGCCGCATGCCGATTTCCGCCCGAGCGCCGGCCTGCTGACTGAGGTCATCTTCCCGGAAAGTGCCCGCGTCGACGGCTGGATCGAGACGGGAACCGAGGTGACGCCCTTCTATGATCCGATGCTCGCCAAGCTGATCGTGGCGGCGGAGGACCGGCCTGCGGCGATCGAAAAGCTGAAGGTAGCACTTGCGGCGACATCGATATCAGGCATCGAGACCAATCTCGATTATCTCAGAACCATCGCCGCTTCCGAACTGCTTGCCGGCGCCAAGGTGGCGACGACGGCGCTGCGCGACTTCGCCTTCGTTCCCGATGTCGTCGAGGTTCTCACGCCTGGCGCGCAATCGAGCATCCAGGAACTGCCGGGCCGGCTCGGCCTCTGGCATGTCGGTGTGCCGCCGAGCGGTCCGATGGACGAGCGCTCCTTCCGTCATGCCAATCGCCTGGTCGGCAATGCCGATGTGACGGCCGCACTGGAGTTGACGGTCTCCGGCCCGACGCTCAGGTTTTATGCCGAGCAGACCATCGCGCTGGCCGGTGCCCGGATGCCAATGGCATGCGATGGCGTAAAAGTACCGCATGACGAGCCGGTGACGATCCGGGCTGGCCAAGTTCTGTCGATCGGCACGATCGAAGGGCCGGGGCAGCGCGCCTATCTCGCAGTCGCCGGCGGTTTTGCCGCGCCTGTTGTGCTCGGCTCCCGGGCGACTTTCGGCCTCGGTCAGTTCGGCGGCAACGCCACCGGCACGCTGAAGACGGGCCATGTGCTGCATTTCGACCGGCAGGCGCCGGCCGAACCGGCGACGCCAGCGACGGAGCCAGCCGCATTGACACGCGAATGGGATGTCGGCGTCGTCTATGGCCCGCATGGCGCACCTGACTTCTTCGAGGATGGCGATATCGAGACGCTGTTCTCGACAGCCTACGAGGTGCATTTCAACAGCGCCCGCACCGGTGTGCGCCTCATCGGTCCCGCCCCGCGATGGGCGCGCCGCGATGGCGGCGAGGCCGGACTGCACCCGTCCAACCTGCATGACAATGCCTATGCGATCGGGGCGATCGATTTCACCGGCGACATGCCGATCATTCTTGGCCCCGATGGCCCGAGCCTTGGCGGCTTCGTCTGCCCGGCGGTGATCGCTCGCGACGAACAGTGGAAAATGGGCCAGTTCAAGCCCGGCGACCGTATCCGTTTCCACGCCGTGGCGCGGCCGGAAGACCCGATCGCCGGCCCGGCAGTGCGGCGGGTCGCGGAAGAGACGGGTTCGCCGATCGTCGGTATCAGGGAGGACGGCCCGGTTTCCGTCGTCTATCGCCGCCAGGGCGACGACAATCTGCTCGTCGAATATGGGCCGATGACGCTCGATATTGCGCTCCGGCTGCGGGTGCATCTGCTGATGCAGGCGATCGTCGAGGCCCGTCTTCCCGGCGTCGTCGATCTGACGCCCGGCATCCGTTCGTTGCAGATCCATTATGACGGCACGACACTGACGCGAAAGCGGCTGCTCGGGCTGCTCTCCGAGATCGAAGCGACGCTGCCGGCGGCGCAGGATGTCAAGGTGCCGAGCCGCATCGTGCATCTGCCGCTCTCTTGGAACGATCCGGATGCGGAGCTTGCGATGCGGAAGTATCAGGAGCTTGTGCGCCCGAACGCGCCGTGGTGTCCGTCGAATATCGAGTTCATCCGCCGTATCAACGGTCTTCCCGACGAGCAGGCGGTGCGCGACATCGTCTTCGATGCGAGTTACCTCGTGCTCGGTCTCGGCGATGTCTATCTCGGGGCGCCGGTTGCGACCCCGACCGATCCGCGCCACCGCCTCGTCACAACGAAGTACAATCCGGCCCGTACCTGGACGCCTGAGAACGCCGTCGGCATCGGCGGCGCCTATATGTGCATCTACGGCATGGAGGGGCCGGGCGGCTACCAGCTCTTCGGCCGCACCATCCAGGTCTGGAACACCTGGCGGGAGACGCCGGCCTTTGCAAGGGGCAAGCCCTGGCTGCTGAACTTCTTCGACCAGATCCGTTTCTTCCCGGTCAGTAACCAGGAACTGACGGAGGCGCGCGCCGCCTTCCCGCACGGCGGCTATCCCATCAGGATCGAGGAGACCGAATTCTCCTATGCCGCCTATGAGAAGGAATTGCAGGCGAATTCGGTGTCGATCGGCCGCTTCAAGACGATGCAGCAGGCAGCCTTCGATGCCGAACGCCAGCGCTGGAAGGAAGCAGGCCTCGACAGCTTCGTCACCGACGAAGGCGCCGGCGAAAGCCCGGATGGAGATATTCCGGACGGCTGCTTCGGCGTCGCCAGCGCAGTGCCCGGCAATATCTGGAAACTGCTGGTCGAGCCGGGCACCCCGGTTGCGGCCGGCGATACTCTTGCGATCATCGAATCGATGAAAATGGAAATCAACGTCACCGCCCATGCGCCAGGCCGCGTCCGCGATCTGCGCGCCGGGCCGGGAAGAAACGTCAAAGCCGGCGATATTATCGTAGTCCTGGAGGAATGCTGACATGCTGCCGACCATTCTCGATCTCTCAAGCCTTCGCGCCGCCTATCAATCCGGCCTGACGCCGCTCGATGCCATCGAAGAGGTGATAACGCGCCGCGCCGCCTCGAAGGATGCGGCGATCTTCATCACGCCGGTGCCCGACGAAGAGCTGCGCGCTGCTGCGAAAGCCTTGATGACGCGCGCGCCTGAGGCAAACAGCCTGCCGCTCTGGGGCGTGCCCTTTGCGGTGAAGGACAATATCGATGCCGCCGGCCTGCCGACGACCGCCGCCTGCCCGGCTTATGAGTATCGGCCGGAAGCGGACTCCACCGTCGTTGCGCGGCTGAAGGCGGCCGGCGCCATCATCATCGGCAAGACCAACCTCGACCAGTTCGCGACCGGCCTCAACGGGACACGCTCGCCCTATGGCGCACCGCGTTCGGTCTTCGATGCGGCCTATATTTCAGGCGGTTCGAGCTCCGGATCTGCGGTCACGGTCGCCTCCGGCCTGGCTGCCTTCGCGCTCGGCACGGATACGGCGGGCTCCGGCCGCGTGCCTGCCGCCTTCAACAATCTGGTCGGCATCAAGCCGACCCCAGGCCTTCTGCCGAACACCGGCGTCGTTCCGGCCTGCAAGAGCATGGACTGCATTACGATCTTTGCCGCGACCGTCGGTGACGGCGTTGCGATCCGCACTGTCGCCGAAGGCCTCGATGCCGCCGATCCTTTCTCCCGTCGCGCCAAGCCGGCAAACCTGCCGGTGTCGAGGTTGCGCATCGGCGTCCTCACCGACGCCGAGCGTGAGTTCTTCGGCGACAAGGAGGTGGAGGCGCTCTACGACCAGGCGATCGAGCGGGCCAGAGTGCTCGGCGCGACCATCGTGCCTTTCGATTACGCGCCGTTCCGCGAGGCCGCCGCTCTCCTTTATGACGGGCCGTGGGTCGCCGAGCGCCTTGCGGCGGTCGAGACCTTCCTCGCCACGAATGCGGCCGATTTTGATCCGACGGTGCGGGGGATTATCGAGGGCGCCAGGGGCAAGACCGCGGTCGAGGCCTTCAATGGCCGCTACCGGCTGGAAGAACTGCGCCGCAAGACCGAAGCCGAATGGGAAAAGGCGGACGTTCTTCTGTTGCCGACCGCACCGACCACCTACACGGTCGCTGACATGCTCGCCAATCCTGTGGTGCTGAACGGCCGTCTCGGTCGTTACACCAATTTCGTCAACCTGCTCGATTGCGCGGCGATCGCCGTTCCGGCTGGCTTCGGAAAAGACGGTTTGCCGGGCGGCGTTACCGTGATCGCGTCTGCTTTTACCGACGATGCGCTGGCGCCGCTCGCCGATGCGCTGCATCGCGCGGCACGCTCCGGACTGGGCATCGACCGGCAGGCGGCCATCCCCGAAGCCAGCCGTGTTGCGGCTGTCGATGACGGCTTCGTCGAGATCGTCGTGGTCGGCGCGCATCTGACCGGCATGCCGCTCAATCATGAGCTGACCGGCGCCGGCGGTCGGCTGATCAAGACTTGCAACACGACTGGCGAATACCGTCTCTTCGTGCTGCCGGACACGGTGCCGCCGAAGCCAGGCCTCATCCGTGAACCTGGCCACAAGGGCCGCGGTCTGGAGGTTGAGATCTGGGCACTGCCGGCCGATGCCTTCGGCCGCTTCGTCCAGAAGATCCCGGCGCCGCTCGGCATCGGAAAGGTGGCGCTCGACGATGGCACGAGCGTTTCCGGTTTTCTTTGCGAGGCACATGCGGTGAACGGCGCCGAAGACATCACCTCGCTCGGCGGCTGGCGGAGCTATATTCGCGTCAAGTTGGCGAGCTGAGCGTGAGGAGCGAAGAATGGCGACGGATGTTCAAGCGGCTGGTTGCGCATCTCCTGACGGGGCTGACCGCGCGAACCAGGGCGATCGGCAGACCCGGCTTGCGCTGACGGCTTACCGTTTCTCGGCAAGTTCGATCTGAATGCCGTCGGGATCGCGCAGGAAGGCAACCTTGTGAAGCACCTCGGCATTGATTGCCAGGCGCGGCCGCTCCTTGATCTCGACGCCGGCCATTTCCAGCCGGGCGAAGGTCTGGTCGACATTTTCGAACAGGAAGGTCAGATGACGCAGGCCGGCGGTAGCCTCCGGCACATCCACTGCCCTTGCCGCACCGCCCGCCGGTGCGAAGATTTCGAGCATGCCGCCGCCGGCATCGAGGAAGGCGATCTCAGAGCCGTCGGCCATGACCTTGCGCAGATGCAGGCGCAGGCCGAGCAGGCCGCAGTAAAAAACCACAGTGCGGTCCATGTCGCTCACCGTCATGCCGACATGTTCGAAGGATTTCAGCATGAGAGCGCCCTTCCCTGCTCAGAGCATGATGCCGAAAAGTGTGAGCGGTTTTCGGACAACATCATGCTCTAACTATTTAATTTAGAAGAGGATTCAGATTTCAGGCCGATTCGGCCTGAAATCATCCTGTTCTAGCCGGCAGCCGCGCGCCGCTCTTCTTCCGGAAGCCAGGATCGATAGAGCGGATGATCGGCGGCAATCGGCATCGGCGTTGGCTGACCGGTGCGCTGCGAGAAATAGGCGGCCGTCACCAGCTCCAGCGAATTGCGGGCATCCTGTAGCGTCACCGGCGGCGCAGTATCCTCGACGATCGCCTTATGGAAGAGCTCGAACTGACGGGTATAGCCGTCCTCGCCGGGCACGTATGCGGCGAGCGCCGCGTCGATCCGCGCCTGATGGTCCTCCGTTCCTGCGGTGAAGACCCAGGGATCGCGGCCCATCGTATAGGGTTCGAGGATGCTATCGGCGACGAGATCGCTGAAGCAGAAGCGCAACCGCGAGATCTCCTTGCGCGAGCCGAGCGTCATCGACAGCGTCGCCAGCGAGCCATTCTGCATCTTGACCGAAAGCGCTGCCGTATCTTCGACCTGGATCGGGTTGACCAGTGTCGCGCCATAGGAAAACACTTCAGCGCAGGGACCATGCACATAGTTCAGCATGTCATGGGCGTGGATCGCATGGCCGAGAAGGCCGCCGCCGAGTTCAGTCGCCCATTTGCCGCGCCACGGCACGGCGTAATAATCCGGGCCGCGCCACCAATGGGTCTCGATCGTCGTCAGGAACGGCTTGCCGGCGAGGCCGCTTTCGATCAGCAGCTTCAGCTTCTGCAGGCCAGACCCATAACGATACTGGAAGATCGGCATCAGCTTCCTGCCGGGGAAACGGGCGAGGATGCGGCCCATCTCGTCGACCTCGGCGATCGAGCCGAACAGCGGTTTCTCGCAGATGACGTGCTTGCCGGATTCGATGCCCTTGCGGCAGAGTTCGAAATGCGAGCTCGGCGGCGTCGAAATGTCGATGATATCGAGATCATCACGGGCAAACAGCGAATCTGCGTCCTGCGTATACTCGCCGATGCCGTACTCCTCGCACAGAGCCCTGCCGCGTTCCTCGTCGAGCGAGCAGAGCACGGGAACCTCGAAAAGCTCCTCGTTCCAGCCGAAGCCGGCCAGATGCCGCGCAGCGATGCCTGCGCCGATGACACCGACGCGCAATTTCCTGGTCATGATATCCTCCTCAGCGAGCGCCGATCCGCGCGGCTTTCGTCTGGGCTTCAAGCGAAAGGCGGCAGACTTCGAAAACGTGATCCTGCGTCATCGCCGTCTGCGTGCGATTGCCGACATCGGCGGTGAAAGCATCGAAATAGTCGAGCTTTTCATCGCTGCAATCGATGTGGGTCATCTCCTTGCCGTTGACCAGGAACAGGTGATCCTTGCCCGGCCGGCCGGCAATATCGATATATTTGCGTAGTTCGATATAGCCTTCGGTGCCGAGGATGGTGAGGCGGCCGTCGCCCCAGGTCGGCAACGCCTCCGGGGTGAACCAGTCGACGCGAACATAACCCGCCGCTCGGTCGGAGCGCAGCAGCACCTCGCCGAAATCCTGGAAATCAGGCTTGTCGGGCATGCCGAAATTGCCGATCGAGCTTGCGATGACCTCGCCTGTGATCGAGCCGGTATAGAACAGGAACTGGTCGACCTGATGCGAGGCGATATCGACGATGATGCCGCCGAAGGCTTCGGGATCGAAGAACCAGTCCGGTCGGGTCGGGAGCTGCAGCCGGTGCGGGCCGACGCCGAGCGTCTGGATCACCTTGCCGATCGCGCCTTCGGCGACAAGCTTGCCGGCCTTGACAGCGGAGCGCACGCAATGACGCTCGGAAAAGCAGATCGAGAAGATCTTGCCGGTCTCGGCGACGGTCCGCCTGACCTCTTCCAGTTGGGCGAAGGTCGTCACGCCGGGCTTGTCGGTCATCACATCCTTGCCCGACCTCATCGCGCGGACGGCAAGCCCGGCGCGGTCACGTGGGATCGCGGCAATGCAGATGACATCGATCGACGGATCCTCGAACAGCTTTTCCCGGTCGATCTGCGGCACGTCGGGATAGGTCTTCTCGAAGGCCTCGCGCAATGCCGGCACCGAAGTCTGCGGGCAATAGCCGACGAACTCGCCGCCTGAGGCAAGCAATCCCTTCACGTGATCGAACGTGTGCCCATGGTCGATTCCGACGACGGCAAATCTCAACATCGCTGCAATATCCTCCTGGGATGTTCATCCGGCCCGCCGAGGCCAGCCTCCTCCATGTCGGGCAAAACAGATAACGAAAGCTGGCGTCTGTCAAGACAAGACAAGAGGCGAAAACGGCCATGTCATGAATTAAGTATATGAAGTATAATGATTATTTTGTATCTAAATAGTTATTTTGCGTGCTTTCGGCGATTGCAATCCGCCAGAAGGTCGCCGTTCGATCCGCTCACGTGAAAGTCTTTTTCCTAGCCGTATCTTGCTCGATCTCCATGAATGTGATCGATTTCGGCCGCCGCTGGGCTGGAGAGCGGCAACGACTCCGAAAAATTTTAAAGAGCGCTCCCCGCTCGCCTGTGATGGAAGATTGCCATGTCTCATCCCCTTTTCGATGCTGCCGCTTCGGCCGGTCTTTTTGTCGGCCGCGTCTGGAATCCCGAGGTTGGCGGGCCGAGCGTCGTGACACTTCGCGACGGAGTGCTGGTCGACATCACGTCGCGCGAAGCGCCGACGCTGAGCGCCCTGCTCGAGAGACAGGATGCCGCCGCCTTTGTCCGCGCTGCAGGCGGCAAGGCGGTCGGCTCCGTGGAGGAGATCGCCGCCAACAGCTCCGGAGCACCGGATGAAGCGCGTCCCTATCTGCTTGCGCCTGTTGACCTGCAGGCAGTCAAGGCCTGCGGCGTCACCTTCGCTCAGTCGATGATCGAGCGCGTCATCGAAGAAAAGGCCGCCGGCAATCCGGAACGCGCCGCCTCGATCCGTGAGCGCGTCAGCACGCTGATCGGCGGCAGCCTCACCAATCTGAAGGCTGGTTCACAGGAAGCCGCCAAGGTCAAGCAGGCCCTGATCGACGAGGGCATGTGGTCGCAATATCTCGAGGTCGGCATCGGTCCCGATGCCGAAGTCTTTACCAAGGCGCCCGTGCTGTCTTCCGTCGGTTGGGGCGCTGATGTCGGCCTGCATCCGATCTCGACCTGGAACAATCCCGAGCCGGAAATCGTGCTCGCCGTCAACAGCCGCGGCGAAATCAAGGGGGCGACGCTCGGCAACGACGTCAACCTGCGCGATGTCGAGGGGCGTTCGGCACTGCTGCTCGGCAAGGCCAAGGACAACAACGCCTCCTGCTCGATCGGTCCTTTCATCCGCCTATTCGATGCCGGCTACGGCCTCGATGATGTGCGCAAAGCCGAACTCGACCTGAAGGTGTCAGGCAAGGACGGTTTCGTGCTGCACGGCAAGAGTTCGATGTCGCAGATCAGCCGCGACCCGACCGATCTCGTCAAGCAGACGCTTGGCCCCCATCATCAATATCCGGATGGTTTCATGCTTTTCCTCGGCACACTGTTTGCGCCGACGCAGGACCGCGACGCGCAGAAGCAGGGCTTCACTCACAAGATCGGCGATGTCGTCGAGATCTCCTCGGCAGGGCTCGGCGCCCTCGTCAACACTGTGCGTCTCTCCACCGAATGCCCACCCTGGACCTTCGGCATTTCGGCGCTGATGCGCAATCTGGCGAAGCGCGGATTGCTATAAGTTATTGACCGCACAGCTTGTCGCGAAATGTATCGGCTTGGTGTCAGCCGCTCTGATCAACAGGTTTGCTATGACAGATAGCTCTTTACAATGCGGTATCCCGAAACGCTCAGATGAAGAAAAAGTGCGGTTTTGTGCCGCTAACAATGCCGACTTGTACCAGGCAATATTCCGTGCCCATGGATTGCCTGATCAGCGAACCAGTGCGTTTTGGTCAAGTGATGCAATCGCACCTCCATACTATTCCAACATGACGACACTCGACCGGGATGCGACACAGGAGCAGCTGATTGAAATCGATCGGCTGACAGATCGGCTAGGACGGCGACCTGGTATCAAAGACGGCTTTTCCAAGCTAGATCTCAACAACAACGGGTTCCGGTTGTTGTTTTCCGCATCATGGATTTGGGCTGAACCTCATAAAAGCTCATCGAGTGCGCCTCAAGGTTGGGTACGCGTTCGCGAGGCGGCAGCGCTGGATCGCTGGGAACGTTCCTGGAAAGAGTCTGGTAGCCCGACCGATGCCAACGTCTTCACACCTGCCCTGCTTTCCGATCCCGACATGCACATCTACGGTCGATTGGCCGGCGACGGCTTTGATGCGGGATGCATCGCAAATCGATCGCCGCAGGTTGTAGGCATCTCCAATATTTTTAGTTTGGCTGGTACGCCTCAGGCCTTCCAGGATGCAATTTCATTGGCTACTATCGCTTTTGCAGCCGATTTGCCCCTTGTCGGATATGATCGCGGTGAAGTGCTAGACGAAATGAAAAAGCTGGGTTTCAAGCCCGTCGGCCAATTGCGGATCTGGCTATCTGATGAGGGCGCATAAACGCTTTCCCCCTTTGTTCTCCATTAGTCTAGCGTTTGGCGGGAAAACAACGCTACGCCCTCTTACTGGTTCCGCCGCCTGCCCTGCAGCAGGTCGAGGACGGAGTTTGCCGCTTCGAGGACGTTGGTGCCCGGACCGAACACGGCCGCAACGCCGTGTTCGTGCAGGAATTCATAATCCTGCCGCGGGATGACGCCGCCGCAAACGACGATGATATCGTGACCGCCCTGCGCTCTCAGTCTGTCGATCAACTGCGGCAGCAACGTTCTGTGACCGGCCGCCAACGACGAGACGCCGACGACATTGACCTTTTCGCCGAGCGCCATCTCGACGGCCTCGTCAGGCGTTTGGAACAGCGGGCCGGCGAGCACGTCGAAACCGATATCGCCGAAGGCTGAAGCGATCACCTTGGCGCCCCGGTCGTGCCCGTCCTGGCCGAGCTTGGCGACCATGATCTTCGGCCGGTGCCCCATCGCTTCCGTCACCTCCGTCATGCGGGCCTTCAGCACGGCGAGTTCCGGCTCGTCGCTATAGGCCTCGCCATAGACGCCGGTGATGACCTCCGGCGTGGCGGCATGATCGCCGAAGGCCTCGCGCATGGCATCCGATATCTCACCGACCGTAGCGCGGGCTCGCGCCGCTTCGATCGCGGCTTCGAGCAGGTTGCCGTTGCCGCTGCGTGCAGTGTTCATCAGCCTCGCCAGCGTCTCGCGCACGGCGTTGCTATCACGCCGCCGCTTCGTTTCCTCGATGCGTTTGATTTGGGCTGTGCGCACCGCACTGTTATCGATCTCCAGAATGTCGATCGGCTGTTCGTTGTCGAGCCTGTAGCGGTTGACGCCGACGATGACCTCCTCGCCCTTGTCGACGGCCGCCTGGCGCCGCGCGGCTGCTTCCTCGATCAGCCGTTTCGGCAGACCCTCGTTGACGGCCTTCGTCATGCCGCCGAGCGCCTCCACCTCCTCGATCAGCGCCCAGGCTTTTTCCGCGAGCTCCTTCGTCAGGCTCTCGACGTAATAAGAGCCAGCCAGCGGATCGACCACCCTAGTGACGCCGGTTTCATGCTGCAGGATCAGCTGAGTGTTGCGGGCGATGCGGGCCGAAAATTCGGTCGGCAGCGCGATCGCTTCGTCGAAGGAATTGGTATGCAACGACTGCGTGCCGCCGAGCACGGCCGACATCGCCTCGAAGGCGGTGCGAATGATGTTGTTATAGGGATCCTGTTCCTGCAGCGAGACGCCGGAGGTCTGGCAATGGGTGCGCAACATCAGCGAGGAAGCCTTCTTTGGCTGGAACTCCTCCATGATCCGGGTCCAAAGCAGGCGGGCGGCACGAAGCTTGGCCGCCTCCATGAAGAAGTTCATGCCGATGGCGAAGAAGAAGGAGAGCCTTCCGGCGAAATCGTCGACACTCAGCCCCTTGGCGATCGCCGCCCTGACATATTCCCGACCATCGGCAAGCGTGAAGGCGAGTTCCTGGACGAGCGTCGCGCCAGCCTCCTGCATGTGATAGCCGGAGATCGAGATCGAGTTGAATTTCGGCATCTCCCTTGCCGTATATTCGATGATGTCGGCAACGATCCGCATCGACGGTTCCGGCGGGTAGATATAGGTGTTGCGGACCATGAACTCCTTGAGGATGTCGTTCTGAATGGTGCCCGACAGATCGGCCTTCGAAACGCCCTGCTCCTCGCTGGCGACAATGTAGGAGGCGAGGATCGGGATGACGGCGCCGTTCATGGTCATCGAGACGGACATGTCGGCAAGCGGAATGCCGTCGAACAGGATCTTCATGTCCTCGACACTGTCGATCGCGACGCCCGCCTTGCCGACATCGCCTTCGACGCGCGGATGGTCGCTGTCATAACCGCGGTGGGTGGCGAGATCGAAGGCGACGGAGAGGCCCTTCTGACCGGCGGCCAGATTCTTCCGGTAAAAAGCGTTCGATGCCTCTGCCGTCGAGAAGCCGGCATATTGGCGGATCGTCCAGGGCCGGCCGGCATACATCGTCGCGCGCGGGCCGCGGGTGAAGGGCGAAAAGCCGGGAAGCGAGCCAAGGTGCTCGGCGCCCTCGAGATCCTCGGCCGTATAGAGCGGCTTGACGGCGATACCCTCAGGCGTCTGCCAGGTCAGGGTTTCTGGCGAGGCGCGCGATTCCTTCTGCGCAAGCTCCGTCCAATCCGACAGCGTCTTCTTAGTCATGCGTTTTCTCCGGCTTTTTCATCCGCACCCTACCATTCCACAGGATCGCCGTGCGATACAAATCCTTGATTGTTATTCCCTCGTCAGGACTCGTCTCATGAAGACAATGCAGATCTATGCCTTCGACATGAATTGCGTCGGGCATATCAACCATGGCCTGTGGGCACATCCGCGGGACCGGTCGGTGGACTATACCGATCTCGATTACTGGACGGAGTTCGCCAGGACCGCCGAACGCGGCAAGCTGGACGGCATCTTCCTCGCCGATATCGTCGGCGTTTATGACGTCTACAAGGGCAGTCCGGCGCCGGTGATCGAGACGGCGGCGCAGGTCCCCGTCAATGACCCGTTGATCCCGATTTCAGCGATGGCCTATGTCACCAAACATCTGGGTTTCGGCGTAACGGTCAACACCACCTACGAGCCGCCTTTTTTGCTGGCGCGGCGCATGTCGACGCTCGATCACCTGACCAAGGGGCGGATCGGCTGGAATATCGTCACCGGATATCTCGACAGCGCTGCCCGCAGCATGGGTTTCGACAAGCTCCCGGAACATGATGCGCGCTACGCCGCCGCCGAGGAATATCTCGAGATCGTCTACAAGCTCTGGGAGGGCAGCTGGGATGACGATGCGGTTCTGCGCGACAAGGCGGGCGGCATCTATGCCGATCCCTCCAAAGTGCGAGCTGTCAGTCACAACGGCAAATATTACCGGATGGAGGGCATCCATCTCTGCGAGCCGTCTCCGCAGCGCACGCCCCTGCTCTTCCAGGCCGGCGCTTCGGCCCGCGGGCAGGATTTTGCCGCACGACACGCCGAATGTGTCTTCATCGCCAGTCCGATTCCCAGGGCTGCGAGATCGACCGTTGATGCGCTGCGGGCGAAGGCAGCGGCGTTCGGCCGCGGCGCCGACGCGTTGAAGATCCTGAACCTGATCAGCGTCGTCGTTGGGCGGACTGAGAAGGAAGCACACGACAAGCTTGAGGATTATCGCCGGCATTCGAGCGTCGAGGCCTCGCTTGCGCATTACTCTGCCTCTATCGGCATCGACTTGTCGAAATATGGATTGGATGAGGTCATCGATCAGAGGTCGACGAACGCCAATCAATCGGCACTTGCTTCAATCACCAAACAGGCGGCAAAGCCGGTGACACCACGTGACATCATCGACCAGATGGTCCTCGGTAGCCGGATGAAGCCGATGGTTGGCTCGCCGCAGCAGGTCGCCGATCACCTCGAGACATGGATCGAGGAAGGCGGCATCGACGGCTTCAACCTGGCACGGACAGTGGCGCCGGAGAGCCTGCGCGATTTCGTTGATCTGGTGGTGCCGGTGCTGCAGGAGCGCGGCGTCTTCAAGGCCGATTATACCGAAGGGCCATTGCGGCAGAAGCTCTTCGGCGGCGGGAACGGCAGGTTGCCCGCCGCTCATCCCGCTGCCGGATACCGGCGCTGATCTATCGATGATCCAGCTTGGCGACCAGCCGGTCGCCGAGCCACTGGATGCCGCAGACGAGGACGATGAGTACTACCACCACCGCGATCATCACATTGGTTTCGAAACGTTGATAGCCATAGCGGATGGCGAGATCGCCGAGGCCGCCGGCGCCGATCGCGCCGGCCATCGCCGAGGCGCCGATCAGCGTTACCAGCGTGACGGTGAAACCGGCGACGATGCCCGGCAGCGCTTCGGGCACCAGCACCTCTCGAATGATCGTCCAGCGATCGCCGCCCATGGCGCGCACGGCATCGATCAGCCCACGGTCGACCTCGCGCAGCGACACTTCGGCGATACGGGCGTAATAGGGCGTCGCGGCGATGGCGAGCGGCACGATGGCTGCCCATGTGCCGAGTGCGGTGCCGACGATCAGCCGCGTCAGCGGGATCAACGCCACCAGCAGGATGATGAAGGGCACCGAGCGGAAGCCGTTGATGATGCCGCCGAGCACGCGATTGATCCAGAGGTTTTCGGCGATGCCGCCGCGTGCCGTTGCCACCAGCGCAAGGCCGAGCGGCAGGCCGGCGGCGAGTGATATCACGCCCGAGGCGACAGTCATCAGGATCGTCTCCCATAGGGCGCGAACAAGCAGTTCAAGCATGATCGGTGTCATAACCAAGCACCTCTACCCGGGCGGACCGGGCCGTCAGGAATTGTTCGACCTTTCCGGCAAGCGCAGGGTCGCGCATGGGAATGGCGATGAAGAACCGCGCCACCGGCTGGTTCTGAATATGATCGATGCCGCCATGCACGAGCCGGAAGGAATGCGGCAGCGCCGCCGAGAGTTCGGCAAACAGCGCACCCTGCGCTTCAGGTCCGGCGAGATCGACGCTGAGGATTGCGTCGCTGCCTGTTGTTGCCGACAGCCGGCTGGCGATGTGATCCGGAAGCTGCGGACGGATGCCGCCGAGCAGGCTTGCGGTGATATCAGCGTTAGGGTTGGCAAAGACCGACCATACCTGCCCTTCCTCGACGATCCGCCCGGCATCGATGACCGCCACGCGATCGGCAATGCCGCGCACCACTTCCATCTCATGGGTGATCAGCAGAATGGTCAGTTCAAGCTTACGGTTGATGTCCTTCAGCAGCGCCAGGATCGACCGGGTCGTTTCCGGATCGAGCGCCGACGTCGCCTCGTCGGACAGCAGCAGTGCTGGGCGTGCCGCAAGCGCTCGGGCAATACCGACGCGTTGTTTCTGACCGCCGGACAGCGATGAGGGATAGGCTTTCGCCTTGTCGGCAAGACCGACCAAATCGAGCAACTCGTGCGCCCGTTTTAAACGCTCGTTCTTTGCAATGCCCTCGATTTTCAGCGGCAGCGCGACGTTTTCTTCGACGGTCTTGGCGGCAAGCAGGTTGAAGTGCTGGAAGATCATGCCGATGCGGCGGCGCAGCGGCTGCAGTTCCTGTTCTGCAAGTCCGGTGATGTCACGGCCTTCGATCAGGATCTCGCCGCTATCGGCGCGCTCCAGGCCGTTCAGGCAGCGGATCAGCGTCGATTTGCCGGCACCGCTACGGCCGATGATACCGAGGATCTCGCCTTTTCTGACCGTCAGTGAAATACCGTCAAGGGCGGCCGTGGTTCCGAAACGCCGCTTGACGTCGTTAAGCCTCACCACTTCTACGGGCGCCGATTGCTGCTGTGCTTCGATCACCGTGGTGGAAACAAAGGAATTCATGTGCTTTTCCTTGCAAACACGGAAGGCGGCCCGGGCAAGAAACCCCGGACCGCCTCTCGGCAGGCCTTAACCCCGGCCTAATTTCGGATCAATAGGCGCTGAGACCCGTTCCTTTGTAGACCTTGTCGAACTCGGCCTTGACGGTATCGTTCTGATAGGAAGAGACAAGCGTCTTGGCCCACTCTGCGTCCTTATTCTCGTCTTTGACGGCAATGAAGTTGCGGTAGGGATTGTCGGCGATCGGCTCCTGGGCAATGCGCTCGGCCGGCGAAAGACCGCTCTTCAGCGCCCAGTCGGTGTTGACGACCCCGGCGTCCAGATCATCGATCGAACGGCCAACGATGCCGGCGTCGAGTTCCTTGATCTCGATCTTCTTCGGGTTGTCGCTGACATCGGCGACCGTTGCCAGAATGCCTGTGCCGTCGTTGAGTTTAATCAGCCCTTCGCTCTGGAGAACGCGTAGCGCCCGGCCTTCGTTCGAGGGATCGTTCGGCACGCCGATGACCGCGCCTTCGGGGATCTCGCCGACGGATTTGTACTTCTTGGTGTAGAGGCCGATCGGCCAGACCCCGGTATATCCGACGCGAACGATATGATAACCGTGTTGTTTGATCTGGTTGTCGAGATAGGGCTGGTGCTGGAAGGCGTTGGCGTCAAGTTCGCCACGCTCCAGCGCTTCATTCGGCTGCGTATAGTCGTTGAAGGTGATGGTCTCGATCTTGAGGCCATTCTTGGCAGCCTCGCTCGTGACCACGCGCCAGATGTCTTCCTCTTCGCCGGCCATGATGCCGACCTTGATCGACTTATCCTCGGCAAAGGAGGGAGCGGGCACTGCAAAGGCAAAGAGCGCGGCGGCGGAAACGGCGGCAAGAGTTGCGCGGCGCGAAAGGTGGAGGCCGTGATTTTTATTCTTGGTCATTTTATATCCCGTCTGACTGGATGAGGCCAAGCGCCCCAAGCTGGCCGATCATGGCAAATGCGCCTATCGGGCGCGAAGCACGAATGTCTGATGTGGAGGAAGGGTCGGAAAAACTCTTGCCCTGCCATCGATATCGGCAGGATAAATTTCCATCAAATTTGTGAACTATGACGGCTTCCGAATGGGTCCTAAAAACGAAAACGGCGCCTCAGCGGGCGCCGTTTTAAAGTTCCGACACTCTTCATTCGGCAGCGATAAGAGCGTGACCCCGGCTGGGAAAGAAGGCCGCGAGCTCACCGACAACCTCGGTGATGCGGTTGGAAAGCGGTTCGGATGCGACACGGTAATCGGTGAAGTCGCGGTCGGACGCGTAGACGGCCGTCGGCAGCGTATGCGACATGAAGAAGCCAAAGAGCGGGCGCAACTGATGCTCGACCATCAGCGCATGGCGCTCGCCGCCGCCGGTCGCGGTGATGATGATTGGTTTGGCGCGCAACTCATGCGGGTCGATCAGGTCGATCAGATGCTTGAAGAGGCCGGGATAGCTGCCCTTGTAGGTCGGCGCTCCGATGACCAGCAGATCGGCATTGACGATGTCATCTATGACTTCCTTTGCGCGACTGTCGAGATCGTCACGACGCAGCGCCTGGCCAAGCGAGGGGCCGACATCGGTGAGGTCGTAGAGGGTGGTGTCGAAGCCGTATGTAGCACCGGCGAGGCCGGCAATGTTTTCGACAAGCGCGAAGGTCTTCGAGGGGCGGTTGAAACTACCCGCAAGGCCAACCAGTTTGTAAGCAGACATGCCGTTTCCTTCCAATATCATGCCGAGACCGGCGGTATCATCGGACGAATATTATCTATAAAAATAGTGGATTAAAGGAATGGTGATCCCTCCTGCCCTATGGGAAGAGAAAAATACGTTCATCCCGTGAGTGATCATAGTGTCTGAAATCGCCTGATGCTTCGGGCTCGATACCGTCCGGGGCGATATCGCCTCAGGCAGGTTTCTGCTTGGGAATGCGCGGCAGGAAGACCGTCAGGAGGCCGAGCAGCGGCAGATAGGAGCAGACGCGGTAGACGAAGTCGATGCCGTGAGTATCGGCGAAACTGCCGAGCAGTGCTGCGCCAAGCCCCCCTGCCCCGAATGCAAAGCCGAAAAAGACGCCGGCAATCAGACCGACGCGCCCAGGCACCAGTTCCTGGGCGAAGACCACGATCGCCGAGAAGGCCGAAGCGAAGATCAGGCCGATGACGACGCTGAGGATGCCGGTCCAGAAAAGGTTCGCATAGGGCAGGAGAAGCGCGAAAGGAATGACGCCGAGGATTGAGAACCAGATGACGAAACGGGCGCCGAAGCGATCGCCGATCGGTCCACCGAGGAACGTGCCGACGGCGACCGAGCCGAGGAATAGAAAGAGCATCAGCTGTGCCTGCTGTATGCTCAGCGCAAACTTGTCGATGACATAAAAGGTGAAATAGCTCGACACGCTCGCCATGTAGACATTCTTTGTTGCCGTCAGCAGGACGAGAATCAGCAGCGCCCAGACAACCCTGTTCTGCGGCAGCGGCAGGGTCCGGCTTGCGGGCGGCTTGCTGGCGTTCTGGCGCCTGTGGCTGATGTACCAGTTGCCGACCCAGCTCAGCACGACCATGCCGACCATGGCGATGGCGGCGAACCAGGAGACGCTGTGCTGGCCGAGCGGCAGCACTATAAAGGCAGCGAGCAGCGGGCCGAGCGCCTGGCCGGCATTACCACCGACCTGGAAGAACGACTGCGCAAAACCGTGGCGACCGCCGGAGGCAAGACGGGCGACGCGCGAGGATTCCGGATGGAAGACCGCCGAACCGAAGCCGATCAAGCTGGCGGCGACGAGCAGCAATGCGAAGCTGCCGGCGTTGCCAAGCAGGATGAGGCCGCAGAAGGTGCTCGCCATGCCGACCGGCAGGGAATAGGGCATCGGCCAGCGGTCGGTGACGATGCCGACCAGTGGCTGCAGCAGTGAAGCGGTGACCTGGAAGGTCATCGTCAGGAGGCCGATTTGAACAAAATCGAGATCGTAGTTCGCCTTGAACAGCGGGTAGAGCGAGGCGAGCAGCGACTGCATGATGTCATTCAGCATATGGCAAAAGCTGACCGCCACCAGGATGGACATCGTTGTTTTTTGGAAACGGGGCGCGGTCTCGGCAACAGTTGCCATGGACATTCCTCCTGAACGGTCCGGTTGGTTGCCGTGCCGCGTCGCTTTTGTTCGATGGATGTCGGGCGATCGGGGCTGGGACAGATGATCAAGCGACGGTCGATGAAGTGCATTTAGCGTAAGCCAGGGGGTAATCACAGTCCCGTTTCATCAGGATCGGTACGGCTTTTGTTCGATTTGCCCTTTTGCCGCCTAAGGCTGCGTCGCTTCACCTCTGACTTGAGGGGCTTTCATACCACAATCGACCGCCATCGCGGCGTATATAGCCTACGATGTAAAAACAACCATGGAAAACTGGGGCGCGAGATACTACAGCTGCGGTGATGGAAAATGCGATTGAGGCTGAAAACACACGATGAATGTCAAGACACCGAATGCGATAGACGGCTATGTCGGAGCGCGCATAAGAATGCGCCGGCAGTTGCTCGGAATGAGCCAGGAACGGCTTGCCGACCAAATCGGCGTGACCTTCCAGCAGGTTCAGAAATACGAGAAGGGCATCAACCGCATCGGCGCGAGCCGTCTGCAGCGCATAGCCGAGGTGCTTCATACGTCGCCGAGCTTCTTCTTTGAACAGGAAAATTCCGAGCCGTTGACGTTGCAAGGGTTGGAACTGCCCGCAAACACCGATCCCGTCGTCGAATTCCTCAGAACGAAAGAGGGATTGGTGCTCAATCGCGCTTTTCTGAAGATTGCCGACCGGAAAATCCGTGAATCAGTCATTGCACTGGTGAAGGCAATGGCGCAGACGGAAAGCCGCAGTGTAACATTGGGCGCCTCCGCAGCGGATATCACCCTTCCGCTTGGAGAATAGTCAGGCATATTCGCATGAAACTCCGGCTCGAGTCATTTGGTGAGTTGCGGTTGATCGACCCGGCCGGGAAACCAGCGGCTTTTCCGGAAAAGGGCCTGTTGGCGATTTGTTATTTGCTGGACCGTGATCTGCGCGAAGGGGCTGGGAGCGAATTTCCGCGCTCGGCGCTGGCGCGGTTCTTGTGGGACAGCCATGACAATTCTGACATCATGGCCAACCTGCGCAAGACCATATCGCGTGTCCAGGCGCGTCAGACCCAGCTCGGTACCGAACTTCTGATCTTCACGGCGACCGGTGTGCGGGTCAGGCCGGACGCATTTGCCGGTGATCTCTCCGAACTCGTCAACCCCGACAGCGACGACGCCCTTGGCAAGCTGCGGCGACTGGTTACCATCCTTCGCCAGGATTTCCTGGCGGGGCTCACCGACCAAAGCGTCGGTACGCGGCAATGGATCGCCGGCCAGCGCGACAGGCATATGTCAATCTTGGTGGATGCGCTGAAGACGGCGCTGCCGGCGGCCCGGTCGCGAGAGGATGTGAGCCTGATCAAGGAGGCGGCGCTTAGGATTTTTCGCGAGGCCCCGGATGACGAGAACATTCGTCGTATCCTTCTCGATGCCTACGAGTCCGAAGGACAGTTGGAGAAAGCGCGCCGGCTTTTCGAGACCAGCAAACATCAGCTGGAAAGCAAATTCGAAATCGGCCTTGATGTCCAGGCGCTGGCAGAGGTCCGCAAAATCTTTGCAGGTGGTCAACCTGCGCAGAGCGTTGCGATGCCGCTCAGCGACGGCGACGTTCGAGTTCCTGGTCCCCTGCCCCGTCTGGTGCTGCTGCCGCCGGGCGAGACCGATGTGGGTGCCTTGCCGATGCTCTCCGAAGCGCTGATCGAGGACGTGACCATCGGCCTTTGCGCGCTGAACACGGTTTCGGTGGTGGCGCCCCACACGGCCGCTCGGATTGCACGCAATGCCGACAGAACTGAGCTGATCCTGCGTCATTCGATTACTTATGTTCTCGACACGAGGCTGACCGATCGTGCGGGCAATCGTGCGCTCTTTGTCCAGCTGATCCATGCCGGCAGCGATGAAGTCATCTGGGCCGAACGTTTCAGCCTCGAGAAGTACGAATTGATAAGTCACCGGCGCGACATCGCCCGGCAGATCGCTCGAGAGCTTGCCGGGCAGGTCCGCCGGCATGAAACCATGCGCGATTCCTTCGAGGGCAACTCGGCTGCCTATCACAGCTACCTTCTCGGTCTCCGGGATATCAAGCGGCTCGCCCTCCCCGATGTTCGCCGCTCCCGAAAGGCTTTCCGCGAGGCGCTTCAACACAGCGCACATTTCGCCCCTGCGCTCAGCGGATTGTCGCGCACCTTTCTCGTCGAATGGTTGCTGACGGCACGCGGCGACAGCGAGTTGCTCGGACTTGCGGAGGACTATGCGAACCGGGCAATCGTCGCTGATCCGTCGCTTGCAGCGGGCTTTCGTGAGCTCGGCGTTGCCAAACTTTATCTCGGGGATCTTGACGAAAGCGTCGTGGCGTTGAAGCTCGCGGAAGAGCTGAGCCCGCACTATGCCGACGGCATTGCAAGTTATGCCGATACGCTCGTCCACGCGTCGCGCCCTGCCGATGCATTGGCCAAGATCGAGCGGGCCATCTCCCTCAACCCGCTGACCCCGACCGACTATCTATGGACGGCGGCGGGCGCGAACTTCGCCCTCGGCCACTATGCCGAGGCGCTGGAGCAAATCTCGGCAATGGACGACCGCACCCCGGCGGACCGGCTTTCGGCTGCCTGCTGGGCGATGCTCGGCGATATGAAAAACGCGCGTATCTATATGCGCAAAGTGCGGGAGATCTATCCGGATTTCGATGTCGACAAATGGCTTTCCGTCGTTCCTTTCAAAGAGCAATGGCAGAAGGAACAGTATCGCGTGGCCCTACGCAAGGCCGGCTTCTGAGGCCTGACGCCGGAAAGCGGTGCCGAAAAATCCTGTCACGCCCGTGTCACGCGCCTCTTTCGTTCAAGGGGATTAAGCTGCCTTTGCTTTGTCGGCAGGCGCTGGCAAGGCAAGCCGGAGAATTCTCAAATGCATGATGCAACCGAAGCAATGATGGCGCCGAAAAGTGACGACGAACTCAAGGAGCTGGTATCGCTCGCCAGGCTCGTTGCCTATGCCCGAGAGAACGCCAGAGACCTGAATGCCGAATTTTCCGCCTATTGCCTGGACCTTGCGCTCGGCGCCCTCATGCAGGATCTCGACAGAAGCGGCGTGTCCCTTTCCCACGAAAGCGGCCAGGATGGCGGCGGCCTGCTCGGTACGCGGCACTAAATGGCCTTCCCCTGCCACATGCCTCGCCGTTGACGGCTTGCTTCGGGGAGCCGCACGTATCGATATTTCGATTCTCAGTTTTTCTGATCGGCTATGATGCCGATGTGGCCATTATTCTTGCGATTCGGTCTGCAACGACGCGATTTGCTGCACCGGCAGCGCCACCGGCCGCATGTCCAAGCCTCTGAAAAAGATTGGACAACCCAGCGGTAGGGTCTTGTTAACCCTATTTGCCTTGCCACTCTGCTAGAATCGGGACTAAATGCGCTTTCTAGGCTCGCAGGGCTTTTAAATCGCATTTCCGAGATTTCCATGAATATGGCACCGCAGATAGAAAAAGCAATTTCCGATGTCGACCAGCTGATTATTGGTCAGGCGCAGGAGCTATCCGACAAGCTAAAGCAGCATCGGCTCGAAATGTTTCCGCCGCGCGCGCTGAAGGGGTTACGCGAGTTTCAGCTTGCTGAAACGGCGCGCTTCCTCGGCGTCACCAGCGGCTACCTTCGCAATCTGTCGCTGGAGGGCAAGGGCCCTCTTCCGCAGGTCACGCCGTCCGGCCGTCGCTCTTATACGGCGGCGCAGATGGAAGAGATGCGCAGCTTCCTCGAACACAATGCGCGTGCCGGAACCCATTACCTAAGTCATCGTCGAGGCAACGAACATCTGCAGGTCGTAGCGGTCGTCAACTTCAAGGGCGGCAGTGGAAAGACGACGAGTGCCGCGCATCTTGCCCAGCATCTTGCCCTGACTGGTCATCGGGTGCTTGCCGTCGACCTCGATCCGCAGGCGTCTCTCTCCGCCATTCATGGTTTTCAGCCTGAGTTCGATGTTAACGAAAACGAGACGCTCTACGCCGCCATTCGCTATGACGATCAGCGGCGACCGCTGAAGGAGATCATCCGGCCGACGAATTTTCCGAACCTTCATCTGGTGCCGGGCAATCTCGAATTGATGGAATTCGAGCATGATACGCCGCGGGTGCTTGCACAGGGCAAGGCCGGCGACTATGGACGCGTCTTCTTTGCACGGCTTGACGAGGCGCTGTCCTCGGTCGCCGACGATTACGATGTCGTCATCATCGACTGCCCTCCGCAGCTCGGCTTTTTGACGATGAGCGCGATTTGCGGCGCAACAGCGGTTCTGATCACCGTCCATCCTCAGATGCTCGACGTCATGTCGATGTGCCAGTTTCTGCAGATGCTCGGCGAGGTGCTGAACACGCTGAAGGGCGCTGGGGGCAACATGAATCTCGATTGGCTGCGTTATCTTGTTACCCGCTATGACCCGCAGGACGGGCCGCAGACGCAGATGGTCGCCTTCATGCGTTCGATGTTCAAGAACCATGTGTTGACCAATCCGATGTTGCGCAGTGTCGCGATCTCCGATGCGGCGATGACCAACCAGACGCTTTATGAGGTGGAGCGGAGCCAGTTTACCCGCGCGACCTACGACCGCGCCATGGAGGCGATGGATGCCGTCAATAATGAGATCGTCGATCTCGTTCACAAGGCCTGGGGGCGGAAATGACCGAGAAGTTTACTGCGGTAAACCGGGGCGGGGAGCTGGCTGATGGCGCGTAAAAACTTACTCTCGGGCCTGATGGACGATTCCAAGAAGTTTACTGCGGTAAACAATGAAGATGAGCCGCCCCACAGGGACGAGAAACAGCATATCGCCTATAAGGGGATCGGCGCTCTTGGTGCGGTGACGCGCAGCATCGATGCGCTAGCTGCCAAGGCGGATGCGGCCAAAGCCATCGAGGAGAAGCTGGCGACCGGCGAGACGGTGATTGATCTCGACCCTGCCCTGATCGAAGATTCGTTCGTCATGGACCGGCTGGCGCATACCGACGAACAGTTTCGCGAATTGGTCGAGGCTATCCGCCAGCGGGGTCAGGATTCACCGATCCTCGTTCGCCCGCATCCGGAAAAGGACGGCCGGTATCAGATCGCCTTCGGCCACCGTCGCGCCCGGGCCGCCAAAGAGCTGGGTAGACCTGTCCGCGCCGTCGTCAAAAAGCTTGACGATCGCGATCATGTCATCGCGCAGGGCCAGGAGAATTCGGCGCGCGCCGATCTTTCGTTCATCGAGAGGACGATGTTCGCCGACAAGCTCGACACGTTGGGTTTCGATAGGGATACAATCATGTCGGCGCTCAGCGCCGAAAAAACGACGGTTTCTAAGATGCTGTCTGTCACCAAACGGATCCCAGCCGAAGTCTTGACCGCAATCGGTGCGGCAAAGACCATCGGCCGTGACCGCTGGCACGATCTGTCGGTAAAATTCGAGACCGATAACATCTCTGCTCGGGCGATAGAGTTCAGCACGTCGGCAGAATTCGAGACGGCGGAGCCGGATGCCCGCTTCGATATGCTGGTTGCCTTCATCAGCAGAAGGCAACAGCCGATATCATCCATAGCGGCGCTTCAGCCTGCAGCTCGCGCTTGGCAGCGCAAGGACGGCGCGGTCAAGGCGAAGATCAAGGATGACGGGAAGCAGTTCACCATCGCGCTGAAGGCGGAGAAGGCGTCAGCCTTTGGAGCCTATATCGCCAGCAATCTGGATCGTCTTTACGAGGCGTTCGAGAAGACACAGGATTTGACGAAAAACGGAGATCAATAAGCAAAAGAAAAGGCCCCCGAACGTTGCCGCCGCGGAAGCCCTCTCTGATCTAGACACCCAGAGAATCACATTTCCGCGAATCATAGTCAAGAGTCTTTGGCACCGAATTTGGTGAGCTGTGATCTTTTGCCTTGAAGAAGGCGAAGAAAATGGAAAGCGGAAGTGTGACGACGCCCTTCGGGCGGCGGTCGATGACGCTTGGCATGTTAGCAAGCCAGGCGGCTGCTCGAAAAATCGAGCCCGGCCAATCAATTGATAAGTGGAAACTCTATCGCGCGCTGTGCGAGGCCAGGCCGTTGCTCGGCATCACCGACCGGGCGCTCGCCATTCTGAACGCCTTGCTGAGCTTTTATCCCAAGGGAGAGCTCTCCGAAGACAACGGGCTCGTCGTGTTTCCTTCCAATGCACAGCTCTCGCTGCGCGCGCATGGAATGGCGGAACAGACGATCCGTCGGCATCTGGCGACCTTGATCGAGGCCGGGCTGTTGATCCGCAAGGATAGCCCAAACGGTAAGCGTTACGCCCGCAAGGAGCAGGGTGGAGAACTGCGCGAAGCATTCGGCTTTTCGCTGGCGCCGCTGCTCGTGCGTGCTGAGGAGATCGAGCGGCTGGCGGCGGAGGTGGTGGCGGAGCGATTGCACCTGCAGCGGCTGAGAGAACGTCTGACGCTTTGCCGGCGCGACGTCGCCAAGCTGATCGAGATGGCCTTGGAGGAGGGTGCTGCTGGCGATTGGAGCGCTATTCATCTGCATTTTCGCAATGTCGTCGAGCAACTGCCACGGTCGCCGTCCGCCGAACAAATCGCCACTACGCTCGACGAAATGGAGATGCTGCGCGAAGAGATCGTCAATCAGTTGGAAATGCAGGTTAAAACCCATAATCAAAGCGGCAATGCCCAACAGACTGAGCGGCACATACAGAATTCAAATCCACAATCCATTACTGAACTTGAACCAGCTTTCGAAACGAAGCAGGGCGAGACGGCGGATGACCGATCGAAAGGTCGGGTCGGGCCGACAGAACAAATACAGAAGGTTGAGCGGAAAAGCGAACCTGTCTCGGGCGCAAACGCCGCCGCCTCGGCCAACGCTGCGCTCAAATCCTTCCCGCTGGGACTGGTGCTGCAGGCCTGTCCGGAAATCACAGCATACGGACCCCAGGGCGCGATTGGCACGTGGCGCGATCTGATGGCCGCGGCCGTGGTCGTCCGGTCGATGCTCGGCGTCAGTCCGTCGGCCTATGAGCAGGCCTGCGAGATCATGGGAGCTGAAAACGCTGCCACCGTCATGGCCTGCGTCCTCGAAAGGGCAGGGCATATCACCTCCGCCGGCGGTTATCTGCGCGATCTGACACGCCGCGCCGAAAAGGGGGAATTTGCCATCGGACCGATGTTGATGGCGCTCGCCCGTATCAATTCGCCGGTGAGAGGTAAAGCGGGATGAAATTCGCTCTTCCTCTGTGTGGTGACTATTATGGTTAATGAAATGTGACGGAAATGAAGGGCGAGATAGCTTCTTATTGGACGCTTCTAGGTTTGTGATCAAAGAGTTACAGGATGCTCGGTTCTTCGGAACCAGGGAAATGAATGAGTCCGATGATCAACCACGCCGGTCCACAGAGGGTACGATTTCGCGCAGTTGACGCGAAATGCTTTTTGACGATACGGCAATCGATAGCGCAAATGGCGGGAACCGCCGGTGGTAGGGAAGAGAGCTGGGGAACATGGGTTTGAAGAGGGCGGTGGATTTTTTCCTGGCTTTGATTGCTTCGATCATCCTGCTCGTTCCGATCCTTATCATCGCTCTTGGTGTTCGCCTCACCTCGCCGGGACCAATCCTCTATTGGTCAAAACGTGTCGGCCGCTTCAATCAGATCTTCCTGATGCCGAAGTTCCGCAGCATGCGCGTCGACACACCAACGGTTGCCACGCATCTGCTCGAAAATCCGGATCGGTTTTTGACACCCATCGGCTCTTTTTTGCGCAAATCCAGCCTCGACGAACTGCCGCAACTCTGGTGCATTCTCAAGGGTGAAATGAGTTTCGTCGGACCCAGGCCGGCGCTCTACAATCAGGATGATCTGATCGAATTGCGGACGGCGCACGGCGTCGACAAGTTACTGCCCGGATTGACGGGTTGGGCACAGATCAACGGCCGCGACGAGTTGCCGATTCCAGAGAAGGTGAAATTCGACGTCGAATATCTCGAGCGACGTTCATTCGGCTTCGATATGCGCGTCCTGTTTATGACCGCAGGGAAGGTTATCCGCCGAAAGGGAATACGGCATTAAACCACCTACTTCTGATAGATGAACGGTGCGGAAGACTGTGCTTTCCGATTATTTCAGTTGCGCTCGTTGCAGAAAATGACAAGAAGGTGCTTGTCCGATTGATCCACGAGACGCTGGTTAGCAATGCCTGACAATACGCCCACTGAGACGTCGCGCTCGGCATGGTTCCTAACGCCGATGCAAGCGCTCGTCACTCCTCTGCTGGCGATGCCGCGGGTTGCCAAACGCGCTCTGGCTTTGCTGGTGGATTCCAGCTTTTGCGTTCTGACGATCTGGCTGGCCTATTGCTTCCGCCTGAACGAGTGGACGGTTTTGACCGGCGTACAGTGGCTGCCGGTCTTAGTTTCCTTGTGCATGGCACTGCCGATCTTCATCGTCATGGGCATGTATCGGGCGATCTTCCGCTATGCGAATTTGGCCGCTTTCATCGCCGTGCTGAAGGCCATTGCGATCTACGGCCTCGCCTTCATGACGATATTTACGGCGCTCAGCGTGCCTGGCGTTCCGAGAACCGTCGGTATTCTTCAGCCTTTCCTGCTGCTAATCGCGATCGGCCTGTCGAGGCTGGGTATTCGTTATTGGCTTGGGGACGCCTACCAGCGTATCCTCAACAAGAATACGGTCGCGAAGGTGCTGATTTACGGAGCGGGGAATGCCGGGCGGCAATTGGCCGCCGCCTTAAGCAACAATGCCGAGCTCAATGTCGTCGGCTATCTCGATGACGATCCGCGCCTCAAGGGCGGCATCATGGGCGGATTGCCGATCTACGATCCTTCGGATCTTCCGATGCTCGCCGAAGCTCTTGGCGTGCACAATGTGCTTCTTGCTCTTCCCTCCGCGTCACGGCAGCGTCGCAACGAAATCCTGGAGCATATTCGCAAAGCCAGGGTAAATGTCCGCACGTTGCCGGATCTCACGGCGCTGGCTCAAGGACGTGTCGCCGTCTCGGATATCCGTGAGCTGGAGATCGAAGATCTTCTGGGGAGGGAAGCGGTCGCACCGCGCCAAGAGTTGCTCGACAAGGCAATGCGCAACAAGGTGGTGATGGTCACCGGCGCTGGTGGCTCGATCGGCGGCGAGTTATGCCGTCAGATTCTCCGCAACGGACCGTCCAGCCTGATCCTCATCGATCAGAACGAATTCGCGCTATATAATATTCATGCCGAATTGCAGAAGCTGGCCGAGCTCTTCGAACATAAAAATCTGCAGATCGTTCCAATCCTCTGTTCCGTCCGCGATCAGGATCGCATGGAGCATATCATCCAGAGCTGGCGACCTCAGACGCTCTATCATGCCGCGGCTTACAAGCATGTGCCCCTTGTCGAACATAATGCCGTGGAAGGCATCAAGAATAACGTCCTGGGTACGCTGGCCACGGCACGCGCAGCGCGTAAATGCGGCGTGGCTAATTTCGTGCTGATCAGTACGGACAAGGCCGTGCGCCCGACAAATGTAATGGGCGCCAGCAAGAGGCTGGCGGAGATGGTTCTGCAGGCGCTTTCAGCAGAATCGATGGCCGACAGAATGCGAACAAATTTTTGCATGGTCCGCTTCGGAAACGTCCTTGGCTCCTCTGGATCCGTCGTGCCGCTTTTCAGGCAGCAGATCAAGGAAGGCGGACCTGTTACGCTGACACATCCTGATATAACCCGCTATTTCATGACCATCTCGGAAGCCTCGCAGCTCGTCATCCAGGCAGGCGCCATGGGTGAGGGTGGCGATGTTTTCCTCCTCGATATGGGCGAGCCCGTTCGCATTGCCGATCTCGCCCGCAAGATGGTGGAGTTGTCCGGGTTGACCGTTCGCGACGAGATCAATCCCGAAGGGGATATCGAGCTTTCCGTTACCGGCCTCAGGCCCGGCGAGAAGCTCTATGAAGAACTTCTGATAGGGGATAATCCGGAAAGAACCCAGCATCCCCGGATTATGAAGGCGCGTGAGGATTTCCTGTCCTGGCCGGAGCTTTTGAAAAAGCTCAACTCGCTCAATGCGGCATTGGATCGGAATGATATGATCGCTGCCCGAGCGACATTGGCTGAGCTTGTTTCCGGCTATTCGTCAACGGGCGAGGTCTCGGATCTCGCTTTCACCGGCGCCGAAACCAATACGGCCGCCTTAGCCGTCAATCATCCTGCTCTAAATTAAATAGAGCGGGATCTCGTCGGAAAACCGGTCACACTTTTCGGCATCATACTCTAGGTGCCAGACGTCAGTTGCGAACGACGGGCGCAAAGCCTGTGCTGCCGCGATCCACGCAAATAAGAGCGACCAGATAGGCGAAGATCGGATCCAAGGCCTTCTGATTGAACATGATGCCAAAGCTGCCTGTTATGACGTAGCTGCTGACGAGCAGCAGAGCGAGCGCAATGGCCAGATCCCGGCCCGGCCCAGCTTCCTTTCTCCACGCGCCAATCACGGGCGTCGCGAGCATCAGCGAAAGCGCTGCGATGCCGAAAATACCGGCGTCGATTCCCGCCGTGAGAAAACCGTTGTGAACATGCGAATAGGTCAGCTGCGGCCTTAAGCTGTCGGGCAGCTCCGCCAACACCGAAGCCATCCGATTTTGCGGGCCATAGCCGGTCAGCGGGTCCTTACTGATTGCTGATACTGCCCCTTTATAAAGAGCGAACCGTGCACTGAGCGACGTGACCTCGCCGTCGCTGCGGTCGAGCGATGCCATATTCTCCTGCAGCGCCTCGATGCGATGGAGGATTTGGCCACTGCCCAAAGCGATAAGTCCCGCAAACAGCACAGAGCCGGTGATGGCGAGACTGCGCAAGCTCAGATGGAAACTGTGTTTGCGGAAATACCAGAGAAAAATGACGATATGAACGGGAATGACGAGCCAGGCCGAGCGCGTTCCCGAAAGCAGTACGCAGCCTAGACCGGCGGCATACCCCAAGATCGCAATTCTTTGCTCCACGCTTTTCGGGGATTGAACGTTAAGAAGCGCTATGCCGCCGAAAAGAACGCCTATGATGCCCAGCAGTGCAGCATTCGATGTCCCAGCCTCCGCCCTCTCCATCAGAAACATGATCTGCAGCAGACTGAAGAGAAAGGTAACGATCATGCCGATACCTGCGCTGAGAATAAACAGCGGCACGAGGCGGCCATCGGGAGACTGGCGCATTCGCGGCAATAACAGCCAGACCGAAAAGAAAGGCAGCAGCCGGAATATCCAGTCCAGTTCTTCGGAGTAAGGTGGATTGATGAATATGCTCGCGATCATCACCAGCGGGTAGATCGACATGCCAATGGCAACCAGCCGGTCGGATTTCGACAGGTTCAAGGCCAGGCTGCCCGTCGCCAGACAGCAGAGGCCCCACACCATTGATGCGAGAAGGATGAACAAGTTAAAGTTCGGCGAAAGTCCGGGAAGGATTGCAAAGAAAAAGACCGCAATGCGGTTGTTCCGATCACGTGCGCTTCCCGCCCCATTTTCTGGATAGAGCACTGCTATCTTCAGTTGTCTGAGGTATTTCACTTGCCGATCCTGACCATACTGATGCCGTTTCGCTAAGGATCGTGATCACGCCTGTCAAGCGGGGCGATTAGATGCAATCTAAGGCTTTAAGCCTCGTGGTATTCCAGCAACAGCATCTGTGGACGACCGTGGGCGTACGAAATGACGGGATGCGACATAAGGTCGGCTTCAGCAGTAGACACGTGAGGTGCAGGTTCGGTTCGAAGTTTGATCGTCGACCGGTATTTTTCGCAAATGGGATCGCCGAGGGCGACGTCACGCCCGGGCGGGCTGCGAAGCATTAACGCAGATGACGCGACAGGTCGCTTCGAAACGACCCAGCTGACGGGACTTCGCCGCCGATCGTGCAAGGGTGCCGAAAGTCAGCGGTCTTCGGGCGACATCCTATTCTAGCATCATGTCCGACGGGCAAAAGATGTGGCTGGTGGGCGACCGGGCGCTCCGGATCTTCCATCCCGCGAGCCGCTTCATTGAACGTCTCCGCTATCGCCAATATCGACGTGTCATACTTTCGGTCGATGATCGACCGAAGAGGTAGCCGAGGCCGAAGGCCAGAATGCCGGTGCCGAGCAATAATGCGCTTGCGGTGTGCGGGTGATCCCTAACGCCGGAGGCGACGGCGTAGACCTCTCGTGTCACCCCATTGGCCGCCGACCTCGCAACTTTGGTCAATCCCTCCGGTTGCTCGGCGGGTATTCCGGTGAATCCGGCGTTCAAGTTTTGTTTGTCGGCCATGTCGGCACCTTCCTAAGATTGGCTATAGGCTGAAGTTCAACTCTGCTCACGCGTGCCGGGGGAGGCTTCGCGCTGATCGGCATCTTCGAGATCGGTTCTGACGAGGAATGTATCGGTATATTGGCGCGAGGCCTCTCGCAGTGCCGCGAGATTTGGAGGATTGTTGATTTCGCCCGGTGCGTCGAGTTCATGCTCAGCCAAGGTCCAGTGATGCCGGTGCTGGCCTTCTGGCCTACCGTCCTTTTCCCAGAGCGAATATGCCCTTTTGCGGATCTCCTCTTCGCGGCTGGCTGCCGGCGACCCGCCGGTCTGCCTACCGATGTCGTTTACGGCTCGCCGAGCCGTCTTCTTTCCGCGGCTGTCCGCGGCGGATGGAAATTCCGGCCGGCCGTCGGCCGGGGCTTCGCTTGTCTTGCGTCGTGCTGGGTTTTTCATGAGCGTCTCCTTGAGTATCTCAACCAGCTCGCCCGATCTAAGTTCCAAACAATGGGTACCTTGGTACGGAGGTCCGGCATCCTGCACGGCTGCCGGCCATCCTCCGGATGGACGTCATGCCGTCCCGCATGGCAACACGAGTTGGCAAGGTGAGATAATTGATATACTAGTATGCCAAAATCTCTCCGTTTTGGTATCGTTATGCGGCAGGCATCAGCAATTGAAGTTTTGGTCGCCCCGCCGCAGATTGTCGGCAGGCTGCGGCGGATCACCACCGCCGGCGCCATTTATGAGCGCCTGCATGCCAATATCGTGTCGCTGCGGATGGCGCCTGGCATGTTGCTGCAGGAAAAGCGCATCGCCGACGATTTCGGCGTCAGCCGCACGCCGGTGCGTGAGGCGCTACTCAGGCTTTCCGAAGGCGGGCTGGTCGACATTTACCCACAGTCGGGCACCGTCGTGTCGCGCGTGCCGGTTTCTGCGATTCCCGAGGCGGTCGTCGTGCGCAAGGCGCTCGAAGGCACGACCGTCGAGACTGCTGCTCTCCTCGCCACCGCTGCCGACATTGGCCGTCTCGATGCCATCATCGCCCGGCAGCGGTCGCATGCCGCAACAGGCAATGCCTCGAGTTTCCATGAGGAAGACGAGACCTTTCACGAGGCGATCGCACAGACAGCGGGTTATCCCGGAATCTGGGCGATCCTGAAAACGGTCAAGGTGCAGATCGACCGGGCTCGGCGGCTGACGCTGCCGGTGCTCGGGCGGATGGACACTGTGGTGCACGAACATATGATCATTCGCGATGCGCTCGCCGCCCATGATGCGACGGCTGCACGGCACGCGATGATCCATCACCTGAGCGCCGTCATTCCCGACGTCGACGAGCTGCGCTCGCGTTACCCCGATTATTTCTGCTGATGGCAGACTAAGACACGAAATGAAAAGGCAAGGGAAGGAACAAGGATGCGGCAGGGTTGGAGATGGTTCGGGCCGGAAGCGCCGGTGACGCTGGATGATGTCCGCCAGACGGGTGCGACCAACATCGTCTCTTCGCTCCATCAGGTGCCGATTGGCAGAGCGTGGACGGAAAAGGAAGTGCGCGAGCGCCAGTCTCTGATCGAGACCACGCCTGGCGACCGTTCGCCGCTCGCCTGGTCGGTGGTCGAGAGCATTCCGATTCCCGACGCCGTCAAGCGCAAGGGCGGGGAGGCGACGGCCGAAATCGAGGCGTGGATCGCCAGCCTCGAAGCGGTCGCCGCCTGTGGCATTCCGATCGTCTGCTACAATTTCATGCCGGTGGTCGACTGGACCCGCACCGAGCTCGATTTCGTGACGCCGACGGGCGCCACCGCCATGCGGTTCGATCACGAACGTTTCGCAGCCTTCGATCTCTTCATTCTCGAACGGCCGGATGCGGCGCAGCACTATTCCGGCGATGACCGCGAACGGGCGCGTATCGTCTTCGAAGCCATGTCGGAGGACGAGATCGCCGACATCACCCGCATCATCACCTCGGCTCTGCCGGGTTCGACCACCGAGCCTCTGACCATTCCGGCATTCCGGGAAAAGCTGGTCGCCTATAGCGGTATCGATGCCGCACGGCTGCGCCGGCATCTGATCGAATTCCTGGAGGCGGTGACGCCGGCGGCCGAGGCGCGCGGCGTCAAGCTGACGCTGCACCCCGATGATCCGCCGCGTTCGCTGTTCGGCCTGCCGCGCATCGCCTCGACGGCCGATGACTATGCCGCGCTCTTTGATGCGGTGCCGTCGCCAGCCAACGGCATGTGTTATTGCACCGGCAGCCTCGGCGTGCGCGCCGAAAACGACCTGCCTGCGATCGCCCGGCGTTTCGCGTCGCGCATTCACTTTGCCCATCTGCGCGCCACGAGCCGCGAAGGCGACGGCCGGACCTTCCATGAAAGCGCCCATTTGGAAGGCGACGTCGACATGGTCGCCGTGCTCAGGGAACTGGTTGCGGAAGATCGGCGCCGCAGCGCGCAGGACACGATCGTCTTTCGCTCAGACCATGGTCACCGCATGCTCGACGATCTCGACAAGATCGTCACACCTGGCTACCCCGCCATCGGCCGCATGCGCGGCCTTGCAGAACTTCGCGGCATCCTGCATGCGCTCGACGCGCCGCCGAACTGAGGGCGTTCCGCGGTTTGCAGTGCTGCGCCTTTCAGCAGAAATCATCGCGCTCTGAAGCTTGAGCAACGCTTCAGAGCGCGCAACCCTTCAAAAAAAGATCGGAGCACATCTTCGCCCGAGCCTCAATCGCCTCGATTTTCGGCGGTGGTTCCTGGCGCAGCATTGCGGCGCGCTGCGGCTCCATGATCATCATGCCGCGCAGCATGCCGCAGGCGGCGTGCGGCTCGTCAAGCGCAATCAGGCCGCGGTCGATCTGCTTACGCAGCCAGTCCTCCATCAGCGTATTGGTCCTGACGATGGCTTTCTCATAGAAGGTATTGGCGATCTCGGGAAAACGGTCGGACTCGCTGATGACGAGCCGGGTGACGGTGATCGTATCCAGCGAGAGCGTCAGCATGCCATAGGCCATCAGCATGCGTTCAAGTCCCTGTCTGAGATCGGCCACGGCGAGGGTGCCCGGGTCAAGCGACATGAGAAAGCGCCCCGTGCGCTCCGTGACCATCTCGGAAAAGAGGTCTGCCTTCGTCGGAAACAGGCGATAGAGCGTCTTGGTCGAAACCCCCGCCTCTTGTGCGATCGCAGCGATGCTTGCGGCCGCATAGCCGCTCTCGTGGAACTGCCTGTTGGCCGCCTCGATGATGACGCTTCTCGTATCGTCGTCACAACGCACTTGCGGCCGGCCTCGCGACCTCTTCTCGATTTCGTGATTTTGGACCATCACAATTTTCCAAATTATCGTTGACATCCGTTTTCTAATACATATTTTGGAAAACATCAAGTTTCCAAAACGTATGCCACCGGAATTCAAAGGCCGCGGCCTATAGCGACAGCGACCACTCCCAGGAGAGAGACATGTCCATCAAAACGCTGCAGGCCCTTAACAACAACGCACCTGTGCCAGAAACCACTGCGGAAGCCGCACCCGCAACCCTTGATGCCGGCAATTCGCCGCGCATCGTCGAACCTGCCCTCGTTTCGGAGCCTCCCGTTCGCAAACGCGGCGGTCGCGGATTGTTGCTCGGTGCAACGGCGCTCGTGCTGATTGCCGCTGCCGGCTATTACGGCCACAACTACTGGACCATCGGCCGTTTCGAAGTCTCGACCGACGATGCCTATGTGAAGGCTGACAATACCACCGTCGCCCCGAAAGTGTCGGGCTATATCGCAGAAGTGCTGGTCAGCGATAACCAGATGGTCGAGGCCGGCCAGCCGCTTGCCCGCATCGACGATCGCGATTTCCGCGCCGCCCTCGACCAGGCCGAGGCCGATGTCGCTGCGGCTGAGGCGGTGCTCGACGCCAAACAGGCGTCGCTTGATATTCAGCGCTCTACGATTGCCGCCGCCCGCGCCACGGTCGAAGTCGACAAGGCCAATGAGACCTTTGCCGAACAAAACAACAAGCGCTATGCCAATCTCGCGACCAACGGTTATGCTCCGGTCCAGACGGCGCAGCAGGCGGCCTCTGCCATCGCTGCAGCCCAGGCAACCAACGTTCGCGACAACGCCACGCTCGATGCCGCCGTCAAGCAGGTCGATCTCCTGAATGCCGAACTCGCCCAGGCGAGGGCGACGATTGCCCATGACCGGGCAATCCAGCATCAGGCTGAGCTGAACCTCTCCTATGCAACCATTGCCGCACCTGTCGACGGCACCGTCGGCAACCGCACACTGCGTGTTGGCCAGTATGTCCAGGCCGGCACCCAGCTGATGTCGGTCGTGCCGACGAGCGAGGTCTATGTGATTGCCAACTATAAGGAGACGCAGCTCACCGATGTTCGGGCTGGCCAGCCGGTCAATATCGAGGTCGATACCTTTCCAGGCCGCATCTATCACGGCCACGTCGACAGCCTTGCTCCGGCAAGCGGCCAGGAATTTGCCCTGCTGCCTCCCGACAATGCAACGGGAAATTTCACCAAGGTCGTTCAGCGCATTCCGGTCAAGATCGTGCTTGATGACGAAGCCGCCGATGGCGACCTGCGTCCGGGCATGTCGGTTCAACCGAGCATCGACACCATCGCCGATGCCGACCGCAAATAGGCGCCGGGATCAGGAGATCGTGTCATGTCCACCATCGCAGCAACAGCCGTCGCCACATCGCAGCCCCGGGCCAGCACCCGGGAATGGATCGCCGTTCTCGCCGGGATGATCGGCGCTTTCATGGCGATCCTCAACATCCAGATCACCAACGCCTCCCTCCTCGATATCGAGGGCGGTATCGGAACGGGCGTCGACAACGGTGCCTGGATCTCAACCTCATATCTGATCGGCGAAATCGTCGTCATTCCGCTGACGGCCTATTTCAGCAGCGTCTTTTCATTCCGCCGCTATATCCTCGTTAATTCTATCCTGTTTCCGCTGTTTTCGATCGCCTGCGCCTTCGCCCATGATCTCGGGACGATGATCCTGCTGCGCGGCCTGCAGGGTTTTGCCGGTGGTGTGCTGATCCCGATGGCCTTCACCATGGTGCTGACCAAGCTGCCAAAACCGCAGCAGCCGCTCGGCCTTGCGATCTTTGCGCTCTCGGTCACCTTCGCGCCGGCGATCGGTCCGACCATCGGCGGTTACCTCACCGAAAACTATGGCTGGCAGACCATCTTCTTCATCAACGCCATCCCGAGCGCCATCATGGCCGTAGCGCTCGCTCTGACGCTCGACAAGCAGCCGATGCAGCTCCGCCTGCTCAGGGAAGGCGACTGGGCGGGAATTTTCACCATGGCGATCGGTTTGTCAGCGCTGCAGACGGTTCTCGAGGAAGGCAACAAGGAGGACTGGTTTTCCTCGCCCTTCATCGTCAAGCTCAGCATCCTCGCCTTCGTCTTTCTCGCCGGCTTCATCTGGATCGAGCTCACCGTGAAGAAGCCGCTGGTCAAGCTCAGCCTGCTGACGCAGCGAAATTTCGGCATCGGTGTTGCCGTCAACGTGCTGGTTGGCGTCGCCCTCTTCGGCACCGTCTATATCCTGCCGCAATATCTCGGCCAGGTTCAGCACTACAATGCCGAGCAGATCGGCATGGTGCTGGCTTGGACCGGTTTGCCGCAACTGCTGCTGATCCCGCTTGTTCCGATGATGATGAAGCGCTTCGATGCGCGTTACATCGGCTTCCTCGGCATCTCGATCTTCGCGATCAGCTGCTTCATGAACATCACGCTTTCGGCAAATACCGCCGGCGACCAGTTCTGGATCCCGAACATCGTCCGCGCCATCGGCCAGGCGCTGGTGCTGACGCCGATCACCGCCATTACTACCGCCGGCATCGCAGCCACTGACGCGGCCGCTGCTTCGGGCCTGACCAACATGCTGCGCAATCTCGGGGGCGCCGTCGGCACGGCAACGCTCGGCACGGTGCTGACCAAACGCGAGCAGTTCCACTCGAATATCATCGGCCAGTCGGTCACGCTCTCCCGTGATGAAGTACGCGACCGGCTTGCGCAAACGACCGGCTATTTCATGCAGCACGGCATTTCCGACCCAGCTATCGCCGGGCAGAAGGCCGTTGTCGTTCTCGGGCAGATCGTCAGGCGTCAGGCCCTCATCCTGGGCTTCGCCGATACTTTCGCTGTCATCGGCGTGGTTCTTGCAATTGCTGCCGTCGCCCTGCTGCTCACCCAAAAGCCGCGGGCTGGCGGTGGCGCGGGCGCTCACTGACAACGCCCCTGCGACGGCTGTAAAAGCCTCCTTCGTGCGCCCCCGTCGGGCGCGCGGCTTTCTATTGTAAAATCTCGACGGTAAAGGCGAAGCGAGCGACCGCGCCCGGTGCCAGGATAGTCGTGTAGGGCCGCTTCGAAAGCTCGCTCGAACGTCCAGCCTCCGCGGCCGTTCCGTGCCAGGGCTCGATGCAGAGGAAGGGAGCGCCCGGTTTGGTCCACAGGGCAAGATTGGGCAGATTTTCGAACCGGAATTGCATGGTCGGCCCATTTTCGGCGCCATAAGTTAAGCCTTCGCCTGCCCCTTGCGGAAAGATCATCGCATCCTGGTCGAACATGGCGTGATCGAGCACCAACCGACCGGTATCGAACGGCGAGGGCAGCGTCGCAAGATTGATGAGGCCACCCTGCAGCCGCACAAGCGGCGGCTCGCCCTTATTGTCGAGCGTAACGACATGGGCGTGCCCGGCGGCACCCGGCAGCGGCCAGGCAAAGGCCGAATGGAATCCGAGCCCGAACGGCATCGCCTTCTGATCGCGGTTGGTGACTTCTGCCGCCACCGTCAGCGCGCGGCCCTCAACCGCATGCTCCACCGCCAGCTGAAAATCGAATGGATAAGCCGCCCGGGTGGCCGCCGAGGCGACCAGTTCGTATCGGCACATCGTCGCGGTGGATGCCGCAAGCGCGAATTCGCTGCGGCGGGCAAAACCATGCTGGGCCATCGGATAGATCGTGCCGTCGATTGCTATCTTGTCCTCCGGCGCCTTGCCGACGATCGGAAAAAGGATCGGCGACCGTCCGGTCCAGAAGGCTGGGTCGCCCGTCCACAGCCATGAGCGTCCGTTTCTGGTGGTGAGCGCCTGCATCTCGGCGCCGAGGGAGGAGACGTCGACGGTGAGATGCTGGTTTCCAATCCGGATCGAGCTTGGCATCGCAATTCCCTTTCGCCATGGTTCGGCATCAAGCCATATCTTTCTGGGCCGCTGATTTCCACTCAATAGGTAAGGGAGCCGCTCCCACCATCGCTACGTGTTATTTTGGCACGGCGCCCAATCTGGCGATCACTTCGTTCGGGATGCCATAACGCTGAATGGCGTCGCGGTTGTTCCGCAGCCCGCAGATCTCACGCTGGATGAAGAAGGCCCAGACGGCGTCGGACGCTGCATTGAGAAGTCTCTCGCGTTCCTCGTCACTCTGGTGGTTGGTAGTCCAAGCCCTCAGCGCGGCGAGTGCTGCCTCCACCTTCTGCCCGTGGCGCCCGAGCGTATCGGCGCGTTCCGACGTCAGCTCGTATTCGAGGACGTTGAAGCCGTTTGTATTCTGCTGCGATTGTCTGAGGGACTGCGGCGGGCGGACGCTCATTGGCACGGCTTCTCCTTGGCGCGAGCCACGATACTATCCAATCCCGTTCTAAATTAAAGCAGCGAGCACGATGTCGTCCGAAAACCGCTCACGGGTTTCGGCATCCTCAGGTGATCGAGAGGGGTGGAAACGGGCCTATCCTGTCATTTCCATGCGTGGCATAAGGGCGCCAAAATCTTTTCTTAGGCCCCGCGCAAATCATGATTCGTATCGAGAATATCAGCAAACAACTCAGCCACCGGATTCTCTTCATCGAGGCGTCTGCAGCTCTCAACAGAGGCGAGAAGATCGGTCTCGTCGGCCCGAACGGCGCCGGCAAGACGACGATCTTCCGGATGATCAACGGTGAGGAGCAGCCAGACGAAGGGCAGGTCTCCTGTGAAAAGGGCGTCACCATCGGCTACTTCAACCAGGACGTCGGCGAGATGGCGGGCCACAGTGCCGTCGCCGAGGTGATGAACGGCGCCGGCCCGGTCAGCCTCGTTGCCGGCGAATTGCGTGAGCTTGAGGCGGCCATGGCCGATCCCGAGCAGGCCGACGACATGGACAAGATCATCGAGCGCTACGGCGAGGTGCAGGCGCGCTACGAGGAACTGGACGGTTATGCGCTCGAAGGACGCGCCCGCGAAGTGCTCGCCGGCCTGAGCTTCAGCCAGGAGATGATGGACGGCGATGTCGGCGCCCTGTCGGGCGGTTGGAAGATGCGCGTGGCGCTCGCTCGCATCCTGCTCATGCGTCCCGATGTCATGCTGCTCGACGAGCCGAGCAACCATCTGGATCTCGAAAGCCTGATCTGGCTGGAGGAGTTCCTGAAAGGCTACGAGGGCGCTCTGCTGATGACCTCGCATGACCGCGAGTTCATGAACCGGATCATCACTAAGATCATCGAGATCGATGGCGGCACGCTGACGACCTATTCGGGTGATTACGAATTCTACGAGCAGCAGCGGGCGCAGAACGAAAAGCAGCAGCAGGCCCAATTCGAACGCCAGCAGGCGATGCTCGCCAAGGAAATCAAGTTCATCGAGCGGTTCAAGGCGCGCGCCTCGCATGCCTCGCAGGTGCAGAGCCGCGTCAAGAAGCTGGAAAAGATCGACCGGGTGGAGCCGCCCAAGCGCCGTCAGGTGGTCTCCTTCGAGTTTCAGCCGGCGCCGCGATCCGGCGAAGATGTGATCAACCTCAAGAACGTGCACAAGAAATACGGCAGTCGAAGCATCTATGAAGGACTGGATTTCATGGTGCGGCGCCGGGAACGCTGGTGCATCATGGGCATCAACGGCGCCGGCAAGTCGACACTGCTGAAGCTGGTGACGGGGACCGCCGAGCCCGATGAAGGCAGCGTCGCTCTCGGCGCCAGCGTCAAGATGGGATATTTCGCCCAGCACGCCATGGATATTCTCGACGGCGAGCACACCGTCTTCCAGTCGCTGGAAGACCGGTTCCCACAGGCGGGGCAGGGGCCTTTGCGGGCGCTCGCCGGATGTTTCGGCTTCTCCGGCGACGATGTCGAGAAGCGCTGCCGTGTATTGTCCGGCGGCGAGAAGGCGCGGCTGGTCATGGCCATTATGCTGTTCGACCCGCCGAATCTGCTCGTGCTTGACGAGCCGACGAACCATCTCGACCTCGACACCAAGGAGAGGCTGATCAAGGCGCTGTCGCAATATGAGGGCACCATGCTGTTCGTCTCGCACGACCGGCATTTCCTGGCGGCACTCTCCAACCGGGTGCTGGAGCTGACGCCGGACGGCGTGCATCAATATGGCGGCGGCTACACGGAATATGTGGCGCGCACCGGCCACGAGGCGCCGGGTCTCAGGAGCTGACGATTATTTTTCCCGGCATGTCGAAACCGGCAGGCTCGAAGCGACCAGCAGAAAGCCGGCCATCGATATCGGTGGACGATCGAAGCAACGGAGGAGAAATGCCCATGAGGTTGGATAGGATCGAGGTCATCACCCTGTTCGTCGACGATATTGACGCGGCGAGGGCATTCTACCAAAAGGTCTTTGCCGCCGATGTCGTCTATCAGGACGCTGTCTGCTCGGTGCTGAAATTTTCGGGGACGATGGTCAACCTTCTCAAGGGTACGGAAGCGCCGCAGCTGGTCGATCCGTCACCGGTGGCGGCATCCGGTTCGGGCAGTCGCGTCTTGCTGACGATCAAGGTCGATGATGTCGACGGGGTCTGCGCGGACCTGCGCAAACTCGGGATCATGCTGCTCAATGGTCCGATCGATCGTCCATGGGGCCGCCGTACGGCGGCCTTTGCCGATCCGTCCGGCCATGTCTGGGAGGTCGCGCAGGAACTGCGCTAACGTTGCAACTAAAGCCTTGGCAGGCCGCTTCCTTCACGCGACGGGCGTGATTCGGCAGGTATTGCCACGATGATGACCAAATTCCGTGGTGTTCGGAGCCCTCTTCATGCAATCGGGGACGAGCATCGGCATGGACTGGATCAATCGCTATATCGATCAGCCGCTACTGCACGGCGCGGCGGGCTTGCTGCGCACTTGGCATCTCCGCACGCGGCAACCGCCGGAGCTGTTGGAGCCGACATGGAATCTCGTCGTGCTCTCCTTTCTCCTGATCGCCAGCGGGCAGGTCATGACTGGCAAACCTTTCGCGCTCAGTGTCGCCGCGCTGCTCATGCTGGCGCTGCCATCAGCACGAAAACTGCATTCGGCGCTGAAAGCGACGGGAGGAGGTTATGGCGCCCGGCAATACAAGTCGCTGCGAGCGCGCGCCATCGCCAAACGTGAGGCGGAGTGGTCGGTGCGGATCATCGTCCTGTTCGCCTCCGCCTGCCTTCCCTTCATCGCCCGCATCGACGATCCGGTGGGAGCCTATTTCATGCTGGGAGCAAGCATCTGGTTCGTGCTGACCGGGCCGCTCAAGGCCTATCTCGATGCGGCCGAGCCTCCCGAGCCGAATGAAGGCGACCGGATGGTCAGCGGCGCTTTTCATTTCGGCTGAACAAATCCGATGCGACGTCGCATGTGCCGGCCGTGAGACGGGCAGGGAACCAAATGGGGCGGCCTCCGTTATCTCCGCAGCAACGTAAAAGGAGATTGCGATGCTTTATTACGCTCTGGTGTTTCTCGTTGTGGCCTTGATTGCCGGCGTCCTCGGATTTGGCGGTATAGCAGGAGCTTCAGCTTCCATTGCCCAGGTTCTGTTCTTCATTTTCCTGGTGTTGTTCGTCGTGTCGCTCGTCATGCGCTTTATGCGAAGAGTATAGCGCGAATAGAACAAATATAAAAACCCGGCGAACACATCGCCGGGTTTTTCTGTATCGACCCATCCGCTTTGACGTTTCGCTTCGGCCGATCCGGTCGTCGTGGTTCGGGTCGGCCAAAATGAATCGATACCGTCCGCAGAAAGTCGACGGCGATCAGGATCGTGCCTTTCCGGCAACCATTCCTGACAACATCATGAAATAACCGGATGGCGCGAATTAGTGCCTTCGAAATGTCCCAATGGGAGCTGAACCGTAAGCGTGTTTGTCGCTTGCGCATCTTCTGCGCTCTGACAGGCGACGTGAAGATGGTACCGGATCGGGATCGTTTTGCAGTTCCGTCCGTTATCTATTGCCGAATCTGGTGGCGAGTAGCCGGGTATGCTCGTCACGATTTGAGAAGGAGAGACTTATGGACAAAATTTTTGCGAAGGCACTTGCCGCGGTATCGTTGACGCTGGCCGGCGCTGGGGCGGTCAATGCCGCCGACCTCGTAACCAGGACGTATGAAGAGCCGGACCTGCGCAATGGTGTCAAGATCGGTTACCTCACCTGCGATATCGGTGGCGGTACAGGTTATGTGCTCGGTTCATCCAAGGAAGCCGATTGCATCTTCCAGTCAACCGTCGGCAACGAGCTGTCGGATCGTTATACTGGCGAGATGAGAAAGCTCGGCATCGACCTCGGCTTTACCACCCGCAGCCGCCTGATCTGGGCCGTGTTCGCGCCGACCGCCGGTTATCACCGCGGATCGCTCGCCGGCCTCTATGTCGGCGCTACCGCCGAAGCGACGCTCGGGGCCGGTGTCGGCGCCAATCTCCTGATTGGCGGAACCTCTGGCTCGATCCATCTGCAGACGGTCAGCCTGACCGGCCAGCTTGGCCTCAACGTTGCGGCCGGCAGTGCGTCGATGACGCTGACAGCCGCGAACTGATATGCCTTTGGGCGCCCCGCGATGCGGCAGGGCGCCACCCCTTTGAAGGGCGATTTTACGCGCCGATATGCCCCCGGCCGGATCACGACATGATGGATATTCGAACGGCAACGCCCGACGAGGATGAGATCCTGGTGGGGCACCATCTGAAGATCTGGGACAGCTATGGCACGCCGCCGGAACACTACAGGCCCGATGCGGCGGCGCGGATCTTGTCTTTCATCAGAAGCGGACGCGAGGAGCGGCGTCTGACTTCGTTCCTTGCTATCGTCGACGGTGAAATCGCCGGTTCCGCGTCGTGCCAGATGCACCAATCACCATTTCCGGAGATCATCCAGCCGGAACAGCGACTGCATGGCTACATCTGGTCTGTCTATGTCGCCGACGCCTTCCGCCGGCGCGGCATCGCGTTGGCGCTGACCAACAAGGCTATTGATTATCTGAAGTCTATCGGCTGCACGACGGCCGTCATCCACGCCTCGGATGCCGGTGAGCCCGTTTACCGGGCCGCCGGGTTTGAACTGGCGAAGGAAATGCGCCTGCAGTTTCCGGCGGAGTAACGGCCTGGCGGCTACTACAGTGCAGCGAGGAAGCCGATGACGCGGCTCCATGTCAGTTCGGCCGTAGCTGCATCGTGATCCGGCAGCGTCGGATCGGTGTAGAGATGACCGGCGCCGGAATATTTGAAGATCTCCGCGGCGATGCTCGACCGGGCCGCTGCCGCTTGCCAGGTTTCAACCTCTTCCCTGGGCGCGAATCGATCCGGATCGGCAAGATGGATCTGGACGGGAAGGCCCCGGCGCGCGTTGTCCGGAATTTCAGCGAGGCCTTGAAGCAGCAGCATGCCTGCCATCTGCGGCCGCTTCGGCCAAAGATGTGCGGAGACGCCGGCACTCATCGAAAATCCGCCGAGCACGGCAGAGGCAGGCAGCGCAGCGACCGCCTTTTCTGCGCGCTGGCAAAGAGTGGACCACCCGATCGCCTCTTTCAGTTCGAAGCCCTCTTCGATCGATCGGGCGACCTTGCCCGTATAGAGATCCGGCGTGAATACTTGATGCCCAGCCGCCCGCAGGCGCTCTGCTGCATCGCGCTCAAGTGACCGGAGTCCATAAACCGAATGAAACAGCACCACCGTTGCCATCACTAAATCTCCTCAATCGGTGCGGCGAACGTCGCCACTTACCTTCCGCTTACGCTTTCGATCGGCCGGGTGCGATAAAAGCGGCGATCGTCGCCTCGTCATGGCCTGCCTCGCGTAGGAAGCGACTGGCGAATTCGATGGCGGGGCTTCTGAGCGCATCGTCCGGCCGAATAAGGTGGAAGGCCACATGATTGTCGAGCGTCCGCTCCGACACGGCGACGACGCGCCCGGCCGCAAGCGCGGCATCCGACAGCGGCGGCCGGGCGAGAGCGATGCCGAGCCCTTGTAGACAGGCATCGACGACGAGATTGTAATCCTCGAAGCGACGGTCGTGGCCGCGTGGCGTGTAGTCGACGCCCTCGCGCGCAAGCCAGCGACGCCAGCCTTCGATATTGGAGTCGTGCAGGATCGGCAGGTCGAGCAGCGAAACAGCATCGCAGCGCTGGCCGAGCCGGTCTGCCAGGGCCGGGGCGGCGATCGGATACGACTTCTCCTGCCAGAGCGACAGGGCGCGCACGCCGGCCCACGGCCCTTTGCCGCAGCGGATGGCAAGGTCCGTGCCTTCGCCGAAATCCGCCAGCCGGTGTTCGAGCGTCAACTCGACATGCAGCTCGTTTCCTTCGAGCTTCGGCAGACGCTGAAACAGCCACAACGAGGCGACCGAGGGCGTCACCGAAAGGCGCACCACCGCCCTATTGCGGCGAGGCAGCCAGCGTTCGCCGCTATTGCCGAGCAGGGCAAGCGCTTCCTCCGCCCGCGCGAAAAACCGCATGCCCTCCGGCGTCAGCCGCACGCCTCTGGCTTCGCGGGCAAACAGCCGCACCCCCATCCAGCGCTCGAGGCGCGAGACCTGCCGCGACACCGCGCCATGCGTGATGCCGCTTTCCTCGGCCGCGGCCGAAAACGATCCAAGCCGGGCGGCGCGGGCAAAGGTCTCGAGCGTATCGAGCGGCGGAAGCACGGGCGAGCTGTGAACCATAGACACATTTGATCATCGATTGCGATGCTTTTCAAGCACGCATCGAAGGCCTAATCCATTGTCGAAGAACAAATGGAGGCGAAAATGAGCATGGCGGCAAGCACACCGATTTCGACGAAACAGCAGGGCGGGTTCGATCTGGTCGCCTTCGGCGCGATCCTCGTCACAATCCTCTTCTGGGCGTCCTCTTTCGTGGTGATCCGCATCTGTCTCGGACCACTGACGCCGATCGAACTGGCGACCGCGCGGTATGTGGCAGCCGGCGCCATCGCTCTGGTCTACCTCGTGATCTACCGGCCGTTGCCGGAAAAACGCGATTTCGTCCGCCTTTCCATCGCTGCGGTGCTCTTCATCGCCGCTTATGCGGTTCTGTTGAACACCGGTGAGCAGACGGTTGCGGCAGGGCCGGCGAGCTTCATCATCAACACCATGCCCGTCTTCACCGCCCTCATCGCCACGTTCGCGCTCGGCGAGCGCTTCGGCCGCTGGGGCTGGGCCGGCACTGCCATATCCTTCGGCGGTGTGGCGCTGATTGCGGTTGCCTCCGACGGCGGCTTCAAGCTTGATCCGAATGCCGTCCTCATCCTCGGCGCAGCACTTTGCTCGGCGATCGCCAGCGTGCTGCAGAAGCCGCTGCTCGGCCGGATGCCGGCGCTTGCCGTCACCGCCTGGATCCTGCTGATCGGTTCCGTGCCGCTGTTTCCGGCCGCACCGGCGACGATTCAGGCGCTGGCCGCCGCCCCGGCGGAGGTGAACTGGGGCGTTGCCTATCTCGTCATCTTCCCGACTGCGATCGGCTACCTCACCTGGGCGATCGCGCTGAAGCGGCTGACGGCCGCCCGCGCTTCGAACTTTCTCTATGGCGTTCCGCCCGTCGCCACGCTGATCGGTTTCCTCTGGCTGGGTGAGACGCCGACGGCGCTTGGCGCGGTCGGTGGCGTCATGGCGATCCTCGGTGTGCTCGTCGTCAATGTGATGCGGAAACGATAGCAGCAAATTCGCCCCGGAAGGTGATCAGGTGACAGATAGGCATTGCGCAGGCGTTCGCTTTCTTTAAAACGAAAGTAGATCGAAAGGTGCGTGCTCATGTTCTTGACCGACCGGCAAACTGAAATCGTGGCGATAGCGAAATCGAGCGGCAGGGTCCTGGTCGAGGAGCTCGCTTCCCGCTTTTCAGTGACACCGCAGACGATCCGCAAGGACCTGAACGATCTCTGCGATGCGCAGGTGCTGACGCGTATCCACGGCGGCGCGACATTCCCGAGCGGGACCGAGAACGTCAAATACGAGGCGCGGCGGCAGATCGCCGCGTCCGAGAAACAGGCGATCGGCATGGCCGCGGTCGAGCTGATCCCGAGCGGGGCCTCGCTCTTCATCAATATCGGAACGACGACCGAGGCGGTGGGCGAGGCGCTCGCCGAGCATCACGAGCTGATGGTGATTACAAATAATATCAATGTTGCCAATAGGTTACGTCTGCTGCCCGCAATCGAGGTGGTGATCGCCGGCGGTGTGGTGCGCGGTTCGGATGGCGGGATCGTCGGCGAGGCGGCAGTCGATTTCATCCGCCAGTTCAAGGTCGACTATGCCGTGATCGGGGCTTCGGCGATCGACGTGGATGGCGCGCTTCTCGACTATGATTTTCGCGAAGTCAAGGTCGCACAGGCGATCATCGCCAACGCCCGGCATGTCATTCTGGTTGCGGATTCGACGAAGTTCGAACGCACCGCTCCAGTCAGGATCGGCCAACTTTCCCAAGTTCATACCTTCATCACCGACCATTGTCCGGTGCCGTCGATCCGCAATCTCTGCCTCGAAAACAATGTAAAGCTGATCGAAACGAACGGCAGGTTTCGCTAAAGCATGATGCCGGCACTGTTCTGAATTTCCGCCGCGAAACATTCGTTTGACATTCGTATCTCTTTCGTTTTAACTGACTTCACTTTCGCAATTGCGTGAGTTTTGTGCGATGCGAAATCCGCAGCAGGCTCGGAGGGGATATTGGGCCGGGAGATACACGACATATTCGTCATCGGGGGCGGCATCAACGGCTGCGGCATTGCGCGCGATGCTGTTGGGCGCGGTTATTCCGTGGCGCTGGCGGAGATGAACGACTTCGCCTCGGGCACCTCGTCTGGCGCCACCAAGCTCATTCATGGCGGCCTGCGTTATCTCGAGCATTACGAGTTCCGCCTAGTGCGGGAATCGCTGATGGAGCGCGAGATCCTCTGGGCGATGGCGCCGCACATCATCTGGCCGCTGCGTTTCGTGCTGCCCTACCATAAGGGCGGCATCCGGCCGGCCTGGCTGATCCGGCTCGGCCTCTTCCTTTACGACCATCTCGGCGGCCGTAAGCTGTTGCCGGCGACATCGGTGCTCGACATGCGCCGCGATCCGGCCGGCAAGCCGCTGAAGGCGCTATTTGCCAAGGCCTTCGAATATTCCGACGGCTGGGTCGATGATGCCCGCATGGTGGTGCTGAACGCCCGCGACGCCGCCGACAAGGGGGCGACCATCATGCCGCGCACCAAAGTGGTGTCGGCAAGGCGCGAGAACGACCTCTGGCACATCGAGACCACCGATACGGTCACCGGCCGCAATGACAACCATCAGGCCCGCATGCTGGTCAATGCTGCCGGTCCGTGGGTCGACCATGTCATCCGTTCCGCCTTCGGCCAGAACGAGGCTCACCATGTCCGCCTTGTCCAGGGCAGCCATATCGTGGTGAAGAAAAAGTTTGACGGTCCACGCGCCTATTTCTTTCAGAATCCCGACAACCGCATCATCTTTGCCATTCCTTACGAGGGCGACTTTACGCTGATCGGCACCACCGACCGCGATTACACCGCCGATCCCAAGGATGTTCGGATCTCCGAGGAAGAGACCATCTATCTGTGCAATGCGGCGTCGGAATATTTCAAGGAGCCGGTCAGGCCGGAGGATATCGTCTGGGCCTATTCCGCAGTCAGGCCGCTTTATGACGACGGTGCCTCGAAGGCGCAGGAGGCGACGCGTGACTATGTGTTGAAGCTGGACGGCGAGGGGAGTAGCGCACCGCTACTCAACGTCTTCGGCGGCAAGCTCACCACCTATCGCCGGCTTTCCGAACACGCGCTGGAGAAGATCGGCGCTGCGATCGGCGTCAAGGGTGCCCCGTGGACGGCCAAGAGCCATCTGCCAGGCGGCGACTTCCCGGTCCGGGGTTACGAGGGGCAGGTCGCCGATCTGAAGCGGCTTTATCCGTTCCTCGCCGATCAACATGCCCGCCGGCTGGTTCGCCGTTACGGGACGAGGGTCAAGGCGCTGCTCGGCGAAGCCCGCGGCGTCGACGATTTGGGACGGCTGTTCGGCGGCGACCTCTACGAGGCCGAGGTCACCTATCTCGTCAAACAGGAATGGGCCCGGCACGCCGAAGACGTGCTGTGGAGGAGAACAAAGGATGGTCTGCGCCTTTCGAGGGAGCAGGCTCAGTCACTGGAGGAGTACATGGCTGCCATGCCGGCGATGGCCGGATAAGGGCAACATGTGGTCCCCGATGCGTGGAGGCACGGGAATCGGAATGCTGGAACTGCGGAAGGCCGCAAAGATGGTGGGAGGGGACTATCATATCCACCCGACCGATCTTGTTTTTGAAAGAGGAACGCTAAACGTTCTGCTTGGGCCGACATTGTCGGGCAAGACCTCGTTGATGCGTCTGATGGCCGGCCTTGATCGGCCGACAACCGGCACGATCCATTTTGATGGTGCTGACGTGACAGCTATGCCTGTCCAGAAGCGCAACATCGCCATGGTCTATCAGCAGTTCATCAATTATCCGGCATTGACGGTCTACGAGAATATTGCCTCGCCGCTGCGGATTGCCGGCAAGGATGCCAAGATCATCGATCTGGAGGTGCGCAAGGCTGCCGAACTTCTGAAACTCGGGCCTTATCTCGATCGCACGCCGCTCAACCTCTCCGGCGGCCAGCAGCAGCGCACCGCACTTGCCCGGGCACTCGTGAAGAATGCGAGCCTTGTTTTGATGGACGAGCCGCTTGCCAACCTCGACTACAAGCTGCGTGAGGAGCTGCGGCAGGAATTGCCGCGCATCTTCGCGCAGTCCGGCGCGATCTTCGTCTATGCCACGACGGAACCGTCCGAAGCCTTGTTGCTGGGCGGCAATACGGCAGCGCTCAGCGAGGGCCGGATCACGCAGTTCGGCCCGACGATCGAGGTCTATCGCAATCCGCTCGATCTGACGACGGCGAAAACCTTTGCCGATCCGCCGCTGAATTTTATTGATCTGGTCAAATCGGAAGGCAATTTCCTGCGCGATGGCGCGGTGATTTTTGCCGTGCCGCCGCATCTTCAGAACGTGCCGGACGGGCCGGCAACCATAGCGTTTCACCCGCATCATCTTGCACCAACCGCCCAGACGGCTGGTTCGGCGCGGATGACGGCGCGAACACAGGTTTCGGAGATCACCGGCTCGGAAAGTTTTGTTCATCTGCAATTTGCCGGCACCCGCTGGGTGATGCTTGCGCACGGCATCCACAATATCGACCCGGACACGGACATCTCCGTTTTCATCGATACGCGCCACCTGATGGCGTTCGGCGCGGACGGCCGGGCGATCACCACCGCCAGGCAAGGGGGCTAGGAGAAGATCATGGCACGTATCACCCTCGATCATATTCGCCATGCCTATGGGCCGAACCCGAAGAGCGAGAAGGACTACGCTCTCAAGGAAGTGCACCATGAGTGGAACGATGGCGGCGCTTATGCACTGCTCGGGCCTTCGGGCTGCGGAAAGACCTCGCTGCTCAATATCATTTCGGGCCTCATTCAGCCGTCCGAAGGGCGGATTCTCTTCGACGGGCAGGATGTTACGAACCTGCCGACACAGCAGCGAAATATCGCGCAAGTATTCCAGTTCCCGGTCATCTACGACACGATGACGGTCTACGACAACCTCGCCTTTCCTCTGCGCAACCGCGGCGTGGCCGAGGCGGATGTCGACCGGCGCGTCCGCGAAATCCTCGAGATGATCGATCTTGCCGGCTGGGCCAAGCGGCGCGCGCGCGGCTTGACGGCGGACCAAAAGCAGAAGATTTCGCTCGGCCGCGGCCTCGTGCGCTCGGATGTGAACGCGATTCTCTTTGACGAGCCGCTCACTGTTATCGATCCGCATATGAAATGGGTGCTGCGATCGCAGCTGAAGCGGCTGCACAAGCAGTTCGGTTTTACCATGGTCTATGTCACGCATGACCAGACGGAGGCGCTGACCTTCGCCGACAAAGTCGTGGTGATGTATGATGGCGAGATCGTGCAGATCGGCACGCCGGCCGAACTCTTCGAGCGTCCGAGCCATACCTTCGTCGGCTACTTCATCGGTTCGCCGGGCATGAACTTCATGCCGGCCAAGGTAGAGGGCAGTACGGTTCGGGTCGGCGAGCACGCGCTAACGCTCGGCTATGCGCCAAAGACTTCGGCAGCGGCCAAGGTAGAGCTTGGAATCCGGCCCGAGTTTATCCGGGTCGGCCGTGAGGGTATGCCTGTGACGGTCAGCAAGGTGGAAGATATCGGCCGGCAGAAGATCGTCCGCGCGCAGTTCGCCGGCCAGCCGATCGCGATCGTCATTCCCGAGGACGAGGAAATTCCGGCCGATCCCCGGGTGACCTTCGAGCCATCAGCTATCAGTATCTATGCCGACTCTTGGCGCGCCGGACCGGAGGCTTGATCATGGAAAAAACCTGGAACAACAAAGCCTGGTTTCTGGTTCTGCCGGTCCTCGTGCTGGTGGCTTTCTCGGCTGTCATTCCCTTGATGACGGTTGTGAACTATTCCGTTCAGGACACTTTCGGAAACAACCAGTTCTTCTGGAACGGAACGGACTGGTTTACCGAAATCCTGCATTCCGACCGATTCTGGGCCGCCCTGCAGCGAAACCTGATTTTTTCGTTGATCATTCTCGCGCTGGAGATTCCGCTCGGTATCTTCATTGCGCTCAACATGCCGAAATCAGGCATCGGCGTGCCGGTATGCCTGGTTCTGATGGCACTGCCGCTGTTGATCCCATGGAACGTGGTCGGCACGATCTGGCAGGTGTTCGGCCGCAACGACATTGGTTTGTTCGGTTATTACGTCAACGCCATCGGCATCGATTACAACTATGTGCAGGATCCGCTCGACGCCTGGGTGACGATCATCATCATGGATGTCTGGCACTGGACGAGCCTGGTCGTCTTGCTCTGCTATGCCGGCCTCGTTTCCATTCCAGATGCTTTCTATCAGGCAGCCAAGATCGACGGTGCGTCCCGTTGGGCAGTGTTCCGCTATATCCAGCTGCCCAAGATGAAGCGCGTTCTTCTGATCGCCGTGCTGCTGCGTTTCATGGATAGTTTCATGATCTACACCGAGCCTTTTGTCGTCACGGGTGGCGGTCCGGGCAACTCGACCACTTTCCTGTCGATCGATCTGGTCAAGACCGCCCTCGGACAGTTTGATCTCGGTCCGGCAGCTGCCATGTCGCTGGTTTATTTCCTGATCATCCTGCTGCTTTCGTGGGTGTTCTACACCGTCATGACCAGCCACGACGCGGAGAATTGAAATGAGCGTCTCCAACGAAACGACATCGAGCCGAAACATCCCAGGCGTTACCAGTGTCGCAAGCGGGCTCTCCGCCGATGAAGTCGGCCGTCTGATGCGCCGGCGCGGCGAGGAATCGCGCTGGTGGTGGCTGGTTCCGACGATCTATATCATCGTGCTCCTGCTGCCGATCTATTGGCTCGTCAACATGAGCTTCAAGACCAATGCGGAAATCGTCAATTCTCTGACGCTTTATCCTCATAACCCGACGATCGCCAATTACGTGACGATCTTCACGGAGAAGGCGTGGTATTCCGGCTATATCAATTCAATCAGCTATGTCGTCATGAACATGGTGATCTCGGTGGCAGCTGCGCTGCCGGCGGCCTATGCCTTCTCCCGATATCGGTTCCTCGGCGACAAGCATCTGTTCTTCTGGTTGCTGACCAACCGGATGGCGCCGCCGGCAGTCTTTGCCCTGCCGTTCTTCCAGCTCTACTCGGCCTTTGGACTCATCGATACGCACATCGCCGTGGCCTTGGCGCATTGCCTCTTCAACGTACCGCTGGCGGTCTGGATCCTTGAAGGCTTCATGTCCGGCGTGCCGAAGGAAATCGACGAGACGGCCTATATCGATGGCTACTCGTTCCCGCGGTTCTTCCTGAAGATCTTCACGCCGCTGATTGCGAGCGGGATAGGTGTCGCCTGTTTCTTCTGCTTCATGTTCTCTTGGGTCGAGTTGCTGATCGCACGAACCCTGACGACAACCGACGCGAAGCCGATCGCCGCCACCATGACCCGCACCGTCTCTGCATCCGGCATGGATTGGGGCCTGCTGGCCGCCGCGGGCGTTCTGACCCTTATCCCGGGGGCGCTGGTGATCTGGTTTGTGCGCAATTACATCGCAAAGGGCTTCGCCCTGGGGAGAGTTTGATGAGCTTTTCGCTTCCCGATTTTTCATGGATGGCGTGGACATGGCCGACGGCCGCTTTCTTCATCGTCATCGCATTGCTGCTGATCGGCATGGGGATATGGGAATATGCGGTGCCGGGCGGCAATCCGCGGATCGGAATCCTGCGCTTCGAGACGACGCGCGGTGACCGGCTTTTCCTTTCGCTACTCGGCGCAGCGTTCATTCATCTTGCATGGCTTGGGCTCGGTGGGCCCAACCTGTGGTGGGCTCTTGCCATCTCCGTGGTCTACGCCATCGGCGTGTTCCGTTACGTGTGACGGCAAAGTGAAGACAGATGGCCGGGGGTCCTTGGCCGCCTGAGACGTGACTGCAATCGCAAACCCTGGGAGGATATTATGCGACGGCACTTATTGACGACGACAGCAGGCTTGCTGCTGGCGATGACCGCGTCGGCCTATGCCGGCATGGACGAGGCTAAGACTTTTCTGGACAAAGAGATCGGCGACGTGTCGACGCTCTCTCGCGCCGACCAGGAAAAGGAAATGCAGTGGTTCATCGATGCTGCGAAGCCTTTGCAGGGTATGGACATCAAGGTTGTCTCGGAAACCTTGACCACCCACCAGTATGAGTCCCAGGTTCTGGCTCCGGCCTTTACTGCGATTACCGGGATCAAGGTCACCCACGACGTCATTCAAGAGGGCGACGTTGTCGAGAAGATCCAGACACAGATGCAGACCGGACAGAACCTTTATGACGGCTGGGTCAACGACTCCGACTTGATCGGTACGCATTGGCGCTATCAGCAGGTGCGCAACCTGACCGACTGGATGGCCGGCGAAGGCAAGGACGTTACAAACCCCGGCCTCGATATCAACGACTTCATCGGTACCAAGTTCACGACGGCACCGGACAAGAAGCTCTACCAGCTTCCCGACCAGCAATTCGCCAACCTCTATTGGTTCCGCTACGACTGGTTCAACGACGAGAAGAACAAGGCCGATTTCAAGGCGAAATATGGCTACGATCTCGGCGTTCCGGTCAACTGGTCGGCCTATGAGGACATTGCCGAATTCTTTACCGGCCGTGACGTGAACGGCAAGAAGGTCTTCGGCCACATGGACTACGGCAAGAAGGACCCGTCGCTCGGCTGGCGCTTCACCGACGCCTGGCTTTCGATGGCCGGCAATGGTGACAAGGGTCTGCCGAACGGTCTTCCGGTCGACGAATGGGGTATCAAGGTCGACGAGAAGTCGCGTCCTGTCGGCTCGTGCGTCGCGCGCGGCGGTGACACCAATGGCCCGGCTTCCGTCTACTCGATCCAGAAGTATCTCGATTGGTTGAAGGCCTACGCACCGCCGGAAGCTCAGGGCATGACCTTCTCGGAATCCGGTCCGGTTCCGGCACAGGGTAACGTCGCGCAGCAGATCTTCTGGTACACGGCCTTTACAGCAGACATGGTCAAGCCTGGCCTGCCTGTTATGAATGAGGACGGTACGCCGAAATGGCGCATGGCACCGAGCCCGCATGGCGTTTACTGGAAAGACGGCATGAAGCTTGGTTATCAGGACGTCGGTTCCTGGACGCTGATGAAATCGACCCCGACGGACCGTGCAAAAGCCGCGTGGCTCTATGCACAGTTCGTGACCTCCAAGACGGTTGACGTGAAGAAGAGCCAGCTCGGTCTCACCTTCATCCGCGAATCCACCATTCGCGACAAGAGCTTTACGGAGCGCGCTCCGAAGCTCGGCGGCCTGATCGAGTTCTATCGTTCGCCCGCCCGCGTCCAGTGGTCGCCAACCGGTACCAACGTTCCCGACTATCCGAAGCTGGCTCAGCTTTGGTGGCAGGCTATCGGTGACGCCGCTGCCGGCGCCAAGACACCGCAGGAAGCCATGGATTCTCTTTGCGGCGAGCAGGAGAAGGTTATGGGACGTATCGAGAAATCGGGCGTCCAGGGTGATATCGGTCCGAAACTCGCCGAGGAGCATGATCTCGCCTATTGGAACGCGGATGCGGTGAAGAAGGGCAACCTTGCGCCGCAGCTGAAGATCGAGAACGAGAAGGAAAAACCGGTCACGGTCAACTACGACGAACTCGTCAAGAGCTGGCAGTCGAAGTAAGGCGGACCCGGCCGGAAGCGACGGGGCTTCCGGCCATCACTTCCTGCCACCGGCAACAAGCCGGTGGCACCCACAATCTTTCTCTCATGAAACGTCCGCGTCCTGCTGTCCTCGGCAGGAGCGGTTTCGTGCGAGCCGGAGACGGATATGAGCGGCTATATTCTTTCAATCGACCAGGGCACGACATCGTCGCGCGCAATCATCTTCGATGGCGACATGAAAACGGTCGGCTCGGCCCAGGCGGAGATCACCCAATATTATCCGCAACCCGGATGGGTGGAGCACGACGCCACCGAAATCTGGCGATCCGTCGTTGATACTGTGCGCAGGGCGATTACCGATGCCGGTATTGATGCCGCCGACATTGCCGCGATCGGCATTACTAATCAGCGCGAGACCGCGGTCGTCTGGGACCGCAGGTCCGGAAAGCCGCTGCACCGCGCGATCGTCTGGCAGGACAGGCGCACCGCGGAAATGTGTGATAGCCTGAAGGCAGACGGCTACGAGAAGCTGTTCAGCGCCAAGACCGGGCTGCTGCTCGACCCCTATTTCTCCGGAACAAAGCTGCGCTGGCTGCTCGACAATGTCGATGGCCTGCGTGAGAAGGCCGAGGCCGGCGATGTCTGCTTCGGCACGATCGACAGCTGGCTGACCTACAATCTGACTGATGGACGCGTGCATGCCACCGACGCGACCAATGCGTCGAGAACGCTGCTCTATAATATCGATGACGGTGCCTGGGACGAGGAGCTTCTCGGCATTCTCCGCATTCCGGCCGCCATGCTTCCTGACGTGCGGGAATGTGCCGATGATTTCGGCCGCGTCGACAAGGCGCTGTTCGGCGCGGAACTTCCGATCCTCGGGGTCGCCGGCGACCAGCAGGCGGCGGGGATGGGCAATGCCTGCTTCGAGCCCGGCATGATGAAATCCACCTACGGTACCGGCTGCTTTGCCCTGTTGAACACCGGCCGGGATCGTGTTTCCTCCTCCAACCGGATGCTGACGACGATCGCCTATCGGCTCGATGGCGAGACGACCTATGCGCTCGAAGGCTCGATCTTCATCGCCGGTGCCGCCGTGCAATGGCTGCGCGACGGCCTCGGCATCATCGGCCAGGCATCCGAGGCGGGAGTGCTTGCCGCCAAGGCCGATCCCGGACAGCAGGTCTACATCGTTCCGGCCTTCACCGGCCTCGGCGCCCCCTACTGGGATCCGGCCGCGCGCGGCGCGATCTTCGGTCTGACGCGAAACAGCGGGCCGGCGGAATTCGCCCGCGCCGTGCTTGAATCCGTCGCCTACCAGACGCTCGATCTGCTGGTGGCGATGAAGAAGGACTGGGGCGTCAACCAGCTGGAAACGGTGTTGCGCGTCGATGGCGGCATGGCGGCTTCGGATTGGACGATGCAGTGCCTGGCCGACATGACCGGAAACCCTGTCGACCGCTCGGCGATCCGCGAGACGACGGCGCTGGGCGCAGCCTGGCTCGCCGGCTCGAAAGCCGGTATCTGGCCAGGCAAACGGGATTTTGCGCAGGCCTGGGCCTGCGACCGCCGTTTCAGCCCTTCGATGGATGAGACCGAGCGGCAGGGCAAGATCATCGGCTGGAAGAATGCCGTATCGCGAATGATTTCCGACACCTCAGTGGGGTAGAACAGCTTCCCCAAATACGACCGCAGTGGCGGCCTCTGTTAAGCGCCGCCGGCGGCCTTTCTGTTGATGAAGCTCAGGGCGAGCACGGCGAAGATCAGCGTTCCCGTGCCGACCTGTTGCCAATAGAAGTTCAGATCGGTCAGCAGCAGCCCATTAACGACGATACTGAGCAGCAGCGCGCCGAGAACGGTCCCGCCGACATTCGGCCGTCCGAGTGGGCTGAGCGTCGTGCCGATGAAGGTCGCGCCGATCGCATTCAGCAGGAAGGCATTGCCCGAGGAGGGGATGTAGGTGGTGACGGTTGCGGTCAGGATCAGCCCGGCGATTGCCGCGATCAACCCGACCAGGATGAAAGTCACCGCGACATGGGCCGGCGCGGCGATGCCGGAATAGCGCACGACGCCCGGCTGGATGCCGATCGACAGGATGACGCGACCGAAACGCGTGCGGGCAAAAACAACGGCAGCAGCGGCGATGACGACGATGGCAGCGGCAAGCGGCACCGGAAAGCCGGCAATCGTGCCGTGGCCGAGGAAACGGAAGGCTTCCGGCACGCCATTCGGCGGCAGATAGACCGGATTGCCGCCATTGGTCAGCAGCTGCTGCACGCTGCGGCCGATGAACAGCGTGCCGAGCGTGGCGAGGAACGGCGACACGCCGATCCCTGAAATCAGCAGCGCGTTGAACGCACCGACAAACGCTCCGGCGGCCAGTCCCGCGACTGCGGCGACTGCCACCGGCTGCCCGGCAAGGACGAGCGAGACGAAGGCAAAGCTGGCGAAATCCATCGCCGTTCCCACCGAAAGATCGATGCCGCCCGACGCGACGGCGAAGGTCATGGCGACGGAGACGATGGCAAGCAGCGTGAAATTATTGACCAGGATGCTCTGCAGATTGGCAGGCGTCAGGAATGTCGGCGTTGCCACGGAAAAGGCGGCGAACACCGCAACAAGGGCGAGGATCAGCCCATAGCGCACCAGGCCGCCGGCGATGAGACGCGGTAAGTCGATGGTGGCGAGGGGAGGGGTCTGGAGCGACATGGTCAGGCCTCCTGCCGGCGCAGCAACGTGGTCGCGGAAACGACGATGAGAATGAGCACGCCCTGGACGCCGCTGACCAGCGTGCTCGAAATGTTCAGCAGCTGGAAGCCGTTGACCAGGAAGCCGACCAAAAGGGCCGAAAGCAGCGTCCCGGTGATCGTCGGAACCAGCCGGCGCGAAAAGACCGAGCCGAGCAGGGCCGTCACGACGACGGGCAACAGCATCTCGCCGGCGCCGGTCGTGCTGCCGCTCAGATAGGAAGCCGACAGAATGCCAGCGATGCCGCCGGAGACGCCGCTGGCGACGAAGGCGCCGGCCAGCAGCCGGCGAAGCGGCAGACCGGCGGCACGCGCCGCATCCGGAAACTCACCGACGGCATAGAGACGCAGGCCGAGCGGCGTATATTGTACAATCGCCGTGGTGATGGCCGCAAAGCCGAGGAGCACATAGGCAAGAACCGGGATGCCGAAAGCATCCGAGGCCGAGAGCGCCGACAGGAAAGGCGTCGAGGCCGGCAGGACGGTATTGCCGGTCAGCACCAATTCCAGGCCGGCGACGACGTTCATGACGGCCAGCGTGGCCAGCAGCGGCACGATGCCGGCATAGACGACGGCAATGGCATTAACCGTGCCGATCAGCGCGCCGGTGAGGATTGCCGCGGCGATCGCTGTCGCATCGCCGTAGCCGAGCTGTGTCAGGCTCGCATAGACGGCAGCGCTGAGACCCATATTGGCAGCCAGCGAAAGGTCGATGCCGCCGGTGACGACATTGGAGCCGCCGGCAATCAGCACGATCGTCAACCCAATGGCAAGCACGCCGGAGATGGCCGATTGACCAAGCACATTGCCGATATTGCCGATGCTGAGGAAATAGGGTGCAGTCAGCGAGAAGATGATCAGGATGGCGGCGAAAGCGATCAGCGATCCGAAGCGCAACGCGGTCGCCGCAATATTGCCGGCCGGCCGGGGAGGCGGTTCAGCAGCGGAAAAACCGGAAGGCGCGAATTCCACTTCAGCCGACATGGCGATGTCCCTCGGATGATCCTGTCGATTGAGCGAGCACCGCATCCGCGCTGGTCTCCGACGAGATGAATTCCCGTGCCACGCGGCCGCGGAAGAGCACCAGGATGCGATCGGTGATGCCGATCAGTTCCGGCAGGTCCGAAGACAGCACGATGACGCCGGCGCCGCGCGACGCGAGTTCGCCGATCAGCGTATAGATCTCGACCTTGGAGCCGATATCGACTCCAACAGTCGGTTCGTCGAGGAGATAGACCTCGGAGCGGCGGCTCAGCCACTTGGCGATGGCGATCTTCTGCTGGTTGCCGCCCGAAAGCGTACGCAGCAGGGCATCGCGCCCATTGGTCTTCACCTGCAGACGCGCAATCAGAGCGTCCACTTCTTGCTGTTCGCGTCTGCGATCGAGAAAGCCGAAACGGGTGAAGCGGCCAAGGCTCGAAAGGCTGATATTTTCCGCGACGCTGAGGTCGAGCGCGACGCCGTGGCGACGCCGGTCTTCCGGCACCAGGGCGATCTCGCGACCGGCCGCCTGCGTCGGATTGGTGAAACGGGCAGCCTTGCCGCTGATCTCGATATGGCCGGAAGCCGGGGTCTCCAGACCGAAGAGAGCGCGGACCAGCTCCTTTGCGCCGGAGCCGAGCAGGCCGGTAAGGCCGAGCACCTCGCCGCGGCGAAGCGTGAAACTGATGTCGCTATATTTCCCCGGCGCCGACAGCTGCTCGACCTTGAGGATGTCTTCGCCGGGCGTCACCTGCGGCTTCGGAAACATCTCCTTGATGTCGCGTTCGACCATCAGCCGCGCGATCGCGCCAGCCGAAGTGTCCCCAATCGGCAGGGAGGCGACGTCCAGCCCGTTGCGCAACACGGTGACGTGGTCGCAGAGCTCTTCGATTTCGTTCAGGTAATGCGAGATATAGATGATGGTGACGCCTTCGTCGCGCAGACGGCGGATCAACCGGAAGAGGATATCGGCCTCCCGGCGCACCAAGGCTGCCGTCGGCTCGTCGAAGACGAGCACCTTCGGCTGATTGAGGAGCGCGCGGGTGATTTGCACGATCTGCTTTTCGGCCGTCGACAATTCGCCGATCAAGGCTGCGTTCGGCAACCGGATACCGAAATAGTCATTGAGAATGTCAGACGCACGGCGCTGCATCAGTCGCCGGTCGAGGAACGGTGTGCCCGCGATGCGTGGTTCCCGGCCGAGGAACAGTGCTTCGCCGACGGTGAAGGTCGGCACCAGCAGTCGATCCTGGTGAATGAAGTGGATGCCGAGCTCTTCGGCAAGATGCGGTGTCAGCCTGTCGAATGTTTGCCCTTCGATCTCGATCCGGCCGCCATCGGGCTGGTGAAGACCGGCCAGCAGCTTAATCAGCGTCGACTTGCCGGCGCCGTTCTGGCCGACGAGACCGTGGATGGTGCCGCGCCTGACGATCAGCGACGCACCGGCAAGCGCCTGCGCACCGCCGAAATGCTTGACGATGCCTTCAAAGCGGATGATGTCGTCGCGTGCCGTCACCGGCTGTTTCAACGAAATGGCCGTCATGTCGATCTCTCCGGGCGGGAAGATTGCGAGCGATCCGGCGATGACCGGACCGCTCGTGTTCAGTGTCAGCCGATGCCGAGCTTCTTGGTGATTTCGCCGACATTGGTCTTGTTGGCGAGTAGTGCCGGAACATAGGTCTCGCGCGGCAGGGTCTGGCCGGCGAGCAGCTTGGCGACGTTGTGGATGGCGGTGCGGCCAATTTCCGCCGGCTGCTGGGCGACATCGGCGCCGGCCGGCGAATTCGGATCGGCGATGAGCTGGAGCACTTCCGGGCTGCCATCGACGCCGTAGGTGCGGATCTCGGTCCGCCCGGCGGCCGCTAGGGCCTGGGTCGCGCCAAGCTGCGGAATGTCCCAGGCCGACCAGATCGCCTTGATCGAACCCTTTTCCGGATATTTGTTGAGGATCGCCGTGATCTGCGTGAAGGCGTCCTGCACGGTATTCGGGATGACGTCGCGCAGTTCCGGCTGGAGGATTTTGACCTTCGGGAAATATTTGACGACATTGACCAGCTGGTCGTAGCGGATCGCGCAGGGGGTTACGCCGTAGAAGCCGTTGAAAACGACGATATTGCCTTCGCCGCCGATATCGGAGACGAGCTGCAGCGCCAGGTCCTTGCCGATGCCCCAGTTGTCGGAGGTAGTGTTGTTGATCGAATTGGTCGAGCCGACGTCGACGGTCAGAACAGGAATCCCGGCGTCGCGCGCCTTCTTCAGCCACGGGTCGATGACGCTGAGCGTGCCGAGGATTTGAACGATCGCATCCGGCTTCTGGGCAATCAGCGTCTGCAATTGCGACACCAGTTTGCCGTCGTTGCGCCCGGCATCGACGGCGATCGGCTCGCCGCCGAGGCGTTTTACCTCTTCGATCTGGGCATTATAGGCCTGCAGGTCGAAGAAATGATCGGTGCCGGTCGCGCTGATGGCGATGCGCTTGCCTTTCAGCGACGGTTCTTCGTCGGCTGCCAAAACCGTCTTCTGCCCGACCAGCGAAGCGCCGGCGACGGCGACCCCGGCCGCTGCGGACAGTTTCAACAGGTCTCGTCTTCCGAAGCGGCTTCCGGACTTTTCGATGCTCATTACCACTCTCTCCAATTAATTATGTCTATAGATTAACTAGATTAATGCGAATGAGGAGGAACGAATTTCCAAAAGAACGATCTTCGGGGAAAAGAGTGGAGGGAGCGAGAGCGCATCCCTGGCTGCGGTTTCCCGCGACCGGTCCGTCGACGGAATGCGGCAATCCGCTGTTCTCGAAGATAAGCGGAATGGCGCTATTGAACATCGTCTCACATGAGACTAAATATAACCTCATGTGAAAAGGATCCACGATCATGATGGGATTTGCTGCCGTTGCCGATGTTCTCGGGCTACCCTCCAGGGAGCCGGCGTCGCGCTCGGCCTTCGGCTTGCTTTCCAGCATTGAGGCGGGACTGCCGGTCAAGGCGCTTGACCGCATGGCGCTGCTTCTGGCGCCTGATGATCTCCAGTTCAAATACCGGCTCGTTCCCAAAGCCACCTATGAGCGGCGCAAGTCCAAGCATCGGCTCTCCTCCGACGAGGGCATAAGGCTCGCCCGCCTCGCGCGGGTCTGGGGGCTGGCGCTCGATGTCTGGCAGACCGAGGCCGAGGCGCGTGATTTCCTGTTTCGCCCGCATGCGATGTTGGAGGACAGGCGGCCGATCGACGTCGTCATCCAGAGCGAGATCGGCGGCGAACTCGTGCTCGATATCCTTGGAAGCCTGAAATACGGCAGCGCTGCGTGAGCGCACAGCTTCTTGACCGCACGCTGACATCCGTCCGCATCGGCGATCCCAATGGAACCTACCCGATCTTCGATGCCACAGGCTCGACCATCGCGCCGGGGCGGTGGAACGCGTCGGGCAGCCCGATCATCTATACGAGCGAGCACTATTCGACCGCGCTGCTCGAAAAGCTCGTCCATGGCAGCGGCAGGCTGCCGCCCAACCAGCACTATGTCACGATCACCATGCCGCGCGGGCTCAGCTACGAGGTCTTCTCCGAACCGGCGCTGCCGGGCTGGGACAGCATGCCGGCTGTTGTCAGCAAGGCGTTCGGCGAAAACTGGTGCCAGGAAAAGCGCAGCGCCATCCTGCTGGTGCCGAGCGTCGTCGCCCGCGTCGACCGCAACGTGCTGATCAATCCGGCCCACCCGGAATTCTCATCGCTCACGGTCAGCCTCCACCAACCCGTCTTCTGGGATCGCCGTCTGTTCGGGATGTGATGGGGCGGTCGGTCGCAATCGCGTCCTTCCGCGCCGTTACCCTTTCCAATGTCGGGGTGACGCCGTCTGCCGCCGTCGAACGCGCCAATCGAAGGCGCCGTTATAGGCGTGAGCAAAAGCGGCGACCTGCTGCCTTCGCTGCCAAGCACAACGACCTTGTCATGCTTCCGGAGCGCGCAAGGTCCGAACCTCGTCATCATTATTTACGTTAAAAGTAAGGCAAGTTTGGTGCGTAGCTATGACGCACGATAGTCCAATTGACTTCTAAACTTGGGCATGTAATTGCTGGTCGAATTTTGAAAATGCAAGTAGAATATATGTATCATCTCGGCGAAGTTGCAATACGGCGACTGCAAGAAAAGTTGATTAAATCGGTAAGGAAATTTGTTAGTAGAGGACAACCTTACATTATAATGGATTTTCCATCCAATAAAGATCCCGGCCACCACGCAAGTTGGTTGGGATTGGCAAAAGTATTGCAGGATGTGACAGGGCGCCTGCCGGTGCTTACCGGCGGATCACTTCAAAGTATTAATGAAATAAAAGACACTCCCGGCGACGCGCCAATATTCATTTGCGGGTGGGCCGACTTCGGAGATGCTCGGACCGGCAGAGATGATATTCGCTATCGCCTGGCGTGCAAATATCCGGATCGAACCATCATTCAGATGCCTCAGACAATCGATTTCGCTAACGAGGCACTGATGGAGTACGCGAAGCGTACGATTGGGAGGCATCGCAATTTTTTCTTTATGACGCGCGATGAGCAAAGTTTCGATCTGGCAAAGGCGAACTTCGATTGCGATGTCGAAGCTGGGCCGGACACGGCATTCGGTATCGGGCTGCTTAAACCATTCGAAGCTGATCCTCTCAGGGTATTATACGTCATGCAGCCTTTTGGAGAGGACGACGTTGATCTAGCTGAAGCCCGAGCGATCGTTGACGGACCCCTTACCAATTGGATCAGCGGTCCGGATAGTTTGTCGCGCTTGCGCAAGTCGAGTGTCGTCAAGGCCGCAATGCGGCGTGGCTTCAGCCGTTCCGAGATGGTGGCCCAACATCATGAGGATGTCGCTGCTCGGTATGTCGATTATGGCGTGAAGATGCTGTCCGGCGCGCAACGGATAATCACCAACCGTTTACATGGTCATGCTCTCTGTCTTTTGATCAATAAGCCGCATGTCGCGGTTGCGAGAAACGGAAGCAAACTGCACGACTTCATCAGTAGCTGGACTGGCGACACTCTCCTGGTGGAAAAGGCGGCAAATGCCAGTGAGCTTTTGGCGGCAATGTCCCGCCTTCCGTATGAGATGAACGGTGCTTGGTACAAGTCAAGTCGACCGATAGATCTGCGTCCCGGTCTTCCCGCCCCGGATCTCGTCCCTCAACCCTCTATAGTTTGATTGCCCGTAGGAGCTCAGTTTTGTCGCTTGCACGAGACGATGATATTCTATTCAGCCATGTCAGTAAGAACCGATCCGCCGCAGCCGTAACGGGTGCCTTCTGGTCGGCGATGAGTACGCTTATTCCGACAGTCCTCACCTTCGCGGTTTTCGTGGTGACGTCTCGCGTTCTCCAACCGCAGGATTTCGGTCTTGTCGCCTTGGCATTCAGTATCGTGTCGTTTGCAGGCAGTTTTGGACCGACTGCGTTTGGTGAAGCAATCATACAGAGAGCCGAAATAAGGCGTAGCCATCTCGATACCATATTCCTACTTTCCCTCGTCTTTTCATTTTTGGTCTACGGAGTTTTGTGTTTAGCCGCGTCGCCAATCGCGGCATACGTGGGGCATAAGGAAGTCACGTACCTTATTTACATCATAGGGCTGAAGGTCTTCTTCGATTTCACGGCCATCGTTCCGAATGCGATTGTCAATAGAAAGATGTCATTCCATCTGGTGGCCGTCCGTACCGTCATCGCCACGATCACGTCTGCTTGCATTTGCCTTATATTGGTTCTCGCGGGCTTCGGCTTGTGGGCGCTGGCGATTGCACAGATCGCGGCCACGGCGGCATCATGCGGCGCTGCCTTCTGGGGTGCGGGGTGGTCGCCTGGACTGCACTTGAAGAGAGCAAGCCTGAACGACCTTCTTCACTATGGCTTTTTTGCTTCTGGCACTCGGTTCTTACAGACCATGAGCTTGGACAACTTGATCATCGGCGTGCTCTTGAGCCCATCGGCACTCGGTATCTATAACTTTTCGAAGCGTTTGTTTGATATGATCAACAACGTTATCGCCGGGGGCTTAACATCCGTCACGCACGTGTTGCTTTCCTCATTGCGAAGCGATCCGAAGAAAGTTCGAGAAGCATTCCTGATGGCAACCTTCGGCTGCTCTCTGGTGTCGTACCCGGTGTTCATTGGCCTTGCCGCAGTTGCCGGTGATGCGATCACCACTATTTTCGGCGCACATTGGATCGAGGCCGTTTGGCCAGTCCGGTTCTACTGCGTCATCGGGTTGATGGCTGGGATCGGCTACGTGCAGGCATCCTTGATAAAGAGCCAAGGGGAGATGGATTGGTGGTTTTACTACCAGCTGGCGCGAAATCTCCTCACGCTCCTGACCATCGCAATTCTTTATCCCTATGGCGTCACAACAATTGTTTTCGCCATTATGGTCGAAGTTCTGTTGTTTTGGCCGATCACCAGTTGGAAGGTTTCGCGGCATATAGAGCTGAGCGTCGGGGCCTATCTGATGCAATTCCTTCGGCCAAGCCTGGCTTGTGCGGGAATGGTTGCCGTCGTTTTGCTCCTGCACGAATCGCTGATTCATTGGTCGCCTTATCCACGGTTGGCCGTGGAAATCGTTGCAGGCGGGATTGCGTACTGCTGCCTGATATTTGCCCTTTGCAGGGCTCGTTTGAATGTCTTGATCGGCAGTATAAAGCAGGTACGGCAGCGCAAGACCAATAGGGACGCAATTGTCGACCCTATCGCCCATCAATCGTGATATCTCGGCTCCTCCGCAGCGACCGTACTGCGGAGGAGCCGACCGCTGTGCACGCCCCTCAGATAAAGTGTCATAGGATATCGATAAGATGACCAGTCTCGACCGCGGTTATGCGCCACCGGTGATTGACAACGGAGGAGTCTCGATTACCGACCGCAGCCGTTACTATTCTCTCGATGCAATGCGCGGGTTTGCCGCAATTTGCGTTGTGGCTACACATTTCCAAGAGAGATATGCCCCCTCCGCTTATCTGGCAGTCGACTTTTTCTTCGTTCTCAGCGGATTTATTATCGCGGACATTTACGGAAAAAGGCTTTCGCGCGGTCTGCCATTCCAGGCGTTTATGACGGCACGAATCAAACGTCTTTATCCGCTCTATCTGATCGGAATTTTAGTCGGTCTCGTACAGATCATTCTGCTGACAAGCTGGGGGCTGAGAGGCCAAAGTGTCGTTGACCTGCTGGTGTCGACAGTTGCTAACGGGGCTTTTCTGCCCAGCCCGATGTATTTCCTTCAAGCCAACTCAATGCAGGGGATGTTTCCAATCAATGGCCCGGCATGGTCGATGTTCTGGGAACTGTTGGTGAACATACTCTTTGCATGTTGGCTTTTTCGGCTCTCTATCCGCGCCCTTTGTCTCGTTGCCTTGGTCTCGGCTGCATTATTGGTTTGTGTCGGTCTTAAGTACGGTATGTTGAATATCGGCTGGGAGTGGCCTTCCGCGATAGGTGGACTCCCACGAGTAATGTTTTCATTTACTGCAGGGGTCGTGATCAGCCGTCTATTCGGTGGTATGCCCGCCTGGAGGAAGGGTTGGACCGCCTTAGTGCCATGCCTGCTTCTGATGATCTGCATCGCAGCGCCGGTTCCGTCCGTGCTGCGGCCTTATTACGATTTGATGTTCGCGATGGCTTTGGCGCCGCTCATCGTGATGCTTGGCCTCTTTTTGGAGATGCCTGCAAAATTAGAGGCGTTGGCGACGTGGATCGGGTATATCTCCTACCCCGTCTACATCTTGCACCGAGGTGTGATCGGTGTTTTCAAGCCAGTTGCCGGGTCGATCGGGGTGAATGGCCCTCTCGCCTTCTTCGTGCTTCTCAGCGCAGTCGTATGTTTTGCTTATGTAACCGCTCGTTTCCTAGACAAAACTATGGCTGTACGGACCCGCCGAGCTCAATAACATCCCGCCGCGGCGAGCGCGCCATCAGCCGGGCATAGGCGATGGCCGAGAGCATGTTGACGTGGTTGGCCTTGCCGGTGCCGGCAATGTCGAAGGCGGTGCCGTGGTCGACCGAGACGCGGTCGATCGGCAGGCCGAGCGAGACGTTGACCGCCGTCTCGAAGGCGACGAGCTTGATCGGGATGTGGCCCTGGTCGTGATATTGGGCGATGACCAGATCGAAGGCGCCGTTATAGGCGCGGGCGAACACCGTGTCGGCGGAGATCGGGCCGACGACGTCGATGCCCTTCGCCTGCGCCTGCTCGACGGCGGGCGCCAGGAATTCCGTGTCCTCAGTGCCGAACAGGCCATTTTCGCCGCAATGCGGATTGAGGCCGGCAACGGCGATGCGCGCCTTCTTGCCAAGCCTCAGGAAATGCTTATGGCCTGCTTCGATAGTGGCGAGCACCCGCTCGGTCTTGGCGCGTTCGATCGCGCCTTTCAGCGAGATGTGGGTGGAGACGTGGATGGTGTTCAGCCGCTCGGAGGCAAGCAGCATGAAGGAACTCTTCGAGCCCGTGAGGTGGGCGAGAAGCCCGGTATGGCCGTCATGGTGATGGCCGGCAAGGTTCATCGCTTCCTTGTTGATCGGCGCGGTGACGATGACATCGGCTTCACCAGACATCGCAAGATCGACCGCGCGGGTGATATAGCGCACCGAGGCATCGCCGGCGACCGGGCTGACCTTGCCGATCTCGGGCAGGGCCGCGCCGAGCGCAACCTCATCTACGGCGATCCTGTCGTCACCGGGGCGATCGGCGGGCCCGAACCGCAGACCGGTGCCGGTGACGCGGTCGGCGCGCTCCAGCGCTTCGACATTGCCGACGATGACGAAATCGCGGCGCTCTTCGCTCGGAAGGGCCGCCAAGGCCTTGACGATCACCTCAGGGCCGACACCGGCCGGATCGCCGAGCGTCACGGCGACTTTCGCATTCCTGTCCATCATAAAAGTCCCTTCTACAACGCGGCTGCGTAAATCGAGCGGATGTCGGCACGTGTGAGATCGCGCGGATTATTGTCGAGCAGACGGCGAATGGCAAAGGCATCGTCGGCCATGGCGTCGAGATCGCTTTCCGGCACGCCGAGGCCGGAGAGCTTCATCTCGATACCGAGTTCGGCGCAGAAAGCGTAAGCCGCATCGAAGACGGATGCGATGGTTTCCGAGGTTTGACGTCCGAGAGCCGCCATCACCGTCTTGGTCTTTTCCGGGGCGGCCAGCGTGTTGAAGGCAAGCACATGCGGAAAGATCAGCGCGTTCGCCGCGCCATGGGCAACATGCCAGCGCGTGCCGAGGGGATAGGCAAGCGCATGGCCGCCGGCAGTGTTGACCGGGCCAAGGCAGAAACCGCCGTACAGCGAGGCGAGCGACAGGCCGGCGCGCGCCTCGCCGTCGTTACCATCCTTGACGGCACGGGCGAGATATTTGCCGACCAGCCGCGTTCCCTCGATCGCATAGATATCGACCATCGGATGGGCCTTGCGATTGGTGAAAGCCTCGACGCAATGGGCCATCGCGTCGATGCCGGTAGCGGCTGTCGTGCGGGCCGGCACGCTGAAGGTCAGGGCCGGATCGATGACGGCGATGTCGGCCAGCATATGCAGGCTTTCGACGGCAAGCTTCGCCATAGTGGCCGGATCGGTGACCAGCGCGCGGATGCCGGCCTCGCTGCCGGTGCCCGAGGTGGTCGGTACCTGGGCGAGTGCTGCCTTACGCGGCCCATGCACCTTGTTGGGGCCGACGACGTCATGCAGCGTCTGCGCGGAGCCGGCAAGAACGGCGGCAAGTTTTGCCAGGTCCATGGCGCTGCCGCCACCGAAGCCGACGATCAGTTCGGCGTTGGCGCCGTTGGCCGCGGCCAGGACTTTTTCGAGATTGGCCGTGTCCGGCTCGGGCGTCACTTCAGCAAAGACCGTCACTTCGCCCTTCAGCTCCAGCACGTCGATGCGCGAGGCATTGAAGGCATCGGAGATGACAAGCATGCGCCGATAGCCCTTTTCGGCAGCCCATTTGCCGAGCTTTCCCGCCGTGCCGATGCCGAATTCGATCAGGTGCGGCCGAACGATCGTGATTGGCGAATCCAAGCTGGCCATGAACCAGTCCTCCCTGCAAAGACCTTGCGGCGATGTCGTCTGTCTTTAATGTAAAGTTGTAAGATTAATGTCAAGCCAGCATTCCCAGGTGAGTAAATTTATATCGCCGAACATGGCGTCAAATGCGGTTCAAACTGACGTCGGCGCGTCAATATCTTATTGAATATCAGATTGTTACGGTAAATTGTTCGATGAACTGGCATTCGAACATGAAGGATGGGCCGCCATTTGCGTCGGTGCCGAACAGCGCGGAGATGTTGTCACATTCTCTCGCGATGCCGATCAACGCCAGTTCCAGGCTGCATGCTTTCGCGCTCGACCGGACACAGATTTACAATTTTCGGCCGCCGGCTCGCTTACGGCAGGGATTGCGGGGCAAGCCGCACATATTTGATGGCGCGCCGGTAGTAGGTGTAGGCCACATGGAGCGTGCCGTCGCTGCCCTGGATGATCGAGGGGTAGGAGAATTCGCGGTTCAGCGAGTCCTTCGAATTGTTGCTGAGGCAGAAGCCGTCGCCGGTATCGAGATCGATGCGATGCGGAAAACTTCTGCCGCCATCCCTCGATATCGCGAAGCTGAGCGGCGCACGCGGAACACCCCAGACCGCCTTGCGGCCGATATCGGCGGCGACCATAGTGGCCTCTTTGGGCTCGTCGCCTTCGATTTCGTCATAGAGGGACTGACGCCGCGCGTCCGACATGCCGGCATTCGAATGGTTGTAAACCATTGCGATCGCTCCATCATTCAGCATGGTAGCCTGGATCGAGGAGTTGTTGTTCGGCAGTTCGGTGGGCTCGGGCACGCTCCAGGTTTCGCCGCCGTCGGTCGATCTGCTGGAAAGAACGCTCTCGGCGAAGCGGTTGCGGTAGAAGGCGACCATCTCGTCGCCGCCGAGCGGCAGGATGTTCATGTGCACGGCGCCGATACTGTCTGGAATATCGCGCATCTGCCAGCTGGCGCCGCCGTCTCGTGAGATCAGCACCGCCGCCGTATCGGCGTCGCCACTCCAGCGCTGGCCGTTGAGGCCGACGCAGCGGAAAACCGGAAGCAGCCAGTCGCCCCGGTCGTTGACGACGATCTGCTGGCGAACGAAGGTGCCGGGACTGTCGCAGAGGATGCGAACCGGGCCGAAGCTTTTACCGCCATCCCCCGATATCCGGCATTTGACAACAGAGCCATCCTGATTGCCGGAGGTCTGTGAGGTGTAGAGCAGCCATGTTTTCCCGTCCGGAGCGTTGAAAATCAACGGATTTTGCTCGGATTTCTCTGGGTCGTCGCTCATCTTCTCCGGCTTGGACCAGCGCTGGGAGCCCGGTGCCAGCCGCGACATGTAAATCGAAATATCACCCATGCCCTCCATCGTGCCGCCGAACCAGACGCAGGTCAGCGTGCCGTCCGGCAGAAAGGCGAGATTGGCCGCATGGTTCTGGATGCAAGGGGAGGGCAGATAGGCATCAGCCCGGCCCTGAATGGAGGGGTGCGGGGTGATAAGCCCAGTCATCAGGGCGGGCACGGCTTCCGAAGGCAGGCCGGTAAAACTCATAGCGGATCTCCTCAAGGCAGCTTGGCGTAGCTTTCGGCGAGCGCGGCATAATCCGCCTCGCTCAGCGGCATCAACGGCGCGCGTGTGCGCTTCCAAGCGGGATTGCCGGTCTTTAACCCCACCATTGCCTTGATGGTCGGGATCTGAACGTAGGAATTGGAAAGCGTGCGATAGGCGTTGATGCGCGCCTGCGCTGCCTCGACATCGGCGGCGCGTGCGGCGTCATGAACATGGTCGTAGACGGTGCGCAGCGAATCCGCCACGAGATTGGAGGTTGCGGTGATGCAGCCCGCACCGCCAGCCTTCAGCAGCGGCAGCAGCAGCGGATCGGCGCCGGCCAGCACCGAAAAGCCGGGATGGGCGGCAATTATCGCCTGCATGTTGTTGAAATCACCGGCAGATTCCTTGATGCCGACAATCGTTTCCGGGAAGGCCGCAATCAGCCGGCCGATCAGCGGAATGGAGAGCGGAACGCCAGAAACCTGCGGAATGTGATAGAGGATCACCCGCAGACGCGTATCGGCGACCTTTTCCAGCACCTGCGAATAGGCGGCGAAGAGGCCGTCGTCGGAGACGCCCTTGTAATAGAAGGGCGGCAGCATCACCACCTTGGTGACGCCGAGCGAAAGCGCGTGCCGGGTCAGTTCGACGGTCTCCGGAATGGCGACGACGCCGGTGCCCGGCAAAAGCCTGTCGGCCGGAATGCCGGCCTTTAGCGCCGCTTCCAGAATGGCGCGGCGCTCGGCTGCGGAGAAGGAATTGGCCTCGCCTGTCGTGCCGAGCAGGGCCACGCCATGACATCCCTCGGCCAGCAGCTGCCGGCAATGGTCGGTGAAAAGCGCGAGGTCCGGCGTATTGTCCGCAGTCAGCGGCGTTGCGGCGGCGCTGAAAACGCCTGTAATCCTGTGATGGCTCATTTCGCCCTCCTCGGTGCGTCCCGTCCTGCCGGTGCGTGTTCGAACCGGCCGGCTGCACATTCCATTGTCATTCGTCTGTCGCGATGGATTGCGGAAAACTTTTCCATTGCGGCCCTTTTGTCAAGCAGACAAAATGCATTCCTTCGAGACGTAAAATTTAACTAATTGTTATTGCATAGGTATTTGTCATTGGAAATTTTGTTGGAATGGAAAATGCGATTTTTTGTTGACATATTTACAATAACGAGAGAACGATACGGGACGGATTGTGCTGCGCCTGGCAAGGGGCAGGGAGAGCGCTGCCGAATTCACCTGGGAGGAATGCCATGTCTTTAGATCAATCGGATAAAACCAATATATCGCGTCGCAACGCGCTGAAGCTCGGTCTTGCGGCCGGCGTCGGCCTCACCGTGTTCGGGATGAATGCCCGCATCGTAACGGCCGACGAGGGCCAGGTCCTCAAGGTCGCACATCCGGCCTTCGATCAGGATTGGTCGCCGCTGCGCGGCGGCGGCAGGACGTTCCGCTGGAATTCGATCTGGTGGGCCTCGCCGATGTATTTCGACAGCCAAGGCAAAATCAAGCCTTACGTCTTCACCAGTTGGGAATCGGCCGACAACGCCGTCTGGACTTTCAAGATCGACCCCAAGGCCGTTTTCTCCGACGGCAGCAAGATCACCTCGGCCGACGTCAAGGGATCGTGGGAAGTCGCCTCGATGCCGAACACCAAGAGCCAGCGCGCCGACCAGGTGCTGAGCAAGGTCAAGGGTTACGCCGAGATCGCTGCCGGCTCCGGCAAAGAGCTGACGGGTGTCGCGACACCCGACGAGGGGACGGTCGTCGTGACGCTGACGGCAGCCGATCCGATCTTCTTCATGCGCCTGGCAAACCACATCGCGCCGATCACCAAGGCCTCGCAGTCGCGCGGCAGCGACGGCGAGGAGATCATCGACTGGTACAAGCCTGACAGCAAGCCGGCCTTCTCCGGCCCCTTCAAGCTGACGAGCATCGATATCGACGCCGGCAAGCTCACCTTCGAGCCGAACGAGAACTTCTTCGGCCCGAAGCCGAAGCTCGCGCGCATCGAGGTCACCTCGATCGAGGACAATGTGACGGCGACATCGCTGATCAAATCCGGCGAGTTCAACGCACATACGGAACTCGTCACTTCAACGATCATCCAGGATCTCGGCCCCGAATTCTCCGCCGGCCCGCTGATCCCGACCAGCCAGCACTTCTGGTTCAATATCTCCCGCGCGCCGATGGACGATCCGAAGGTCCGCCAGGCGCTGATCATGGCGATCGATCGCGACGGCCTGTTCAAGGCGTCCTATCCGGACGGGCCGCACAAGAAGGCCGACCAGATCCTCAACTCGGTTCCGGGCGCCGAAGATTCCGGCTTCGAGCCCTTTCCCTTTGATCCGGCAGCCGCAAAGAAGCTGCTCGCCGAATCGAGCTATGGCGGACCTGAGCGCCTGCCGAAGATCATGTTCGTCGGCATCTCGGCGCCGGCCATTCAGGCCGCCGCCCAGTTCATCGCCGAGCAATGGCGCCAGAACCTCGGCATCACCGCCGTCGACATGAAGCCGCAGCAGGATGCTTATGCCGGCCCGGACCAGAACTCGGTCCAAATCTTCCGCGACGATGTCGGCACCCGCGTTCCCGATGCCGTTTCCTATTTGGCAGGCTGCATCGCCTCGACCTCGTCGAATGCGCAGAACAAGCTCGGCGGATACAAGAACGACAAGGTCGACAGCGCCCTTACTGAGGCGACGACTAAGGCTGCGGACGATCCGCAGCGCATCGCTCTTGCCCAGGAAGCCCAGAAGGCGTTCCGCGACGATTGGGCCTTCATTCCGTGGTATTCTCAGGCGATGTCGCGCTGGGCCACCAAGGAGGTCAAGGGCCTGGACAAGAACCTCGACTGGCAGATCGTCGAACCCTGGAACATTTCCATCGGTTGATCCGGAACAATCGTTCCTGGCGATAAACGCGCGAAGGCCGCAAGGTCTTCGCGCAAATTTCAAGAAGAGATGCGATCTGTCGGGCTTCTGCGAAGGACAAGAACGCATCGAACAACTGACGGGAGGTGGCCATGCTGCGCTACGTGCTAACCCGGTTTGCCATCTGGATTCCCTCCGTTCTGGTGGTGATGCTGGCCGTCTACGCGCTGGCCTTCTACGGCGCCGGCGATCCGATCAAGCTGATCTTCCTGCGCGCACCGGGCGACGTCGCTTATAATCCGCAGCGCATCGAAGCCATCCGCGAAAGTGCTGGCCTTAACAGACCCTTCATCGAGCAGTTCGGCCTTTACATCTGGAACCTGCTGCACGGCCAATTCGGCAACTCGCTGACGTCGGGCCGCGCCGTCTGGGCAATGGTCTCAGCCGCCGCTCCCGTCTCCTTCCAGCTCGCCCTCTGTTCCGTCATCCTGACGACCGTCGTTGCGATCCCGCTCGGCATGATCGCGGCGCTGAACCAGAATTCGCGCCTCGACTATACCATTCTTGGCTCCGCGCTCTTCCTCTGGGCGATCCCGGCCTATGTCGCCGGGCCGCTGCTGATGGTCGGCCTCATCGTGCTGCTGCCGGGCGCGAGCGTGCCCTATGGCTGGGGCGGCATTTTCGATGTCCGTATCCTACTGCCGCTGCTCGTGCTTTCCTTCCAGCCGATCGCGCTCATCGTGCGCCAGACCCGGGCTGCCGTCATCGAGGTGCTGTCGGAGGATTTCGTCCGGACCGCGCGGGCCAAGGGCGTGCCCGAGATCATCGTGGCGCTGCGCCATATCCTGCGGCCGGTACTGACGCCTGTGGTGACGCAGCTCGGCCTGATCATGATCACCATCGTCAACGGCGCGATCTTCGTCGAACTGGTCTTCGGCCTGCCGGGGCTCGGACGCCTGACGGTGCAGGCGCTGATCAATTCCGACTATCCGGTGATCCTGGCGATCACGCTGATCGGATCGTTCCTGGTGATGGTGTCGAACCTCTTGGTGGATGTGCTCTATCCGCTGCTTGACCCGCGCGCCAATGATGCAAGAAGGAGCCGCTGACCATGTCCGCAATCCCTCTATCCACCACCGAAACCGTCGAGGAACAGCCGGTCAGCCTGTGGCGCGACGCCTGGTATCGGCTGAAGCGCAACAAGCTCGCCGTCTTCGGCCTGGTTATCGTCCTGATCCTCGCCTTCACAGCGATCTTCGGGCCTTACCTGACGCCCTATGACTATCTGAGCCAGGATCTCAACGCACGTAACGCGCTGCCGTCGATGAGCCATCTTTTTGGAACCGACGATCTCGGCCGCGATGTCTTCAGCCGGGTGGTCTTCGGCACGCGGACCGCTTTCCTCGTTGCCGTCATCGTCACCTTCTTTGCGGTGCTGATCGGCCTCACGCTCGGCGCGGTGGCCGGTTTCTTCGGCAATCCCTTCGACCGCGCCATCATGTGGCTGACCGACGTGACAATGTCGGTTCCCAACCTGCTGCTCGTCGTCGTCATCAACGCATCGCTGAAATCGCCGATCACCCGATGGATGGAGGCGCGTTACCTCGAGACCTTCAATCCCTTCTATCGCCAGACGATATGGGTGGATTTCATCCTCGTCTTCGGCTCGATGGCGTTGATCTCCTGGCCGCCCTATGCCCGTCTGGTGCGCGCCCAGGTTCTGTCGATTCGCAGCCGACCCTATATCACCGCAGCCCAGGCACTCGGCCTTTCGAACTGGGTCATCATCAAGCGTTACGTCGTGCCGAATGCGCTTGGACCGCTGATCGTCTCGGTCAGCGCCGGCCTCGGCACGGCGATGGTGCTGGAAAGCGCCTTCAGCTTCCTCGGTGTCGGCGTCAATCCGCCGACACCGAGCTGGGGCAACATGATCTCGGACGGCCTTCGCGTCTGGCAGCATTATCCGCATCTCCTTGCCGCTCCGGCGGCCGTGCTCGGCCTTGCCTCGGTTGCTTTCAGCTTCCTCGGCGACGGTCTCAACGACGCGCTCAATCCGCGGGGCAGCAAATGATCGACACCAAAAACACCGAACGCCTGCTCGATGTCAGGAACCTCACCGTCGAGATCGACGGCCGCAATGGCCCGGCCGTCGTTGTCGACGGCATCGATCTCCATGTCGACAAGGGCGAGACGCTCGGCGTTGTCGGCGAATCCGGTTGCGGCAAGAGCCTCACCATGCTGAGCCTGATGCGGCTCCTGCCGAACAAGATCAAGGTCACCAAGGGAACGGCCACCTTCGACGGCCGCGATCTGCAGACGATGTCGAATCGCGAGCTGCGCAAGGTGCGCGGCGGCGATATCGGCTTTGTCTTCCAGGATCCGATGACGTCGCTTAATCCCGTCATGCGCGTCGGCGACCAGATTTGCGAGCCGCTGATCTATCACCGCGGGATGAAAAAGGCTGCGGCCCGCGCCGGCGCCGTCGAGCTTCTGCGCCTCGTCGGCATTCCCGGCCCGGAAGAGCGCCTGCAGGCCTTTCCGCACGAGCTTTCCGGTGGCATGCGCCAGCGCGTGATGATCGCGATCGGCCTTGCCTGCAATCCCAAGCTTCTGATCGCCGATGAGCCGACGACGGCGCTCGACGTCACCATCCAGGCTCAGATCGTAGATCTGGTGAAGGACCTGCGCGCCAAGCTCGGCATGTCGGTCGTCTGGATCACCCATGATCTGGCGCTGATCGCCGGCTTGGTCGACCGCGTCGCCGTGCTCTATGCAGGCACGGTCGTCGAGGATGCGCCGGTCGACGAGCTCTATGCCCGCCCGAGCCATCCCTATACCCGCGGCCTGCTCTCCTCGATCCCGAAACTGTCCGACCCGCCGGCAAGCCGGCTGAGTTCGATCGGCGGCACGCCGCCGGAGCCCGGCCGCCGGCCGAAGGGCTGCCCGTTTGCGCCGCGCTGTCCGCTCGCCGAGACGATCTGCCACGAAAAGGTGCCGCAGCTTGAACGCTTAAGCGGCAGCAGCAATCATCGCGCCGCCTGTTTCGTCGTCCAGAGAATGCAGGAGGCCGCGTAATGGATGCTCAACCACTGCTCAAGGTCGAAAACCTGGTCAAGCATTTCCACGTCAAGCTCGGCGCCTTCGGCGAACGCTCGGCGACGGTCTATGCGCTCGACAACGTCAATCTCGATATCATGGAAGGCGAGACGCTGAGCCTCGTCGGCGAATCCGGCTGCGGCAAGTCGACGACCGGATTCACCATCCTCAACCTCTACAAGGCGACCAGCGGCAAGGTCGTTTACAAGGGCCAGGACCTCGCGACGCTCGATGAAAAGCAGATGCGGCCCTTCCGCCGCGACCTGCAGATCGTCTTCCAGGATCCCTATTCGACGCTCAATCCGCGTATGACGGTGGGCGAGGCGATCGGCGAGCCGATCCTCTTCCACAAACTCTGCACCAAGGCCGAGCTGAAAGAGAAAGTGGCGACGCTGCTCACCGATGTCGGCCTGCCCACGCGGTTTGCCCAGCGTTACCCGCATGAGCTTTCCGGCGGCCAGCGTCAGCGTGTCGTCATTGCCCGCGCGCTTGCCTGCCAGCCGAAATTCATCGTCTGCGACGAGGCGATCTCGGCGCTCGACGTGTCGATCCAGGCGCAGATCATCAACCTGCTGCTCGATCTGCAGGAGAAATACCGGCTGACCTATCTGTTCATTGCCCACGATCTGGCGGTGGTGCGCCATATCAGCACCCGCGTCGGCGTCATGTATCTGGGGCGGCTCGCCGAGCTTGCCAGCCGCGAGGAACTGTTCGACAATCCGCTGCATCCCTATACCAGGGCGCTGCTGTCGGCCGTTCCGGAGACCGATCCGGAGCATGAGCGCACCCGCCAGCGCCAGATCCTGCAGGGCGACGTGCCGAGCCCGCTGAACCCGCCTTCCGGCTGCCGTTTCCACACGCGCTGCCCGATCGCGATGGATGTCTGCAGCAAAGTTATTCCCGCCTGGAAGGAGGCCAAGCCCGGCCATCTCGTTGCCTGCCACGCCGTCAATACCGAGCAAATCGCATGACGCTGCAGGCTGCGATCATTGCCGACGATCTGACGGGTGCGCTCGATACCGGCACGCCCTTCGTCGCGGCCGGCCTTTCGGTTGCGGTCGCCATCGATGTCGAGGCGGCACAGGCTGCGATCGCCACCGGCTGCGATGTCCTGGTCATCAACACCGCCTCTCGCGCTCTTAGCGAGCGTGAAGCTGCCGAAAGGGTCCGATCGGCCGCCGAGGTCATTCGTGACATCAAACCTTCCGTTGTTATGAAGAAGATCGACTCCCGGCTGAAGGGCAATGTCGCGGCGGAAAGCCTGGCGCTGAAAAAGGCGCTCGGCCTGAAGACCATCCTCGTGGCGCCCGCCATCCCCGATCAGGAGCGCGTGACTTACCGCGGATGTGTCGTCGGCCGCGGCGTCAACACGCCGCTGCCGATCGCCATGCTGTTCGAGGCCAACCCGGACGATGTTGTCGTTGCCGATGCCGAGGATGAGAGCGATCTCGATCAGATCGTCGAGGGTCATGACTGGCTGACGACGCTCGGCGTCGGTGCGCGTGGTCTCGGTGCGGCATTTGCCCGCCGGCTCGGCGAAACGGGGCGGCGGCCGATGACGGAATTTACGGCAACCCCGCGCACGCTGTTTGCCTTTGGCTCGCGCGATCCGATCACCTCAGTCCAGATGAACCGGCTCGAAGCTTCGGGCGCCTTGCGCGTGCTGGCGGATGCGCCGATGGGCAAGATCGAATGCGGCGAGGGCCTGGCGCTGCCGGCGCTGCTGCGCTGCACCGGCGAGATGGAGGCCGATGCAGCACTCGTCGCCCGCCGCTTTGCGGCAGGCGTCAGATTGGCCATCGACGACACCAGGCCTGAGATGCTGATGGTCGGCGGCGGCGATACGGCGCTTGCCGTTTTCCAGGCACTTGGGGTGAGAGTCTTGGCGCCAAAGGGCGAGATCGAGGCTGGGATCCCTTGGTTTGATATCACGGCCGCTGACGGGCGGCAATTTCGGTGCGCCGTGAAGTCGGGGGGCTTCGGCAATCCGGATAGTTTGTTAAAACTGGTTCTTTGGAATCAGGCGGCATAAGATACCGCCGGGGAGAATGACGTGGCTGAAGTGAATGGCGAATCTTTGAACGCGGAAGCCGGCCCGCCGGGCAAGCCCGAACGCGGCAAGGCCGTCAAGCTGGTCGATCGCGTCTTCGACCAGCTGCTCGAGCGTATCCGCGGCGGAAACTATCCACCGGATTCACGCCTTCCCGGCGAACATGAGCTTGCCTCGATGCTCGGTGTTTCCAGGCCGATCGTCCGCGATGCGCTGGCCCGCCTGCGCGATCAGGGCATGGTCTATGCCCGGCAGGGCGCTGGCACCTTCGTCAGCGCCCATGGGTCGCCGACGACGCAGCTTGCCTATTCGCCGGTCAAGACGATCGCCGATATTCAGCGCTGCTACGAATTCCGCCTGACCATCGAGCCGGCCGCCGCCTATTTCGCCGCCAAGCGCCGCAATGAATCGGCGATCCAGAAAATCGCCGGCGCCCTTGCGGATCTGCGCGAGGCGACCAGCCATCAGTTGCACCGCACCGATGCCGATTTCATCTTCCATCGCGCGGTAACTGAGGCTGCCAACAATCATTATTATACCGCTTCGATCGACGCGCTGAAGGCGCATATCGCCGTCGGCATGCATCTCCACGGCCTCTCCCTGCTTGGCCCTCGCCAAGGGCTGGAACAGGTCTATGAAGAGCATAACGCCATCTACAAAGCGATCGCCGATGGCCGGGCTGACGATGCGCAAAGGCTGATGAAGGCGCATCTCGAAGGCTCCCGCGACCGTCTGTTCGAGGGCAGGGCGCTCGACCTGTCCTTCTGAGGATCTAGCAGATGGGCGATTTCCACCTTGGTCTTTGCCGTTGCCGGGATGATTTCCTCGAGCAATGCCCCAGGGTGGGAGGGGCAGTGCGTCGTCGGCCTCGTCGTTTCTACGGCATTTGATCATTCCCCATCCAGGTGTGCTTGCGGCCCATGCCTTCAGCTTGGGATTGTCCCCTTCGTCGCATTAGCGCTTGAAGAGATCGGCGGCGTCTTCGTGGGCGGCGGCTTCCTTGTCCGAGTGATATTGCTTGTTGAAATCGTCCCGAGGGCCGCCTGTTCCAAGTAAAGCAGCAAGCAGATCACCAGAAGAAGCGTGAACACGATCCACGAAATACGTTGAACTGCCCAGAATCGTTGCTGGAACTCGGTATGGTCGAGCATGCCTTCGGGTAGCGCCGGCGATTTGCTTATCTCTCCCATGCCCTCTCCCTGTGCGTTTCGCAGAGAACCGGGGCCGGACGCAAGAGTTCCCGGCGATACCGGGACCGTCGCCGTGTACCTCGGATGTGCAGCAGTCCAGGCGTCTTCGCCGATCAGGGGAACGAAGACCACCCCGCCGAGATCTTCCTCCTCGAACTGGGCGGCCCCGGTGCGCATGATGCGTCTCAAGCGCTGCTCTTCGCTGCGGCCGACCGGGATGATAAGCCGCCCTCCGAGGTCCAACTGCTCCTTCAAGGCGGACGGCACCTCGGGTGCTGCCGCAGAAACGATAATGGCATCGAATGGGGCGGCTTCCGGCCAGCCCTTGCTGCCATCACCGACGCGAACGTCAATATTGTGGTATCCGAGCTGTTCGAACCGTTCCCTGGCCAGAAGCGCCAGCCTTTCATGGCGCTCGATGGAATAGACCTGCCTTGCTATTCGGCTCATGAGGGCTGAAGCGTAGCCGGAGCCCGTTCCGACCTCGAGCACCTTGTCGCCGGCATCCAGACTGGCCTTTTCGAGCATCAGTGCCACGATGAAGGGCTGCGAAATCGTCTGGCCCTCGCCGATCGACAGCGGCGCATCCTCATAGGCGAATTCCTCGAAACCTGGAGCAACGAATTTTTCGCGCGGCACCGTGCGCATCGCCTCGGTGACGCTTCGATCGCGAATGCCGCGACGCGTCAGCTGGTGCTCCACCATGCGGTCTCGGATTTGCGTCATATCCATGGATCAGCTCCACTGTCGGCGTTGTGGCTAGGGGCAAGCTTCTCGGCCGGGCAGAAGAATGGAAACAACGGGAGAGCCTCGTCATTCCGATGCGCTGCTCGGTCCATGTGGGGAACTTAGTGTGAAGAGCGAAGTTCGACAGGCCTATGCAAACTAGGAAATTCCGTTCCGATGAGGCGTCAGTGTCCACGAACCCACTCATCAACGAACCGGTCGACGACCTTGCCTCCCGCCTTGAGGTGATGACCGACGACGAGGTGTTTATGACCATGAGCGAGCTGGAAAGCGCCAGCGAAGCTGCCGGGGACGATGCGGCGCAAGAGATCCTTCCCCGGATTGTTTTGACCGAAAGCGAGATCGAGCGGCGCTATCCCGGCGAACTGCTCGCGCCATATCGCGACTGGAAGCAAAGGCAACCGCTGCTGTGACGACCCGACGATCATATGCCGAATACAAAACAACAGATGGAGGCAGCAATGAGCAGTTCCGAGACGACGACGGACCACAAGGCGATCCAGAAATGGGCGGAGAAAAGGGACGGTAAGCCGGCGGTTATCCGCGCCGGCGGTAAAGGCGGCGTGCTGCGCATCGATTTCGGAGAAAAAGAAGAGGAATTCGACGGGATCGGTTGGGATGAATTCTTCAAGATCTTCGACCAGAACAAGCTGGCTTTTCTCTACCAGGACAAGACCAAGGACGGGATGATCAGCCGATTCAACAAATTCGTCGAGCGCGACTAAATTGCTGGACGGATGGCGACGCGGGACCGGATCGCAGCGCCGCCCCAGAAACTTGCTCTTATTTCGTGCCCGAACCGAATGCTGATGGGACAGAATGCTTGCCGCGCGACGTTGGCATCCGCGCATCGTCATCCGCGTCATCCTTCTTCGCCTGGCCGATCGCAGTACCCATGAGATCGGCCCGCTTGAAGAACTCGGTCTCCGTCGCGCCCGGCATGAGGCAGCTGACGGTCGCGCCGGATCCCTTCAGTTCTTCGCGCAAGGCAAAAGAGAAACTGTTGATGAAGGCCTTGGTGCCGTTATAGACGGCGGAGCCGGGCATGAGACCGGCGATCGAGCCCGTCGGCAAGATGCGGCCTTCGCCGCGGCTGCGCATCTGGTTGCCGATCGCATGGCCCTGCGACGAACGCAGCGTTGATCGACGAGGTGCCGGCGCGGCCCGACACCCATCCCTCGCGATAATGGTTATTGGAAACCGGAGTTCCAACCCGAACGATCTTCGCGTCCTGTGGCGCCACCGTCGATCGCGATGTTGGGAATGGCGCTTTGGGGTCGATTTGGAACAGGTCGATAACCCAAACGTTTTCGCGTGCAGCAGAACATGACGTTAGGAGGCAAGCGGCATGAATACGGCTTTCAACAAGCCCGCGCGGGTGGCCCTGGTCGTTGAGGACGACTACGTCCTTGCGAGCGACCTCGCGTCCAAGCTGTCAGAAGCCGGAATGAAGATCATCGGGCCTGCACCCAACGTCCAGCAAGCCCTGAATTATATTGACGACGGTTCCCAAATTGACGTTGCGGTCTTGGACATCAATCTTAGTGGAACGATGGTGTTCCCTGTCGCCGATGAGCTATCGAAGCGCAATATCCCCTTTTTCTTTGCAACCGGCTACAGCCGGGACGTCGTTCCTCCGCGATTTGCGGATCGGATCTTCGTGGAAAAGCCGCTGGACAAGAGCGCGATTTTCGAAGCCCTTTCCAACTGCCGAGGCCCGGCGGAGAAGGCATCGGGCGACCACAAAAATCTCATTCTTTCCGCGCTTTCGTCCCGTGAAAGTGATGTCATCCAGCCGCATCTGAAATCGATTCGGCTGGTTCAAGGCGAGATCCTTGAACGGCAGTTTGGAGAGATAACGGCAGTCTCCTTCGTCGAAGCCGGGATTGTATCGCTGATCGCCTTGTCCCTCGATGGCGCACAAGTAGAGGCCGGTCTGATCGGGCGTGAAGGCGTTACCGGTACCGGATTGTTGGAAGGCGATTGGCGCACGCCTTACGCTATGATGGTGCAGATCGAGGGAACTGCCCAGCGCATCGATGTCGACAGCTTTCTTCGTCTCACGCAGAAGGCGCCGCAGTTGCGATCTCTTTCATCGTCATTTTCGCGGTCGCTCGGAATCCAGATCAGCTATACGGCCTTGGCTAATGGCCGATATTCCATAGAGCAGAGGCTGGCGCGCTGGCTGCTCATGCTCAATGATCGCGCCGACAGCCAAGTGCTGAATCTGACCCATCAATATATGTCTTTCATGCTCGGCGTCCGGCGTTCCGGAGTGACGGGCGCGCTCCACGTTCTGGAAGGCGAAAAGCTCATCAGATCCGTACGAGGAAAGGTCATCGTCGTCGATCGGGACGGGCTTGTTCTGAAGGCCCATGGTTCTTACGGCATCCCCGAGGCGGAATACGAGCGCCTGATGGGTTTCTCATTGCGCGGCGCCGAGAACATTTCGATGAACTCGGCCAATCATATCCCCGCTTTTCAATCCCGAAAACTTTAAGGACGAAAATAAAGCCTATATTCCTATGAGCGGTGAGCACCTCGTCGCAGCGTTTAAACCTGCCGTGGGGCGCAACTTTTGCCTCAAGTTATAGTTTGACAGGCGAAGGAGCCAGATCATGAACCAATTCCTTGTGTTCGCAGGACGCATCTATCTGCTCTTCGAATCCCGCCTCGTTGGAAAGGTGCCCGGTGGAAAATAGCAATCAAACGAGACTCTTTTCGGGAAAGCGCATCCTGATCGTTGAAGACGAATATTTTCTGGCTGACGAGACTCGCCGGACGCTGGAGGATCTTGGGGCAATCGTGGTAGGTCCGACGTCAAACGTTGGCCGCGCCCTCGACCTTATCGACCGGGAACACATCGACGCAGCGATCCTCGACGTCTACCTTGGTGACGAGCTTGTATTTGCCGTCGCCGATGAATTGGAGGCGCGTGACATCAACTTCGTCTTTGCTACCGGCTACGACCCCTCCCACATCCCAGTAAAGTACAAGGGGTTTGCGCTCTGCGAAAAACCAACTGAACTCGAGCAGATCGCCGTCGCACTCTTTGGTCCACCCGGCGGGTTCGAAAAGCTTAACTGATCGTCTCGCCGTATGGAGCTGTCTTGAATCTGCTGAGACGCGCGGTCGACCCATCTACCGACAGCCCGGCCGCAGGTGCAGGGTTTCGCGATTGAGCTGCCATGTGGAAGAACAATTAGGCCTGTCTGCGTACGACGCGGAACCATGAGGCCTCGCCGACTGTTGAGCATGATCTTGAAAGGTCAAAGGTCATGTCATCAAGCGCGACCAAGGATATCATTGCTATCGGCGGTTCGACGGGGAGTGGAGCTGTGCTCAAGACCCTGGTCGCTGATCTACTTGCTGACCTTCCGGCAACCGTCTTCGTCAGTACCCACATTCCTTCAAACTCACCCGGTTTTTTGCCGGAGATGCTAGCGGCGAGATCCAAGCTTCCGGTGACGCAGGCGGTTGACGGCCAGCCGATCGAGCGCGGACACGTCTATCTCGCTGCACCCGACCGCCACCTTCTGCTCATGGGCGAAACGATCATGTTCGGGGCCGGCCCACGGGAAAACATGGCCCGGCCCTCGATTGATCCGATGTTTCGCTCTGCTGCCCTGTCATTCGGACCACGCGTGGTGGGGCTCGTCCTGACCGGGATGCTCAATGACGGCGCGGCAGGGCTTCATGCGATCAAATCCAATGGCGGCACGGCCGTGGTGCAGCACCCTCTCGATGCGGTGGCGGATCAGATGCCGCTGGCGGCGCTTGAAGCCGTAGAGGTCGATCATGTGGCCTCGGCAGCTGACCTCGGCAGGCTTCTTACCGACATCGCGGGAAGCGAAGCGGGGCCGAAACTTGATCTGCCGTCCGACGAGTTGCGGCTCGAAGTCGAAATCGCGGCGGGTGGACAAACTGGCAGCGCCGAACTTCGCAAAATCGCGTCACCAATCGCTATGACTTGCCCGGATTGCCATGGCGTGCTTTCGGAGGTTCGCGGTTCCCGGCCGTTGCGGTTTCGGTGTCAGATCGGCCACGCCTATACCGCTGACGCGCTGGCGGGGCACATCGATGAGCTGGACGAGGCGATCAGGATTGCGATGCGGGTCATGGAGGAGCGGGTGACCCTCGTTGAGCGCATGGCTCGGGACGCGCGTGATACCGGCCGGACCACCGTCGCTGAACTCTATGAGGCAAGAGCTGCAGAATATCGGCGCTATTCCGCGACCCTGCGCGACGCTGCCTTGACGTCTTCGCGCCTCGGCCGCGCGGCACGTTTTCAAGACTTCTGATAAAGGTGTATCTTTGTGCCGAGCCGAACGTTTTAAGTCGGTGGAACAGAGACATGGATCGATGATGGCGTACGACGAACAGGAAGATATGGTGCAACAGGCAAGCGCACCTGAACGGGTTCAGCACGAACAACCGCTCGTGATCGTCGGTATCGCGGTTTCAGCGCAGTCGCTTCGCTCGCTCGAGCAGATATTCTCCGAGATTGGCGTGGGCCTCGGCGCATCCTACCTTGTGGCAGTTTACCAGCAGGAGGGTCTTAGCGCCGCGACCGTGCTCGAAACGCTGGGGAGGCAGGAGCGACTGGCGGTGACGGTCGCAGCCGATGGAGAGCGGATCCTTCATGACCATATCTATATCGGTGGCTCCGACGACATGATGACCCTCGAAGACGGTCATATCCGCGTCCGGCCGGCCTCTGAACCCGTCGGACATCGTGGCACGGTCGATACCATGCTGATCTCGCTGGCGGAACATGCCCACGAGCGCGCGATTGCTGTGATCCTGAGCGGGCTTGACAATGACGGCACGGCTGGGGTCGCGGCAACCAAGAAGTTTGGCGGCCTCTCGATCGTGGAGATAAGCGATGGAGAAAGTGGATCTCTCGAGGAAGGCAGAGGAGCTGTGGCGATCGCCGACCTGCGTCTGCCGGCCCAGAGCATCGCAACGCAGATCGCGCTTTATGCGAGCAATGTTATCGAGGAAGAAGAGGCTGGTCTGGACGAGGAAGCGTCCGGCGCCATCGAGGCGCAGATTACCCAGATTGCCACCGTTCTTCGCAATGTCACCAGCCATGACTTCCACGGATACAAGCGCGGGACATTCACGCGGCGCGTCCAACGGCGCATGCAGGTGCTGCAGATCGTCAGCATCGACACCTACATCGAGCGATTGCGCGCTAGCCGTGAGGAGGTACAGAACCTCTTTCAGGACCTGCTGATCGGCGTCACGCAGTTTTTTAGGGATCCGAGCGAGTTCGATGCCCTTGAGCGCGAGATTCCGAGGCTGTTCGAGGGCAAGGAGCCGACCGACCAGGTGCGCGTCTGGGTGCTGGGTTGCGCCACCGGCGAAGAAGCCTACTCAATCGCAATGCTGCTGCGCGAACATGTGGCCACCATGGATTATCCCCCGGAAGTGCAGATATTCGCGACGGATCTCGACGCCCGCGCACTGGGAATTGCGCGCGCCGGGCGCTATTCCGCTGCGATAACATCCCAGGTCCAGCCAGAGCGGCTCGCTCGCTGGTTCGTGCGAGAAGGCGATACCTATTGTGTCGTCAAGGAATTGCGGGAGATGTGCATCTTCTCTCCTCACAACATCGTCAAGGATGCACCATTTTCCCGCATCGACATCCTGTCTTGTAGAAACCTGCTGATCTATCTCGACAACGAATTACAAAACAGGGTCATGCCGATATTCCACTTTGCGCTTAGGCCGAGCGGCATTCTGTTTTTGGGTTCCTCGGAGAATGTTACACGCCACGCCAAGCTTTTTGCACCCGTCGACCGCAAAAACCGCCTGTTTCGAAGGCTGGAAACGGCAACCCGGATCATTCCGGACTTCCCGCTCAGTCCACGTCCGCGCAGCCCCGACCATCCGTTCTCGGCACCAGCTCCCATGCTGCAGACCGGCCGGCTGTCGGTAACCATCAGCCGGCAAGCAGAGGTCGTAGCAGAGCGCTTCGCCCCAGCCTATGTGGTCGTCGATTCGCACTATGATGTTCTCCACTTCTCAGGACGCACAGGCCGCTATCTCGAACCGGCATCGGGAATGGCGACACTCAACCTCCTGAGCCTTGCTCATCGCGATCTTCGGCTCGATATGCGCTCCGCCTTGCAGCGTGCCACGACGGAAGCCGTCAAGGTCGAAGTTCCGAGGGTGCTGTTGCGCCAGGACGATCGCACCTACGCCGTCAATATAATCGTCGAACCTCTCGGCAGCGGCGACGTCACCTCGCTGATGGTGCTGTTTCAAGACGCAGGGCAGGTGGCTGAGGGGACGGCGCCCGACGGAGGACGGCTGACGAGCGAAGAGCACGTCCAGCGTCTCGAGACTGATTTGCGCCTTACGCGCGACCGGCTTCAGGCGACCATCGAGGAACTCGAATCCACAAACGAAGAGCTCAAATCGTCCAACGAAGAATATCAGTCGATCAACGAAGAGCTGCAGTCTGCCAACGAGGAGATGGAAACCTCGAAGGAAGAACTGCAATCTGTCAACGAGGAACTGCAGACCGTCAACGGCGAACTGGCCCATCGTGTCACCGAACTTGACCGCGCGAATTCGGACTTGAAGAACCTGCTCGAGGCGACCCAGATCGCTACTGTTTTCCTCGACAACGATCTGCGCGTCAGAAGCTTCACGCCGGCGGCAACCGAAATATTCCATCTGCTTGACACGGATGTCGGGCGACCGCTGGATCATGTCGTATCGCGCGTGGCTTATCCGGAACTGCTGGACGATGTTCGACTTGTCCTCAGAACGCTGATGCCCGTGGACCGGAAGGTCAGCGACCCCACGGACAACCGGCATTACGCCGCGCGCGCGCTGCCGTATCGCAGCGTCGATAATTATATCAGCGGAGCTGTCGTCACCTTCACAGATCTGACGGGGACCTACGAGGCGGAGATGGCGCTTCGACGCAGCGAGGAACGCCTGCAGCGCGTTCTGGAGACAGATGCGGTCGGCGTGGTTTTTCTAAATGAGGACGGTGTCATCTTCGACGCGAATGAAGTGTTCTTGAAGATGTCCGGGTACAGTCGGTCACAAATGGAGCGCGCAGAGCTGCACTGGCGCCGGCTGACCCCGGAGGAGCACATTGCCGAGACCGAAGCCCAGATGGCAGCTTTGAAAGAGACTGGCCGCATGGGGCCATATGAAAAGGAGTATTTCTTAGCCGATGGTGCGCGTCGCTGGATGTTGTTTGCCGGGCGCGATCTTGGCGACGGCACGATCGCTGAGTTCTGCATCGACATCTCGGCACGGAAACAAGCACAGGCAGCTTTGTGGCAGGAGGAGGAGCAGTTCCGCCTGTTTGGCGAAGCCTCTTCCGACGTGTTGTGGATCCGCGACGCGGAGACGCTGCAATGGAACTACCTCGCGCCGGCTTTCGAGACCATCTATGGTGTCGAGCGCCAGCAGGCCGTGACGGACAACAATTTCCGCAGCTGGGCGGAGTTGATCATCCCTGAAGACCGGGAACAGGCGCTCTCCGAGATTCGTCGCGTGCGAAACGGCGAGCGTGCGGAATACGAGTACCGCATCAGGCGCGCCTCTGACCACGAAATCCGATGGTTGCGTAACGCCGAGTTCCCGCTTTTCGGAGAGGAAGGAAATTTCACGCAGATCGGTGGTATCGGCCGCGATATCACCGATGAAAAGGCCTCTGCCGACCGTATGAAAGTCCTCGTCGCCGAGCTTCAGCACCGCACGCGCAACCTCATGGCCGTCGTCCGGTCGATAGCCGACAAGACCATGCGTACCAGCACCGATCTGGCGGATTTCCACAAGAAGTTCCGCGACCGGCTGGATGTGCTGGCGCGGGTGCAGGGCTTCTTGTCGCGGCTACAGGAGGGGGATCGTATCACCTTCGATCAGCTCATCCGCTCCGAACTGGCAGCCCACGGTGTGCCGGAAGGCGAGACGAGCCGGGTTACCTTGCAAGGTCCGGAAGGTGTCAGGCTTCGCTCGACGACTGTCCAGACGATGGCATTGGCGATGCACGAGCTTGGCACCAATGCCGCCAAATACGGAGCGCTTAGCCAACCGCAGGCGCATCTGGCGATCGTTTGGCGTGTCGAGCAACAAGGCGAAAGCGGCAAGCCATGGCTGCATGTCGATTGGCGGGAGAGCCGGGTGAAGATGTCGCCCGCCGATTCCGGACCGCAAGGGGGCGGCCAAGGTCGTGAACTGATCGAACGCGCGCTGCCCTACCAGCTCGATGCGAAGACGTCCTATGATCTTGGTAAGGATGGAGTCCATTGCACGATCGCAATCCCTGTTTCCCTCAGCAACCTGGTCGAGGATGATGGTCATGGCTGAACGGATGCTCGTCGGATACCGCGTGCTTGTGGTCGAGGACGAATTCATGCTGGCGGAAGACCTATCCCTGGAGCTGGCTGACGCAGGGGCCATCGTCATTGGCCCGGCGCAATCTCTGGAACATGCGATTGAGCTGCTGGCCGTATCGGATGTTCTTGACGCAGCGGTCTTGGACGTCAACCTGCATGGTGAGCCGGTATACCCGGTTGCCGACAGGCTTCTGGAACTCCATGTTCCCTTCGTGTTCACGACCGGCTACGACGCCTCTGTTTTGCCGGCGCGGTTCAAATTAATTGGCTGCTGTGCCAAACCCATCGATATGACGCGGCTGTTGGAAGCGTTGCAAATTGCTATCGATACCTCACGACAGGCGTAGCCGCGTGGTCCGCTATGGACCGAAATCCTCTGCTGATCCGTCGACAATTACCGCAACGGTTCGACCCAGCTTATACCGGGGCCCATGCTTTTCATCGCAGGGCAAGCAACTCGGCCTTAAGCCTATCAAGGTGAGCAACATGCATGACCTGCGACTCTTCAAAAATCACCAGGAGTCGTTGCGCTTCTTTCGCGTCGGAGCCGCGGTCGGTCATCTCAGCCACGATCTCGCGCTGCCGAGCGATGTGCTGTCCTCCTAGCGCCACATGCTCTCGTGCCTGCTGCAGATGTTTCTCCACCATACCTCTGTCCATCTCAATGTCCTTCTCTCCCAGCGATGATCATGCGCTTATTAACGAGCTTAGGAAACGGCCAATCACTGCTCGCGGCATCGAGATAGGCCGCGAGGTCACGCGCTTCCTTCTCGGATATTCCGGTGGCCGGCATCGCTGTCTTGGGAGAATAGATCTGGGGCGCGACGATCCAGCCGACGATGTTGTCGGCGGAATTGTTGCCGGCGCAAAGACGATCAGTCGATGAGGTTGTTTCCGAGCATCGAGAGCAAGGACCCGCGTGCCCGGCTTACACGGCTTTTCAACGTGCCGATCCGGCAACCGCACAGCCTTGCAGCGTCCTCGTAACTCGTTCCGGTCGCCACCAATATCAGTGCCCGGCGCCTGTCGTCTGGAAGTTGCACGAGTGCTCGTTGCAGCTCCCGCTCCCGCAGCGCCCATTCCTGGCTGGGCGCAATCGCGACTTGTTCCATGGCCGCGTCCATTGCGGTCGGCTCGCGTTTCTGTCGGCGGTAGTTGGTGCAAAATGTGTTTCGCAGGATTGTGAACAGCCAGGATTTGAGAGAGGTGTCGGGCTTATAGAGGTGTCGCGAGTTCAATGCCTTCAGCAGCGTTTCCTGCACGAGATCATCGATGTCGTCCTCGCTGCGCAGGAACCTCCGGGCAAATGCACGTAACGCCGGCGTCAACTGGACGATCTCCGACTCAATGGCGGACGTTGTTTTGCAATGCGACGCTGAGCTTGTTGGGAACGAGCGCTTCATTTTTTCCTCCCGTAATAAGAAGGAAAGCGGTGTGCGCGCTCTTCGTTGCTGTACGATACCGGACAAACCGCATCGTTGTGATCGATCGACCGATTTTCCACGAGATTGACGCTTTCAGCCGGCCGAAGGGCTGGAGACAGACGAATATCTTCGTTGCTCATGATCGGAGATGCCGAAGCACCTCGGGGCTTTATACTTCCACCTCGCCGTAAAGTTGGCCGCACATCGTCATCGATCGGCGCATCGCGGCCACGCGCTCTTCGGCATCTTGAGAGGAATAGGCCCATATTTCAGTCGCCCAGCTTTTGCCGTCCATATCGTATTGCAGAGCGAACCTGTAGAGCTTCCGATTATCACCGTCCGTGGTCACGAAAGGGGCATCGGGACCGTCGTGACTGTTTCTCACTCTGTTGAACATCAGGACATTCACAACATGCTCCTCGGCTACACCTCGCGCGGCTCCCGGGACGAGGCGCCGCTCCAGGGCTTAACCATGGCGTCTGGATTTCGTTCCCGCTGATAAGGCCATCCCAGCGATCGCGACCGGCAATTGCGCAGTTCTCATTGGTCGCCGTCCCCTTCGGTAGAGGCGCAAGCATCTGCGGTCGGGATCCGGCAATTCGGAAAGCTGAGACCATGGCTGATCATCGGAAAACCTACAGATATTACGTGATGCTACAGGTGTCGGCATGGTCAGCCTGCTAGTGTTTGGGCTCGGAAAGCTTCCTCCTGAGCGATCGCAGGATGCGTGGATGCGTGCATGGCAAAATGTGGTGTGGCTCTTTTTCTTCTTCTGACGAGTTGCGGGCATCCGGGCGGCGTGATGACACCGGTTTCAACGTCATCGTCGATGCCCCCGACAGCTAGGGTCGACATGCTGGTCGCGACCACGCGCGAGCCTTCGGGAAGCCCCGCCACGCTCTTCAACGGCGAGCGCAGTCCCAAACCGCATCTGACCCAGATCTCGATTTCTATCCCGGCAAAGCGCGAAGTCGGCACCGTGCAGTGGCCAAAGCGCCTTCCTCCGAATCCTGCCACCGACTTTGCCGTGACCAGTGTTCAGCAGATCGACACGGTGGCACAAGGCCGCGTCTGGTTCCGGCAGCATGTGAACGGCGGACATGCGCTCGTCTTCGTTCACGGCTTCAACAACACCTATGAGGATTCGGTTTTCCGGCTGGCGCAGATCGTCCACGATAGCAAGATGCAGGCGACGCCGGTCTTGTTCACCTGGCCGTCGCGAGCGGAGATCACCGCCTACGAATACGACAAGGAAAGTACGAACTATTCGCGTACGGCGCTGGAGCAGGCACTGCGCACGCTGGCAGCTGATCCCAACGTCAAGGACATCACCATCATGGCCCATTCGATGGGGACTTGGCTTGCCATGGAATCTCTGCGGCAGATGGGGATACGCGACGGCCACGTCAATTCGAAGATCCACAATGTCATACTGGCCTCGCCTGACATCGACATCCAGGTCTTCGCCAAACAATATGTGGAGATGGGCGAGCCACGTCCAAAATTCACGATCTTCGTCTCTCAGGATGACAAGGCGCTTGCGATCTCCAGCTTCATCACGGGACGCGTCTCCCGTCTCGGCGCGATCAATCCGGCCGAAGAGCCCTACCGCTCGAAGCTGGAAAAAGCCGGCATCACCGCCATCGACCTGACGAAGGTGAAGAGCAACGACAGTCTAAACCATGGCAAATTCGCCGAAAGTCCCGAGATTGTCCAACTCATCGGTCAGCGCCTCATGACCGGCCAGACCCTTACCGATTCCAAGGTCACATTGGGCCAAGGCATTACGGCCGTCGTCGGCGGAACGGTGACCAATATCGGCACCGTTGCCGCTACCGCGGTCGCGGCACCGATTGAGATCATCGAGCAGCCCGTCATACAGAAGAGACCCCCACGATCCGCTAAGGAGACACTCGACGGCGACCTGAAGCAACAAACGCTGACGCAGTGAGGAGTTCCAGGTTGAGATGGCTTCTTTCCTTCATCGCCGTTTTTCTCTTCGCGTTAAATGCATGGGCGCAGACTCCACTGGCGGAACCGCAGCAGAAAATCGACGAACTCGTTCGCCTGCTGCAGGATCCGGACGTAAAGGCCTGGCTCGATAGCCGCAAGCAGAGCGAGCTTGCGACACCCGTTTCACCGGCGGGCAATTCGGCCTTGGCCAAGTGGGAGGCTGGGGCGCGGCTGCGGGTGAACCAGATCCTTTCGGCGATACCTGCGATACCGGCGGAAGTGACGGCGGCGGCGACGAGAGCAAGGCGCGAAGCCGCCAGCAGGGGCTATGCGCCGGTCTTCGTGATATTCGGCGGCTTGGTCGCTTTCGGTCTCGCCGCCGAGGCGGTGTATCGCAGGTTTGCCGCGCGCCGCGAGGCATTGCTTGGCCGGCTTATCCCGATCGGCATCTTCGCCGGAGCGATGGGTATCGTATTTTTCGCGATCGACTGGCCGCCACTCGCACGTGTGACGCTTCTTGCTTATCTCTCGGCGTTTATCCTGTTTCGATTGGCTGCCGCGCTCCTGTCCGTGGCGGCAATGGGTTCCGCCCTGCGCAGGAGGCTGTTGGTCCTGTCCGGGCTCATTTGTTTTGCGCTCGCCACCGCGGCCGTCGGCGAGCCACTCGGCGTTTCCCCTGAGATCAGCTATGCTATCAGCTACTGCTTCTCGGTGGTTGGACTGCTGCTTGCGATCGAGGCAGCATGGTCGATCTGGGAGGGAAGCCGCGCCTGGAAAGTGGCGATAACGGCCTACCTCGTCGTCCTGTGGCTCGTCTGGTGTCTCAATATGAGGGGCCTCTTCTGGATCGGCATCTACGCGCTGGTGTTGCCGGGTATCCTGAACGCCGTCGGTCGCCTGGCGCTATCCTTCACCAGCGATCCCGGTAGCCTGCACGGTATCTTGGTCGCGCGAGGGGCACGCGCCGCGGTTCTCGTCCTCGCCGTGGGATGGCTGGCGCTTGTCTGGCATCTCAATCCGGACACGCTGGGTCAGCGCGATCCGATGATCGCCGCGTTTTTTTACGGCGGCCTGAAAAGCGTTCTCATCCTCGTGGTTGCCGACCTTCTCTGGCAGATGGCACGGGGCTGGATCGACCGAACGCTGCGCGTATCGACCGGCACGACATCGCTCGCGCCGGCGGACGCGGCCCGACGTGCCCGGTTCCGCACGCTTCTTCCGATTTTTCGCAACGCATTGGCCGTCGCTGTTGCGGTCATGGCGGGACTGATCGTGCTGGCGCAATTGGGTGTACAGATCGGTCCGTTGATCGCGGGAGCGGGCATCTTCGGTGTGGCCATCGGTTTTGGCTCACAGACTTTGGTGAAGGACATCATTAACGGTGTGTTCTATATGCTCGACGACGCTTTCCGTGTGGGCGAATACATCCAGGCCAAGGATTACAAGGGAACGGTGGAGAGCTTCAGTCTCCGCTCGGTTCGTCTGCGCCATCATCGCGGCCCAGTGTTCACGGTGCCGTTCAGCGAACTGGGTGCTGTCGAAAACATGAGCCGGGACTGGGTGATCGACAAGTTCAGGATCACCGTCGGGTTCGATACCGATATAGACAAGGCGCGCAAGCTGACCAAGAAGATCGGAGCAGAACTGGTGGAAGATCCGGAACTCGGGCCGAACTTCCTCGAGCCGCTGAAAATGAAGGGCGTCGAGCAGTTCGGCGACTACGGCATCGTGTTGAGCTTCGCCATGACTACGGTTCCGGGTATGCAGACGTATATCCGTCGCAAGGCCTATGCCAAAATTCGCGAGGTGTTCCTGGGCAACGGGATCGCATTCGCGCAGCCGACGGTGCAGGTCGGAGGAGACGAAAAGGGCGCCGCGGCAGCCGCTCAAGCAATCCGCGCGCAGCAGGCAAACGCGGCGACGCCGGCTAAGTGAGCCTGCCGGCAAAGCAGATGAGACGCGCTGGAGCAGGATGCCTTCAAGCCGGCCAGCCCATAGTCTGAATCCTGTTCTAAATTAATCGGTTAAAGCATGATTTCGTCCGAAAACCGCTCACACTTTCGGCATCTCTAAGGTTTCAAATCATAAGCTTGTTGCGATGCGCGAAGCTCCACCAATGTCTTGCCGACACAGCTGCCGCCTCCCGCCCCACCGATCGCCTTAGCCTTTCCATCAAGCGTGATCGTGCCGGCGATCCGATCAGATGCCACATAAGTCGCCACACCGTCATGGGAGACCCGCGATATGTAAAACGCATGGTACGTCTCATTGTACTTGCAATGGATGACCAACGGAAACTGGGAGAAGGGATCGTCCTCGGCGCGGGCGACGGTCACTTGAGAAACCGCCCCCAACGCTGCCGCGCCGATCAAGCCTGCAACAAATCCCTTGGTCGGTCTTTTGCGGGACGCATCTGTCATGGTTCAATCCCCTTTGTTGCGGTCCAAAGCGCGTCGCATCAAACTTTATTCATCCGACGCGCCTTAGGCCTTTGTTTTTGTGCATGTCGTTATCCCGGAACCGCTGCACACTTCCGGGCGACATGCTTTAGGCGATGGCCGCTTTCGCTAAATCGTTAAGGCGATGAGTGCATCGCGGTCGAGAAGCCGGACAATTCGTTGCGATTTGCCGTTGAGACGAAGGATGTGTTTTTCCCGCAGCTTCGTGAAAGAGCGGGCAACCGTTTCAACCGTCAGGCCAAGATAGTCGGCAATGTCGCTGCGACACATCATGATATCGAATTCCGGATCCTCGGGATGACGGTCAACCATCTCCTGAACAAAGGCCGCAAGGCGCTTCAGCGCGCTTTGCTCGCTGATGATGAGTTGTTTTTGCTGTGCCTTCGCAAGGCCCGTCAGGGCAATCTGCAAAAGATCGATGGGAACGACTGCGTCCTGATTGGTACGAAACGGTCTTATGCGAGTTTCGCAGATGGCTTCTGCAAAATCGGTTCGCACATTTCCGATCTCGAGCCCGAACCATTCGCCCTTGCCGCAGAACGATAAGATGTGCCGCTGGCCGTTCGATGTCAGGCGGTATATCCGGACTGCGCCTGCTTCGACCTGGTAGATCGCAATAACGTGTTCGCCTTCGCTATAGATCGTCTCGTCGGCGCTGAATTTTATTGACTGATCTTTTGCCGCCCCTGAACCCGCCCTGTGGCGGTGGTCGGGAACCGTCGTGTATTTTCCGATCGCCTGAGCCTGAAACATGTGAATCGCCCCCCATCCGACGCTGCAGCATAAGCAATCGTTGCATGTCCCGGTATTCGAGATACCCCTTACGTATTGCTACGGAAGCAGGCGATCACGGACTGGTGTATAAGCTATTGCCCCTGGAGAGCCGTATCGCGGGAGGTCTAAATGGCACCGGAAGAGGGAGGGGACAGCCAGGCACGACAAGAATCCGCAAGCATTCGTGCTCAGCTTGATCGTATGCTCGCAAGTTCGGAATTCCTCGCTCCCGAACGCGGGCGCCGCTTTCTCCAATATATCGTAGAAGAGACGCTCGATGGGCACGGCGAGCAGCTCAAGGCCTCTACGATTGCGCAGGCGGTATTCGGACGCGATGCCTCCTTCGACGCGCAGAACGATCCTGTTGTCCGTATCGAGGCGGGGCGTATCCGTCGCGCAATCGAACGATACTATCTCGTTTCCGGAGGCAGCGACCCGATTCGGATCACCATTCCCAAGGGGGGCTATGTTCCGCACTTTTCGAGCGGTGAAAACGACTCCAAGCCAGGCGACGTGTCTGCGCCAAGTTACGAGAAAAAGGAAAATCCCCCCGGACACGAGCGACCGCTGACCTATCGAGATCTCCTCCTGCCGATCGGCATTCCGGCCCTGTTGGGCGCTATGGCGGTTCTCGCCCTCATCCGTCCCCTCGCATCCTACCTCTTGCCGGCGGGGACGCTGCCAGCTCCTGCCCAGTCAATGCTGAACAGCAAGACTAGGATTGTCGTCGAACCCTTCGCAGCCCTCGGGGCTACCGCGCAAGGAGCAGACTTTGCGAAGGGAGTGGTCGATCAACTCATCGCCAAGCTCGTCAAGGTGGACGACTTTGTCGTGCTCGCTCCCGGGCAATCCGGCATGGAGCCTATCGGCCCGCTCTTCAATTTGCAGGGAAGTGCTCTTGTCGAGGGCGGCGCGGCTCTACGTCTGCATGTCCGCCTGATAAACGGCGCCGATGGCACGGTCGTCTGGGCAAATCAATATGATCGCGACCTCAGTGATCAAACCATTCTCGATGTCGAGGATGAGGTTGCCGCTCAAATCACGAAGGAGATTTCAACCAGCCGCAAGCTGGGCCGTTCGGGCTCCGAGCCATAGCCGTCGCATTTTGAGTCTTTACCGTCGTCTTCTCGGGTGATCGGATTTTGGGGCGACGCGCTATTTTTACGATGGGAGGTTGACGGCCACGCCAGCGGCGCGCAGCCCGTCAAAAAACCGCTCCTGATCTTCCGGGCGCTTAAGGCGTAGGGAAATCTCCTGGCGGATGTTCGTCATCAATGCGGGCGCATTGACATGGAGCCAATCCTGTTCCAGCTTGGCTTCATCCATCTTCCCAGCGGCTCCAAGAATGGATAGCAATACGAGGTGACGCATCGGGCTGCAGTCGAGATCGGATTTTCGAGACCACCGTTCCGCGGATTCCATATCGCCCCGCATAAATGCGCAGAGCGCCATGCCGCCTTGGTAATAGCCTTGGGGGCCGACATTTTTGTCGATTGCGACTGATATCAACTCGCAGCCTGATTGCCATTTTCCGGACATCGCCAGTCGCAGGCCGTATTCGCCCGCAACCTCCACATCGTTCGGATTTGCAGCATAGGCTGCAGTCCCGGCCGCCAGTGCCTTGTCGATATCCCCCCTGAAGAAGTTCACCAGCATACTTGCCCGCAGCACCTGGGGATCGTGCGGCGCGAGCGAAGCGGCCCGTTCGGCCGAAACGGTTGCAAGTTCGAGAGATTCGACAGAGGGCGATGTCCCGAGCTTGTAGCGAAATCTGATTTCGTCAAGGTAGACCATGGACAAGAGCGCCCAGGATGTAGCGCTATCAGGCGTTCGCCGGGTTGCCTGCCACAAGCATTCGCGTGCAGCGCTATGACTTTGAGCGGTCATCGTCTGGACATAACTCTGATAGGCCAAGGTACAGACATAGGCATCCCGGTTGCCCTTCTCCATTGGCGTGGCGAGCACACTTGTGTCGGCCTGAAAGATGGCGCCATGGGGCTGCGCTATGGCGCCGACGATTTGCCGGGCGACACTTGTTTGAATGCCGAGCTTGTTTTGAGCGCGAAGATCGGCATCGAAATTACTGGCCCAAATGACCGCCCCGTCTGCTTGGCGCACCAGCCTTGCAACCGAGCGCAGCTTGCGTCCGTCCATCTGGATGTTGCCTTGAAGCGCGTAGTCAGCAACAGCGGTATGATCATTTCTTGACGGATCGGCGACGACGACGATGTCATCGCGTTGGGCGAGCTGGCCAATAATGTCGTCCCTCAGGCCGCGGGCGATATCCAAACTGGAGTCAACGGAGCTGCTCGTTGCAAAAAACTCGACAGCGACCGTCGGCATGGAGGCAGCTGACGGCGGAGAACTGGTCTGGGCATGTCGCGCAACCAAAAGTCCCGAGGCAAGCGCGAGGAAAAGAAGCACGAATACGGCCAGAAGTCCGGTTGCGACGCCGCGAGCGGTCGGCAGCGCCGGAGGCTGCCCCTCCTGAAGCGGATGTCGTTGATCCGCCAGGTCTGCGGCAGGCGCGTTTTCCGGGTCGCTCCGAGGTGGCGCCGGTACCGACGCGTCCCGGGTATATTCGAAATGCGGCACGTATCCGCCCTTAGGCACCGTTATGACGACCGCGTCCGCGTGGCCTGCGACGAGATAATAGCGTTCCAGGGCTTTTCGTATCCGGCCAGCCTCTATGCGTACGACCGGGTCATTCTGCGGGTCAAATGAGGCTTCCCGACCAAAAACCACATTTGCAATAGTAAATGCCTTCAGGAAGCTTGCTCGTCCAGCGAGCGTTTCGTTGACAACAAACTCCAGGAAATTTCGCCCACGTTTCGGCGCGTGAAATTCTTCGCTTCCGAGAATTCGCTGAACTTGCTTGCAGATTTCCTCAGCGGTCGGTGTAAGCGTGCTGAATAGATTGACCTTTGCTGCGTTTCTCATGATCGCCCCCACGACTTGATCACGCATTTATAAGCGTCTTCTAAAGCACCATAGCTGAGTAGATTGCAGTTGCAAAGGTTAGTTTTGGCCTATCGAGCGTAGGCTGGCCAGACCGGTGAGGTCGGTCCGGTTTCAGTCGACTGCGCAACCGCGTCAACGGTCATGGCCATGCGCATGAGTTCCGCCAGATTGCGGGCGCCCATCTTGGCCATCACGTTGGCGCGATGGACTTCCACCGTACGCGAGCTGATACCCAGATGATAGGCGATCATCTTGTTCTGCAAGCCGTCGAGCACGCCGGTCAGAACCTGATGTTCGCGATCTGTGAGCTGACGAACACGCGCCGCGACGCTCTCGGAATCGACGATTGTGTGACTTTGCCGCCTTTGACCCATTGCCAGGTTGATGGCCGCGATCAGCGCTTCCTCCCTGAGAGGTTTTTCCAGGAAATCCGATGCCCCCGCCTTCATCGCGTTAACGGCTGCACCGACATCGCCCTGGCCGGTAATGACGATTGCCGGAACGTCCGCACTCAGCCGATGCAGGCGCTGAAGCAATTCGATGCCGTCGACATCGGGCATGCGCAGGTCCGTGATCAGGCAGCTTCTACCCGAAAGGGGCAGAAGCTCCAGAAACGCGTTTGCGCAGCTGTGCGCCCGCACGGCAAAACCTGCCGACACCAGCAAAAATGTCAACGATCGTCTCAACGACTCCTCGTCATCGACGAGATGGATCGTAAGGTCGTTCGCCATCTGTCTTGGTCTCCACCAGCGGAATTGAGAACGAGAAGATCGAACCGCTCTCTCTTCCTTTGTGTGCGCTTATGCGGCCCCCATGCGCTTCAACAATGCGCTTGCACAATGCCAGGCCCATACCGAGGCCATGTGGCTTGCCGCTCACGAAGGGGCGAAACAACGTCTCTTCCATCTCGGCTGCAATCCCACAGCCGTTGTCGGACACTTCAACGACGAGAGACGAGAAGTTCTCTACTGTCGTCCGGATCCCGATAGAGGGCTGCTCGGCACACTCCGTCGCCTCCAAAGCGTTGCGGAGGAGGTTTGTGAGCACTTGCACCACCTGAACGCTGTCTGCGAGAACGACGTCCCGCGCTGCCTTGAGTTGGAAGTTCGTATGAAGGTCTTTTCGCCGCGACCCCATAAGCGCGAGTCTTATCGCCCGATGGATCAGTTCGTGCATCTCTTGCGGTTTCCGCTCGGAGGTGCCGCGCACGGCGAATTCTCTTATGTTCTGGACAAGACTACCTGCCCAGAGCGCATTCTGTGTGATTTCCAACAGTGCTTCACGGAGTTCTTCGTCGCGCCGGGGGCCATCCGTGGCGAGGCGGCCGCAGCCTTGGGAATAAGCTGCGATGGACGACAGTGGCTGGGAAAGTTCATGCGCAAGGGTGGATGCCATCTCTCCCAATTCAATCACTCTTGCAAGGCGGGCAACCTCGTGCTGAAGCTCCTGAACTTGCAGCAAAGTCTCGCTCTCGGTTTGATAGTCCTCGAAAATCGCCGCGGTGAAGAAGCCTTTTTCGCCGTGCTTTCTGACGATGGTCAAGGCAGTCGGGAATTGGGCTCCGCTCTTGGTGATCGCCAAGCCGGCACGCACTGCGCCGCGGTCTCCCCATCGTCCCTTGAGTTGAACATTCGGTGTCGCACGCCAGACAAAATCGATCTTGCGGCCAATCAACTCGCGCTCTTCGTAGCCGAACAATGCGACCGCAGCCCTGTTGCAAGCTGAAATTTCGTGGAGATGGCTGATGAAAAACACCGCATCCGGCATGTCTTCGTGGAGTTGCCGGATCCAATCCATCCGCAGCCCGTCTTCTTCTTCGGTCAAAGCGCCCACCGGCTCGGGGTGTGGCAGTTGCGGCGTCAAGGACCATGCTTGACCCACCACAATCGCGGCGGCGGCACTGGTTTCGGCAACGACATGCGGTGCCTCCATCTTGATGGACATGATGGTCTCCTCCGCCCTTTGAGACGCATTGGCCCTTGGGACCGTCGTTCTTCTCGACCGATGGCGTAATACTACCATCTTTGGATGAGGAACCGGTGTAGGATCGCGTAGCCTCTATTGTTCTTCCTTGGGGCTTTTGACGCGATCCTGTCGTTAGCGCTCGCCATGACCCTATTGATTCGGCTCAATGCGTCCGCTTCATTGTTCTATTATTGTGAGAAGCAAAGGCTACGTGGCCATGTGAGGGAGTTGAATGATCAGAACGTTTGTCCTGATGGCAACCTGATCTTTTACTCGAATGAGCGATGCCAAAAGCCGGTCGGATCTATCTCCGCACACAAGGCGCGTGATTGCTGTCTTATCGCAATGCCAGCGCATAGCGGGTTCATTCGATGGCCATAGGCAGCTGATCGAGGCAAGGCATGCCGGTGGAATAGCGTGCCTGAATGACACCTCGCATCCGGTCAACCCGATGAATCGTTGGGGGAGGGCGCGGCGATGTGGCGGTTGCCTGTCGAAGCTCCGTTCGAACTTGATATAGAGCTCGCTGTCATCGACGATGACGGCGTTCATGCGCTGGTTTTTCCTTGCCAGCGTCTCCCCGGTGGCTGGATCAATGCCATGACGGGTGAAGTGCTCGACGTTCACCCCACCCATTGGCGGGTATGGCAAATCTATCGATGTGTCGTTTCGGGCCTCCAGTGAATGCGACCGCATTCCCTTGGCTTCACCCACCACATACTGCGTTACCGATTGTCTGCGATCAATGACATGACCGAGCCGGCCCAAATAGTGTGATGGCCAATAACCAGCGGCGGCGCCGCGATCCAAAAAGCTGCAGGGAGGGCCACATGCGTGGTTTCGGCGTTCACTCGGAGGTTGGAAAGCTCAGAACTGTCATGGTTTGCAAACCGTCTCTGGCGCATCAGCGCCTGACGCCTGCCAACTGCCATGACCTGCTTTTTGACGATGTCCTATGGGTGCATGAGGCTCAGAAAGATCACTTCGATTTCGTGCTGAAGATGCAGGAAAGAGGCGTAGAAGTTCTCGAACTCCACGACTTGCTTGGCCAGGCGCTGACCAACAAGCAGGCACGTGACTTCATATTGGACCGACGCATCACTCCGAATGTACTCGGCTCGCAGATTGCCGAGGCGATGCGGCCATGGCTTGACGAGATGCCGGCCACACAGCTCGCCGCGTTCATGATCGGCGGCATCGCGATCTCCGATCTGCCGGAAGTCAAGGCCAAGTCGCTGATGCTCAGTGCCTTGCCGGAAACGGATTTCGTCATTCCGCCGATCCCGAACACGCTGTTTCAGCGCGACCCCTCCTGCTGGATTTACGGCGGCGTGACCTGCAACCCGATGTTCTGGCCGGCGAGACGCGCAGAGACACTGATCCAGCGGGCGATCTATAAGTTTCATCCGATCTTTCTGGGCGGCGATTTCCGGATCTGGTGGGGCGATTCAGACAATCAGTTCGCCAATGCCTCGATGGAGGGCGGCGATGTCATGCCGATCGGCAACGGCACGGTCCTGATCGGCATGGGTGAGCGCACGACTTACCAGGCCGTTGGCCAGGTGGCGCAGGCCCTGTTCAGGAGCAAGGCGGCCAAGAGGGTGATCGGCTGTCTGATGCCGAAGAGCCGCGCGGCAATGCACCTCGACACCGTTTTCAGCTTTTGCGATCGCGATGTCGTCACGCTGTTTGCCGAGGTCGTCGACCAGATCCGCTGCTACAGCATGTACCCCAGGGATGACGACGGAACATTCGAGATTCACCCCGAAAGTCAGTCGATGCTCGATGTTGTCAGCGAGGCGCTCGAGTTGCCGAAACTGCGCATCGTGGAAACCGGCGGCAATTCCTACCAGGCGGAGCGCGAACAATGGGACGACGGCAACAATGTCGTCGCACTCGAGCCCGGCGTCGTCGTCGCCTACGACCGCAATACCTACACGAACACACTTCTGCGTAAGGCAGGGATCGAGGTCATTACCATCCGTGGCTCCGAACTCGGCCGTGGTCGTGGTGGAGGGCATTGCATGACATGCCCCATCTGGCGCGAGCCTGCATACTGACGTTTTCACCCATGAAACACACCGACGGAGCAAGACAATGAGCTTCAATCTGCGCAATCGCTCGCTTTTGACCGTGCAGGACTATACGCCACGCGAATTCCGCTACCTCCTCGATCTCGCCCGCGATCTCAAGCGTGCCAAATATGCCCGCACCGAACAGCAGCACCTCAAGGGCAAGGAGATCTGCCTAATCTTCGAGAAGACCTCGACGCGGACAAGATGCGCCTTCGAGGTCGCCTGCTCGGACCAGGGCGCCAACGTGACCTATCTCGATCCATCCGGCTCGCAGATCGGCCACAAGGAATCCTTCAAGGACACGGCGCGTGTCCTTGGCCGCATGTATGACGCGATCGAATATCGCGGATCCGCCCAGCACGGCGTGGAGACGCTTGCGCGCTACGCCGGCGTGCCGGTCTATAACGGCCTGACGGACGAATATCATCCGACGCAGATGATCGCCGACGTGATGACGATGCGCGAGCACAGCGACAAGCCGATCGCCGACATCAAATATGCCTATGTGGGCGACACGCGTTCGAACATGGGGCACTCGCTTCTTATCATCGGCTGCCTACTGGGCATGGATGTGCGCATTTGCGGCCCCAAGTCGCTCTGGCCCTCCGACGAGTACATGACGATCGCCAAGGACCTGCAGCAGAAGTCCGGTGCGCGCCTGCTGGTCACTGATGATCCCAATGAGGCGGTCCGGGGGGTCGACTTCGTTCACACCGACGTCTGGGTCTCGATGGGTGAGCCGAAGGATGTGTGGCGCGAACGCATCAAGCTGCTAACGCCCTATCAGGTCAACGAAGCCTTGATGAAGGCAACCGGAAATCGTCAGACCAAATTCATGCATTGCCTGCCGGCTTTCCACGACACCGAGACGGTATTGGGCAAGCAGATCGCGGAAGATTACGGCATGAGCAACGGCCTTGAGGTCACCGACGACGTCTTCGAGTCCGAGGCCAATGTCGCCTTCGAGCAGGCGGAAAATCGCCTGCACACGATCAAGGCCCTGCTTGTCGCTACCTTGGGAGATTAGGATGCGGATCGTTATAGCGCTAGGCGGCAATGCGCTTCTCCGGCGTGGGGAACCCATGACTGCCGATGCCCAGAGACGGAATGCGCGGACCGCGGCTCATGCGATTGCGCCGTTGGCGGGCGAGCATGAGATCGTCATAACGCACGGAAATGGCCCGCAGGTGGGGCTACTTGCGCTTCAGGGCGCGGCCTATAAACCGGAGGAAGCCTATCCGCTCGATGTTCTCGGCGCTGAAACCGAGGGCATGATCGGTTACATGCTGGAGCAGGAACTCGGCAACCTGCTGCCGTTCGAGCAGCCTCTGGCAACGCTGCTGACCATGGTAGAAGTCGATGCCGCCGATCCGGGCTTCCAGAACCCGACCAAATTCGTCGGTCCTGTTTATGAGAAGGCGGAAGCGGACCGGCTGCACGCCGAAAAGGCCTGGGTCTTCAAGCAGGATGGGGAAAAGTGGCGGCGTGTCGTTGCCTCGCCGGCGCCCATGCGCATCTTCGAAATTCGTCCAGTCCGCTGGCTGCTGGAACAGCGCACGATCGTTATCTGCGCCGGCGGCGGCGGCATCCCGACGATGTACGAAAAAGGGAGTGACCGGAAGCTGATCGGTGTCGAGGCGGTGATCGACAAGGATCTATGCTCGGAGCTTCTGGCGCGCGAGCTCTCCGCCGATCTTCTGATCATGGCGACCGATGCTCAGGCCGTCTGCACCGACTGGGGCAAACCGTCAGAGAAGGCGATCCATTGCGCCCGCCCCGATGATTTCAAGCAATTCTCCTTCCCGGCTGGATCGATGGGTCCCAAGGTCGAAGCCGCCTGCCATTTTGCGCGCACAGCGGGCGGGACGGCGGCAATTGGCTCGCTTGCCGATATTGCCGGAATGGTGCGCGGCGAGCGCGGGACGATCATCAATAGCGGCTTTGATTGCCTGAGCTGGCACTGAAGCGCGTCGCATCAAATCTGATTGATACGCGCTTTAGCTTTTTGTTCTTATGCATGGTCATTATCCCGAAACCGCTGCACACTTCCGGGCGACATGCATTGATCTTTCATGACAACTTATCGCGAGAGCGCCGGGTGCGTTGCTGCACTCGGAGCCGTCTCTTTGTCTCTCGCACCAGCTGCATTTCGCCTTTGCCAGACATAGACGGGGATGCCGAGCATCAGCAGGACCAGGCCATAAAGCACCGGCTCGGCGCCGGAGCCATAGAGAGTGAAGATCGCAAAGAGAAAGGCGATGAGCTCGATCGTGCTGACCTTTGGCATGTGCCCGTGCGTCACGCCTGCCACAAGGGTTCTGGCCAGCGAACAGAAGGCGTAGGGAACGACGGCGGTCATCGTGCTCAGCCCGACCATCAGCCGATAGACGGCGGCAAAGCCTTCGGAGCCGATCGCTTGAACCAGCACCAGAAGCGTTGCAAACGAGGCTGAAATGACCATGCCCCATGCCGGCACGCCGCGCGGCGAGAGCCGCGCGAAAAGCGGCGGAAACAGCCCGTCGCGGGCAGCCGCCATCGGAACCTGGCCCATCAGCAGGGTCCAGCCGTTGAGCGCTCCGATCGAGGAGATCAGGACCGCGATAGAGATCGCCAGTTCGCCGGTGCGCCCCCACATGATCCCGGCGGCCTGGGAGAAGGGTGCTACCGAATGAACAAGCTGCTCGCGCGGGACGAGGCCCATCACCACGATGGTGCCAAGCACGTAAAGAGTGGCGGCGATCGAGATCCCGATCACCGTCGACCGGGGAATGGTGCGCTCGGCGTTCTCGACATCACCGGCAGGAACGGTCGCCGATTCCAGCCCGAGATAGGCAAACATCGTCAGTGGCGCCAGCGTCGCGACCGATTGCAGCAGCGGCTGGCCGCTCGGATTGAATTCGGAGAAATGCGACGGATCGATATAGAGAAGACCGATAATGGCGACCGCACCGAACGGGAGCAGCTTGGCATAGGTGGTAACCTGCGCGAAGAGGCCGGCTGCATGAACGCCGCGAAGATTGACGAGCACGATCGCCCAGATCACACCGAGGGTCAGCACGGTCGCGGCGAAGCGATTGCCAAGGGCAGGGAAGAGATCGACCATCACTCCGGTAAAGGCAATGGCGATGACGGGCAGCGATGTCCAGATGGAGATCCAGTAACCCCAGGCGATCAAAAAGCCTGCGAAATCGCCGTAGGCGATTCTCGTATAGGCGTAGGGTCCTCCGACGGCGGGCACAAGGCTTGCAAGACGCGCGAAGGTGAGACCGAGGCAGATCGCACCGGCACCCATAAGGATCCACACGATGATCGCCAGATTGCCATAGGGCGCGACGGCAGCCGGGGAAAGATAAAACCCGGACCCGACCATATTTCCGACCACGATGGCGGTGCAGGCGGCAAGCCCCAGGCTCTTGCCGTTTGGCGACGTTGTCATGAAGACCTCCCGAGAATCTTCCTTTCCGTGCCGATGCGCTTTCGGACAGCGGTTCCTCGGCATGATCTTCCACCCAAACAATAGGCGCCGCAATCCGGTTCAATGCGTAGTCTGCAACCGTCCACTTTGCCGCTAGAACAGTGTGCGTGGCCATGCGGGAATGGCCTCTTTCCATTCATCATGCTCTCGCCTGGACACCATTGATCGAACTCAATGCCCGGCTCCTGCGCATGGGCTATCTTTCGCGCCGAGGAACATTTTGTTCTCAGGAGTTAAAGAGATGAAGATGGCCGTGATCATTGGAGTTGCCGCGTTGACTGCTTTCGCCGGTACCCTTCCGATACAAGCCCAGCAGGATCGACGCGAATTTCGAAGAATGAACTGGAGTGAGAGTTTGCCTGACGCGGTGCGGGCTTATCACGGCAAAAGATTCACGATCGTGAGCTACAGGGTCGCAGGTTTTTCGGAGACCGGTTCACACCCACAACCAGGGAGTGAAGAACACGTTTCAGCTATCAGAGCCGCAATTCGGTCGAACAAATGGCTCGTGGCGCAGCTCAAGACCAAAAAGCTCGGGCCGAACGATATCGAGTGGGTGTCACGGGCACGCAACGGCAACATGACTTTTTATACTAAATGACGATTATCGGCGCTGACGTGCCCCACGAATGTCAGGTCGAGGCGGGTCGCACCGCCTCCCATGATCTCCCAGACGATGATCGCGAGTTTGTATAGCGGCTCACCTCGACCGAGCGGAAGACGCAAGCCTGGCCCACCGTGCTCCCACCACGGTAGCGGAGTAGGCCGAGACTGCCAGGCTTCTGCCATTGGGCGATGAGGCTGTCTAACCGCTGCCCTGGCTTTCGCAAATAGCCATCACAAGCGAGATTTCCATCCAAACTAAAGCATGTCGCCCGGAAGGGTGCAGCGGTTCCGGGATAACGACATGCATAAAAACAGAGGACTAAAGCGCGTCGCATGAATCAAGTTTGATGCGACGCGCTTTAGGCGCTGCAATTCGGTCGATGCAAAGTCGCCGATCGTTCCGAATCTTCCATGCTGAATGCCTTCAAGATTAGCGCGGAGACGTTAGAATGGGCGGACCGGTGACCGCGCGGGAGGTGGCGATGTCGAACGAACAGGGATTTTTGCGGATCTCGATCGCTGCGACCATCGTGGTTGCCGTACTCGGTGTCGTTTTCGGCATCCTTTCGGGCTCGTTCTCGATCGCTTTCGATGGCGTCTATTCACTCGCCGATGCAGCCATGACCGGGCTTGCGCTCTGGGTTTCGAGCCTGATCATAAGATCGACTAAGAGCGACGCCCGGTCCGGCAGGATTCGAAACCGTTTTACCATGGGCTTCTGGCATCTGGAGCCGATAGTCCTCATGCTCAATGGCTGCCTGCTGATGACGGTCGGGGTCTATGCGCTGATCAGCGCCATCATCAGCATCTTGAGCGGCGGCCATGAACTGCGCTTCGGCATGGCGGTCGCCTATTCCGCGGCGACCCTGCTTGTCTGCGTGATCATGGCCGTCCTCGGCATCCGGCTGAACCGCCGGATCAACTCCGATTTCGTCTCGCTCGACATCAAGGCCTGGATCATGTCGGGCGGCATTGCGTTTGCCTTGCTTCTCGCGTTCCTCGTCGGCATTGCCGTGCAGGAGACGCAAGCCGCTTGGCTTGCCAGCTATATGGATCCGCTTGTCCTGACGTTGGTCTGCCTGGTCATGATCCCGCTTCCGATCGGCACCGTCTGGAAGGCGCTGAGCGAAATTCTGCTGATTGCCCCGGTCGAACTCCAGCAGCATGTCGACCGGGTCGCCGCCGAAATGGTTGGCCGCCTCGGCTTCCTTTCTCACCGCGCCTATGTGGCCCGGGTCGGCCGAGCAACGCAGATCGAACTCTACTTCATCGTGCCCGAAGGGCTTCCTCCGAAGACCGTGGAGGAATGGGACGCGCTGAGAGACGACATAGGGAAGGCGATCGGGGACGAGAGCGCCAACCGTTGGCTGACGATCGCCTTCACCGCCGACGCGGAATGGGCAGAGTAGCCGTTGTCAGGCATTGTCGCTCCCTGCTGATATCGAAATGCTTCGCTTCACGTTGATTGCAATCAACGACGCTGCTCCACGCGTCATGTACGATCCTCCAAACTGAGATGCACGCCGCTGCATGGCGGCCACAGTCTTTGACCCCCGGTTTCTGGAGGAATGCATGGAATTCCAGATGGCATTTCCGATAGCCGTTATCGACGAGGATTTTGATGGCAAGAACGCAGCCGGACGCGGCATGCGTGATCTGGCGGCCGCGATCGAAAAAGAAGGCTTCCGGATCGTCTCCGGCGTGTCTTATGAGGATGCGCGCCGGCTCGTTCAGATCTTCAACACCGAATCCTGCTGGTTGATTTCCGTCGACGGCTCCGAGGACAAGACTACGCGCTGGCGGGTGCTGGAAGAGGTTCTGACCGCAAAGCGGCAGAGGAACGACCGCCTGCCGATCTTCCTCTTCGGCGACAGCACGACTGCGGAAGACGTCCCGGCTACCGTGCTGCGCCACACCAATGCCTTCTTCCGGCTGTTCGAAGATTCAGCGGAATTCATGGCGCGCGCCATAGCGCAGGCTGCGCGGAACTACCTCGACCGGCTGCCGCCGCCGATGTTCAAGGCGTTGATGGCTTATACACTCGAGGGCGCTTATTCCTGGCACACACCTGGCCACGGGGGTGGCGTCGCTTTCCGCAAGAGCCCGGTTGGCCAGCTCTTTTACACCTTCTTCGGCGAAAACACGCTTCGTTCCGATATCTCCGTATCGGTCGGCAGTGTCGGATCGCTTCTCGATCATGTCGGACCGATCGCCGAGGGTGAGCGCAATGCGGCGCGTATTTTCGGCACGGACGAGACCATGTTTGTCGTCGGCGGTACCTCGACAGCCAACAAGATCATCTGGCACGGCATGGTGGGACGTGGCGATCTCGTGCTGTGCGATCGCAACTGCCACAAGTCTATTCTGCATTCTCTGATCATGACGGGCGCGACGCCAATCTATATGACGCCGTCGCGCAATGGGCTCGGTATCATCGGCCCGATCTCGAAGGACCAGTTTAAGCCGGAATCAATCGCCCAAAAGATTGCCGCAAGCCCCTTTGCCGGGCAGACCAGCGGCAAGGTCCGGCTGATGGTGATCACCAACTCGACCTATGACGGGCTCTGCTACAATGTCGACGCCATCAAAGAGGTATTGGGCGACGCCGTCGAGGTGCTGCACTTCGACGAGGCTTGGTATGCCTATGCCAACTTCCATGAATTCTACGATGGTTTTCACGGAATCTCGTCGACGAAGCCGGCGCGATCCAAAACCGCGATCACCTTTGCCACGCATTCGACGCACAAGCTTCTGGCTGCATTCTCGCAGGCATCCATGATCCACATCCAGCATGCGGCCACCAAGCGTCTGGACATTACGCGCTTCAACGAAGCCTTCATGATGCACACCTCGACCTCGCCGCAATACGGCATCATTGCCTCCTGCGACGTCGCGGCTGCGATGATGGAGCAGCCGGCAGGGCGTGCGCTCGTTCAGGAAATGATCGACGAAGCGATCAGCTTCCGTCGGGCGATGAACGCTGTCAGAAAACAGACGGAAGCAAGCTGGTGGTTCGATGTGTGGGAGCCGACGATTGCCGACGAGACGCCTAGCGACACTCATGCCGACTGGGTCCTCAAGCCGGGTGAGGCCTGGCACGGGTTCGCGGACCTTGCCGAAAATCATGTCATGGTCGACCCGATTAAAGTCACCATCCTTTCGCCGGGCTTGTCCGCAAACGGCATGATGCAAGAACACGGCATTCCCGCCGCGGTCATCACGAAATTCCTCTCCTCCCGTCGCATCGAGATCGAGAAGACCGGGCTCTATTCCTTCCTCATTCTCTTCTCGATGGGGATTACGCGCGGCAAATGGAGTACGCTTGTCACCGAGCTCATCAATTTCAAGGACCTCTACGACGCCAATGCGCCGCTGACGCGCGTGCTGCCGGCACTCGCCGCAGCCCATCCGGAGGCCTATGCGGGCATGGGGTTGCGAGATCTCTGCGAAAACATCCATGCGACCTATCGCAAGGACGACGTGCCGAAGGCCCAGCGCGACATGTACACGGTCCTGCCGGAAATGGCGCTACGTCCTGCCGATGCCTATGACCGGCTGGTCAAGGGGAAGATCGAGAGCATCGAGATCGACGATCTCATGGACCGCATCCTCGCCGTGATGATCGTTCCCTATCCGCCGGGAATTCCGCTGATCATGCCCGGCGAGCGGATCACCCCATCCACGAAGTCCATTCAAGATTATCTGCTGTATGCCCGGGATTTCGACAGCAAGTTCCCAGGTTTCGAGACGGATATCCATGGTCTTCGCTTCGCTCCAGGCGATGGCGGACGCCGCTACCTGATCGATTGCATTGCAGAAGGGGCGCAAGAATGATCCCGCGAGATGTGAAGTCTCCGACGGTCGCCATACCGTTTCACAAAATGCTGAAGATCGTGGCCGTCGTCGATCGCGATAATCCGCAGGCTGTGGAGCTGCTGGCGCAGATTGCCGCCGAGGGTTTCGAAGTGGAACTGCGCGACGGCTACTCTGCCGACGTGTCCGAAGATGCAGCCGTCGGCGCCTATATCGGCTCGGTCGAGGGCGGCTGGCTGCCGGCCGCGCGCAGCTTCCTCCGCTCCGTCAGGGATATCGGCTTCGCTACGCCGATCTGGGCCATGGCGGATACGCTGACCGTTGCGGATATGGATGTGGTCGAAATGGCTGGCGAGGTGGAAGGCTTCGTCTATCTCGGACAGCAGACGCCTGCCTTCTATGCCAAGCAGATCATTTCCAGCGCGGTCAACTACGGCAAGACGCTGTTGCCCCCGTTTTTTGGCGGCATGATGGCTTATGATGGTGAGGCAAATATCGCTTTCGACTGCCCGGGTCATCAAGGCGGCCAGTTCTATCGCAAGTCACCTGCCGGGCAACTGTTCTTCAAATATCTGGGCGAAAGCATTTTCCGCAACGATCTCTGCAATGCGGACGTCGATCTTGGCGACCTTTTGATCCACGAGGGGCCTGCCGTGGAAGCCCAGAAGCAGGCGGCGCGCATCTTCGGCGCCGACCGCACATATTTCATCTTGAATGGAACCAGCACCTCTAACAAGGTCGTCGCCAATGCGGTGCTGCGCAGCGGCGATCTCGTGCTCTTTGACCGCAACAATCACAAGTCCCTCCACCAGGGCGCTCTGGTGCAGGCGGGTGCGATCCCGATCTATCTGCCGACGGCCCGCAATGCTTTCGGCATGATCGGGGCGGTCGACTGGGCCGCCTGGGACGAGAAATGGCTCCGGCAAAAGATCGAGGAGCATCCTCTCGTCAGCGACAAAGGCCGGGCGAACGCTGAAAGGCCCTTCCGGCTGGCCTGCATCCAGCTCGCGACCTATGATGGCACGATCTACAACGTGCGGGAGGTGATGAAGAAGATCGGCCACCTCTGCGACTACGTGCTCTGGGACGAAGCCTGGATCGGCTACAATGCCTTTCATCCGCTCTTCGAGGGACACAGCCCGATGCGGCTCGAGGATCTTCATGCGGACATGCCGGGTCTGTTTTCCACCCAATCCGTGCACAAACAGGGGGCGGGCTTCTCACAGGCCTCGCAAATCCACAAGCGGGACGAACATATCAGCGGCCAGCGGCGGTTCGTCGAGCACAAGCGGTTCAACGAGTCGCTGCTGATGCACGTTTCGACCTCTCCATTCTATCCGCTCTTCGCCTCGCTGGATGTCAACGCCAAGGTTCATGAAGGCAAAGCCGGCGAGATGCTGTGGGACCGCTGCATCGAGCTGGGGATCGAGGTGCGCAAGAAGCTGCGCGGCTTCGTTCAGCACTACGAGTCCAACGCCGCCGGCACTGAGGAACAGTGGTTCTTCGATCCCTTCGTGCCGGACAAGGTCAGTGTTTCCGGTTCAAAACACACAAACGATCTCGAAGATGTACGGTGGGAGGATGTCCCAACAGACGTGCTCAAGCGCGAGCAGCAATGCTGGCGTTTCGATCCGCAGGCAAAGTGGCACGGTTATGCCGGATATGCGCCCGGCTATACCATGGTTGATCCCAACAAGCTTACGCTGCTGACGCCCGGCATCGATCGGAAGACCGGCGAGTATCGCGAGTTCGGCATTCCGGCGACGGTTGTCGCCAACTATCTGCGCGAGCAGCGGATCGTGCCTGAAAAATGCGACCTGAACAGTCTTCTCTTCCTGCTGACGCCGGCCGAGGATGAGAGCAAGCTGAACACCCTTGTCGCCAAGCTGGTCAAGTTCAAGAACCTGTGGGATCGTGATGCGCCGCTGCAGGAAGTGCTGCCCACGGTGTTTGCCGCCAATCGCCAGCGCTATGCCGGCTACACGGTCCGGCAGATTTGCCGCGAAATGCACAGCTTCTATCGTGAGGCCGGTGTCAAGGAGCTGCAACGCCTCTGCTTCCGCTCGGAAAGTTTCCCCGAACCGGCAATTGCTCCGAAGCAGGCCTACGAAGCGCTGGTGGCCAACAACGTCGATTACGTGCCGCTGACGGAGGCTGCCAATCGCATCTCCGCAACCCTGGCGCTGATCTATCCGCCAGGTATCGGCGTGATCGTCCCCGGCGAACGCTGGGACGACAGGGCGCGCCCAATGCGTGACTATTTCCTGGCTTTCGAAGAATCCTTCAACCGCTTCCCCGGCTTCAACTACGAAGTCCAGGGCGTGTTCCAGGAACGGATCGATGGCCGGATCAAGTTCTACACCTACGTCGTGCGCGAGCAGGGGGGCGAGAGGATCTCATCATGACCGAGAACACAATGCATCTTGCGACCGAGACGGCCGCTAAGAAGATGAACCTGGTTCAGCTCACCTTCATCGTCGCCGTCAACATGATGGGATCCGGCATCATCATGCTGCCTGCAAACATGGCGCAGGTCGGCGCCATCTCGCTGCTTTCCTGGCTCGTGACTGCCATCGGCTCAATGGCTATCGCCTGGGGGTTCGCCCAGGCCGGTATCTTCAACCAGCGCCCGGGGGGAATGTCGGCCTACGCCGAGGACGCCTACGGGAAGGATGGCTTTTTCCTGGTATTCTTTCTGTATTTTCTGTCGCTTGCCATCGGCAATGTCGCGATTGGCATCTCTGCGGTCGGTTATCTCGCGGGCTTCTTTCCCGTATTGACCTCGACGCCGATCATGACCTGTCTGGCATTGATCGTTCTGCTCTGGCTGACGACGGCGGCAAATTTCGGCGGACCGCGCATCACCGGGCGTATCGGCGCAATCACCGTTTGGGGCGTGATCATCCCGGTCGGGCTGCTTTCGATCATCGGATGGCTCTGGTTCAGTTCGAGCACCTTTGCCGAGGCCTGGAACCCGAAGGGATTGAGCCTCGGCCAGGGAATGGGCTCGAGCATCTCGCTGACGCTCTGGGCTTTCCTCGGCATGGAATCGGCAGCGCAGAATTCGGATGCCGTCGAAAACCCGAAGCGTGATGTGCCCCTTGCCTGCATGTTCGGCACGCTTGGCGCAGCCGTCATCTATATCCTGTCGACCACAGTCATCCAGGGCATCGTGCCGAACCCGGAACTCGCAGCCTCAACCGGTCCGTTCGCGCTGGCCTATGCCAAGATGTTCAACCCGATGATCGGCTCGATCATCATGGCGCTTGCAGTCCTTGCCTGTCTTGGTTCGCTTTTGGGCTGGCAATTCACGATAGCGCAGACCGCGCGCACCGCCGCCGAGGGGAGAATGTTCCCCGCCATATTCTCGCACGTCAACGAGATGGGCGCGCCGGTGAAGGGGATGATCATCCTTGGCATCGTGCAGACATGCCTTGCCCTGATGACCATTTCTCCGACGCTCAGCGAGCAGTTCTCCGCATTGGTCAACCTCGCGGTCGTGACGAATGTGCTGCCCTATATCATCTCACTGTCGGCACTGTTCGTCATCATGAAGGCGGCGCGGGTGCCGCCTGCGAAATACCGGCTGAACGCCGTCATCTGCATGATCGGCATGCTTTACAGCGTCTTCGCAATCTATGCTTCCGGCAAGGATGCGGTGATGGGGGGAATGCTGGTGACAGGGATCAGCTTCATTATCTACGGCCTGATCGCACCGCGCTTCGCCGTCGGCGTGAGCCGTGTGCCGTCCGAGTAGCGGGAGAGGAAAAACCATGCCTATCAGCAAAGGTCGATGGATCGCAACGGGCGCCTCCATCTTCATAGTGGCGCTGTCGTCGGTGGGTTTAGCGCCCGCTGTCGCTCAGACGCTGGACCGTGTCCGTGCAAGCAGTTCGTTGAAATTGGGCTACGAGCCCGATGCGAGGCCGTTTTCGTTCAAGACGGACAATGGAGCACCCGACGGCTATGCGGTTGCCCTTTGCAACAAGGTTGCTGACAGTGTGAAAGCCGAACTGAAACTGTCGCGGCTCGATGTGGAGTGGGTAGCTCTGAGCGCCGACGCGCGGGCGAATGCTGTTACGGATGGCGTGGTGGACCTCGTCTGTGGCGCAGAGCCGGTCACCCTCAGCCGCAGGCAAAAGGTCTCATTCTCAATCCCAATCTTTCCGAGCGGCACCGGGGCCGTGGTCAGCGCCAGCGCCCCGTTGGCTTTGCGGGAGGTGCTAGAGTATGGCGAACCGACGAACCGGCCTGTATGGCGAGGCTCGCCCGCGCGCACGATACTCGAGCATAAGACCTTCTCGTCCGTAGCGGGCACGACAAGCGAGCGTTGGCTGTCGGACAGGATCAAGACCTTCCAGCTCGCCGCGACGGCGACATCCGTCGACAACTTCCAGAAAGGGATCGAGCGCGTCCTGGACAGCCAATCAGCTGTCTTTTTCGGAGACATGCCGCTTCTGATGGACGCCGCGGCGCGCAGTGATAATTCTGGCGATCTGATTGTTTTAAAACGACATTTTACCTATGAGCCGCTCGGTCTTGAACTGGCGCGAACAGACGAGGACTTCCGGCTAACGGTCGATCGAGCATTGAGCCAAGCCTATGCGGCGAAGGATTTCCGCACATTGTTTGCAACATGGTTCGGTCCGCCGGATGAGGCGACAGTCACCTTCTTCCAACAGACGGCTTTGCCGGAATAACACCACCCAAGGGAGCGAACGGTTGAGCCTCCTTTTGAAAGAGATCCGCGACAGCCCCATGCTGTGGTTGCTGGTCGCAGTGCCGGTGGTGTTTATTGCTGCGGCGGTGATGCCTGAGGCCCACACGGCGCTCTTTGTCCTGTCGGTGCTTGCCATCGTACCGTTGGCCGGGTTGCTCAGTCACGCAACCGAATCCGTAGCCGCCAAGACGGGTGACGCCGCAGGCGGGCTGCTTAACGCGACGCTCGGAAATCTCACCGAGCTGGTCATTGCGCTGGCTGCCCTGCGCGCCGGCGAGTATACGTTGGTAAAATCGTCGATTGCGGGCGCGATCGTCACCAACACGCTGTTCATGCTGGGCGCCTCTTTTCTCCTGGGCGGGCTTAAATACCACTTCCAGGAGTTCAACCGAGCCAGTGCGCGTCTTCAAGCCGGCCTTCTCTTTCTCGCCACCGTTGGGCTTCTGATGCCCTCGGCGGTTGCTGAAATGGACTCCACCTCGGCGTCGGCCGTCACCCAAAAACTCAGTCTAGGCCTGTCGGTTCTTCTCATTGTCGGGTACGGACTGGGGCTGTTGTTCAGCCTCAGGACACACCGCGAGATTTTCGCCGCAGCAGAGCATGCGGAGAGCGACGAGATGCCGTGGCCGATCGGCCTCGCCCTTGCCACGCTTGCTGGCGTCACCGTCCTCGTCGCGCTGGTGAGCGAGATCTTCGTCGAATCGGTGCAAAAGGCAGCTGAAGCGTTCGGAATGACGCCAGCCTTCGTCGGTTTCATCGTCGTCGCACTGGTTGGCGGGGCCGCCGAAATGGCTTCGGCGTTCTCAGGCGCTCGTAAGAACCGGCTCGATCTCAGCGTCGGCATCGCGCTCGGAAGCGCTTCCCAGATTGCGTTGTTCGTTGCACCCGTCCTGGTTTTGCTGAGTTACGTGATCGGTCCGTCGCCGATGAACCTGCAGTTCTGGCCGGGAGTCGTGGTGATGGTCCTCCTTGCGACCATCACGGCGATGTTCGTGACGAATAGCGGACGGTCGGCATGGTTTGTCGGCGTGTTGGTGCTGATGGTCTATTCGATCTTCGCCATAACGCTGTATGTCCTGCCCCCGCAAATGCAGTGACGTCGGCTGCAGTGGAATGATGCCCGAGCCCGATGCGGTGCGATAAGGGTTCCGCGATGCTCGACAGCGCCGTGCATCTTTCCCGACGCGCAAACGACGCTCTAGAACAGGATGGTTGTAGGTCAGGTCGGCCTGAATCCTGTTCTACGTTAATAGTTATAGCATCATGTCCTCCGGAAACCGCTCACACGCGGCTGAACTGCAGAAAGGTGGAAATCGTGCCAGTAGGAAAAGGCGATGAGCCCGGCGCCAGGCAAATGAGACGTCTGTTCTTCATTGCGCTCGCCCAGCAGCTTCGTATCATTTGGCCAATCCTGTCCGGCATCGTGTCGGTAATGATCGTTTCTGGCCTGGCAATATGGCGCATCGAGAATTGGAGGATCGACGAAGCCCTCTACTTCACCTTTGTGACCGGCCTTACCATCGGATATGGTGATTTTACGCCCAAACATCTGTCGGCTCGGATGTTTGCCCTGGTGATCGGTTTTGCCGGAATCGTACTGACCGGCGTCGTTGCGGCTGTCACCGTGAAGGCCTTGAGCGCAACCGATCAAGACAGCCGGAATGGGAGATACCAACCAGATGAGCCCTGATACCGATGCGGCTGCGGCTGCTATCTGTTGGGCCAAATAAAGGGACGGTTTTTTCGTGCTTGTATCTCGGCGTTCACCGTACATCCCTTCGACGGCCGACGCGTCGATCCCAAAGCGGCCCGGCCGAACCTTCCATTTTGAAATTGCATGGATCTGCGCGGGAACGATCTGATGTTCATGCAGTTCGGGCACCTTGCGGACGTGAGTGCGGAGCTAATCGATGGGCAAAGAGTGTGGACGGAGGAAATTGATGCTGAGGCTCCCCGAGTTCCGTCCTGATTTGGCCGATCAGGCCAGTGAGGCGCTGGGCGAGATTTTTGAGGCTTATGATCTTGCCGCCAATGCTCTGGACCGCTTCCGAAGGCAGCATCCAAGGCAACAGACGCTGATCAACGAGTACGAACAAGTCTGCCGCGAAATAGAGCAAGAGGTCGTCGTCTATTGCACCAAAGACTGAACACGGAGAACACCCGAGAGCGTTCATCGAACAGACGGAGATATTTCATCTAAGCCGTCGCACGACGTCAGAATCTGTTTGGGCCGACTGATTTCAAGCCGCGTTCGATCCGTCTGGTGCATCTGATGGCCATGCCCAGGCTCTCAGAAGTTCATAGAAGACACTCAGGACGATCGGTCCCAAAAATAGCCCCAGCAGACCGTATGATAGGGTGCCTCCTATCACGCCGATTAGTATGATCGGCATGGGAGTCGAGAGGCCCCTAGACATCAGGATCGGCTTCAAGATGTTGTCGATGAGCGTGATGGGGACCGCAATGCAGGTAAAGACGAAGGCGGTGACGGGAGACCAGGAGAACCAGGCCCAGATGATGGCGGGCAGGAGCACCAGGCCGGGCCCGAGCTGCATCACGCAGAGCATGAAGACCAGAAAAGTCAGCGCGCCGCGCGCCGGCATGCCAAAGACGGCGAAACACAAACCGCAAAGCAAGGTCTGCAGAAAGGCAACGCCGATGACACCGCGCGATACGTTTCGCACGGTCGTTCCGGCCAGCCGGGCAAAGCCGACACCTCTGTCCCCGCCGACCCGGCTCGCCAGCGCCTGAATTGCTGTCGCCAAGCGCGCCGCCCTTGTCAGAAGCAGGCCGGAAAGCATGATCGATACGACAAAGCTCAACAGGCCGCCGCCAACCGAGGCGAGCTTTGCAACAACAACGCCCATGACCTCACGAATGGGCGCCTGAAACTTGACGATGGTGGAGGCCAGGTCACCGGCAATCTGGTTCCATGTGTCATGGATTCGCTCGCCGACGATCGGCCATTCCCGCACCGCCGCCGGGGCGGAGGGGAGCGTGACGTTTCCTGTCCACAACTTGCCGATCAACGCCTGCGCGGCATCGGCAAAATTGACGGCAACGAGGCCCAGCGGTGCGATGATCAGGACAAGACAGCCGACGACAATGACCGTCGCCGCAATTCTCGGTCTGTTTCCGATCAGCCGCGTGAGCGCTTCGAACATCGGGAACAGTGCGACCGCAAGAATGGCCGACCAGATGACGATGAGTGCGAAGGGCGCGATGAGAACCATGGTCCAGTAGGTAAAAAGCCCGATGATGCCCAATCGAACCAGATCGCTAACTTTCGCCTCTATCGAAACCTGTCCGGCCTCGCTGCTTTGCGTCGTCGTCTCGGCTGATCTGTCCATCATCGCGCCCGCCAGTTCCAGGCTCGTTTTGTTTATGGCGTGACGTCGGGCACGACATGTCGGATGCTGTGATCGTCCACGAAGTCGGCCGGCCGCTTCTGGCGTTTTTTGAGATCCGGCGCATTAAACTTGACGCGTTCATAAGGGATGGATTGCAGGATGTGCGAGATGCAGTTGATCCGCGCACGTTTCTTGTCGTCCGACGGCACAATCCACCACGGTGCGTGATTTGTATCGGTCATCCGCAGCATCGCGTCATAGGCGCGCGTATAATCCCACCAGCGCTGATAGGATTCGACATCCATCGGGCTCAGCTTCCATTGCCGCAGCGGGTCGTCGATCCGACGCTTGAAACGACGCTCCTGTTCCTCCTCGCCGACCGTGAGGAAATATTTCAGCAGAACAACGCCGCTTTCGACGATCGAAGCCTCGAAGCGAGGCGCTAATTCAAGAAAGCGCTCTGCCTTCTTTTCGCTGCAGAAACCCATGACGCGGTCGACGCCGGCACGGTTATACCAGCTGCGGTCGAAAATCACGATCTCGCCGGCTGCCGGCAGATGGGCGATGTATCGCTGCATATAGATCTGTGATTTCTCGCGATCGGTCGGAGCGGGCAGCGCCACGACGCGGAAAACGCGCGGACTGACCTTTTCCGTTATCCGCTTGATCATGCCGCCCTTGCCGGCGGCGTCGCGTCCTTCGAAGATGATGACAATCCTCGCACCGGATTTCTTCACCCAGGCTTGCAGATGCGCAAGCTCCACCTGCATGCGGCCGATTTCTTTTTCATAATCCCACGACTTCTTTTTCTTTTTGTCCTTGCCGCCATTGTCGGTTTTCACATCGATCTGGCTCGGTTCGTAATTCTCGTCCATGGCTCTCCCTCCTGTGCTTAAGGTACGTTGGCTTCCGAAGCTGCCGTCCCGGTCTGATCGAAATCGCCGATCAGCGTTCGCAGGGCTTCTTCCCTGCCGTTGAAAAGATTGTCGGCTCCGATCGCCTTGATGACGCCGGCGCGTTCGAGAATGCCGCGGCTCTCTTCGCTGAGGTCAGCAATCGCGAAGATGATGTTCCGCTGCGCAAGGAGCTCGGCCACGGCCTCCAGTGCCGTTGCGCCGGTGCTGTCGATATGCGTGATCGCGCTCGCATCCAGCACGAGGCATCTGGTCCCGACAGCGAGCTCCTTTGCCACCGATGTCAGCCGCATGCGCAGGTAGTCGGCGTTGTAAAACAGAATGCTGCCCTGAATGGCAAAGACGGCCGCGCCCTCGACCGAGCGGGCTTCCGGAAACCGGCGAAGATCAAAGAAGCCATGCCGTCCCTCGATGCGGCCGAGAAGACCGTCGCGCGGGAACATCGTCTGACGCAGCAGATAGGCGAAAGTCGCCGCAACAGCGACGACCACGCCGTTGAGGACCCCAAAGCTGATCGCACCCCACATGGCGATCAGCGCAAAGATGAATTCCATCCGGCTGACACGCCAGATCTTCTTCAGTTCGTGAACATCGATGAGGCTGATCGCCGCCGTTGCAAGGATTGCCGCCAGCGCCGGAATGGGAAGTATCCGCAAGGCACTGTGAAGGAAAACAAGAGCGGCAATCAGGGTCGCTGCCGATACCAGTCCCGCGGCCTGCGAGACGCCGCCCGTCGACAGGTTTATCGCGGTTCGCGAATCCGAAACGCTGACCGGAAACGAGCCGAAGAGGGCGGGTGCAATATTGGCAGCACCAAGTCCGATCAATTCCTGATTGGCGTCGACCTCCTCTCCGGTTCGCGAAGCGAAGCTTCTTGCCGCGACGATGCCGGCGCCGAAGCTGACGAGAAAGATGGCGGCTGAACCGAGCACGATCTTATCGAGAGGCATCCGATGCAATGCGGGCAGGGACAGGCTCGGCAGCCCGCTCGGGATGTCACCGACAACCGCGATACCCCGGCCTTGGAAGTCGAAGATCGCAGAGAGAACAACCGAGAGGACGACCACCAGAACAGGGCCCGGAACTCTGAAATGGAAGGCCCGGACGACCCATAACAACGCGAACATGATGAGGCCGAGAAGGAGCGAAGGCCAATGGATCAGACTGCTCTTGGCGAGGAGCTCGACGAGTGGCGGGATCAACCCATCCGATTCAATCTTGAGCCCTGTGAAGCGGCCGATTTGTCCGACAAGGATCGACAGCGACACGCCGGCGAAGAACCCCACCAGAATGGGACGCGACAGAAAGCTCGCGAGAACACCGAGCCTCAACAACCTTGCAGCAATGCAGCAGACACCGACACCGAGGGCAAGGGCCGACGCGATGGCGATCCTGTCGGTATCGGTCGCCGCCGGTCCAGTTGCGATGATCGCACCCATGGCGGCCGCCAGCACGGTCATGGTCGCGGCGTCGGGCCCGACGACCAAGAGCCGGGAAGGTCCAAAGATCGCATAGGCGATCGGCGCGACGATGCTGGCATAGATGCCCGTCTCAGGGGGCAAACCGGCGATGGCGGGGTAGGCGATGGCGCTCGGCAAACCAACGGCTGCGATCGACAGGCCGGCCGGAATGTCACTGCGGAGCCAGGCTCTGTTGAAGCCGGCAAGGCCCCGCAACATGGGAAGACTTCCTATCACCACTGGCTCCTTATCCCTTGCCGTTGGCCCTTGCCCGCTCGGCGCGCGTCGGATCTTGGTATTGCGGCGCAAACCGACGCAGGGTTTCTGCGGGACATGCCGTTAGTGTTCGAGGAACACGAAGTTCATCCAGCTGCTCATCCGCAACAGGACCTTGCGAAGGACTGCGACGTGGTGCCAATGGTGGGTGTAGACCGCGACATCGGCGACGACGCCGCCCGGTAGTTGATAATCGTCTGTGTTTTCGAGCAACTCGATCTGAGCCAGCGTTTGCCCGGGCGATATGCGCTCGGGCGATTGCGGATCGATCAGCGCACCGCTCGGCTGGAGTTGGCCCTGTGCCATCACATCGATGACCCCCTGCACCCGGGCCTTGAATATCTTGCCGGGCACGGCTCTGAAGGAGACCTCCGCTTCATCGCCGACGCGCACTCGCTGCAGCGAGTTCTGGATGAAAGCTGCCGCCAGCATGCGGTCCTGGCTGTCGATGAAGACCATGACCGGCCGCAAGGGCAGAGGGTTGGCCATCATTCCGGGGCGGAGGAAAACCTGCGTGACGTAGCCATCGGTCGGAGCCCGCACGACCGTCTGGTCGAGTTCGTATTCGGCGTTGTTCAATTCCGCTTGCAGCCTTGCAACTGTCGGGTTGGTTCCGTTGATCTCTGACTCATAGGCAAGTCTCGCCTGCACTGCTTGGGCGATGGCCGTGTCGACCGCAGCCTGCGAAGTCAGGTAGATGCCGCGCCGGTTCTCGACCTCAAGTTCGGAAAAGACGGCGCCCTTGCCGCTCGACTTCGCATTCTCGTTCGACTGCTGGAATTTCTCAAAGGCCTGCTGCGACCTGTCCCTCGAGGCCTCTGCGCCCGTGACCCCTGAATTGGCTGCATCCATGGCCGCTTTCAATTGCAGGACGGACTGCTTGGCTTCGGCGAGCGCGGCATTCTTCTGATCGACGGTGAACTGGTAGGGCCTCGGATCTATGCGAAAAAGAATGTCGCCTTTTTTCAACGGCGCATTCGCTGTCACCGGGACCTCGACGACCTGGCCTCCGACGACGGGAATGACCGGAGCCGAGGTGAAGTAGATGCGACCGTCGCCTGAATAGGGATGGTTGTAGCTCATCAGCAGCAGCAGGGTAGAAATGAGGAAGATCCCTCCAAGGACCGCGGTTGCGAGCGTCCACTGGTTCACAGGGATCCTGAATATTTTAAAGACTGCCCAGCAGATCGCGGCGTAGGTGAGTATGAGGAGCAGATCCATCAGGCGTTCTCCTTCTCCGGCGTCTTTGTCTCGAGCTCGGCGATTCTTGCATGGAGACGAGCAATTTCCGCATTCGCCTCAGCTTCCGCCGATAACTTTCCGTCCTGCCGGATGCCCCAGCCCCTGTCTTCGCGGTAAAGCGTTGCCCAAATGAACAGAAACGGCCAGATCACGTGGAGCGTGAAGAGGCTGACCCATCCTGCAACGTGTATCGCGTCCTGATGGGGGTGGTTTCGTGCCTTGGCCATCAGGTGGGGAATGTCGTGAATTGCAATCACGGCGTAGAAAAGGGTGACCACGACGAAGACCAAGACGCCCAAGGCAAAATAGTCGAGAAACACGGATCCCCCTTCTGGCTTGGTCTGCCCGAGCCATCTTGATCGCAAGCGAGGATTGGATAGTAGGCCCCTTTCGGCGCAAAGACCCGTAGCATCGCGTAATCTCTATCGGGGCGTCCCCAGCCGATCTGCCTGAGTGGATTGCCGGAGTGGGACGGAAAAACGCCGGATAGGCAGATGCATCCCGTTCCATGGCTTGGTTGTCGAATGCGCAAATCGATTCGAGCGCCGGCGAGCGTAGGATCGCGTATTTTACGTCTTGAGGCGGTTCGCCTGATATATAGTTCCGTATCTGCTGGCGCAGTTCGGTGGCGGGGGCGGAGATGGTGTCGGGAGAAAGTGGTTCGACATATTTGTCCGCCCTCGAAGCGGCAGAAGCTCATTTTCCCGACCAGGCAAGGCTCGTGCAGCGACTTTTCTACGTAAACGAGGCCTTTCACAGCATGTGCGAGGATCTCGCTGCGGCGGCGCAGGCATTGGCGCATGTCGAACAGCTGTCTGACGCCGTAAGGGAGGCGCGGCGGCTGGAATATGCAGGCTTGGTCGACGCATTGCTGAAAGAGATGAGGGAAGCGATAGCACAATCGAAAATTGTGATGCTCAGGCGGACGCCAGTTAGTCCGAAACTGCGGTGAACGCTTCTGCCATTCAACGATTAAAGGGAGGTCCTTGTGCGATGAATAGAGTTTCCCGCAAGCTGCTGGTTGGGTTGTCGACCTTGGCGATCATCGCGTTGCAGCCGGCACTTCCTGTCAGAGCGCAGGCTCCTGCACCAGCTGCGGCGCCCAACCAGGCGGATGCAGAACAGTCCACGGCGACACTCCTTTCAGACGATGAACTTGAAGTGCTCGTGGCGCGGATCGCGCTCTATCCGGACGAACTGGTCGCGGCGATTTCGGCCGCCTCGCTGTTTCCCTTGCAGATCATCGAAGCCCAGCGTTTTCTGGATACGAAAAAGAAGAATGCCGACCTCAAGCCCAAAAGCGACTGGGACGGCAGCGTCGTCTCGTTGCTCAACTACCCCGATATCGTCAAGATGATGAGCGAGGATCTCGATTGGACCCAATCGCTTGCCGATGCGCTCACCAATCAGCAGAAGGATGTGCTGATTGCCATTCAGCAACTTCGCGACGAAGCGGTGGCAAAAAACATCATCAAGACGGATGACAAGGTGACGGTCGTTACGGAAAACGACAATGTCATCATCCGTCCGACCGATCCGGAAAAAATCTATATCCCGCAATATCCGCCGGAGATGCTTTACGAGCCGGGCTATGCTTCTGAACCGATCTCCTACTATCCGGAGCCGTACGACAATTATTACTATCCCGGAGCCGCTTTCTTTGCCGGCGCGGTAACCGGGGTCGCCTTTGCCGCCATCGTGAACTGGGACGACTGGGGTGTGTGGGGAGGTCGCTGGGGCGGTGGTGACGTCGACATCGACTGCAACAATTGCCTGAACGGTCGAAATTTCAACGGGAAGATGAAGTTTAACGATGTCGATTGGTCGAATGTCGACCGCAGCAAAATGAGCATCGGCAAGGACCAACTTGCCAAGCTGGACCGTTCGTCGATCAAATCCGGATTGCAGGCCGACAATCGCAATCAGTTGCGCAACAGAGCGTCCGAAATAAATGCAAGCCAGAGGACGGGCACGCGTGATGTCGGCGCCCGCGCCGACGATATCCGGAAGGGAACGGTGCAGGGGCTGAAGGAAAAGCCGCGACCCGGAGCGCCGAACGCGGCCAATCGTCCGGGGGCGTCACGCCCCGACGCGCGCCCCGCGAAGTCGGCCAATCGCCCGAACAAGCCGGCCGCAAGGCCTGCGCAGAAAGCCAAAAAACCGCAAATGGCCGCCAGGTCCGACAATCGCAACCGGCAGCCGAGTGCGCTTGGCAATGTCCAATCCGGCCGCCGGGAAGCGGTTTCTTCGAAGCGGGGTGCGCAGAGCATGGGCGGCCAACAGCGCTCTGCGCCGCGCGCCGCGCCACAGCGCTCCCGCCCTCCAGTATCCCACGGTGGTGGCCGTGGTGGCGGTGGCCGTGGTGGTGGTGGCGGCGGTGGCCGTGGCGGCGGCGGCCGGCGATAAATGTCTTCCTTCCAAAATTGCCGGAGTTATATGATGAGAACTCAATCACCCTTGATCCTGCTTATGCTTTCTACCGCGCTCTGCGTTTCCGCGACCCCGTCAGTGTCGCGGATGCAGACTGATCTCACCGAGTTTGCGGCGGAAGGTCCGACGCCGTCGTTTGGCACGCCGGCCGAGGTTCTCGATCGGCTGAAGGCAGCGCTGGCTAACAACGATGTCGACGGGTTCGCAGGTCTTCTCGGCCTGAAGGCGGACAAGCTGCGGTCCAGCAACGAGGCGATGATCACCTATGGGCTGATCCGCGAAGGCGCTGCACGGCAGATCATCCTGGAGGATCTCGGTGGACGGAAGTTCGTCGCGATCGGCGACCGGCTTTGGCCTTTGCCCTTCCCGCTGACCGAAAAGGACGGGAAATGGTCCTTTGACACCCAGGGCGGCCTTCAGGAGATCATCAATCGCCGGATCGGCGAAAACGAACTCGCGACGATCGACACCATGCACGAATATGTCGCGGCTCAGTATCAATATGCGTCCGAGGACCGAGATGGCGATGGCATTTACGAGTTCGCGAAAAAATTGATTAGCAGTCCGGGCAAGCTGGACGGCCTGTATTGGGACCCGAGCGTCTTTGGCGAAGAAAGCCCGGCAAGCGCCTTGGTCGAGACGGCTGCCTTCGGCGCCGCCAAACGCGGCGAAGGTTATTTCGGATACCGCTATCGCATCCTGACCGCCCAGGGTGACAATGTGCTGGGCGGTAAACAAAGTTACGTCGTCAACGGCTATATGACCGCCGGCTTTGCGTTGCTCGCCTGGCCCGTCGCATATCGGGTGACCGGCGTGGAGACATTTATCATCAACGGGGCGAGTGTCATCTATCAGCGCGACCTCGGTCCGCAAACGGAACAGCGCGCCGCGGCGATCAAGGAATTCAATCCGGACGCCAACTGGACGGTTGTCAGCGAGTAGATCCAAGAGCGTGTCGCCCGAAAACTGTGAGTATTTTCGCGCGACTTCATCCTTGCCCTCTCATTGGAAACAGGATTCAGACTTGGCCGACCCGGCCTACAATAATCCTGTTCTAGCGGTGACGCCTTGCGCCCGGGAGGGAAGGTCCAGGGCAGCGGCCATGGCGCGGTTGGAGTAGCGCTTAATGCCTGTGACTTCTTGCCCAAGCCAACTCGGCAGGTCTGGGCGATCATCTTCGCTTGCCATTTCTATCTCGGCGAGCGTCAATCCCTCATAGAGCCCAGCAAAGACGTCTATGGTCCAGCTTCTTCCGTGGTGGAGGACTTGGTAACGCGTCTTTTCAATGACGTGGCCGGTGGCATGGAGGAGCAGGTCGCGTGCCTCTTCAACGGGGATCTCGTACTCGTATTCCTCCTTTGAGAGCTCAGCTATGCGGAACTTGATCGTCAGGCACGCACAATGCCCGTCGATCAGGCGGACGCGTATCGAACTCTCGTCGCGGGACAGGTAAGCCTGCTGCAGGACATGCGAATTGCCGGCGCTGTCGCGCCAACTATTATCGCGGATCAGGAACTTGCGTTCGATCTCGGTCGCTTTCAAGTGATGTTCCTCCGCCCCGACCAGCGGCTCCTGCGGTCAGTCGACAGGCGGCTCCCAAGTGAGGAAGAAGCCGACATCTCCAGGCATGCCGTCCGGGAAGCTGATGATCATGGCCTTCAGCCCGTAGCCCTGCGGCCTCGCAACCTGCTCGAAGAGTTCGAGGAGTTCCTTTGCCTTCCCCTGCAGGGTCTTCTGCCATCCGGGTAGGTTGTTATTGATGGCGCGGCCGCTGTCCGAGCAGAATGTCGACGGGAAACTGTAGATCAGCGCCTCGTATTTGCCGTCTGCGGCGGCTTTCATCACCAGCCGCTTGATAACGGTGCGTTCTGCTTCGCCGATACTTTTTCGAAAAAAATCCTCGACGAAATCCGCATGTTTTTTTGCTTCACGCGCCTTGATCTTGTCGCTACGGTCCATCTCGAGAAGCTGAAGCTCCAGAGCACGTTTGCGCAATTCCTCCGCGCTTGTCATGGGATGCGGGGTCGAGGGCTCAGTCATGGCAGCTTCCTCCAGAATATCCGGTGATGATAGGGGGAGCTGGGGCATTAAGGCAGTAAAATACATGTCGGCTGTGGTAGAATACGGTATCTTACGCTGGGATTTCTGTGACGTCATACCTCATCTGACTATTGCGCGAATCCCTTTGGCCATTATTGGGCTGCTCGGTTGGGTCGGGATTGCCGTTACGCCAGGCTGAGATTAGTGTTGGGCAGCATACTGCAGGTTGTTGGAAATCGGAATCCGGGGGGCCTGATGACGAGTGCAGGCATTAACAGGAGCATCGCTTCGCAAGACGAGGTGCATCAGCAACTCGAGCGTATTCTTGCCAGCCGGGAGTTTCGCCTCCCGGAACGGGCGAGAAGATTCCTCGAATTCGTGGTGATCGAAACGCTTGCAGGCCGCCGCGAATACCTGAAAGCGTTTACCGTTGCACAAGCCGTTTTTGGCAGGGATGCTAAATTCGATGCCCAACAGGATCCATGTGTCCGGATCGAAGCAGGGCGGCTGAGACGCGAGCTGGAACACTATTACCTGACCGATGGCGGCGCTGATCGGGTTATCATCACAATTCCCAAGGGCGGATACGCGCCAGTCTTCGAAGTCAACCCCGATGCTGAACTGATCGAGATGTTGCCGGTCGAGCAGCCTCTTCGCTCGGCGTTCTCAGGCGACGACGGCGAGCAGGCCAAAGCGGCGGCAGACGAGATCGGCGAGGTGCGCCGACACGTATCGAGGCGGCATTGGCTTCTCGTAGCAGGCGCGGTGATTGTCTTCGCCGCGGCAGTGGGCATATTTCAGCAAGTGGGGTCGCCGCGCTCGGATCATGGGGCCGCACAGGGAGCCGATACCCGCCCCAGCATTATCGTCGAGCGTCTTGACGCGTCGTCCGGGGGGGCGCCCGCGACCGATATCGCTCGGGGCATGACCGACGACATCATCGAGAAGATGGTCCGCTTCAATGAAATCATTGTGGTCACCGCCATGCCGCGAAATAACGGCGTCCCTTCGTCACAGCCGCTCTACGCCCTCCAGGGAAGTGTGGAGCTCGAAGGCAACCGGCTGCGGTCAATCGTAAGGCTCGTGCGGCGGGCGGACGCGGCGGTCATCTGGGCAAGTAACTATGATGTGGACACGAAAGTGCAAGGCATTCCAGAAGCCCAAGCAAGCCTCGCTGGGGACATAGCCACGGCGGTCGCGCGCCCATTCGGGGTGATGTTCCAGAGCGATACCGCAACCATCGCCGGAAGCGCAGATTCTTTTTCATGCATTCTGTCCTATTACAGCTACCGTAGCGAAATGACGGTGCAGGCCCTTGAGGTGGCAAAACATTGCCTGCAAGCGGCGGTGGAAAAAGCGCCTGCCGATTCCAATGTTGCGGCGCTGCTTTCGCTGATAAATCTCGACGAGTTCCGCTTTTCATACCAGCTTCACACGAAACCGACCGCTGCGACGCTTGGCGTCGCGAAGGCGCTTGCCCAACTGGCGGTGCGGCTCGATCCGAAGAATGCGCGTGCGCATCAAGCGCTGATGCTTGCCGACTTTTTCGGCAAGGATCAGGCTGGGGCTTTAGATGCCGGCGCCGCTGCCTATGCCAGCAACCCGAACGATACCGAAGTGGTCGGTGAATATGGCTTGCGCCTTTCAATGTCGGGGGAGTGGGATAGAGGCTGCGGATTGATTTCCGAGGCTGTCGGGAAAAATGCCGGTCCGCGCGGATATTACGAGGTTGGAATGGCGCTGTGCGCTTTCATGCGGGGCGATTTGCAAGCTGCCGAACTATGGTCGCACATGTCGGACCTCAACTACAATCCGATGCATCGTCTCGTATTGCTTTCGATTCTCGGGGCGCTTGGAAAGAAACAGGAGGCCCAAGAGCAACTGGAATGGATCAAGAGCAAATCACCTGCATTGATCTCGAACGTCAGGCCCGAAGTCGTCACACGGCTGGCGCGGACCGAAGATCAAGAGCGGTTTCTCGCAGGAATAGAGGCCGCCGGCCTGTCCATGCCAAACGACAAGACGCCGAAGGAATGACGGATTCAATCAGCCGCCGTGCCTGAGCGGATGGCCCAAGTTGCCCGATGAGCGCCTGCCTCCTCGGCTGAGGTCAATCGTTGTGCGTCACCGGTCGAAACTCCTTCTCCACGATAAAGATTCGACGAGCGCACACTGGTCAGGGTGCTGTCTGAGCAAAGCGAAGACATCCCAACTGACTTTCCAGGGCAAGCATGAATGAGACGTACACGGCGTTCGACCGCAGCCCGCAAAAAACAACTCGGCTCTTACCAACTAACGCGGTCGCTTGGTTTACTCGGCGTCCTCGTTCGCCCTGGGAAACAGTTCAAGCACATTTGACCCGTTCGAGGACGCTGGAGTGCCTGGCTTTCGGCGTCGCGAACCGCTTTGTCCAGCCTTTTGAATAGCTGAAACGAGCCCTTCGCGCTGGCGATAATAGTCGGGCTTGGCAGGCAGAGTCAGGTCGAACTCTTTTAGCATACGCTCAATGATGTCCATCGCTTCAGCCGCGAGATTAGCATAACCTTCTTGGCGTCGCTCGAAGAAGCCACCGTATCTCGGCTTGGAAAGGTCGAGACTATCCAAGGCGTATGAGAGGTTTTTCACGCGGTTCGACAGCCACAGAATTTCGTCCGAAAGCTCGGCATCGAAAATGTTCCAATTGGCGTTCGCTGGTAGCACAAGGGTCGGATCTGGAACGTGGAACACGAATTCGCCTTCATCAATAGGATTGAATTCGGGCATGTCGTGAACGGCAGCATAGCTGGCTCCGACAAAGTCATCTAGCGCCAGCACCGTCATCATCGCGAGGTTTCTCGTTTCGGCCTTTGGGCGCCGGTTGATTCCCGTCTTCACAAGTCGAATGACGTTCGGAAGCAAGGAACCAGCAGCTAAACTGCCAGCGCCTATGAACGCTCCCATTGCCATGATCCCTTGAGTGGTTTCGAAGAACTGCGTCAATAGTCACCTCGTTGAATAGGAGATGTGAATTGCGTCAAGCAGCAGACGCTGACGGAATCCGCACTTTCCGTTCCAGTTTGCCTTGAACTGAAATGATAGGGAACTCGGTTTCGCCGGAATGCTCTCCATCGAGCGTGACGACCTCAGTTCCGTTGAAGCCTTGGCAATGAGCTGTTGGTCCAACGATCAATCAGCATCTCAAATGAGATCGAGCGGCTTAGCTTTCAAGGACCTCCCGATAATCGGGCCTCGAACGATTTAGCGATTATGGCAAATCGACTAGTCGGACGCGCTCGGAGGGATCGCCCTCGTCTGTCTCGGCTGCAACTCGAACCACATTCTTCGTCCGAGCGAGATCCCGGTGATGGCCGCGACTCTAGCGAGAGGTGGATTTGGACATGAACCAGGCCTTGGCTGCAGGAGCGGCAGGCGGCGTTTGACGGAGGTGCCCTTGATGACAGCCGTGCTGGTGACGGCGTGTTCAGAGAGAGCTTCAAGAACATCGTCCATTTGCTCGATCGAATGGACGACCAAGCCGGCGAGGAAAGGATCGTCACCGGTGATCTTGTCGCATTCGATAAATTCCGGCCGCTCCTGAATGAGTCTTTCGGCAAGATGAAGTTTGCCGGGGAGAGGCCTGATCCTCACCATCGCCCGGATCTGATAGCCGATCGCGCGCGTGTCCACATCGACCGTGAAACCCCGGATAACTCCGGTTGCCTCCAGCCTGCGAACACGCTCCGAAACGCTTGGCGCGGCCATGCCGATGAGGCGGGCAAGCTCGCTCATCGATAAGCGGGCATCCGAATCGAGCGCGGCCAGAATACGTGCGTCAACCTGGTCCTGTTGCCGCTAGCTTCCTTCGAGCTTACACGGCCTGCACATTCTGGTCCTTCGGCAGCGAGATCGTCATCGCCGCGGCGGCGGCGGCCGTAACTGCAACGGCGAGATAGATGCCGCTGAAACTCTCCGTCGATGTCTTGATCACGCCGCCAAAGAAGTTCCCTGTAGTGCCGCCGATGCCTTGGAACACGGTGCAGATGCCTAAGACAGTCACCGCGACGCGGGGCGTGGCGCGATGTGAGACATAGGCCGGCAGCAGGCCATAGATCGGATAAAAGCCCAGCGAAAAGAAGATGCCTGACAGGATCGAGAGTTCCATCGATGGATCGAGGACCACGAGGGCGCCGGCGGCAAGGAAGCTTGAGTAACAGGTAAGCATGGCATAGCGCGATCCGAGACGCGACGATATTGTGCCAATGGCGAAGCCTGCGCTGATCCCCACCGCCCCGATCGTTGCCCAGAGCCATGAGGCAAAGCCGACGGAATAGCCGAGTTCCTCGCGCAGGAACGGCGAGAGATAGGTGAGATAGGGATATGGCATCAGGCCGTTGATGAAGCCGAGCGCGAAGATCAGCGTCACCCATGGCATGATGGAGCGCAGGCTTGCTGAACCGCCGGCAGTTGGCGCGAGCGTTTCGTCACTTGTCCCGCTGTCGAAGAGGCCGGCCCGCCCGAAGAGAATGTGGGTGACAACGGCCAGTGCGATCGTGGCCGCGCCTGTGAGGGACCAGACCATCTGCCAGTGACCGCTTCCGGCGTATGCCGCCACGAGTGCGCTGTTGATGAGGACGCCAAAGGCCGGGGCGCTGGAGATCAGGCTCATGGCAAAGCCGCGCTGTTCTGCTCTTACCACCCGCGAGGCGAGATTAATCATCGGCACGAAAGTCGATGCGCCCGTCGCGCCGGCGACCATCAGCAGGCCGGCAACCACATAGAGATTGTCGATGATGGGGATGCCCGACAGGCAGAGCCCGCAGAGCGACACGGACGCCACCACCGTCCGTGCAGCACCGATGCGATGGACGAGCCAGGTACCGAGCACGGCGAATGCCACCGTGGAAAACTGGACTAGGCCGGTGACCGTGCCGACGAACGCATAGTCGAAGGCAAGATCTTTCCGCATGTCTGGGATGATCTGAGGAAAAAGGCTGAGGCCGAAGCCGTAACACGTGCCGACGCAGGCGATCATGACGGCCACGAGAACATTACCTGGGATACGCACGCTAGTCATCATGATCGGCCTCTGTTGGCAACCGGGTNTACCGAGCACGGCGAATGCCACCGTGGAAAACTGGACTAGGCCGGTGACCGTGCCGACGAACGCATAGTCGAAGGCAAGATCTTTCCGCATGTCTGGGATGATCTGAGGAAAAAGGCTGAGGCCGAAGCCGTAACACGTGCCGACGCAGGCGATCATGACGGCCACGAGAACATTACCTGGGATACGCACGCTAGTCATCATGATCGGCCTCTGTTGGCAACCGGGTTCACGCTCCCGCTCGACGCGATGATCATCTAGCATGGGCAGCCGGCGGACTGTCGGGTCTGCGACGATGGGAGGGAGGTCGTGGGTCGGCATCGAATAATTGATCCCAGTCGCGCAGATCTGCTTGACCCCAAAAAATGCCATTCATTGCAACTTGCGCACCTGACCAAACGTGCCGCACGCGTTCGGAAGGTTCATCTCGCCGCCATCCTTGCAACGAGATCGCTGAACCTTAGAATGATTGACTTATTTGAGCCTAGGCTGCCGGCTCCGTGATGTCCATTCGTGTCGAGATTTCACCCAACTTTGCATTTCATCGCGACCCTGCGGAGACGCCGATATCGCAAATTCGTCAATGCGTTCTCAGCCACTGAATGGATCAGCCTCAAATGCAAGTCTAAGTCAAAGCGTTGTGAAACTGAACCACCTCTGGCGCCTTGCAGCGGTTCAGGGCATCCTATGATGGCTGAAAATTGTGTTTATGGCAGTTGGAGGAAGGCCGATGCGCTGCTTTACCGTGCTTGGACCCTCGCAGACCGGAAAATCGACAGTCGTGGAAAAACTCGGCTCCCTGGAGGGGACGCCGAGAAAATCCAGCTCCCCTTATGGATTGAACCTCACAGAATTCACCTTCGGAAACGAGGCGTGGTGTGCACTGGATGCGCCAGGCCCCAACGAAGCGTTGGCGCATGCGCAGCACGCACTTCTTGCCAGCGACGCCTGCATACTGTGCGTTTCATCGGCACCCGCGCAGGCTGTGCTCGCCGCGCCCTATCTGCGGATAATCGAAGCCTCGGGGACGCCTTGCATCCTCTTCGTCAACCGGATGGACGAGCCGATAGGGCGGTTGAGGGACGTGATCGCCGCGCTTCAAGACTACGCCAACCACATCCTTTTGCTTCGCCAGATCCCGATCCGCGAGGGGGACAGGATCATTGGCAGTTGCGATCTGATTTCGGAACGGGCGTGGCGATACCGGGAAGGCCAGACGTCGGCGCTGATCGCAATCCCCGAAAGCACTGCCGAACGCGAGCACGAGGCGCGCACCGAGCTCCTGGAACAACTGTGCGAATTTGATGACTGGCTTCTCGAGGAACTGATCGAGGACCACGAGCCATCCAGTGATGCGCTCTATGCCATTTCATCACGGGTTCTCAGGGAAAACAGAATTATCCCGGTCCTGATCGGTGCTGCAAGTCACGGCAACGGCATGACGAGGCTGATGAAGGCGCTGCGCCACGAGGCGCCGCCGGTAGGGGTTCTTCGGCAGCGTCTCGCTCATATGGGAACTGTCGATGAAGGCAAGCTGGTGGCCGTAAGCTTCCATGCCTATCATCGCCAGAATGTCGGCAAGACGGTGCTCGTGCGCGCACTTGGCGAGGGACTGCGGCAAGGCGCATCACTGGGCGGCTCCAGCCTCGGCGCCGTACAAAATCTCGCAAACGGGCGGTCCAATTCGGCGGTTCTGCCTGCGCCGGGGGATGTCTTCGCGACGGTCAAGACCGACCACCTGCCCGTCCCTTCGCTGTTGACCTCCGGCGCGGTGGTCGCCCCGCCTGAGTGGACGGAACCACCCACGCCGATGCTTGAAAGGATCCTAATTCCGGGCAGCGAGCGCGATGAAAACAAACTTTCCGCAACGCTGGCGAAACTTTCCGAGACGGATCGCGGTCTGAAAGTCTTGCAGGAGGAAGGCACGGGCGCTCAACTCGTCCGCGCCCAAGGGCCGATGCATCTGCGTGATCTCTGCCGAACGCTGTCCGATGTCTTTCATATCTCCGTGACCGACCGAACGCCCAGCCCAATCTACCGCGAGACGATCACGAAACCATCGGAGGTTCATTACCGCCATCGCAAACAGACCGGCGGTGCCGGGCAATTCGCGGATGTGAAGTTGAGCATTCACCCCAACGAGCGCGGCCAGGGCTTCACCTTTGGCGAAACCATCAAGGGCGGCGCCGTCCCGCGCAATTACATCCCCGCCGTCGAAGCGGGCGCGCGCGAAGCGATGGAGAAAGGACCGCTGGGCTTCGAAGTCATCGATGTCGGCGTAACGCTGTTAGATGGTCAGCACCATACCGTCGACAGTTCGGAGCACGCCTTCCGGACTGCGTCGAAAATGGGGGTGCGACAGGCGCTTTCCGAAGGATCGACCGTCTTGATGCAGCCGGTCTTCCGCAGCGAGTTCCACATCCCGTCGGTCTATTCAGGCAGCCTTGTCCAGATCGTCGCCGCTCTCAATGGTCAGGTTCTCGGCTTCGACCGTGATGAAACCGCCAAGGGATGGGACATCTTCCGGGCGCTCGTTCCGGGCGGCGCACATAACGATCTGGCGCGGGCGCTGCGCTCGGCGACGCAGGGCATCGGTTATTTTTCCAAAACCTTCGATCACTTCGAGGAACTATACGGCAAGGAAGCGGACGCCATTGTGAGGGCAAACGAGAAACCACGCACCGCACACTGAAACGTTCGCGCCACTTCATGCTCGTTCACAGAGCCGGGCTCACGCCCGCCCGTATGCAATAGCCGCGCGGTCTGCGGCGTAGGCGAAAGAGATCCAGCAACTTTGCACCTATGGGCGATGCAGACATTCGTTCCATGGCTACGTACGAGCCGACATGGAATTCGGTTATAACAAGATCGGGCCGGTCTTGTTCGGCTCGTACCTCAGGATCGCGTTGCTGGTGAACTCGCTGCCGTAGCATGGATTTGCACTACATTGCACCGGGCAAACCGATTCAGAACGCCTTCATGGAGGGTTTTCCTTGGTGTAGAACCATTGGTCGATCTCGCCGTCGAAATAGAGGTCGGCGGTCTTCTTTGCCTCAAGCGGCCCTGGACATGGCGTTTGATCAAAAGTCACGAGGATAAAGCGCCCAATCGTTCCATCGGACGCGTCTGATGTCGACGGACGCGGAACGAATGAGTCCCTGTCGCTCGTGGCTTTCGGAATTTACATGGCGCCCATGCTCTTCATGGCCTTGTCCATGTGCATGCTGCACGACTTCATCTTGTGCGCCTTCATTGAGGACTCGGCCATCATCATCTCGCTCATGGCCGACTTCTTCATCTTCATGTCGGTCATGCCATCGATCTTCTTGTGCAGGGACATCATCGAGGCGTCGTCACACTTGGACATCGCCATTGTGGCCGAATGGGCGGGAAGAGTCGCAGCCGTCATTAGAACTGCGGCGGCAAGGGCTGACTTGAACATGGTATTCTCCTTTGCGGTGCGGTTAATTCTGCATATAGAAAGCAATGAGGTAACCGTTCATGAGAAATAAACGCAATACAAAATATTAATCCATCGATATAATAGTAACAAAAGAAAAATGGCTTTTTTACAGCCTTAATTTTCCCGGATTTATAAACCGAAGTCCAAATACACGGGCATAATCACGATTAGAATCGCTTTTCTTTTCCTGGTACATATTTCTAATTAGGGTGGATTTTGCATAAGTCAGTCGTCAGTCGGTCGTCGCCGATAGGATTGTCCCTCCATGATCGCCTTGAACGAGGATGGCGGTCTTCAATCGGCCGGGTTCCGGCGCGAACCGGTAGGAAGTTGGTTGGCCATTCCAACCGCCAAGACGCACGAGATCATGAACGACGTGGATATGCGGCAACGTTGTGCCGCTGTTTTCACCGCGCGCCACAGGCACCTCGACGAGATTGGGATCGTAGCGGACAAGCCAGATGTCAGCCTCTGACTTCGGGGAAGGGCCGCTGCCCACCGAAACCTCATTCTTGCCGAGAGATAGCGATGGAGACGTCAGTGGCATTGCGCCCGAAATCAGTCGATTGATTTCGGATAATTCGTTTCCAACAGTCGTTGTTGTCCCGTTGACAACCACCTGCGGCGTGTAGGATCCGGATTGGCGAAGGCGGGGCTCATAATCGGCCTGGCGATCCGTGAATTCTCGTTTTCCAAAACTGTCTTTCCATCCGAGATAGTCCCAATAAGTCACTGCAAAGCTCAAGGTGAGGACATCCTCGCGGTGGCTCAACTTTATCAGGTTGGCGTTTGCCGGCGGACAAGACGAGCAGCCTTGGCTGGTAAATAGTTCCACCACCGTCGGCGCGCGATTGGCGGCGGTCGCCAGATCTGCAAAGCCGGCGACTGACGGTAGCGCAAGGCCTGCAATGAAAATCGATTTGAGCTGCTTCATTTCTCTGCTCCCTAGTGCTTCTCTACGCACACTCGAAAGGGTCTACGCAGCAAGATCGAGATTCGTTACATGCTCGCGATTTCGTGATCGAGTGGTTGCGTTCTGTGGGACAGGCCGGGCCGTTGGTGGTTTGCATTGGACGTTGAGGTCCACAACGATACGTGCTCATCAGCAGCCAATGGCCAGGCCCCCAAAAGAGGAGGCCAGCAATTCGCTTCCTCGCTGTAATGCCGGAGAAACTTGGCACCTCCCGCGCCCGCAGTGCCTTTCGGCGTGGAAAATTGGCTCTGACTCACATTTGGTGATTTAGATGGCGAACTGCCGACATCGATCAACGGGCGGATCCAGAGGGAAGGGGATCCCGCGATCGAAGGCACAGACCGTTTGCCACAACGTCGCGTGAAAAACCCGATCCACAGGCCGGCGGTTCGATCCTCCTCAAGGCGAGCATCGCTCACTTTCGCAATGGCGCCCAATCGGAAATAGAAGATCAGCTCGCTGAACGTCGGCCTCGCGCCTTCATCTCGGTCATAGAGGCAGCCGTCGCTCCTGCCTGAAAGCAGACGTGGTCATGGGAGCGGCGTCACGTCGCTTGTGCGCCAGAAGCGGTCACAAGTGCCGAGGCTATTTCTCTTCTAGTTTTCTCGTTCTATGGAAAGGTTCAGAGTGTTCAGCTTAGGCGGAAAAAGAAATTGACCAGCGAAGAAGCCAACTCCGAAAAAGACACCGATGCGCTAGCGCTTGCGGAAAAACTTCGTGTCACGCTCGGCAGATTCGTTCGCGGCCTGAAGACGCAAGCAAATACACCGACAACCTCGCAGTCGGAAACGCTGTCGCTTCTGGATCGGGCGGGGTCGCTCAGTGTCGCCGAACTCGCAGGCCGCCGCAACGTCAGGCATCAGAGCATGCGACTGGTTACCGCTCAGTTGGAATCTGATGGACTGATCAGCAAGACACCAAATCCAGCGGACGGGCGCAGCCAGCTTCTTTCAATCACCGAGAAGGGAAAGGAGGTACTATCCCGCGCCCGCGAAGCCCGAACGTCGCAGATTGCCAACTTGATCGAGGAACGCCTGTCCGGCAAGGACAGACGAACGCTCGAAGCCGCAATCCGTGTTATCGAACGGCTGTGCTAGCTCTTCGCATCAAGCTTGGACAATGCAGCGAGCACGTTGGGCAAGGTGTTCACGCCCCAATGCTCAGCATATTTGCCGTCCTGAACTCGCACAATATCTATAACGCTAATGGAAACGTCCCGTCCCGTCGCCGGAACGCCCAGCAAAGTACCGGTGTGAACTCCGCTTATCGTCTTTCGAGTTGTGACCTTATCTCCCTCGGCGATCTGGTCATGGATCGTTACCTCCAGGTTCGATAGAGCCGGACGAAGAATATTCTGGAAGGTGTGCCACATGCTTTCCGGGCCGTTCGGCATTCCCTGCGGCGCGGCGTGATTCACAAAGTGGGGAGCCATCAAGGCATGAAATTCTGTTTCGCTCCCATTTTGAATGACCTCGATGTTGAAGCGGCGAACCACCTCTTTGCGGTCGGTAGACATGATTGATCCTTCGCACAAACGACAACATTATATACAGTGCATCTGTATATAATGTTGTGGTAGACGTTCCGCGATCCTGTAGCAAGTCATACCTGCTACAGGTGTCCACTCTGGGCGCAAAGCGGAAATGATTTCCGCTTTGCGCCTCATATCGGCCGTAGAAGTCGATCTTGACCTTGCCCGGAAGCAGACATCTGCTGTGACCGCGCTGTACGTGACGCCGCGACGCGCCTCCGAGCGCATCTCAGCAACGCCGTCAAAGGTTGTGGGTTGTGAAATGTTTACAGCTTTGCGCATCCCTCGCTTTCGTGCTCTAGATGAGTCAGCCGAGCGTGGCCACCGGCCCTGTCACCGAGGCTATGTTTGCCACCAGCCTCGTTTCGTGGCGGCCTTCTCCCAGCCGGATTCTGGCCGCGTGCTTGGAACTAATGGCGGGCGAGACTGTTTCAGACTGTAACTTTGGCATAACGCAGACGTGCCCTCCTGGCTGGGTAAGCCTCGATTTTGAGGAGACTCGCATCATGAAGATTTCGTCCAGATTTCGTTCAGTCGCGGCTGCGGTTATCGCTGCAGCAGGAATCAGCTTTGCCGGCTCCGCGCATGCCGACGGCGGTACGATCAGCTTCTCGGTCTACAAGGCTGCCTTCTTTGTGGGTGGTTCTGGAGGCGAGGGTATGCTGACCTTCCATGGTCGCCGCTATCCCGTCTCTGTCGGCGGCATCTCGGGCGGCCTCGCCTTCGGGGCTTCTAAGACCTATTTTCATGGTACCGTTCGCCATATTCGCCGCGCCCGAGATGTGACGGGGGTCTACGGTGCGGCGGGCGGTGGCGGCGCGCTCGGCAAAGGGGCCCAGGTGATCGTCATGACCAATGACAAGGGCGCCCAACTCGAACTCTCCGGCAAGCAGGTAGGCCTGCAAGTCAACGCCGATCTCAGCGGTATTGCCATCACGGTAAAGTAGGGGCTGTCGCTCCGTTCGTCGTCCCTTCAGTCGGCCCACTACGCTGAATACAAAGGTCGGCTTTCAGCGCTACGATCTAAAAAGCGGCCGTTCCACTGTCGGCCCCAACGCCGTCGTTGGTCAGGGATTGAGGCACTCGAATAGGGTCCCCAGCCGTCTTATAGAGAGCTCTAAGCATCCTTGGGATCTGGAGAACGTCACATGGTACTTGACGCGAAACCGCGCCAAGTAACTGCAAAGACGTCACTTTTTCTCTTGTGGGATTGCAACTATTAAACAGAAAGGGATAGGTCTAAAAATTGGCTGGGGAACCTGGACTCGAACCAAGATTAACGGAGTCAGAGTCCGTCGTTCTACCATTGAACTATTCCCCAGCAGTTGCCGCCGAAGCATGGCTTGGCTGCTGTGCGGCGCTTATAACCAAAAGCCGGTGGATTGCAAATACCCGTTCTGAAAAAAATCGGTGTTCCCTAAGAAAGGCGAAACTGCTCCAAATCGCGGTTCAAAAAAGAATTTGGCGATTTCTGCGGGCGCTGATATTCTTGCCGCAACGCAAAAATCAAATGAGCGCCTGCTGCATATCTCAGAACTTGCGCGGCGCGGTGGAAAAACAACGTGGAAGACCCCGAAGGCGGCGCAAAGCCGCAATTTGACGGGGCGTCGGCGGAAGGGCGCAAGGACGGCAAGAAGTCCAGGCGCCGCAAGGGCAAGCGTGGCGGGCATTCCCGCAGCGCGGCTCATCCCGCTTCGCATGAGCCTACCGGCGGTGCCGGACAGCCTGCGCGCCCGATGGAAGATGCGGCCGGCAATCCGGCCCGCAAGCGAAAGCGTCGCCGTCGTGGCGGCCATGGCGCGCCGCAGGACGGTTCCCCACATGCCCATCCGATGGAGCAGACCCAAGCGGTGGACAGTGCTGCTCGGTCCGAAGGCGAGCAGACGCCGAGCCGGCGCAACCGCCGCAAACATCGCGGCAAGCGCGGTCTTCAGGGCCGGCCGCTGACGTCGGCAAAACCATCAAGTGCCCCGCAACAGGAAAGCCGTGCGGATGAGACGCTGCGCATTGCAGTTCCGCGCGAAACACAGAACAGCACAGCCGCCAACCGCAAGGGCCGCCAGGATAGTCACGGCCATCCCGGGTTTCAGGGCGATCGCCAGGCCGGCGAACATGCATGGCCGGACGAACTCTACGCCGCTCTCGACCTTGGCACCAACAATTGCCGTCTGCTCATCGCCCAGCCGACCCGCCCGGGGCAATTCCGGGTGGTCGACGCGTTCTCTCGCATCGTACGCCTTGGCGAGGGCCTTGCGGCCAGCGGCCGTCTGTCCGACGAGGCGATGGAGAGGGCAGTCGAAGCGCTGAGGATCTGCGCCTCCAAACTCAGAAACCGCGAGATCCGCCGCATGCGGCTGATCGCCACCGAAGCCTGCCGCCAGGCGGTCAATGGTGAGGAGTTCCTCAGCCGCGTCGTTGCCGAAACCGGCCTCGCGCTGGAGATTATCGATCGCGAGACCGAAGCACGGCTGGCCGTCTCCGGCTGCTCTTCGCTGGTCGGGCGTGAGACACGCTCCGTCGTGCTCTTCGATATCGGCGGCGGCTCGTCGGAGATCGCCGTCATCCGCATCGGTGACAATCGTTTCAGCCGGTTGGCCAATCACATCACTCACTGGACCTCGCTGCCGGTCGGCGTCGTGACGTTGTCGGAGCGTCATGGCGGGCGCGACGTCACGCCGGAGGCCTTCGAAGGCATGGTCCGCGAAGTCGGCGGCATGCTCGAAGGTTTCGATTGCCCGGAGATCGAGGTTGCCCAGGCCGGCGACTTCCATCTGATCGGCACATCAGGCACGGTGACGACGCTTGCCGGCGTCCATCTCGACCTGCCGCGTTATGACCGGCGCAAGGTCGATGGCATCTGGCTGTCCGATGACGAGGTCTCCGCCATGCAGGCAAAACTGCTCTCCTGGAATTTCGAAAGCCGCGCCGCCAATCCCTGCATCGGGCCCGATCGGGCCGATCTGGTGCTTGCCGGCTGCGCAATCCTGGAGGCGATCCGCCGCCGCTGGCCGAGCCCGCGCATGCGCGTGGCCGATCGCGGCTTGAGGGAAGGCCTGCTCACCGACATGATGGCCGATGACGGCGTGTGGCGGCGTAATCGCAACCGCCGCGGCCAGCGGGCCAGATCCGGATGATTTCAGGCCGACCTGAAATCTGAATCCGGATATCAATCAAAGAGTTAGAGCATGATGTCGTCCGAAAACCGCGCACACTTTTCGGCATCATGCTCTAGATAAGGAAAAGGCATGACCAAAGCACCGATCGCGGGAAACCGCACCGGCCGCAAGCTCGGCCAGCGCGTCAAGAACAAGAAGATGAAGGCCTCCTCGCGCCAATGGCTGCAGCGCCACATCAACGATCCCTATGTCCAGCGCGCCCAGCTGGAAGGCTATCGCGCCCGCGCCGCCTTCAAGCTTTTGGAGATCGACGAGAAGCACCATATCCTGCGCGGCGCCAAGCGCATCATCGATCTGGGTGCTGCACCCGGCAGCTGGTCGCAGATCGCTGCCAAGGTCACCGGCTCGACGGATGAGGATATCCGTGTGGCCGCGATCGATTTTCTCGAAATGGCCCAGCTGCCCGGCGTCAAGATCCTGCAGCTCGATTTCCTCGATCCGACGGCGCCGGAAAAGCTGCTGGAGGCGGTCGGCGGCACGCCAGATCTCGTCTTCTCCGATATGGCAGCACCGACCACCGGCCACCACCGCACCGACCATTTGCGCACCATGCATCTCTGCGAAGTCGCGGCCCAATTCGCCGTCGAGGTGCTGGGGGAGGGCGGACATTTCCTCACCAAGACCTTCCAGGGCGGCACCGAGCGTGAGCTGCTCGCCATGCTGAAGCAGAATTTCCGCCAGGTCGTCCATGTCAAGCCGAACGCATCGCGCGCCGAATCGGTCGAGATGTTCCTGCTCGCCAAGGGCTTCAAGGGACGCAAGGCCGAAGGTGACGCAGAGCAGGCTTGATCTTGGGCTGGTCTCGGCCGATGATGACGATCTCAAGAGCTGAGCTGCTGGTCCCATGCTTCTTTACGTCACGCTCGGAACCAACGATCTTTATCGCGCAGGACATTTTTATGATGCCGTGCTGCCTCTGCTCGGCTATCGCCGCCAGCATTATTCGGAAGAGGAAATCGGCTATTCCGCCGAGAGCGATACGCGCTGCCGCTTCTGGTTGGTGACGCCGTTCAATTGCCGCCGGGCGACGTCTGGCAATGGCGCCATGGTCGCCTTTGCAGCCGAACGCCGAGCCGATGTCGACGCCTTCCATGTGGCGGCGATGGCGGCAGGCGCCGTCGATGAAGGCGGGCCGGGCCTGCGCTCCTACCACGCCCATTTCTATGCCGCTTATGTGCGCGATCTCGACGGCAACAAGCTCTCTGCCGTCTGCGAAAACCCTGAATAGACGACAGCGCCGCGCGTCTTTTCAGGCGCGCAAAGGAGGCTGGAGCACTCGGAGCCTATTTCACCGCCGGCTGCTCGGCTTCGATCGTCGACGCCGTCACCAGCTTTGCGCGGTGGCCGGAAACGAGCGCGCCGGCATTGCGATCCATCCGGATGAAGGGAATGGTCGCAATGACCGTCAGTCCGGCGATGATGTAGAAGGCGAGGTGGAAATCGGCGACCTGCAACGCTTCACCCCTGATATAGATCGAGCTTTCCAGGATTGCGGCTGCGACCGCAACGCCGAGCGCCAGGCTGACCTGCTGCATCACCGAGCTCATCGATGTCGCTTGGCTGGCTTCGGCATCATCGATGTCGGCAAAGGCAAGCGCATTGACGCCGGTGAACATGAAGGAGCGGGAGAAGCCGCCGAGCAGCAGCACGCCGATGATGGCCAGATGCGGCGTTGCCGGCGTGAACAGGCCGGTGACGATGGTCACGAGGGTCGTCACCATGGCGGCGCAAAGCAGTGTCGTGCGGAAGCCGGCGGCCGCGAAAACGCGCTTTGCCATGAACTTGGTGGTGATCGCCCCGATCGCTCCGGCAAAGGTGATCAGGCCGGATTGGAATGGCGTCAGCCCGAAGCCGAGCTGCAGCATCAGCGGCGTCAGGAAGGGCATGGCGCCGACGCAGATCCGAAAGAGCGTGCCGCCCAAGGTCGAGGCCCGGAAGGTCGGGTTCTTGAACAGGTTGAGGTTGAGGATCGGCGCCGGGTGGCGTTTGGCATGGCTGATATAGAGGAAGCCGCAGATAAGGCCGATCATGGTGGCGGTGACGCCGATGATCGGGGGCAGGGCCGGCAGGCTGACGACCGACAAGCCGAAGACGACGCCGGCGGCCGTAAGCGAGGTGAGCACGAAACCGGTGAAATCGAGCCTCGGCGGCGCCGTCGCCTCGACCTCCGGCAGGAAGATCGTTGCAAGCCAGATGCCGATGATGCCGACCGGCACGTTGATCAGGAAGATCCAGTGCCAGCTGAAATAGGTGGTGATGAAGCCGCCGAGCGGCGGGCCGGTGAGCGGTCCGACCAGCGCCGGGATGGTCAGCAGCGCCATGGCTGAAACCAGATCGCTGCGCTTCGTCGTGCGCACCAGCACGAGACGGCCGACCGGCGTCATCATCGCGCCGCCCATGCCCTGCAGGAAGCGGGCAAAGACGAATTCGACGAGGTTAGACGAGATGGCGCAAAAGATCGAGCCGATGACGAAGACGGAGATGGCAAGGCGGAAGATCTTCTTGGCGCCGAACCTGTCGGCCATCCAGCCGCTGACCGGGATGAACACCGCCAGCGCCACCATATAGGAGGTCAGCGCCAGCTTCAGCGTGATCGGCCCGACATTGAGATCCGCCGCGATCGCCGGCAGCGCCGTGGCAATGACGGTGGAGTCCATCTGTTCCATGAAAAGAGCGACGGCAAGGATCAGCGGGACGATGCGGTTCATAGGCGGGAGGCCTTGATGGGCTGCGGATGGGAGCTGGGAAGGCCCGTGCTGTTTAGACCCACTTCAGAGGCCTGCCAATGCTCAAATCCGGTTCGACGACATGTTTGCTTCACGTCTGCGTGAGACGGCTTGTCCGACAACATCAACTGTCAAGATTGACATATGTGTACCCTGCCGGGGCAAGAAATCCGTCCGGAATCGACATCGGGGGCCGAGCGGTGACGCACCGCAGGTCATAAGAGGATGGACATGTGGAAATTTCGTCGGGAATAAAACGGCGCGCCCTTTTTGCCGCAGGCCTCGGCCTGTTCGCAGCGCCGGTCATTTTAAGAGAGAGGGCCGAAGCGGCCGCGACTGGAGAAAGCAGTAAGATGGATTTAACGCCGTTGCCCGAGATCAATCAATTCAAGCTCGGTTCCTATAAGTTCACCGTCGTGCGCGACGGCACCAATGTCTCCGAAAACCCGCACGAAACCTTCGGCAGCAATCAGGACCCCGAAACCGTCAAAGCATTGCTGACCGCAAACTTCCTGCCGGCCGACAAGTTCATGAACGGATATACGCCGGCTCTCATCGATACCGGTTCGGAGGTCATTCTCGTCGATACCGGCTTCGGCGCTGGCGGTCGCGCAAGGGGCGCCGGCCAGCTTACCGAAGGCCTGAAGGCCGCAGGCTATTCAGCCGACGACGTCACCTTGGTGGCGCTGACCCATCTGCACGGCGATCATATCGGCGGCCTGATGGAAAATGGCGCGGCGGCCTTTAAGAATGCCCGCTATGTCGTCGGCCAGACCGAGTATGATTTCTGGTCGGACAAATCACGCGAGGGCACGCCGGCCGAAGGCGGCCACAAGGCGGTGCTCGCCAATGTCGCGCCGCTTGCCGAAAAGACCACGTTCATCAAGGACGGCGACAGTTTCGCCCCCGGCGTAACGGCGATGCTGGCGGCCGGACACTCGCCGGGGCATATGGTGTTCCACGTCGAATCCGAGGGCAAACGCCTGGTTCTCACAGGCGATACCGCCAACCATTATATCCTGTCGCTGCTGCGGCCGGATTGGGAAGTGCGCTTCGATATGGACAAGACGCAGGCAGCCGCCACCCGCCGCAAGGTTTTCGAGATGATCGCGGCCGAAAAGATCGCCTTCCTCGGCTACCACATGCCGTTCCCCGCCGTCGGCTTCGTCGAAAGGCAGGATGGCGGTTATCGCTTCGTGCCGAAGACCTATCAGTTCGACATCTGATCTGGAGCAATTCCAGCAAAGCTGGGCCGCAGTTTTGCCAGGCAAAGCGCAAAGCGCTTTTGCCGGGAATGCATGAAAACAAAGAGATAGAGCATCTCCTTGACCTGGGGAAATCAGGAGATGCTCCAGGCGCATGGCACCCATGCCGAGCCCGGCGGACAGGCCGGGCTTTTTGCTATTTCCTTCCTGTCATAGACGTGTTACCAGCCCTCGCCAACTTCCAAGCAATCCCATGCACACCGCCGGGGCGGACGATTCGTTTCCGGGCGTGCTCGCATTTTTATTAAATGAAGGAATTTGGCCATGGCACGCATCATTGAAACGGCAACCGGCGCGGACGCGCTTACCTTCGACGACGTGCTGCTGCAGCCCGGCCACTCCGAGGTCATGCCCGGCCAGACGAACATCTCCACCCGCATCGCCCGGGATTTCGATCTCAACATCCCGATCCTTTCTTCGGCCATGGATACAGTCACCGAAAGCCGCCTGGCGATCGCCATGGCCCAGGCCGGCGGCCTCGGCGTCATCCACCGCAACCTGACGCCGATCGAGCAGGCCGAAGAGGTCCGCCAGGTCAAGAAGTTCGAAAGCGGCATGGTCGTCAATCCGGTCACCATCGGCCCGGATGCAAAGCTTGCCGAAGCACTCGGCCTGATGAAATCGCACAGCATCTCCGGCATTCCCGTCGTCGAGAAGTCGGGCCGCCTCGTCGGCATCCTGACCAACCGCGACGTCCGCTTCGCCTCCGATCCTGAGCAGAAGATCCACGAGCTGATGACCAAGGACAGTCTGGTCACCGTCAAGGAGAGCGTCGATCAGCAGGAGGCCAAGCGCCTGCTGCATTCGCATCGCATCGAAAAGCTGCTGGTCGTCGATACCGAAGGCCGCTGCGTCGGCCTGATCACCGTCAAGGATATCGAAAAGTCACAGCTGAACCCGAATGCCTCCAAGGATGCCCAGGGCAGGCTTCGCGCCGCTGCCGCCATCAGCGTCGGCGATGACGGTTTCGAGCGCGCCGAACGGCTGATCGAGGCCGGCGTTGATCTTCTGGTCGTCGATACCGCCCACGGCCATTCGCAGCGCGTCCTCGATGCCGTCACCCGTGTCAAGAAGCTGTCCAACTCGGTGCGCATCATGGCCGGCAACGTCGCCACCTATGACGGCACCAGAGCGCTGATCGATGCCGGCGCGGATGCCGTCAAGGTCGGTATCGGCCCGGGTTCGATCTGCACGACACGTATCGTTGCCGGCGTCGGCGTTCCGCAGCTCGCGGCCATCATGTCGGCCGTTCAGGCAGCGCAGGCTCAGGACGTGCCCGTTATCGCCGATGGCGGCATCAAATTCTCCGGCGATCTTGCCAAGGCGATCGCCGCCGGCGCTTCCGCCGTCATGATCGGTTCGCTGCTGGCCGGCACCGATGAGAGCCCGGGCGAGGTCTATCTCTACCAGGGCCGTTCCTTCAAGGCCTATCGCGGCATGGGCTCCGTCGGCGCCATGGCCCGCGGCTCGGCTGACCGTTATTTCCAGGCGGAGGTGCGCGACACGCTGAAACTCGTGCCCGAAGGTATCGAGGGGCAGGTGCCGTATAAGGGACCGGTCGCGGCCGTCGTCCACCAGCTCGCCGGCGGCCTCAAGGCGGCCATGGGTTATGTCGGCGGCAAGGACCTGAAGGATTTCCAGGAGCGGGCGACCTTCGTGCGTATCTCCGGCGCCGGTCTTCGCGAAAGCCACGCCCATGACGTGACCATCACCCGTGAGAGCCCGAACTATCCGGGCGCCGGCCTCTGATCATGAAAGCGGGCAGCGGGATTCCTCTCTGGATCGTCGCGCTGCTCGCAGCCCTCTGCCTTGCCGTGCTTGCCTGGACGACTTTCGGCTTCGTTGTGCCCTTCAAGCACGAAACCGGACAGGCGGTTCTCGATACCTATTTCGCCGGTTACGACGAGTCGGCCGTCTTTCATATGCAGAAACTGCTCGATGAGAACGAGACGGCGACCAAGCTGCTCCGGGCCATGTATTTCGGGCCGGAGCTGATCTTTCCGGCATTGCTGACAGCGCTGCTGTTCCTCGCCTTCGCCAAGCTTGGTCCCGCCGGCGCGTGGTTCGGCCGATCGCTGCATCCGCTCGCAGGCAAAGCGGTCTATCTGCTGCCGTTGATCTACGGCATCGCCGACTACGGCGAGAATATTGCGAGCCTGGCCGCCTTCGGCAACGGTGCGTCCGCAAGTCTCGCAGCCGAGCTGCTGCCATGGATGACACGGCTGAAATTCGTAAGCCTCGCCATCTGCTTCATCCTCATCGCCCGGCTTGCCATCGCCCGCTGGCTTTCGGCGCGCGAGGACTGAGCGGCTTTATCGGGCGCTGGTATCCGGCTTCCCTTTCGGCTACTGCTCGCAACGAATTCGGAAGCGAAAAGACTTAGGAACCATATGACCGGCGATCAAATCTTCTGGCCACTCCTCGCCCATGCCGCCCTGGTCTACGGTCTTTATGCGCTTCTTGGGCTGCGGCGCGCAAAAATGGTCCGCGCCGGCGATATCGCGAAATCGGACTACCGCGAAAATCGTGATGAGCCGGCCGAAAGCCTCGTCGTCAAGAACTGCCTCGCCAACCAATTCGAACTGCCGGTGCTGTTCTACGCCTGCTGTATTCTTCTCTATACCACCGAGGCCGACAACATCGTCGCCGTCGGCCTCGCCTGGATCTTCGTCGCGCTGCGTTACGCCCATGCCGCCATCCATGTCTCCAGCAACGATCTGCGCTACCGCAGCCCGATCTTTGCCGCCGGATACCTGGTGTTAGGAGCTATGTGGGTCTGGCTCGCCCTATGGATGGCCATGAGCTGAGGCCCGGCGCGGAGTGCCTCGTCAGGCGTCCGGTGGCCAGCATAGTCACTCGTCTCGGGCAGCGGCATGGATATCACTTCGCTCGAAGAATTCTGCAACTATTTCAGGTCTTTCAATTGCTGATCAATTAGCATGATATGATCTAGGGGCCTGATTTCACACGCTTTTGCCGGTCGTTAAAATGCGAGCGTTTTCATTTACGACTGATGAAGACCTGCAATGTCATATCCGCCCGACGCGCTGGCTTGGCATGATGCCTTCTCTCGCGAACGATAAGAACGGGAACGACATGGGCGCGGAAAGCATGGATCGGATAGGCCTGCGCAGGCAGCCGAAGCAGGAGCGCAGCATCCAGAGGCTGGACCTCATTCTCGCCGCCGCCGCCAAGATCATTGCCGAAAAGGGCGTCAGCGCCATGCGGATGACGGAACTTGCCGTCGCTGCCAAGGTGCCGATCGGCTCGGTCTACCAGTATTTTCCGGAGAAGGCGGCGATCGTCAAAGCCTTGTTCGACCAGCACGCCTCGGCAATCCAGGCGAAGACGGCGGCGATGTTTGCCGACGTACGGTCGCTCGACCAGGCGCTCGACCTCGTCTGCGACATCATCGACTGGTACTACGATTCCTACCACAATGATCCCGTCTATCTCGGCGTCTGGATGGGAACGGAGACCGACCAGGATCTGCTTCAGCTGAATATCGAGCATAGCGCCCGCGTCGCCGGTATCTTTCATCAGGCCGTGCGCAGGCTGGCGCCCAGCCTTTGCGACGAGCAGATATATGCGCGCACTTACCTGTTCAGCCACCTGATCGGCGCCGTCATCCGGCTTGCCGCCGTCAGCGAGGAGACTTTGGCGCGGCGCATGCTCGACGAGTGGAAACGCGTCATCCGCGCCTCCCTTTTCGCCACGACCCTGCCGAACGCCGCCTAAAAACTTACCAGCTCGGTACCATATTGGCGGCCTTCAGCCGCGGATAAAGGCGTGCCTGGGCGGATTTGACGTCCGCATCGAGGTTGTCGTCGACGACAGCAGGCGTGATGTTGTCGAGGCAGGCGGTGATATGCGCCGTGATCGCGTTCATCAGCGAGAGCGAAACGCCCGGCCGTTTCATAATGCCGATCTGTACCGGCGGCAGCGCCGGAAAGCCGTCCGCCTGGCTCAGTACTTTCATGCCGGTTCGCAGCGCCGATTCCGGCATCACCGAAACCGCCATGCCGGCAAGTACGGCGGCGGCAACGACGGTGCAGGACCAGCTGGTGAACAGGATCTGGTGTTCGCGTCCGACAGCATCGAGCGCCGAACAGGCAAGCTGGCGCCACTGACAATCACGCCGGCCGACGGCAAGCGGCACTGGCGCGTCGTCGCGGATCGGATGGTTTGCCGAACCCACCCAGCAAAGCGGCTCGGTTCTCACCACATCGGACATGCGCTCGCGCGGATTATGGGTGACGAGCGCGATGTCGAGCTCGCCCTTGTGCATGCGCTCGGCCAAATCCACCGAGGGCTCGCAGACGATGTAGAGTTCGACATTCGGATGCGTCTTGGCGAAGCGGCCGATGATCTCGGGCATGTAGCGGTCGGCATAATCGTCCGGCGTGCCGATACGCAGCGTCCCTTCCAGCCTGTTATCGTCGAACGCCGCGATCGCCTCATTGTTGAGGCGGATGATGCGACGGGCATAGTTGAGCAGTTTTTCACCCTCGACCGTCAGCCGGTTGCCGCGGCCGTCCTTGATGAACAGCTGCTTGCCGATGCGCTCTTCGAGACGGCGCATCTGCATGGAGACGGCCGATTGGGTCTTGTAGACCCTGTCGGCGGCCTTGGTGAAGCTGCCGGAATCGACGATGGCGATGAAAGTCTGCAACTGGTCGAGATCAAGAGGCGCGGCCATGGTGTCACCCATAAAGATAGCTGATGATAATCATTAGAAACATTCGTTGGACTGATCAATAGCTCTTTGGCATCTTCGGGATGCAAATCAAGCAAAGTGAAGGACAGACACCCTGCCTGTCCAAGCAGAATTCAGCCTTATCCCTTTCCGCACGACCTCGCGGAAGGGGTTGGGTTGTTGCGTGCCCGAGAAAGGAGAGTTCGATGCACACGACAGACCGAACACTAGAACTCGACTGCAGCAAGCTTACCCCGACGCTTTCCCAGCGCCTGGCGGCAGGCCTCGCTCCGCTGGTCTCCCTCTTTCGCGGGTTCCGCAATCGCATGGAGATCAACGCGCTGCATGATCTGAACGACACGCAGCTTAGGGATATCGGCCTTAGCAGGGCCGACCTGACCTCTGCGTTCCTGGCCTCGACGTTCTTCGAGGACCCCTCGGAACATCTGACGCGCTCAGCGCGCAATCGCTGGCGCCTGTCGCTCTTCCGCTCCTACGAGGAGTAGGAGCGTCGAGTTTCCCCGCAGGGTGATAGCCAATAGCCCTGCTGCTTGACCCGGTGATCGGCTTTCCCAAGCCATCGCCGGGTTTTTTTATGCCTTGGTTTCAGGCGCCTTCGGCCGATAGGTCTCGAAAATCGCTTCCAGGTTCCTCTGGTAAGTCTTCTGTACTTCCAACCCGCTGTCGAACATCGCGTTCAGCATCTCGGTATAGCTGTCGGCAACCTTCGCCTCTTCCGTCGGCGCCTCCGGCGTCTTCGTCGTCGGCTGTTTGGCCGCCGGTGGCTGGCCAAGCCCGCCCATCATCTCCTGAAAGGCCTTGGCAAAGGGATTGTCGAGGAAGGGGTTCGGCTGAGACGCCGGTTCCGCCCTCGGTACCGAAAACATCTGCTGCATCGCCTGGGTGAAGGGATTGTCGAAGATGCTGGCCTCTGGGGCCATCTTCGGTTTCGGCGCAAAGCCGGTACTCTCAAGCCATTTCTGGATGGTCTCGCCCATCGCCGTGTTGACGAAGGGGTTGACCGGTGAGGCCATCTGGCCGGTCGTCTGCTTGAAGAGCCCGCCCATCAGCGTATCGGCGAGCACCGGCAGCATCCGCTGGTAGATGTCCTGGCCGATGCCGGTCATCTGTGCGGCCTGCGCGGCCACTGCGCGCGAAACCTCCTTCGAGCCGAAAAGCTGGGCAAGGATGTTGTTGCCGTCGGAAATGCCCTCCGGCGTGAAGGCCCGGCTCATATCCTCGAAATATCGTGCATAATTGCCGGACGAGACAGCCTGCATCAGCCCGACGAAATCATAAGGGTTGCTGGTGCTGCGTTTCAGGCCGGCGGAAAAGGCAGGCATCAACGCCGCCATCGCCTTGGTCGCCTGTTCCTGGGCGAGGTTGAACTGCCGGGCGACTGCCTCCATCGCCGCGCCGTTCTGCGCCTGCATCATCATGTCGAAGAGTGGCAGCATGGAAGTCCCTTTCCCGGTTCGCGGCGTATTGTAACGTCACTATAACCGGAAATGGCAGAGCGCAAACCGCTTTTTGCCATAAGAACTTAGAGCATGTCGCGCAAAAGTGTGCAGCGGTTTTGCGATAACGACATGCGTAAAAACAAAGGGCTAAAGCGCTAGGAGCGAATCTGAAAGATCGCGAGGCGCTTTAGAGAGAAATTTTGGCCAGGCTCAGTACTGATAGTCCTCGAAGACAGGTTCCACGGAGCCGTGCCAGCGGCCGTGGTAGAGCGACAGCAGATCTTCGGCGAGCGTCGCCTTCTTGGCGAGCACCTCGTCGAGCGGCGCCAGGAAGATGCTCTCGTCCTGGCCTTCGCCGTTGAGCTTGCCGCGGGCCTTGAGGCCAGCCTTCGATATGCCGACCACTTCGCGCGCCATGTCGAACAGCGAATGTCCGCGGAATTGCGCTTTCAACCCTTGCGCCGGAACAGCATTGCGCAGGGCGCCGACCTCGGCAAAGCTCCAATCCTTCGTCAACGCGTCGGCGGCCTCGAGTGCGGCATCGTCATAGAGCAGGCCGACCCAGAAGGCCGGCAGTGCGCAGATGCGCCGCCACGGGCCGCCGTCGGCGCCGCGCATTTCGAGGAAACGCTTCAGCCGCACGTCGGGGAAGAGTGTCGAGAGATGGTTCGTCCAGTCGCCCATCGTCGGCGCCGGATCGGCGATCTCACCCTTCAACGCGCCATTCATGAACTGACGGAAAGTGACGTGGGTGCAGTCGTGATAGCGGCCGTCGCGGACGATGAAATACATCGGCGCGTCGAGCGCCCATTCGGCATAGTCGCGGAAGCCGAAGTCGTCGCGGAAAGTGAAATCGAGCAGGCCGGCCCGCCGGTTGTCGACATCGCGCCAGATATCGCCCCGCCAAGAGAGCAGCCCGTTCGGCTTGCCCTCGGTAAAGGGTGAGGATGCGAAGAGGGCGGTCGCCAGCGATTGCAGCTTCATCGAGACGCGCATCTTTTTGCGCATGTCGGCTTCCGAGGAGAAATCGAGATTCACCTGGATGGTGCAGGTGCGGTACATCATGTCGAGACCCATGGTGCCGACCTTCGGCATATAGCGGGTCATGATCTCGTAGCGTGATTTCGGCATCTGCGGGGTTTCCGCATAGGTCCATTTCGGACTGCCGCCGATGCCGAGGAAGCGGATGCCCATCGGCTCGGCGATTTCGCGCAGCGTCGCCAGGTGTTGGTTCGATTCCTTGCAGGTCTCATGGATCGTCTCCAGCGGTGCTCCGGAGAGTTCGAACTGACCGCCGGGCTCGATCGAGATGGCGCCCATGCCGCTCTGCTCGGCAAGGCCGATGATGTTGCCGCCGTCCGTGATCGGCTCCCAGCCGTTTTTCTTCTGCAGGCCGGTCAGCAGGGCCGAAATGCTGGCATCGCCGAAATAGGGAACCGGGCTGTTGTCGGCGCGGAAGAAGGCGAATTTCTCATGTTCGGTGCCGATCCGGAAACGCTCCCGCGGCTTGTTGCCCGCGGCAATATAATCGGTCAGATCCTGGACCGAAGAGAGCGGTGTCTGGTCGGTGGTGTCGCGGGCCATGCGGGATACCTGCATTGAAAAAGGCGCCCAGGGGGCCGGGCAATTGGAAGGGTGATTTGGACCCAAGCCACCCATGTTGCAAGTGAAATTCTTTCAACGACGCATCAAAAAAATAGCAGCAATTTCCGTGTCCACCCGTTTTCGGCGTCAGGTCCAGTCGCCGATCGCCGCCTGGACCAGCGCCAAGGCTGCAACGGCTGCCGTATCGGCTCGCAGGATGCGCGGTCCGAGCGGAATTGCGGTGACGAAATCGAGGCTTCGAAGCCGCGTCCGTTCTTCTTCGGAAAAGCCGCCTTCCGGCCCGACCAACAGAGCGAGATGCCTTTCCTTGATCGCTGAAAGCACCGGCAGCGGATTTTGCCCGGCATCGCCCTCGTCGCAATAGATGATGCGGCGCTCCCTCGGCCAGCGGTCAAGCAGGTCGAGAAGTCTCACGGGCTCGGCGACATCGGGAATGCCGAGAACGCCGCATTGCTCCGCCGCTTCGACGACATTGGCGCGCAGCTTGTCGAGATTGGTGATCTTACCCTGGACGTGCTGGGTCATGACCGGCTGCAGCAGCCCGGCGCCCATTTCCACCGCCTTCTGCACGAGATAATCCAGGCGGCCGACCTTGAGCGGCGCAAAGAGATAATGCAGGTCGCACGGCTGCGGCTGCGGCCGCGTCTCTTCGATTGCTCTCAGCAGGATGCGTTTGCGCGTGGGGAAGGAGAGGGTCGCCTTCCACTCGCCGTCGCGGCCGTTGAAGAGCAGGATCTCCCCACTTTCCTCCATCCTCAGCACATTGGCGAGATAGTTGAACTGGTCGGCATTCGCCTCGAGGGCGGCGCCGCTGGAAAGCGGCGCGTCGACGAAAAGCCGTTGCATGCGGAAATTGGCGCGCATTTAAAAACTCGCGGGTTTTAGAGCATGATGCCGAAAAGTGTGTGCGATTTTCTTATGGCATCATGCTCTAACTCTTTAATTTAGAACAGGATTCAGATTTTAGGCCGAGCGGGCCTAAAATCATCCTGTTCTAGACGAAGAGCGCGAACATAACCCAATATATCATTGCCGCAAGCGCTGCCGAAACCGGCACGGTGACGATCCAGGCAGCGATGATCGTCATGAAATGCGAGCGACGCACGAGATAGCGCCGGCGTGTCTCGTGGATATTCGGCTCCTCCGGCTCGTCGATATCGAAGCTTTCGGCCTTGCGCCTGATATAGGCGATGCGGCGCTTCGAATGGCGCGTGTACCATTCGCGGAAGAAGCCGACGCCGAAGACGGCGCCGACGGCGATATGTGTGGTGCTGACCGGCAGGCCGAGCCAGGAGGCGACGATGACGGTGAAGGCGGTCGACAGCGCGACGCAATAGGCCCGCATCGGATTGAGCTTGGTGATCTCCTCGCCGACCAGGCGGATGAGGCGCGGCCCGAACAGCAGCAGGCCGACGGAGATGCCGAAGGCGCCGATCAGCATCACCCAGAGCGGTGGATGGCCGATGCCGTCACCGCCGCCGATACCGACAGAGTGGACGATCGCCGAAAGCGGCCCGACCGCGTTCGAAACGTCGTTGGCGCCATGCGCAAAGGAAAGCAGCGCCGCAGAGCCGATCAGCGGCAGCCGGAACAGCACCCGCAGCGAGCTGTTGCGGTTTTCGAGATTGCGCGCCTGGGCGAGCACAAGCGGCCGGGCGGCAAGCCAGCTGACCAGCCCGATGCCGATGCCGATGAGGATGATGGTAAAAGACGGAAATTTGCCGGTAGGCGACAGTTGCAGCACCATATAGGCCATGAAGCCGCCGGCCATCACTGCGACCAGCACCGGCACCCAGCGCTGGGCGGCCGCGACCTTGTCGTCGCGATAGATAATCAAGGTCTTGACGAGGTAGAGCAGCCCGGCCGCGATCAGTCCGCCGATCAGCGGCGAGGTGATCCAGCTCGAGGTGATCTCCAGCATCACCCGCCAATTTACCGGTTCCGGCCCGACGGCCGCGATACCGGCGCCGATCACCGCGCCGACGATCGCATGGGTGGTCGAAACCGGCGCGTTCAACCAGGTTGCGAGATTGATCCAGAGGGCTGCCGCCGTCAGTGCCGCCATCATGATCCAGCCGAGCATCGCCGGCGGCACCTGGACCGTGTCGACGATGTTCGAGGAAATCGTCTTGACGACATCGCCGCCGGCGATCGTGGCGCCGAGAACTTCGAAAATAGCAGCGATGACCAGCGCCTGGCCCATCGTCATCGCGCGCGCCCCGACGGCAGCGCCGACATTGTTGGTCACGTCATTGGCGCCGATGTTCATCGCCATGTAGCCGGCAAGGGCTGCCGCCGCCACGACGAGCACCGCTCCTGGCTGGTCGAACACATAGACGCCGGCAAACAGCATGGCCAGACCGACGAAGATCAGCCCGAGACCAGGCGCCACCAGCCGCCGCAAGACATGCTTCGTTGCGTCCTCGGCATGGGTGATCTTGGCGAGGTCTTTGTCGAGCGTGCGTTTCGTCAGGACTGTGGGACGTGGCGGCATTCGTTTTCCGAGGTATGAAATCTGCTTCTACGTTGCTTTTCTAGCACCGCAAGATGGCAGGATTCATTCCGCGGAAATTGGTTTGGCCGCCGAAATTGGTTTGGCCGTCGAAATCTGTTTGGCCGCAGGAGCCTGTTTGGCCCGTCGGGTCGTAAATCTTTCCGATACCGTCTGCTTGAAGGCAAGCAAGAGGGTGCGAAGCTCTGGTTCGCGCACGCGCCCGGCCGCTTCATCGAACGAGACCCATTCGATGCGGCGTTCGCCCTTTTCCTTGAAGTTCTTCGCCATGTCGGTGACTTCGAGCGCATAGACCTGCACCTTGCAGGCCACCTGCACGCCGTCGCGCAGGACTTTCGAATAGCTGTAAGCGCCAAGCGTTTCCGTCTCGACCGCGCCGCGGACACCGGCTTCCTCAAATGCTTCCTGTGCGGCGACCTCATGGGCGCATTTGCCTGTCATCGGCCAGCCCTTGGGAATGACCCAGCGGCCGGTATCGCGGCTTGTCATCAAAAGGACCTCGGCATCACCGCTCTTCTTCTTCACCCGATAGCAGATCGCACCATATTGCTGTCGCGGCGGACGCCGGAACATCAGCTGCACATCGGATGCCAATCGGGCGAGAAGAGTCAATTGTCGGGTCACCTTCGCAGTGGTTGTTAGGAATCACTCATATACGTGTATCACGAAAAGCTTACACAATCCAAAAGCCGCAAACGCTCCGAACGCGATTCGACCCCCGATCATAGAGGAAATCAGGCTGGGCCAGACTTAAAAATCCGTCACGTCCTGTTTCGAATGCGCCACATTGCACAGCTGTACAATATGGCGTGGTCTTGCCTTTCGTTCAATCGCAAGATCAAGTGATCCACCATCATTTTTGAATGTCGTCATCATGCGCCTTCCACCGCTCAATGCCGTCCGCGCCTTCGAGGCAGTCTGCCGTCACGGCAGCATTCTCAAGGCTGCCGAAGAGCTGAATGTGGTGCGCGGCGCTGTGCGCCAGCAGATTGCCACACTGGAGGGCCACTTCGGCCGCAAGCTCTTTCTGCGCGATGGCCGCAGGCTGGTCCCCACCGCGGAGGCCAGCGCTTTCGCCGAGGCGTCGGGCGCGGCTTTCGACATTCTGCAGCGCGCTGCTTGCGAGCTTGAAGGCGCGGTGCCGGGCTGCATCCGGCTCGGCGTGCCCTCCGCTTTCGCGGTCTGGTGGCTGATGCCGCGTGTCGCGGATATGCAGACGAGTCTCGGCGATGTGGTGGTCGACATCGTACCGAAGACGGTGGTCGAACCGTTGCAGATGCACCCGGAATTGGACGCCGTGATCATGGGCGGCGAATACCGGCCGTCCGCGGGGATTAGCGCCGTGCGGTTCATGGAGGACGAGTTCGGCCCGGTCGCCACGCCGGCGCTTGCCGCGACACTGTCGCCCGACCCGGCGGCAATGGGCCGGCTCACCATGCTTGCCAGCCGCAGCGTTCCCAAGCTCTGGGACGAGTGGTTTGTCGAAAGCGGCACGCCGCCGGTTGCCTTTTCCCGCCGCCAGGAATTCGAGGATCTGCTGCTGGCGCTCGGTGCCGCCCGCTCGGGGCTCGGCATCGCCCTTGCGCCGCGCGCCTCGATCGAGGACGATCTTCTGCGCGGTCAACTGGTGGCACCCTACGGCTTCGTCTCCCGTCCGTCCGGCTACAGCCTCTGCTGCCGCACGCCGGATGCCAAGCGACCGGGTTTTGCGGCCCTGTCCGGCTGGCTGCACCGTTGCGGGAAAGCGAGCTGAAAGGGCAGATTTTCTGCTCCTTCGCCAGAATAACCTCCATAGTCGCCGCCCTGCCGCTCCGCTAAAAAATATGGGAGCATCGGCAACAGGGATGAAATGATGGAAAAGACTGCGACACGCATCGACTGGATCGGCAGCAGCTGTCGGCTGTTGAAGGCGACCGCGGCCGAATTCGAGCGGACGCGTCCCTTCGCTGGCCTGTCGATCGGCACCGGCATTCATCTGGAACCGAAGACGGTGGCGCTGCTGATGACGCTTCGCGCCGGCGGCGCGCATCTTGTCTGCACCGGCAATCTCAACAGCACCCAGCCTTCGACGGTCGAGTTCCTGCGGTCCCAGGGCATCACCGTTTTCGCCACGCAGACGACCGATCCCGCCGCCCATCATGGCAGCCTCGAAGCAGTAATTGCTGAAAAGCCGGATCTGCTGCTCGACAATGGCGGCGATCTCTTCGCCATGGCGGCGGAGAGGCCCTACGCCAATCTCCGTGGCGGCACCGAGGAGACCACCTCGGGGCGCACGCGGCTGCTGCCGTTGCGCGAACGCCTGAACATGCCGATCCTCGTCATCAACGACAGCCCGATCAAGCAGTTCGCCGAAAACCGGCATGCCGTCGGCCAGAGCCTGTTCGAAAGCTATTTGCGCTTCACCAACCGCTCGACCAACGGCAAACGTGTGACGGTCTTCGGCTACGGCGCCTGCGGCAAGGGCACGGCCGCCTGTTTCCGCAACGCCTTTTCCACCGTCAGCGTCGTCGATATCGATCCGGTGACGACGCTCGAAGCCCATCTCGACGGTTTCGTCACGCCGCTGCGTGACGATGCGATTCGCTCGGCCGACATAATCGTCACCGTCACCGGCTTTGCCGGCATCGTCACGGCGGCCGACTTGCTCCTCATCAAGCACGGCGCGATCCTGATGAATGGCGGCCATTTCCCGCATGAGATCGATGTCGAGGCTTTCCGTCGCCATTCGGATGTCGTCGGCATCGATTGTTACGAGGCCGACCATATCGAGACCTTCCATCTGATCGACGGTCGTTCCTTCCATGTGCTGGGCGGCGGCCACATGGCCAATCTCGCCGGTCCGCGGCCGCTCGGCAATACCGTCGAATCGATGGATCTCGGCTTCACCCTTCAGGCCCGCTGCCTGGAACGCATCGCCAAGGGCGAGGCCGCTCCCCAATCCTGCATCGTGCCGGTCCCCGGCGATATCGACGCGATGGTGGCCAACGCTTATCTGGATTTGGCGCGCTAGATGTGAGCATTCAGCGAAGAGATCAGTCGATCTCGACGACGAGCTTCCCGTCCGCCTGCCGGTTTTCGATCAGCCGATGTGCCTCGTCGGTATCGCCCAGTGTGAAGCGGTGCGGGTCGAGCCTTGGCACCACCTTGCCGGCTTCGACCAGCTTCGTCATTTCACGCATGATCTCGCCGTGATGGGGGCGTCCTTCGCCGGTCAGAAGCGGCAGCAGCGTGAAGACGCCGGAATAGGTCGCCGCCTTGAAGGAGAGCGGCGCCAGCGCGTGATTTCCCCAGCCAAGGCAGCTCACGACATGACCGAACCGGTTAACCGCCTGGAACGCCGTATCGAGCCCCTGGCCGCCGACCGTATCGTAGACCAGATCGAAACCCTCGCCGCCGGTATGTCTAGCGACATAGGTTTCCACCGCTTCCGCGGCACGATCGATCGGCGTTGCATCGAGACCGGCGAGATAGTCCATTTTCGAAGCGCCGTCGATGACATAGACCTGCGCCCCGACGGCCTTGGCGATCTGGGCGACGATATGGCCGACACCGCCGCCGCCCAACACCAGCACCTTGTGATCGGCTCTCACTCCGGCGCGGTCGACGAGTCCTTCCCAGGCGGTAATTGCGACCAGCGGCAATGCTGCGGCCTCGCGCATCGAAACGTTCTGCGGCTTTGGCGCCAACAGTGCGGCGTCGACGGCTGCGAATTCGGCAAGCGATCCCTGAACGCCGCCGACCCCGCCGGTCATGCCATAGACCGCGTCGCCGCGACGGAAACCGCCGACGCCGGGTCCGATCTCTTCGACGATACCTGCCATATCGATGCCAAGAATGGCCGGAAGCGGGTGGCGCGCATGGGCCGCATTGCCGGCTCGGATCTTGAGGTCGAGCGGATTGACGCCGCTCGCCGTGATGCGCACCAGGACCTGGCCTTCGACGGGCACCGGCTTCGGAACATCGGCGATCCGCAATGGCGAATTCGGCGATTCCGCCAGCAGCACTTTCATCGTTGATTGTATCGACATGCAACTCTCCTTCGTTCGCAGTGTGGCGCCTACGGTCGCAACGGGTCTTCTGGAAGAAAGATCGCTCATTGAAACGCGAATGAAAATAAAAGACAACGACTGAAGCTCATGCATTTTTGTTTGATGGATACGAGTGATGGAATGGAGCGACCTGAAGCTGTTTCTGGCGATCGCACGGTTCGGCACGCTGGGGGCAGCAGCCCGCAGCCTCGGGCTGACGCAGCCGACGATGGGCCGGCGGTTGCGTGCCCTTGAAGCCTCTCTTGGCCAGACGTTATTTCAGCGCACCACGGAGGGCTTTGTGTTGACCGAGGAAGGCGCGGTCGTGCTCGCCGGTGCCGAACGCATCGAGGAGGAGGCGCTTGCTGTGGAGCGCGTCCTTACCGGCGGCAGCCGCCAGCTCGGTGGTTTTCTCAGGCTATCCTCATCCGACTGGTTCGGCGCGCATATGCTTTCGCCGGTGCTGGCGGAATTCTCGCAAATCCACCCCAAGGTGGTGGTTGAATTATTGACCGACAGCCGGCTTCTCAGCCTGCCGCGACGCGAAGCCGACCTCGTTTTCCGCATTCAGCCCTTTACGGAAGCGGAGATCATATCGCGCAAGCTCATCCATATCGAATACGGCCTTTACATCCGTCCCGGCGCGCCGCATCCGAGAGCGTTCGATGGCGCCGGCGCCCGCCTCGTCACCATGGACGAGGCTTTCGGCGACATGCCGGATGTCGGCTGGCTGCAGCGCCTCTTGCCGCGGGCTGAAATCGTCTTGCGCAGCAACAGCCGCGATGTGCAGGCGGCGCTCTGTGCCAATGGAGCAGGGCTCGCGGTCCTGCCGCGGCCGCTCGGTGATTCCCTTGCTGCCATCGAACTGGTCGGTCTCGGCGAGGCACCGCCCGGCCGCGACACCTGGGTCGGCTATCACCGCGACATGAAACGCCTGGCGCGGCTGCGCGCCCTGCTGGATCTTGTCATCGAGAGATTGGCGGGCTGAACCGACGCTGGAAAATGATCCCGAAAATGTGAGCGATTTTCGGAGCGACATCACGCTCCAATTTCCAGTTGGGTCTGCAGTCATATCTCCCAATAGGGGACGGGGCCGTAAAGCTCCGCGAGATAATCGATGAACAGCCGCACCTTGGCCGGCAGGAACTGCCGGCTGGGATAGACGGCCGAAAGTGCTACATTGTGCGAGCCTTCATAGGCCGGCAGCACCTGCACCAGCTGGCCGGCTTTGAGCTCTTCGCCGATATCCCAGGTGGAGCGCAGGGCGATCCCGAGGCCTGAGATGACCGCCTCGCGGATCACCTCGCTGGAATTGGTGATCAACATGCCTTCCGGCTTCAGGCTGAGCATCCCGCCCGGCCCGTTCAGCCGCCAGGTGTCGTTATTATGCGCCGGCAGGCAGCGGTGGTGTTTCAACTCGTCGATATGCCTGGGTTCGCCATGTGCCGTCAGATAATCCGGCGAGGCGCAGAGCAGCCGGCGCACTGGCGCCAGCCGGCGAGCGACGAGGCTCGAATCGGTGAGTTCCGCGATGCGGATCGCCAGATCGAAACCACCGCCGACGATGTCGCTGAATTCGTCCGTCAGCACCAGGTTGATCGTGAGCTCCGGATGCGCCTGCATGAACGTCTTCAGATGCGGCGCGATGTGCATGCGTCCGAAAGAGGTCGGCGCCGAGATCTTCAGCGTGCCGTGCATCTGCGCCGAGCGGCCGGAAATGTAGAATTCCGCCTCCTCCAACCCGGCGAGAATGCCAAGAACGCGGTCGTAGAAACCCTGTCCGGCCTCCGTCAGCGAGATTTGCCGCGTCGTGCGCTGCAAAAGCCGGGTGCCGAGCCGATCCTCCAGCCGCTTGATCCGTTTGGAGACGACGGCGGGAGAAAAGCCGAGCGCGCGCCCGGCGAGCGACATGCTGCCTGTCGAAACGACCTTGGCAAAGATTTCGAGATCACCCAGATTGGTCATAAGGTTTTGTGACTTTTTCCCTTTTTGTCATAAGTGCTTAGCATTTGCGCCAATTTCGGGAAAGTGTTAAGCCGGGTCTATCGGCGGCAGGGAGGTTCGCGGCCGGTTTCCGCTGCCATTTCCTGTTGTCATTTTCCCGATGAAAGAGAATCAGGGAGAACGCCATGTCCGACGCCATATCGTTTCTCGAGCCGCGCGCCGATGTGCTGGCGCGCCGAGCCCAGATCGTCGCCGATCTGACCGAACTTCTGCCACCGGAATGCCTGGTCCATGAGGCGCGTGAACTGGTGCCGTTCGAGACCGACGCATTCGTTTCCTACCGTCGTCTGCCGCTCGCCGTCGCCCTGCCGCGCACCACGGCCGAGGTTTCGGCCATCATGCGTTATTGCCACCGTTACGGCATTCCGGTCGTGCCGCGCGGCGCCGGCACCTCGCTTTCCGGTGGCGCCATTCCGCAAGAGGACGCCGTCGTGCTCGGCCTGTCGAAGATGAACCGCATCCTCGAAATCGACTTGCCGAACCGCGGCGCCGTGGTGCAGGCTGGCGTCACCAACCTCAATATCTCGGAATCCGTCTTCGCTGACGGCTTTTTCTACGCCCCCGATCCGAGTTCGCAGCTCGCCTGTACCATCGGCGGCAATATCGGCATGAATTCCGGCGGCGCCCACTGCCTGAAATATGGCGTCACCACCAACAATCTGCTCGGCGTCAGGATGGTGCTGGTCGACGGCACGGTAATCGAACTCGGCGGCAAGGCGCTGGATGCGGCGGGTTATGACCTGCTCGGCCTCGTCTGCGGCCATGAAGGCCAGCTCGGCATCGTCACCGAGGCGACGGTACGGCTGATCGCCAAGCCGGAGGGTGCCCGCCCTGTGCTCTTCGGCTTCGAGACTTCGGAAGAGGCCGGCGCCTGCGTTGCCGATGTCATCGCCGCCGGCATCGTTCCGGTCGCGATCGAATTCATGGACAAACCGGCCATCGAGATCTGCGAAGCTTTTGCCCATGCCGGTTATCCCCTCGATGTCGGCGCGCTGCTGATCGTCGAGGTCGAAGGGTCGGAAGCGGAAATGGACGCCACGCTGAAGGACATCGTCGAGATCGCCCGCCGCCACGGCGTCAAGACCGTGCGCGAATGCCAGTCGGCGACCGAAGCGGCGCTGATCTGGAAGGGCCGCAAATCCGCCTTCGGCGCCACCGGCCGCATCGCCGACTATATCTGCATGGACGGCACGGTGCCGCTCAGCCAGCTTTCGCACGTGCTGAAGAGGACCGCCGAGATCATCGATCATTACGGCCTGCGGGTCGCCAACGTCTTCCATGCCGGCGACGGCAACATGCATCCGCTGATCCTCTTTAACGCCAACGATCCGGAGGATGCCGCCCGTGCCGAGGCGGCCGGCAACGATATCCTCAGGCTCTGCGTCGATGCCGGCGGCTGCCTCACCGGCGAACATGGCGTCGGCATCGAGAAACGCGACCTGATGCGACATCAATATTCCGAGGCCGATCTCGCCCAGCAGATGGCGGCGCGCGCCGCCTTCGATCCCGGGTGGCTCCTCAACCCGTCGAAGGTCTTCCCGCTCGAAGGGCGTCCCCCCGCATGATCGATCTGATGCCGACGAGCGAGGAAGAGGCGGCGGCGATCGTCCGCGCCCATGTCGCGGCCGGCCGGCCGCTTGCAATCTGCGGCGGCGATACCCGCTCGGGCTTCGGCAATGCCGTCATCGCCGAAGACCGGCTGCGCTCGACCGGGCTTGCCGGCATCGTCGCCTACAACCCCGGCGAAATGGTCATGACCGTGCGATCGGGTACGCCGCTTGCAGAGGTCGAGGCGGCACTTTCCGACAGCGGCCAGATGCTCGCCTTCGAGCCGATGGACCATCGCCCTGTCATGGGAACCTCGGGCGAGCCGACGATCGGCGGTGTCTTTGCCGCCAATGTCTCCGGCCCGCGTCGGCTGATCGCGGGAGCCGCCCGCGACAGCCTGCTCGGTGTGCGCTTCGTCAACGGCCGCGGCGAGATCATCAAGGCCGGCGGCCGGGTGATGAAGAATGTCACCGGCCTCGACCTCGTCAAGCTGATCGCCGGCTCGCATGGCACGCTGGGCTTCCTCACCGAAGTCACCTTCCGGGTGCCGCCGCGTCCGAAGACCGAGCGTACGGTGGTTCTATCCGGTCTCAACGACGCCGAGGCGGCAAACGCCATGGCGGCGGCGATGGCGCTGCCGGTCGAAGTCTCGGGTGCCGCCCACCTGCCGCTGACGGTGACGTGGAAATTCCTCGCCGGCAAATTGCCGGAGGGCGAGGCGACGGTTCTGCGCATTGAAGGCCTGGCGAGCTCGGTCGACGTGCGCATCGAAAAGCTTGCGGCGGCAATGTCGGCCTTCGCGACGGTGACGCGGCTGGATGAGCCGGAAAGCCGCAGGCTCTGGCAGGAAATCCGTGACGTCCTGCCCTATGCCGATGCGACTCCGCGGCCAGTCTGGCGTGTTTCGGTCGCTCCCGGCACCGGCCATCAGCTGGTCGCAGCGCTACGCCTGGAAGCCGGCGTCGACGCTTTCTACGATTGGCAGGGCGGACTCGTCTGGATGCGCATGGAGGCCGGCCCCGAAGCCGACCTGGTCCGCCGCTATATCAAGGCGCTCGGCGGTGGCCATGCGACGCTGCTCCGCGCATCGGGCGAAGCGAGGGCGGCCACCGCCGCGTTTCATCCGGAGCCTGAGGCGGTGGCGATGTTGTCGCGGCGGGTGAAGGAGAAATTCGATCCGGCCGGCATATTCAATCCGGGGAAGATGGGGTGAGAAGATGAGTCTGCGTCCCGGCACAACCGCTGGCATCCCCTCGAAGCGGAGGCCCCGCTAAATGCAAACCGACTTCACCCCAACCCAGCTGCTCGACCCTGATGTCGCCGAATCCGAGCAGATTCTGCGCAAATGTGTCCATTGCGGTTTCTGCACCGCCACCTGTCCCACCTATGTGACGCTCGGCAACGAGCTCGACAGTCCGCGCGGCCGCATCTACCTGATCAAGGATATGTTGGAAAACGGCCGGCCCGCCGATGCCGAGGTCGTTACCCATATCGACCGCTGTCTCTCCTGCCTTGCCTGCGTCACAACCTGTCCCTCTGGTGTCGACTACATGCACCTGGTCGATCACGCCCGCGCCCATATCGAAAAGACCTACAAGCGTCCGTTGATGAACAGGCTGACGCGTGCCATTCTTGCCGCCGTGCTGCCCTATCCCGGCCGTTTCCGTCTGGCGCTCAATCTCGCCCGCCTCGGCCGACCTTTTGCCGGCCTGATGCGGGGAGCTGCGCTGAAACCCTTCGCCGCCATGCTGGCGCTTGCGCCGCGCCGCATCCCCGCAGCGTCGGCCTTCGCAAAACCCGGCAGCTACCCGCCCGAGACGGAACGGCGTGGCCGGGTGGCGATGCTTTCCGGCTGCGCCCAACCGGTGCTCGATCCCGGCATCAATGCGGCGGCGATCCGGCTGCTGACCCGGCTCGGCGTCGAGGTCGTGCTGCCGGAAGGCGAAGTCTGCTGCGGTTCGCTCGTCCATCACATGGGCCGCGCCGAACAGGCGCTCGCCAGCGCGCGGGCCAATGTCGATATCTGGACGCGCGAAATCGACGGGCAGGGGCTCGATGCCATCATCATCACTGCCTCGGGCTGCGGCACGACGATCAAGGATTACGGCCATATGCTGCGCCTCGATCCCGCCTATGCCGCAAAGGCGGCGAGGGTTTCGGGCCTCGCTAAGGACGTCACCGAATATCTCGCAACCCTCGACCTGCCGGCGCATATGCCGAAGGGCATCACCGTCGCCTATCACTCCGCCTGTTCCATGCAGCACGGCCAGCGCATCACGCTGGCGCCGAAGCAATTGCTGAAAGCGGCGGGTTTTACCGTGCGCGATCCGGCGGAAGGCCATCTCTGCTGCGGCTCGGCCGGCACCTACAACATCATGCAGCCGGAGATCTCGGCTGCCTTGAAGGCACGCAAGGTCAAGAATATCGAGGCGACCAAGGCCGACGTCATCGCCACCGGCAATATCGGCTGCATCACCCAGATCGCCACCAGCACCGGCATGCCGATCCTGCATACGGTCGAGCTGCTCGATTGGGCCTACGGCGGCACTGTGCCGGAAAAATTAAGAGGTTTGCCCTTAGGCTGACGAGAAAGGCCGATCGGGCCGGTCTCGGGAGTTTAGACGATGTGGCGGGGAATGATTGTGCTTGCGGGACTGCTCTGTGCGGCAGGGACTGCCCATGCGAATAGCCGCTTTTTCTGTTCCGCCGATGACAAAGAAGCGCGCTTCACGCTCGAAAGCGGTTTCGAAAGCCAAGCCGGTCACAAGCTCAACCATTTCCGCGGCGCGCTTGTTGTCAAGGATCCGGCGCAATCGACCGTGTTCGGCAAGCGTGTCTTCGAATCGCAGCATCTGACCAACCATTGGTCGCGCGACGGCGATCTGCTGCTGGAAGTCTTCGACGGCGGCGAAGATGAAACCGGCGGAGCAACGCTGGATCTGGTCGTGGTTGCCGGCGAACGCGGCAAGCCGGCTGCAACTTTCAGCGGCACCTATTCCCTGACGATCGAAGGCGGCAGCAAACCCTATGCCGTCGAGGGCAAGGTCAGCTGCGGCACCAAATAGCACCGCAGCCGAAACTCAATTATTCAATTACCAATGGAACGCGACGCCGACGTTGACGGCATTCGTGAAGATGTTGGTCTTCAGGTCCACGCCGCTATCGATCGGAACGTCGATGCGCGAATAGGTGCCCTTGTATTCGACGAAGGTCGACCAGCGATCGGTCACCTTGAAGTCGACGCCGGCCTGGGCCTGTAGCGTCACGCCGCCGAATTCATAAGCCCAGGTCTTGCCCTCGGGACGAATCACTTCGACATGCGGAATGTTCACGCCGACACCGGCGCCGAGATAGGGAGTCCAGCGGCGAGCCGGATCCTGGAAGCGATAGAGCCCATTCACCGTCAGCAGGTTCAGGCCGTCGGTGAATTCGAAATGCGACCAGCCGGTCTTGGCGAGCGTGTCGTCGTCGGCATAGACCTTGTCATGGGTATAATCGAGCGAAATACCCCAGTTCGGCTTGTTGAAGTTCTCGAGCCACCAGGTGACGCGGCCGCCGTAGTAAGGCGGGCTGCCGAAGGACTTGCCTTCCCAGCCGGCGGTGAAATGCGTGCCGTCGGAAAGATCGACGCCGCTATGCGGTGCCGTCTGGTAGCCGCCGTAGACAGAGAATTGCAGGTCTTCCGCCGAGGCGGAGGCTGCCGAACAGATCGTGAAGAACGCGATGCCCGCAAGCAGCGAAGCGGAAGAACGCAGCGCATATGTCATTGAATAGCCCCGATATTGTAAAAATAAGTCGTCCTTGCCGCAGATGTGCCAGCTTTCCGCCGCAATGTCTAAGAAAAATAAAAGGCGCGTCAAAGAGCGCCTTTCGTTTTTTTCGTGAGTGTTGCTCAGCCGCCGAATATCGTCCGCAGCACGTCGATGCCTCTGTCCTCGAACGCGACCGTGCCCTGCCTGTTGCCGGGACCGATGACGATCACCTTGGTGCCGACGGGCGCGCGATCATAGAGATGCGTCACATCCTCGTTCATCATCCGGATGCAGCCGGAAGACATGTTGAGGCCGATGGTCCAGGGCTGGTTGGTGCCATGGATGCGGAAAATGGTGTCGCGGCCGCCCTGGTAGAGATACATGGCGCGGGCGCCGAGCGGATTGTCCTCGCCGCCTTCCTGGAAGGCAGGAATCATATGGCCCTTGGCGGCTTCGCGGCGGCGCATCTCGGCCGGCGGCGTCCAGCCCGGCCATTCGGCCTTGCGGCCGATCTTGACCACACCCGACCAGCCGAAGCCGTCACGGCCGACGCCGATGCCGTAGCGGGTGGCCCGGTTGTTGCCTTCGACGAGGTAGAGATACTTGTTGTTGGTATCGATGATCACGGTGCCGGCCGCTTCCGGCGTCACCAGCCGCACTTTCTTACGCTTGAACTCCGGCTTCACATATTTCGGCATCTGCGCGACACGCACGATCTGCGTCGGATGCCGTGTATTGTCGGGCGTGGAGCCGGCCGGCGCTGCAAAGGCTGATATAGACATCAAGGACAGGACAAGTCCGGCGGCAGCCAGACCCGGCATTAATTTGATCATGAATCGATTCCCCTCAAGCAAATCCGCCCGAGGCTACATGAACTTCTGCCCGATTCAAGATCGGCGTGGCCGGATAAAACATTTTTGGAGAAGGGAGCCGCCTGTTCTTGCGGCTATCTAGAACATGATGCCGAAGAGTGTGTGCGGTTTTCGAACGACAGCATGCTCTAACTATTTAATTTAGAACAGGATTCAGATTTTAGGCCGATCGAGCCTAAAATCATCCTGTTCTAGAGCATTCCCGTTTTCTACGAAACGCGGAAATGCTCTATCCTTTTGTTTTTACGCAATTCCGGAAGCAAAACCGCTGCACACTTTTGCTGGAAATTGCTCTAGCTACTACGTGTGCCGTTAGATGACGATGACGCGGGTTCCGACGCTGACGCGGTCATAGAGGTCGACGACGTCTTCGTTGCGCAGACGAATGCAGCCGGAGGAGACGGCGCTGCCGATCGACCAGGGCGCGTTGGTGCCGTGGATACGGTAAAGCGTCGAGCCGAGATACATGGCGCGTGCGCCGAGCGGGTTTTCCGCACCGCCGTCCATACGCGCCGGCAGGTAGTGGCCCTTGGCGGCTTCGCGGCTGATCATCTCGGACGGCGGCGTCCAGTCCGGCCATTCCTGCTTACGGGTGATCTTGTGGGCGCCTGCCCATTCGAAGCCGGGCTTGCCGACGCCGACGCCGTAACGCCGCGCCTTGCCGCCCTGCATCACCAGATAGAGGAAGCGGTTGTTGGTATCGATGACGATCGTGCCGGGCTTTTCCTGGGTGTCGTAGTCGACCATCTGCGGCAGGTATTGCGGCTCGATCGGATGGCGGATCGCCGGTATGCCGGGATTGATCGCCGAAACGGTCTGCGGTGACACTGGCGGCGCCTGGCGGAGCACGCGGCGCTGGAAAAGGCCACGCTGCTGCGGCTGGATGACCGGCCGCTGGTAGACGACGGGACGAACCGTACCGCCGCCGAGCTGGTAGACCCAAGGCGCGGTCAGGTCGGGGCTTAGCACGACCGGTGGGCGGGTAGCATAGCGGTCGTCTGCAAGGGCGGCCGTGGAAAGAACGCCGAGCAGGGCTGAAGCAAGAACAAGCGGTTTCATCATCGGACGGACTCTCTACAAATGACCGAAAACGTTGGCGGGATACATCCGCCTGCAAAGACGCTGCCACCCAATCCGCCAGCGAATGGTAAAGATCGATTCATGAAAAGCCGACCGATCGGATAAACTTTTCGTCAGGGTTACCGTTCGGTTTGGAAAGACGGTTTGCAAATGGTAAAGCCGGAATCATGACCGGAAAACGAAGCGGACCCGGCGAACAGACGGACCCGGGAATGAAGCGGACATGAGCGAGACAGGCATCATCATCGGCGAGGACGGCAGGAGCCGATGCCACTGGCACGCCAATCTGCCCGATTATCTCAGATATCATGACGAGGAATGGGGCCGCCCTGTCACCGATGACATTCGCCTCTTCGAGAAGATCTGTCTCGAAGGCTTCCAGTCCGGTCTTTCCTGGCTGACCATCCTGCGCAAGCGAGAGAATTTTCGCGCCGCCTTTTCCGGCTTCGATTTCGAGAAGGTCGCTCTCTTCGGCGACGAGGACGTCGCTCGCTGCCTGGCCGATGCCGGCATCATCCGCCATCGCGGCAAGATCGTCTCGACCATCAACAATGCCAGGCGCGCCATTGCGCTCAGGGACGAATTCGGCTCGCTCGCCCATTATTTCTGGCGCTACGAACCGGGTCGTAACGAGCGACCTGGAGTGGTCGACCGTGACCATATCGTCGCAAATCCGACGACGCCGACCTCGACGGTGATTTCAAAGGATCTGAAGAAACGCGGCTGGACCTTTGTCGGCCCGACCACAGTTTATGCTTTCATGCAGGCGATGGGTCTCGTCAACGATCATCTGGAGGGCTGCTTCTGCCGGCCCGAGGTCGAGGCGATGCGCGCCGCTTTGGTTCGTCCATGAAAGAAGATGCATCCGTGAGAATATTGATCACCGCCGCTGCCCTGTTTTTCCTATCGGTCTCAGCCATGGCGCAGACGCCGCAGCTCGATCCTGGCGAGAAGCTCGAGAAACTGCAGTTCCCGGCTGTCACCATGCAGCTGAAGGGCTGGACGAAGTTCGGCAACGGCCATGTCTATACGCTGCCGGTGCGCACCGGCCAGCACCTGAAGATCGACTTTGCCACCAAAAGCAAGTTCGCCTACCTGGCGATCTTCGACCTGTCGAAACCGGATGACGAGGCGTTTTTCGGCACCGACGAGGACGGCTTGAGCTTCGAGACGACGGTCAAGGAAAACACCACTTGGCTGTTGCGTCCCTATTATTCCAAGGTCTCGCCGCGCCGCGGCCTTGGCGCCCCCTTCAGTATTCTGATCGAGCCTTTGGCCACTGCGCCGAAGCAGCCGCAGCCACCAGCCGAGCCGGAACGCCCGTCGCTGTTTCCGAAGGCGCCAGCCAAGCCGCAATAAAACAGAGCGCTTTTGTCCGCCTATGCCAGCCGGTCGATCAAGTCGCGCAACTCGCCGAGATGGCCGATCTTGCGGAAACGCGGCGCCTCCGTCGGCTCTTCCACATGTTCCAGCACCCAGGTGAGTTCGTGCGGCACGAAGACGCCGTAGCTGCCGGCGGCGATCGCCGGCACGATGTCGGATTTCAGCGAATTGCCGACCATCATCGCCCGCTCCGGCCCGTCGCCGACCTTGGCGAAGATGCGCCGATAGGTGACGGCGGTCTTGTCGGAGACGATCTCGACGGCATCGAAGAAGTCGCCGAGCCCGGATTGGGCGAGCTTGCGCTCCTGGTCGAACAGATCGCCCTTGGTGATCATCACCAGCAGGTATTTGCCGGCAAGCGCCTCCAGCGTGTCGCGCACATGCGGCATGGTCTCGACGGGATGGCTGAGGAGGTCGCGGCCGGTATCGAGGATTTTGGCGATCACGCTCGAGGGAATCTTACCCTCGGTGATCTCGATCGCCGTCTCGATCATCGACAGCGTGAAGCCCTTGATGCCGAAGCCGTAGTGGCGAAGGTTGCGTTTCTCGGCTTCCAGCAGCCGCTCGGAAATCTTCGGCCCTTCGGCGAAATCGGCAAGAAGCCCGGTGAAATGCGCTTCCGTCAGCCGATAATATTGTTCGTTCTGCCAGAGCGTGTCGTCGGCATCGAAGCCGATCGTGGTCAGTGGTCGCGTCGTCATATGCGTACCTTTGAGCATGATGCCGAAAAGTGTGAGCGGTCTTCTTATGACATCATGCTCTAACTCTTTCATTGAGAACAGGATTCAGATTTTAGGCCGCTCGGCCTAAAATCATCCTGTTCTTGAAATATGGCCGGCAATCTATCGCTCGCCTGTGTCGAGACAAGGGCTGTGTGGAGACAAGGGCACTTATCTCCGCTTGGAAGGCGCAACGTTGAAAATCGCCGCCGCCGCACTAGATCGACTTTGCCTCACCTTGCAGCCAGCCACGGCTGTGCCTGTCACGCGCAGGCCAATAATCAAAAAATGAAGTTCTTAAGTTCGCAAACCCCTCTTGCGGCAGACACAAAGGATTTTTTCGACCATGCGTTACAATCAACTTGGAAATACGGGACTTTTCGTCTCGGAAATCTGCCTGGGCACGATGACCTTCGGCGAAGCCAAACAGGGCAGCATGTGGGGCGCCATCGCCGATGTCGACCAGAATGCCGCCGACCGGATTGTCGAGCGCTCGCTTGCATCAGGCGTCAATTTCATCGACACGGCCGACGTCTATTCATCCGGCGAGTCCGAAAGGCTGCTCGGCCAGGCGCTGAAGAACCTCGACATCCCACGCAAGGACGTCGTCATCGCCACCAAGGTCTACGGCGTCATGGGCGACAAGCCGAATGACCGCGGCGCTTCGCGCGGCCACATCATGGATTCGATCGAGGCGAGCCTCAAGCGCCTGCAGACCGATCATATCGACCTCTATCAGATCCACGCCACCGATACGGTGACGCCGATCGAAGAGACGCTGCGCGCCTTCGACGATCTCGTTTCCCGCGGTCTCGTGCGCTATATCGGCGTCTCCAACTGGCAGGCCTGGCGCATCTCCAAGGCGCTCGGCCTCTCCGAACGCCGCGGCTTTGCCCGTTTCGAAACGGTGCAGGCCTATTATTCGATCGCCGGCCGCGATCTCGAGCGCGACATCGTGCCGATGATGCAGGAGGAGAAGCTCGGCCTGATGGTCTGGTCGCCGCTCGCCGGCGGTCTGCTCTCCGGTAAGTACGGTCCCGGCGCGCCCGGCAACGGCGAGGGCCGTCGCGCCAGTTTCGACTTTCCGCCCGTCGACCAGGACAAGGCCTGGGCCTGCGTTGCCGTCATGCGCGAAGTCGCCGAAAAGCACCGCGTCAGCGTCGCCACCGTGGCGCTCGCCTATATCCTTGCCAAGCCTTTCGTCACGACAGTCATCATCGGCGCCAAGCGTGTCGACCAACTCGACCAGAACCTTGCCGCCGTCAAGCTGAAGCTCGACGGCGACGATATGAAAAGGCTCGACGAGGCCAGCGCCCTTGCTCCCGAATATCCGGGCTGGATGCTGGCGCGACAGGGCGCCGGCCGCCGCCCGGCCGATTTCGAGCCGAAGGATTGATTTGCAAGTCCAAGGGCATTTCGGTGAGGGAACGCCGGAGATATCCGGCGTTCTTTTTTTGCAGACGATCGGTTATTTGCCGTGGGCTTTAAGCCAGGCATTCATCTCGGTGATCTCGGCTTCCTGCGCCTTGATGACGCCTTCGGCGAGTTTGCGGATATCGGCATCCTTGCCGTATTGAAGTTCGATCCTCGCCATGTCGATCGCGCCTTGATGGTGCGGGATCATGCCGCGGACGAAATCCACATCGGGATTGCCGCTATATTTGATCGTCATATCCTTGTGCATCTTGGCGTTGGCCTCGCTGAATGCGTGGCTTGCTGCATCGTGACTGCCCATCGGCTTGCTCATGTCCATCGACATGTCTTCGGCAAGGCTGGGGGCGGCAACGAAGGCAAGCATTGTAGCAAGCGTAATGATTTTCAGAGACATGAGAGATCCTTCCTCTGTCTGACAATAGGTCTTCCAGGCAGCAGCGCTACCTGATTGGCATGGATGGGGTGTCAGGACAGTCGGGGAGGGGGCGCCTGCGGCGCGGGCCTTTTATCATCCAGGGCGCGGGCAAGTGCCGGGGCAGGATAGCCGAAAACGGATTTTCCGCCGTCCATGACCGTCACCGTCGGCGGCAGCAGAAGACAGGCGGCGCAAAGCGGCATATGCGCAACGTCGCCGCTAGCGCAGGGATCTTTCAGGGGAGCGATTTGCCTTGGCCCCTCGGGCATATTCCCTTTGGACACATCCATGCCGGCCATCTGATGGTGCATGCTGCCGGCCTCGACGGTGACCGGCGCATTCATCGACGCGCATGTCGGACAGCCCGCCCATGCAGACATGGCGCTGTAGACCAGCCAGCCGAGTAACATCGTGATGAGGGCGAGTGTCCGCATGATGTTTCATATAGGCGAATGCGGGCCGCACGCCAAGCTGGCCGACGATGACAGGCTGACGGATCACGGCATTGTCATGCCTCTCACCAGGCGGCGATCACCTGGTGCTCGATCCGGTAATCCCGGCTCTCCTCGCCGAGCGGCGCGACCGGCCATGTCCAAGTCGCTTTTGCCGGTGGCTGCGAGACACCGTGCAGCAGGTCGGCCTCTTCCTGCACCCTGCCGTTGCGGTCGATGACGGCATATGCGATGTCGGTCACCAGACAGCTGCGGCAGGCAAGCCCCGAAAGCCCGGTCAGATGCGCGGCGATCAACCCTTCCACCGTATCTTTAGGCATGCGGCCTGCCTCGGTCTCGTGGCGCCGTTTCACGCCGCGGCCGATCTGCGACAGCAGGTTGGCCGAAACGACGAAATCGAGATAAGGCACCGAACGCAGGAAGCCCAGTGGTTCGGGCTCCCTGCCGGCGGCGAGATCGTCATAGCCGGAGAGATCGCGCTCGATCAGCCGGACATTGCGGTAGCCCTTGGCCGTCAGCCACAGGCGCACCGAGGCGAGATGGACGAGGTCGACCAGCACGACAGTGTCGAAGTCTCTCGCCAACTCTTTGATCGGCACGTCGCGCAGCAGGCCCGAACCGAGCACGACCGCCGTCCGTTTCTGCCTGAGATCGGCTGCCGCCGCGCGTATCGCATTCCGGCTCTTCTCTTCGTGTTCGGCCCAATCCTTGGAGCAACGTCCGGCCCGGGACCACAGATTGACGGAATAGCGGATGAACTTTCTGTAGGACTTGCCGGTCAACGGCAATGTCGCGGTATAGAGAAGCGCCTCGGCGATCATGAGCATATCCGCATTTCTGATGGACGCCTCTGCTTCAATCGATTCTGCCTGCGGCTTCAAGACCCTTCGCCCTTGCCGCTCCCGGCCCAATCCGCTAGGAAACCGCCACTGTCACAGTCAGCGGAATTCCCGGAAATGAACGATAAACAGAAGAAACCGCAAAAGCTCAAGGCCCGCCTGCCGCGCGGCTTCGTCGACCGCACGGCCGCCGATATCCGTGCCGTCAATGAGATGACGGCAAAGATCCGGGAAGTCTACGAGCATTATGGTTTCGATCCGCTCGAAACGCCGCTGTTCGAATATACCGATGCGCTGGGCAAATTCCTGCCCGACAGCGACCGGCCGAATGAGGGCGTCTTCTCGCTGCAGGACGACGACGAGCAGTGGATGTCGCTGCGTTACGACCTGACCGCGCCGCTCGCCCGTCATGTCGCCGAGAATTTCAACGAAATCCAGCTTCCCTACCGCACCTACCGCGCCGGTTACGTCTTCCGCAACGAGAAGCCCGGCCCCGGCCGCTTCCGCCAGTTCATGCAGTTCGATGCCGATACGGTCGGCGCGCCGGGCGTCCAGGCCGATGCCGAAATGTGCATGATGATGGCCGATACGCTTGAGGCGCTCGGGATCAAGCGCGGCGACTATGTCATCCGCGTCAACAACCGCAAGGTTCTGGACAGCGTGCTGGAGGCGATCGGCCTCGGCGGCGACGACAAGGCCGGCCAGCGGCTCAACGTGCTACGCGCCATCGATAAGCTCGACAAGTTCGGGCCGGAAGGTGTGGCCCTGCTGCTCGGTCCCGGCCGCAAGGATGAATCCGGCGACTTCACCAAGGGCGCCGGCCTCGACCAGGCGCAGATCGACAAGGTGCTGTTCTTCGTCGGCATCAAGGACTATGCCGAAAATGCTTCGCGGCTGGCCGAGCTCGTCGCCGAAACCTCGAAGGGCGTCGAAGGCGTCGAGGAACTGAATTTCATCGGGGCGTTGGTCACGAGCGCCGGCTATCAGTCCGACCGCATCAAGATCGATCCCTCCGTCGTGCGCGGCCTCGAATATTATACTGGCCCGGTCTACGAGGCCGAGCTCAGCTTCGACGTCACCAACGAAAAGGGTGAAAAGGTCGTCTTCGGTTCGGTCGGCGGCGGCGGCCGTTATGATGGCCTGGTCTCCCGCTTCATGGGTCAGCCGGTTCCGGCAACCGGCTTTTCGATCGGCGTCTCCAGGCTGATGACGGCGCTGAAGAACCTCGGCAAGCTCGGCGCCAGCGAAGTGATCGAGCCCGTGCTGGTAACCGTCATGGACGGCGATGTCGAGGCGATGGGCCGCTATCAGAAGATGACCCAAGAGCTGCGCGCCGCCGGCATCCGCGCCGAGATGTTCCAGGGCAACTGGAAGAAGTTCGGCAACCAGCTGAAATACGCCGATCGCCGCGGCTGCCCCGTCGCCATTATCCAGGGCGGCGACGAGCGCGCCGACGGCGTCGTGCAGATCAAGGATCTGATCGAGGGAAAGCGGCTCTCCGGCGAGATCGAGGACAATGCCAGCTGGCGCGAGGCCCGCGTGGCACAGGAGACGGTGCCGGAAGCCGACCTCGTCGCCAAGGTGAGGGAGATTCTTGCGGCGCAGGCAGAGGATCGGAAGAGGGCGGGCGGCGATGTCTGAGGCCGTTCCGACACGCTCGTCGCTTATCGTTCGGAGCGCGGCATGCCCCTGATCAACCTCCCCGAATTTGCCAACGATCTGCTGGCCGAATTTACCGCCCGCAACACCGAGCGCATCGACACGCCGGTGATCCAGCCGGCCGAACCCTTTCTCGATATCGCCGGCGAGGACCTGCGCCGCCGCATCTTCATGACGGAGAGCGAAACCGGGGCGAGCCTCTGCCTGCGTCCCGAATTCACCATCCCCGTCTGCCTGCGCCATATCGAGACGGCAACCGGCACGCCGAAGCGTTACGCCTATCTCGGCGAGGTTTTCCGTCAGCGCCGCGACGGCGCCAATGAATTCTATCAGGCCGGCATCGAAGATCTCGGCGATATCAACCTGTCCGGCGCCGACGCCCGCGCCATCGGCGATGCCACCGGCATTCTCGCCCGCCTGCTGCCGGGCCGGCGCCTGTCGGTGACATTAGGCGACCAGGCGGTGTTCGAAGCCGTCGTCCAGGCGCTCGGCCTGCCGCTCGGCTGGCAGAAGCGCCTGATCCACGCCTTCGGCAACATGACGCAGCTGGAAGCCCTGCTTGCCGGCCTCGTCAGCCCGCAATTCGTCACCGGGCTGGACGACGATATTGCCAAGCTTGTCGCGTCAGGCGATGAGCAGGCGCTGGTCGCCCATATCGAGCAGGAAATGCAGACCACGGGTTATTCGGCCAATGCCGGCCGCTCGCCGCTGGAAATTGCCCGGCGGCTCAAGGAAAAGCTCATCCTCTCCGAAACGCGTCTCGACGACGCGGCCTTCCATGTGCTGGAGGAGTTCCTGTCGCTCCACGTGCCGCTCGTCAATGCGTCCGCGGCCCTGGCCGGTTTCGCCGATGCGGCCGGCCTGAAACTCGGCAACGCACTATCCCGCTTCAACGGCCGCGTTGCCGCCCTTGCCAATGCCGGTGTCGACCTCTCTTGCGTTGACTACCGCGCCGCCTTCGGACGGCCGCTCGATTATTACACCGGCCTCGTCTTCGAGGTGACGGCGGAAGGCTCGGCGGCGGTTCTGGCCGGTGGTGGCCGCTTCGACCGGCTGCTGACCTTCCTCGGCGCAACGGACCGCATTCCGGCCGTCGGCTTCTCCTTCTGGCTCGACCGCATCGAAACCGAAAGGGCAGCTGAATGACCATCACCATCGCGCTTCCCTCCAAGGGCCGGATGAAGGACGATGCTTCGGCAATCTTCGAGCGGGCCGGCATGCCGATCGCAGCTGTCGGCAACGACCGCTCCTATCGCGGCCGCGTCGAAGGCTGGGACGATGTCGAAATCGCCTTTCTCTCGGCCTCCGAAATCTCCCGCGAGCTCGGCAACGGCACTGTCGATTTCGGCGTCACCGGTGAAGATCTGATGCGGGAAGGGTTTGCCGAAGTCGACAAGCGGGTCGAATTCTGCGCCCGGCTCGGCTTCGGCCATGCCGATGTCGTCGTCGCCGTGCCGGAGATCTGGCTGGATGTCGAGACCATGGCCGATCTCGTCGATGTCGCCGCCGATTTCCGTGCCCGCCATGGTCGGCGCCTTGCCATCGCCACCAAATACTGGCGGCTGACCCAGCAGTTCTTTTCGAGCCAGCACGGCATCCAGCTTTATCGCATCGTCGAAAGTCTCGGCGCCACCGAGGGGGCTCCGGCGTCCGGCTCGGCCGATATCATCGTCGACATCACCTCCACCGGCTCGACGCTGCGCGCCAACCGCCTGAAGGTGCTTCAGGACGGCGTCATCCTGCATTCGCAGGCCTGCCTCGTGCGCGCCCGCAGGGAAAGCCATGCGGACGAACCGGTCGTGCAGGCAATCATCGACGCGGTGCGCGCCGCCCTCTGATCTCCAGGCATAAGAAAAACCCGCCGTCGGATGTGACGGCGGGGTTCTCTATGTCTGGGAGGATGTCTGCTTGTTCAGGCGGCCGCGTAGGCGCCGCGGCGGGCGTCGAGCGAGTAAGCGCCTGCGCCGTTGGTGGCGAGCATGATATAGGCGCCGGCGAGCGTGACGTTCTTCATGAAGTTGACGAAGTTCAGGGCGTTGATCCAGCCGTTGGCAGCGGCCGGGAAATCAGGAACGTTGACCGGCGAAAGGTGGAAGACGACGCCGGTGAACACACAGAACACGGCGAGCAGCCAGCCGACGATGCGGACCTGAAAGCCGACGAGCACGGCGAGACCGGTTGCAAGTTCGAACAGGCCGGCGAGATAGGTGAGCGCCGTGGAAGCGGGCAGACCTGCACCGGCGATCATGCCGGCGGTCGAAGCCGGATCGGTCAGCTTGCCGAAGCCGGCGAAGATGAACATGAAGGAAAGCAGGATACGGGCAATCAGGGTAATGACGTTGTTCGACATGGACGTTGTCTCCGTTTGACTGGTTCTGGAGATCTTGGTGCCCCGGCACCGTGTGGACCTCTGATGCCTCCTATGTCGCTCATTTCTCCCATTGTGGAAAGATAAACGAACGGGGACACTTTGTTCAATAATATAGAACGATGCCCTACAGGCGGCCGCTTGCCTTTGCCGCGTCCGGTCTCTTATGGTCGGCGCCCAACAAGGAGAATCCGATGGCAGATCTGTCCGCATTTCCGATCACGGCGCGCTGGCCGGCGAAAAATTCCGACATCATCCAGCTTTATTCGCTGCAGACGCCGAATGGGGTGAAGGTATCAGTCGCGCTCGAGGAGCTCGGCCTTGCCTACGAGGCGCATTATATTTCCTTCGCAGCCAACGAGCAGAAGTCGCCGGAATTCGAATCTCTCAACCCGAACGGCCGCATTCCGGCGATCATCGATCCGAACGGGCCGGATGGTAAGCCGATCGGCCTGTTCGAATCCGGCGCCATCCTGCTTTATCTCGCCGAAAAAACCGGCAAGCTCATTCCTGAAGACGCCGCTGGCCGCTACGAGTGCATCCAATGGGTGTTTTTCCAAATGGCCGGCATCGGCCCGATGTTCGGCCAGTTCGGACATTTCTACAAGTTCGCCGCCGACAAGGTCGCCAATAATTCCTATCCGGTGGAGCGCTATCGCGACGAGTCCAAACGGCTGCTCGGCGTGCTCGAAGACCGGCTGAAGGGTCGGCAGTGGATCATGGGCGACCAGTATACGATTGCCGACATCACCACCTTCACCTGGGTTCGCGGCGCCGATATCTTCTATGGCGGCCGCGAGGTTCTCGACTATGCGAAATTCCCCGCCGTCATGGACTGGCTGCAGCGCTGCATCGCCCGCCCGGCCAGCGAGAAGGGGCTCAACATTCCGGTCAAGCCGGAGTGACGAACAGGCCGCCGCAAAGCAGAAAGGCCGCCCATCGGGACGGCCTTGGTGTTCTACCTCCGGCCTCTATCGGTGGCTTGCAATCTGCCTTGCGCCTTCAAGCTTGAAGCGCGGAAAGATGAAGACGCCGACCATGCTGCCGCTGTATTTCTCTTCGAGCCCGTTCGACTCGCCCATGCAGAACAGCGGCTGGCGCAAGCCGTTCGGCATGATGATCGTCGTCGAAAAACAGAAGGAGGAGCAGCGTGTCGCCGCCTGCTCGAACAGTTCCAAGATGTGGCCGCGGTCCTTGGTATCGTAGCAGCGGATCAGGCTTAGGAGCCCGCATTCCTGTGCGGAGAGGCCGTGCAGCATCGCGCTCCATTCGCCGAGACGTAACATGCCGCTCGACAAATCTCCGGTCCAGGCTTCGGAAATCGAAAACTGCGCCACGATCTCGTCATTTTGATTGTGGTGCTCAAGCGAGCCGGGTGTCAAAGGTACGGCTGCATTGGCTTTGGCGATCTTAAACAAGGCGTTCCCCCGTTCGCATGCAGCTCCTCCGCCGCACGCTCGGTAAACACAAAAACAGGATCACGCAGCAGCAGGCATGATGCCCGTGCTTTTACCTGCGATCGTTGCCGCGGCCATCGGGCCTGCGGAACGTCAAGGATCGACTCTCGCGCCCGCTTGGTGGGCGCACTTCAATTGCAGCGCGGATTTATAGGAGCTTTTGAACAAACGGCAACGGCTTTTTAAGGGGTGTTCGGATCGGCATTTTTCCTGGGATGCCGGCATCCTCAGCCTATCCAGCGGGGAAGCGGCGCCGAAACATCAATTTTGCGGGCTTTGGATGCGGTTCCACTCGACATGAGGTGAGAAAGGGCGCCGCAACGCCGCAATCTCCCGCCAAGACCAGAGGCTTGAAAAAGCGCGGCAACGCAAGCCTCGCGAAAGCTTCCCGGGCGGGAGCGGGCGACGCGCCATGAAATTGCGCACAACGGACCGAATCGCCGGAGACGGGAAATGCGCGCAAAAGAAAAGGGCGACCCGAGGGCCGCCCTTCCTGTTCCGGAGACCGGAATGATGGCAGTGCAGGCTTTCGCCTATCACATCATGTCCATTCCGCCCGTTCAGCGCGCTTGACGCGCTGACCCATTTTAGATGATGGGCGGTTTCATGAACGATGCTGTGAAGGCCGTAGGCCTATCACATCATGTCCATTCCGCCCATGCCGCCCATGCCGCCCGGCATGCCGCCGCCAGCCGAGTCTTTCTTCGGCAGTTCGGCGATCATGGCTTCGGTGGTGATCAGCAGCGATGCGACAGAAGCAGCGTTCTGCAGCGCCGTGCGGACAACCTTGAGCGGGTCGACGATACCCATGGCGATCATGTCGCCATATTCGGATGTCTGGGCGTTGTAGCCGTAGTTGTCTTCGTTCTTGTCGAGGACCTTGCCGACAACGATCGAGGCTTCGTCGCCTGCGTTTTCAGCGATCTGACGAACGAGCGACTGCAGGGCGCGGCGAACGATGTTGATGCCGGCTTCCTGGTCGTCGTTTGCACCCTTGACGGTGATCTTCGTGGAAGAGCGCAGCAGAGCGATACCGCCGCCGGGGACGATACCTTCCTGAACGGCAGCGCGCGTCGCGTTGAGCGCGTCGTCGATGCGGTCCTTCTTTTCCTTCACTTCAACTTCCGTCGAGCCGCCGACGCGGATGACGGCGACGCCGCCGGCGAGCTTGGCAAGACGTTCCTGCAGCTTCTCGCGGTCGTAGTCGGAGGTGGTTTCTTCGATCTGAGCCTTGATCTGGGCAACACGGCCTTCGATGTCGGACTTGGCGCCCGAACCGTCGACGATCGTGGTGTTTTCCTTGGAGATCGAAACCTTCTTCGCACGGCCGAGCATGTCGAGCGTGACGGATTCGAGCTTGATGCCGAGGTCTTCGGAGATCACGGTGCCGCCGGTCAGGATGGCGATGTCTTCGAGCATGGCCTTGCGGCGGTCGCCGAAGCCAGGAGCCTTGACGGCAGCGATCTTGAGGCCGCCGCGCAGCTTGTTGACGACGAGCGTTGCGAGGGCTTCGCCTTCGACGTCTTCAGCGATGATCAGGAGCGGCTTGCCGGTCTGAACGACAGCTTCGAGAACCGGAAGCATCGACTGCAGGTTCGAGAGCTTCTTCTCGTGAAGGAGAATGAAGACGTCTTCGAGGTCGGCGATCATCTTTTCCGGGTTGGTCACGAAGTAGGGGCTGAGGTAGCCGCGGTCGAACTGCATGCCTTCGACGACTTCGAGTTCGGTTTCGGCGGTCTTGGCTTCTTCAACCGTGATGACGCCTTCGTTGCCGACCTTCTGCATGGCTTCAGCAATGTCGAGACCGACCTGCTTGTCGCCGTTTGCGGAAATCGTGCCGACCTGTGCAACTTCTTCCGAAGTGGAGATCTTCTTGGCCTTGGCCTGGAGATCCTTCACGACGTCAGCAACAGCGAGGTCGATGCCGCGCTTCAGGTCCATCGGGTTCATGCCGGCTGCAACAGCCTTGTTGCCTTCGCGAACGATCGCCTGGGCAAGAACAGTTGCGGTCGTGGTGCCGTCACCGGCGATGTCGTTGGTCTTCGAAGCAACTTCGCGGACCATCTGTGCGCCCATGTTTTCGAACTTGTCTTCGAGTTCGATTTCCTTGGCGACGGAAACGCCGTCCTTGGTGATGCGCGGAGCGCCGAAGGACTTGTCGATGATGACGTTACGGCCCTTCGGGCCGAGCGTTACCTTGACTGCATCGGCGAGAATGTCGACGCCACGCAGCATTTTTTCGCGCGCGGTGCGACCAAACTTGATTTCTTTAGATGCCATGATTGAAACTCCTCATTTCGAGTGTCCGGGTTCTGGACCCGTCGGCTACGTGGGAAGGCCAGCGGCTGATCAGCCGATGATGCCCATAATGTCGGCTTCCTTCATGATCAGAAGGTCTTCGCCGTCGATCTTGACTTCGGTGCCGGACCACTTGCCGAACAGAATGCGGTCGCCAGCCTTGACGTCGAGTGCGACGACCTTGCCGGACTCATCGCGCGCGCCGGAACCGACGGCGACGATTTCGCCTTCCTGCGGCTTTTCCTTGGCGGTATCGGGAATGATGATGCCACCCTTGGTCTTGGCTTCGGACTCAACGCGGCGAACAACGACGCGGTCGTGAAGGGGGCGGAAGTTGGTGCTTGCCATTGTCTAATCCCTCGATCGAATGACATTCGCGGGCCGGAGCGGCCCACATGGATAGATGTTAGCACTCCCTTGCGGTGAGTGCTAGCGACGAGCATTTAGGGATGGCTCCGAAAGGAGTCAATGAGAGCAATCACGAATTTTTGTGCCGGAATTGTGAAGAGGCGGAAGAATTGCGGAGATTGCCGCCGAAACCGGCGCGGCGGGTCGACGGCGAAGAAAATGCCTTGCCATCGCCTTGCGCCTTTGCAATGTCACCGGTGACTGCAGCAAATCGGGAAATCGGAATGGCCAGGCGGATAGAAAACTTCTCGGAGATAACAGGTCATTACGACGTGGTGCTCTGCGATGTCTGGGGCGTCGTTCACAATGGCGTCGATCCGTTTCCGAAGGCAGCCGCAGCCCTTGAGGCGGCGCGCGCCAACGGCGTCGTCGTCGTCCTCATCACCAATTCGCCGCGCCTTTCCTGGCAGGTGGTCGAGCAGTTGCGCCAGATCGGCGTTCCCGACGGCGCCTATGATAGGATCGTCACCTCCGGCGACGTCACGCGCCGGCTGATCGCCGAAGGGCCGAAGACGGTCTTTCTGCTCGGCCCCGAGCGCGACAAGGCGCTTCTCGAAGGCATCGGCGTCGAGCGCAAGCCGGCGGGCGAAGCGCAATCGCTCGTCTGCACCGGCTTTTTCGACGACGAGACTGAGAAGCCGGAGGATTACACCGACATGCTTCTGGAATTCAAAGCCCGCGAGGTGCCGATGATCTGCGCCAATCCCGACCTCGTCGTCGAGCGTGGTCACCGCATCATCCCCTGCGCCGGTGCCATGGCCGCCTATTATGAGCAGCTTGGCGGCAGCACCCGCATCGCCGGAAAACCGCACCGGCCGATCTATGAGGCGACGCTGGCCGCTGCCCGCGAGCTTCGCGGCGATTTCTCGGTCGACCGCGTGCTGGCGATCGGCGACGGCATGCCGACCGATGTGCGCGGCGCCTTGAATTACGGCCTCGACCTTCTCTACATCAGCGGCGGTATCCACGCCAAGGAATACACCCTGAACGGCGAGACCGACGAGGCGATCCTCAACGCCTATCTCGATCGGGAAAAAGCCGCGCCGAAGTGGTGGATGCCACGCCTTGCATAAAGAGAAGCCAGCCGATGACCGTCTTCCACCGCAATGAAACCCGGGAACCCTTGCCTGCCCATCTAAAGGGCGGCGTCATTGCCATCGGCAATTTCGACGGCGTGCACCGTGGCCACCAATCGGTGCTCAGCCGCGCGCTCGAAATCTCCAGGGCCCGCGGTATCCCCGCTTTGGTGCTGACGTTCGAGCCGCATCCGCGCACGGTCTTCCGGCCTGAGACACCGGTCTTCCGCCTGACGCCCGCACCATTGAAGGCCCGCATCCTGGAAACGCTCGGTTTCGGCGCCGTCATCGAATATCCCTTCGATTATGAGTTTTCGCAGCGCTCGGCCGATGATTTCATCCATTCGATCCTCAAGGATTGGCTCGGCGCCTCAGAGGTCGTCACCGGCTTCGATTTCCATTTCGGCCGCGGCCGCGAGGGCGGTCCGGCCTTCCTGATGAATGCCGGCCAGACCTATGGCTTCGGCGTCACCCTGATCGACGCCTTCCGCGACGAAAACGCCGACGTCGTCTCTTCGAGCCATATCCGCGCGCTTTTAAGCGACGGCAATGTCAGCGAAGTCGCCGGCATGCTGGGCTATCATTATACGGTTGAGGCCGAGGTGATCGACGGCGAAAAGCTCGGCCGGCAGCTCGGGTTTCCCACCGCCAACATGCGCCTGCCGCCGGAGGTCGAACTCGCCGCCGGTATCTACGCCGTCCGCTTCCGCCGCCAGGACGGCACGCTGCACGACGCCGTCGCAAGCTACGGCCGCCGCCCGACGGTTACGGAAAACGGTGCACCGTTGCTCGAAACCTACCTTTTCGATTTCAGTGGCGATCTCTACGGCCAGCGCTGCGCCGTCTCCTTCTTCGGCTATATCAGACCGGAGCTGAAATTCGACGGCCTCGATCCGCTGGTCGCCCAGATCAAGCGCGACGAGGAGCAGGCGAGGGCGCTGCTTTCCGGTGTGAAACCGCTGGGCGAACTCGACCGGAAGCTTTGTTTTTCCTGACGTCGCCGTGAGCGTGGCGGCAGCGGGGAGACCAGCGATTCCTGCCACCGATGCCGATGGCGCAACCGCGAATTCTGCTCTTCCTTTTCCAGGCAAAAACGCCTATGAACCGCCGCTATGACGAAATTTCGGCTGGCGATGACGATGCGAATTATCGGCCCGGCCTTCCGCGCGCGCTAAGCGGCCGGAAGGTCCGGGTTTTTGGCGCTTGGATACAAGCGCTTCCGTCACCAGCTTTTTCACGCCCGTTGCGCCCCTTCCTGGGCCGCCAGAAACGATTGTCCGATATGACCGACACAGCCGAAAAGATCGACTATTCGAAGACCCTCTATTTGCCCGAAACCGATTTCCCCATGCGCGCCGGCCTGCCGCAGAAGGAGCCGGAGCTGGTCAAACGCTGGCAGGAGATGGGTCTCTACAAGAAATTGCGCGCTTCGGCCGCCGGCCGCGAAAAGTTCGTGCTTCACGACGGCCCGCCCTATGCCAATGGCAACATCCATATCGGCCACGCGCTGAACAAGATCCTCAAGGATGTCATCAACCGCTCGTTCCAGATGCGCGGTTACGACGCCAATTACGTGCCCGGCTGGGATTGCCACGGCCTGCCGATCGAATGGAAGATCGAAGAGAAGTACCGCGAGAAGGGAAAGAACAAGGACGAGGTCCCGGTCAACGAATTCCGCCGCGAATGCCGTGAGTTTGCCACCGGCTGGATCAAGACCCAGGCCGAAGAGTTCAAGCGTCTCGGCATCGAAGGCGACTTCGACAATCCCTATACGACGATGAACTTCCACGCGGAAGCGCGCATCGCCGGCGAACTCCTGAAGATCGCCGCAAGCGGCCAGCTTTATCGCGGCTCCAAGCCGATCATGTGGTCGGTCGTCGAGCGCACGGCGCTGGCCGAGGCCGAAGTCGAATACCAGGATTACGAGAGCGACACGATCTGGGTGAAATTCCCCGTTGTCGAAGGTCCGGCTGCGCTCAAGGATGCGTTCGTGGTCATCTGGACGACCACGCCCTGGACGATCCCCGGCAACCGCGCGATCTCTTTTTCCGCACGTGTCTCCTACGGTCTCTACGAGGTAACGGCTGCCGAGAACGATTTTGGTCCGCGTCCCGGCGAAAAGCTGATCTTTGCCGACAAGCTGGCTGAGGAATCCTTCGCCAAGTCCAAGCTGCAGTACAAGCGCCTGAGCGATGTCTCTGCGGCCGACTTCGCAGCGATGGCCTGTGCCCATCCCTTCAAGGGTCTGGACGGAGGCTATGAATTCGCCGTGCCATTGCTTGATGGCGATCACGTCACCGATGATGCCGGCACCGGTTTCGTGCACACGGCACCCAGCCACGGCCGCGAAGACTTCGATGCCTGGATGTCGGCCGTCCGCACGCTGGAGGCTCGTGGCATCGACTCCAAAATCCCGTTCCCGGTCGACGACGGCGGCTTCTACACATCGGATGCCCCCGGCCTCGAGGGCGCACGCGTCATCGACGATAACGGCAAGAAGGGCGATGCCAACGACCGCGTCATCAAGGAACTGATCGCCCGCGGCGCGCTCTTTGCCCGCGGCCGGCTGAAGCATCAGTATCCGCATTCCTGGCGCTCGAAGAAGCCGGTGATCTTCCGCAACACGCCGCAATGGTTCGTCCATATGGACAAGACCCTTGCCGACGGCACGACGCTGCGTTCGCGCGCTCTCGGTGCGATCGACGACACCCGCTTCGTGCCCGCCGCCGGCCAGAACCGCCTGCGCGCCATGATCGAAGGCCGCCCGGACTGGGTTCTTTCTCGTCAAAGAGCATGGGGCGTACCGATCGCCGTCTTTGCCGACGAGCAGGGCGAGGTCCTCGTCGACGAAGCCGTCAGCGCCCGCATCCTCGACGCCTTCGAACAGGAGGGCGCCGACGCCTGGTTTGCCGAAGGCGCCAAGGAGCGCTTCCTCGGCAACGATCATGACCATGCCCGCTGGACGCAGGTCATGGATATCCTCGATGTCTGGTTCGATTCTGGCTCGACGCACACCTTCACGCTCGAAGACCGCCCGGACCTGAAGTGGCCGGCCGACCTTTATCTCGAGGGTTCCGACCAGCATCGCGGCTGGTTCCATTCGTCACTGCTGGAATCGGCGGCCACCCGTGGCCGCGCCCCTTATAACGCCGTCCTTACCCATGGCTTCACCATGGACGAGAAGGGCGAAAAGATGTCGAAGTCGAAGGGCAATGTCACCGCGCCGCAGGAAGTGATGAAGGACGCCGGCGCCGACATCCTGCGCCTCTGGGTCATGACCTCGGACTATGCCGACGACCTGCGCGTCGGCAAGACGATCATCCAGACCAATGTCGATGCCTATCGCAAGCTGCGCAACACCATCCGCTGGATGCTCGGCACGCTCGCCCACGACACGGGCGAGGAGATCGAGTTTGCCGATCTGCCGGAGCTGGAGCAGTTAATGTTGCACCGGCTTGCCGAACTCGACGAGCTGGTGCGCGAAAACTACGATGCCTTCGATTTCAAGAAGATCGCCCGCGCACTGATCGATTTCGCCAATGTCGAGCTGTCGGCCTTCTATTTCGATGTCCGCAAGGATGCGCTCTACTGCGACGCGCCATCGAGCCTGCGCCGGCGCGCCAGCCTGCACGTCATCCGTCAGATTTTCGATTGCATGGTGACCTGGCTTGCCCCGATGCTGCCCTTCACCACCGAAGAGGCCTGGCTGTCGCGCAATCCGTCCGCCGTTTCCGTGCATCTGGAGCAATTTGCCCCGGTTGCAAAGGAATGGCGTAACGATGCCCTGGCCGAGAAGTGGAAGAAGATCCGCGCGGTCCGCTCGGTTGTCACAGGCGCGCTGGAAATCGAGCGCAAGGACAAGCGCATCGGCTCCTCGCTGGAAGCGGCGCCGGTCGTCCACATCGCCGATCCGGAATTGCTGAAGGCGCTGGAAGGCCAGGACTTCACCGAAGTCTGCATCACCTCGGCAATCGAGGTCAGGGCCGGCGAAGGCCCGGCTGAAGCTTTCCGCCTGGCCGAAGTGCCTGAGGTTAGCGTCGTGCCGAAGCTTGCAGAGGGTGAGAAATGCGCCCGCTCCTGGCGGATCACCAGGGACGTCGGTTCCGATCCCGAATATCCCGACGTCTCGGCCCGTGATGCTGCAGCCCTTCGCGAGCTTGCGCTGCTCGCGTGAAGAATATTGCCGGGTGAATTGCGTTTTCGCGGTTCATCCGGTAAAAGCTGCCTGAAAATGGCCGGATTTTTGCGTCAGGGGGACGGTTGTCCGGTTGGGCAACGATTGCACCGGTGGCTGGAAGGGTTTTCATGTTCGCAACGCATTGGTTCCGTATGGGCGCCTGCCTGTCTGTCGTCATGGCGGGATGCTCCCTGGTCTCCAGCTGCGCCAGCAGCCCGACCTACGGCACCGACAAGACTGCCATGGAGCAATTGACCGACGATCTCGGACAGTCCGTGTCGCTGACCGGGCCCGACCCGAAGAACAAGGGCGTCAAGTACACGCCGCGCCCGACGCTGGTACTGCCGGCCCAGGCGCAGAAGGAAACCCTCGTTGCACCGCAGCAGACGGTCGCCAACAAGGACAATCCGCAATGGATTGAATCGCCGGAGGAAACGCGCGCCCGCCTCGTCGGGGAAGCAGACGCGAACTCCGACAATCCGAACTACCGCTCGCCGCTCGCCAGCTCGGCAATCGAAGGCGGACGGCGCACGACGGAAGCGCAGACCAAGGCCTATCGTGAAGCCCGCGACCTGCAGAAGGGCTCCTATATCGATCAGCGCCGCTATATTTCCGATCCGCCGCCGGGCTACCGCACCGTCGACGATCCGGCAAAGCTCGACGATGTCGGCGAGCCCGAGCTCAAGAAGCAGAAAAAGCGCAAGAAGGATGCGGCGGTCGCCAACACCGGCAAGCAGTGGTGGAACCTCCTGCAATAGCGGCCTTTGAGCGTTTGAAAAGACGCGCGGCGCTGTAAAGATTACGGCGCCTCTCTCTTTTGCGAAAAGAATCGTCTTAGGATGTCGGCCGATTGCACCTCGTTGAAGCCGGAATAAACCTCCGGAGCGTGGTGACAGGTGGGCTGCGCATAAAATCGCACGCCATTGTCGACGCCGCCGCCCTTCGGGTCTTCGGCGCCGTAATAGAGCCTGCGGATACGCGCAAACGAGATGGCTGCCGCGCACATGGTGCAAGGCTCGAGCGTCACATAGAGATCGGCGCCGACGAGACGCTCCTGTCCGAGCGTTTCGCAGGCAAGCCGGATCGCAGCGATTTCGGCATGCGCGGTCACGTCTTTAAGCTCGCGCGTGCGGTTTCCCGCCCGGGAAATGGCGATATCGTCGATAACGATGACGGCGCCGATCGGCACCTCGCCGCGTTCTCCGGCGGCACGCGCTTCTTCAAGCGCCATCTCCATGAAACGATTTGTCTTCACGATCGCAAGAATTTCCACTTAACCGCAGATGCGTGACCTGATAGACAGGCCCAAAAGGCAGGCAAACAACAAATGACACCCAAAGACAAGCCAAAACGCCCGGGCGCGAAGCCCTTTTCACGGGACGACGGGCCGAAGGCCGGCGCGAAGCCTGGCGGCGCGAAGCCGGCAAAGGCTGCGATCGCCGCCGAGGCCGATAGCGAGGCCAAGGCCGAACGCATTTCCAAGGTGATGGCACGCGCCGGCGTCGCGTCCCGCCGCGACATCGAACGGATGATCATGGAAGGCCGTGTAACGCTGAACGGCAGGGTTCTCGACACCCCCGTCGTCAACGTCACGCTCGCCGATCGCATCGAGGTCGACGGCGTGCCGATCCGCGGCATCGAGCGCACCAGGCTATGGCTCTATCACAAGCCGGCCGGTCTGGTGACGACCAATGCCGATCCGGAAGGCCGGTCGACCGTCTTCGACAATCTGCCGGAAGAACTGCCGCGCGTCATGTCGATCGGCCGCCTCGATATCAACACCGAAGGCCTGCTGCTGCTGACCAATGACGGCGGTCTCGCCCGCGCGCTCGAGCTGCCGGCGACCGGTTGGCTGCGCCGCTACCGTGTCCGCGCTCATGGCGAGATCGATCAGGACGCGCTCGACAAGCTGAAGGACGGCATCGCCGTTGACGGCGTGCTCTATGGCTCGATCGAGGCGACGCTCGACCGCACGCAAGCGTCGAACGTCTGGATCACCATGGGTCTTCGCGAAGGCAAGAACCGCGAAATCAAGAACGTGATGGGTGCGCTCGGCCTCGACGTCAACCGCCTGATCCGCATTTCCTATGGCCCGTTCCAGCTCGGCGACTTGCCGGAAGGCCATGTCATCGAAGTGCGCGGCCGCACGCTTCGCGACCAGCTCGGCCCGCGCCTGATCGAGGAAGCCAAGGCGAATTTCGACGCGCCGCTCTACAACGCGCCGGCCGTCGCGGCCGAGGAAGAGGCTGAAGCCCCAGTACCGGAAAGGCGCGAGCAGCGTCCGCGCCGCGACGAAGACAAGCGCGAACGGGCGCTGAGCCGCCTCGACACCAAGCGCGACGATCGCCACGGTGGCGGGCGTAGAGATGACGATCGCCGCGATAGCGGCCGCAGGGATGATGACAAGCCCAAGCGTCCTCAGCCGCTCGGCCAGCGTCGCAGCGCCAATGTCTGGATGGCGCCCGGCGCCCGGCCACTTGGCGAAAAGGCTGCAGCGAAAGCCGCCAAGAATGAGCAGACCGCGCGCCGGCGCGGCGAGCAGGCGCCGGCAAAGGGTGCCGGTTCCCACCATATCGAGGATCGCCCGCGCACGCAGATCAATCGCGTGCGCGAGGAGGACGGCGAATGGATCCGTTCGAGCGAGCAGCCCCACCGCAAGGATGAGGGCGAAGGCTCCGGCCGCAAGCGCTCGTTCGGGGATCGGCCTGCCCGCGAAGACCGCGGTTTTGGCGACCGCCCGGCGCGCGGCGAACGCCCCCCCCGTGAAGGGGGTGACGAACGTCCGCGTACCAGAAGCTCTGCCGGCGAAGGCCGTGCGGAGCGTCCGCGCGGCGACCGGCCTTTCGGCGATCGTCCCTCGCGCGGCGATCGGCCCTTCGGCGACAAGCCGCGTGGTGATCGCAAACCGCGTGCGGATGGCGACGAGCGTCCTCGTGCCGCCAGAGCCTCCACCGGTGAGGCCCGTTCGGAGCGTCCGCGCGGCGACCGGCCTTTCGGTGATCGTCCTTCCCGCGGAGATCGCCCCTTCGGCGACAAGCCGCGTGGAGATCGCAAGCCGCGTGCGGATGGTGACGAGCGTCCTCGTGCCGCCAGAGCCTCCACCGGTGAGGCCCGTTCGGAGCGTCCGCGCGGCGACCGGCCTTTCGGTGATCGTCCTTCCCGCGGAGATCGCCCCTTCGGCGACAAGCCGCATGGTGATCGCAGACCGCGCGAGGACGGTGATGAACGTCCGCGCGCAGCCAGGGCCTTCGCCGGCGAAGGCCGCTCTGAGCGTCCACGTGGAGAACGAACCTTCGGCGACAAATCTACGGGCGGCAGGCCTTCGGGCGACAAGCCTTCGGGTGACAAGCCGCGCGGCAAGGGCTTTGGTGCCAAGCCGGGTGGGGCCAAGAATTTTTCCGGTAAGCCGAAGGGCGCCAAGCCAGGCAGTGACAGGCCGGGCGGCGACAGGCCTGCGGGCGGGCCGTCCAGAGGTGGTGCAAAAGGAAAGGGAATGACACGCGGTGCGGATCGTCGGCGGTGAATTTCGCGGACGGCCTCTCGCCGTGCCAAAATCCAACGATATCCGGCCGACTGCCGACCGGACGCGCGAGAGCCTGTTCAATATATTGAGCCATGCCTATCCGGAATGTGTCGACGGCACCCGGATACTCGACCTTTTTGCCGGAACCGGCGCCGTTGGCCTCGAAGCCGTTTCACGCGGCTGTCGTCATGCGCTCTTCGTCGAAAACAGCGTCGAGGGCAGGGCGCTGCTCTGGGAAAACATCGATGCGCTCGGCCTGCACGGCCGCACGCGCATCCTGCGCCGCGATGCCACCGATCTCGGCAGCGTCGGCAATCTCGAAGCCTTCGACGTGCTGTTTGCCGACCCGCCCTATGGCAAGGGTCTCGGCGAGAAGGCAATGGCGGCCGCCGCTCAGGGCGGCTGGCTGCGGCCTGGCGCGATCGCGGTGCTGGAAGAACGCGCCGATATTGTCGTTTCCGTGCATCCTTCCTATGTTTTCCTCGAAAACCGCATCTTTGGCGATACGAGGGTGCATTTCTTCCGGTATCAGCCGCAATAAGCGGGGGCGGGCGTGCAGGAGGCAGAGATCATCAGCCCGAAACTGTCGGCGATCAGTGATCTCCCAACGGTCGCCGTCGCTTTCGGCGGCGGCGGCGCGCGCGGGCTTGCCCATATCCATGTGATCGAGACGCTCGACGAACTCGGGATCCGGCCAGTGGCGGTGTCAGGCTCGTCGATGGGTGCGATCATGGGGGCCGGCATGGCCGCCGGCATGTCCGGCGCCGAAATCCGCGAACATGCGCTGGCGACCGTCGGCAACAGGACGGCCGTCGTCAGCCGCATCTGGGGCCTGAGGCCGGCGACGGTGCGGGATGCCGTGGCCAAGGGCATCCGCATCGGCCAATTCAATCTGGAGCGGATCCTCAAGGCCTTCCTGCCGTCCGAGCTGCCGGCCCGCTTTGAAGATCTGCTGGTGCCAATGAAAGTCATCACCACAGATTATTACGGGCAGTGTGAAGTCATCATCAAAGAAGGCGAGCTGTTTCCGGCACTCGCTGCCTCATCCGCCATCCCCGCCGTCTTCATGCCGGTGCGCCTGCGCGACCGCGTGATGATCGACGGCGGCATCAGCAATCCGGTGCCTTACGAATGCCTGATGGATCTTGCCGACATCGTCGTCGGCATCGATGTCGTCGGCGCGCCGGAAGGCGACGGCACCCATATCCCGAACCGCATGGAGAGCATCTTCGGTTCCGGCCAGCTGATGATGCAGACGGCGATCACGCTGAAGCTGAAGCTCCGCCCGCCGCATATCTTCCTGCGCCCGGCAGTCGGCCGCACCGGCGTCATGGATTTCCTCAAGGCCCGCGATGTGCTGGCCATGTCCGTCGGTGTCAAGGACGACCTGAAATTCGCCCTCGACCGCGAGATCGAAGCGCGGCTGAAGCGCTGATGTTCTCTTGATTTACGCCTCCGCCGTCGCATCCACGGTGCCTGCCAGCGGATCGTCCTCGAAAGCATCGGCGGCACGTTTCGGCTTGACCAGCGGTTCGGGGCGGACGGGATGGGAAAACAGCATGTCGCGGCCGGCCTGCAATCCTTCGGACACCTGCAGCACCAGGCGCGCCTCGTCGCGCTTGCGGATATCCTCGCCGATTTCATAGGCATCGACCTCGGGCACACCAAGCGCCTCCAGCGTCCGCCGCCCGAAGAGCAGGCCTGATTCCAACGTTTCGCGCAGTTCGTAGTCGATACCCTTGTTACGCAGCTCGATCGAATGGATGCGATCGTAGGAGCGCACGTAAAGCCTGGTGTGCGGATAGTCCGCCTGCACCAGTTCCACCACCTTGTCGGTGATTTCCTTCTTCTGCGTGCAGACGAGCACGATCTTTGCCCGGTCGATGCCGGCCGAGCGCAGCACGTCCTTGCGGGCGCCGTCGCCGAAATAGATGCGAAAGCCGAAGGCGGAGGCCTGGCGGATACGGTCCGCCGAAAAATCGATGACGGTGACGCTGCGCCCGCCGGCAAGCAGGATCTGGGCGGCGATCTGGCCGAAACGCGAGAAGCCGACCATCAACACATCGGCGCCGGCACCCTCGAAATCCTCGTCCAATTCCTCATGCTCATCGCCGCTGAGCAGCCGCTTGGAAAGAGCCGCGCCGATCGGCGTCAGCGCCATGGACAGCGTGACGATCGCGACCAGCAGCGATGCCGTGCTCGCCGACATCAGCCCGACGGTTGCCGCCGCGGTAAACAGCACGAACCCGAATTCGCCGCCTTGCGGCAGCAGAAAGGCGATCCGGATCGCATCGTTGTGCGGAGAGCCGGAGATCCGGCAAAGCCCGTAGATGATGATCGCCTTGACCGCCATGATGATCGGCACCGCAACGATGACGAAGAGCGCGTTGTCGGCAAGCACGTCGAGCTGCAGCGACAGGCCGACGGCGATGAAGAAGATGGCGAGCAGCACGCCGCGGAAGGGCTCGATATCGGCCTCCAGCTCGTGCCGGTAGGAGGATTCGGCGAGCATCACCCCGGAGAGGAAGGCGCCCATCGCCATCGAAAGCCCGGCAAGCTGCATCAGGCTTGCCGATCCCATGACGACGAAAAGGGCGGCGGCAATCATCGCCTCGCGCGCGCCGGTCCGGGCGATGATCTGGAAGAGCGGCGTCAGCAGGTAACGCCCCATGACGACCATTGCCGCGACCGCGCCGACGGCGACGGCGAAATCGGCGAGCGGCGCATTGCTGCCCTTGCCGCCGCCGTCGAGAACGGTGATCAGCGCCAAGAGCGGCACGATCGCCAGGTCCTGGAACAGCAGCATCGAGAAGGAACGCTGCCCGTATTTCGTATTGACGTCGCCGTCGCCCTCGAGGATCTGCATGGCGAAGGCCGTCGACGACAGTGCCAGGCCAAAGCCGGCGACGATGCTGCCGCGCCAATCGAGAACGTGGGAAAACCAGGCGAGCGCGGTCAGCGCCAGCCCGGTCACCACCACCTGCGCCGTGCCGAGGCCGAAGATGTCGCGCCGCATCTGCCAGAGGCGGCTGGGTTTCAATTCCAGTCCGATGATGAAGAGCAGGAAGACGACGCCGAGTTCGGCGACCGCAAGGATCTGTTCACCGTCGGTGATGCCGTGGAAGACAGGGCCGATGACGATGCCGGCAGCGAGATAGCCGAGCACCGTGCCGAGCCCAAGCTTCTTGAAGATCGGCGCGGCGACCACGGCTCCGCCGAGCAGCAGGATCGTTTCGGAAAAAAAGGCATTGGACGCTGACATCAGGGCAATTTCTTTCGACGGCGGGAAGCAGGCGGGCAACCCCGACAAAGAATCGGCGGCGGCGGCCTTGATGCTTGGGAGAGTGCACAATAAATGGAAGCCGAAGGAAAGGCCAAATCATGTCCTCAGAAATTGATTCCTCGACACTTCTTTCCCGCGCAAGTCAATTGATCGATCTGGCCAGGAAGGCGGGGGCCGACGCCGCCGACGCCGTCGTCGTCCGGTCGCGCTCGCAATCGGTCAGCGTCCGCCTCGGCAAGGTCGAGGGCACCGAATCTTCCGAAAGCGACGATTTTTCGCTGCGCGTCTTCATCGGCAAACGCGTCGCCAACGTTTCGGCCAATCCGGGCTTCGATCTCCAGGCGCTTGCCGAACGCGCCGTCGCCATGGCCAAGGTCTCGCCGGAAGATCCGTTCGCCTGCCTGGCGGATGAGGCGAGCCTGTCGAAATCCTATCCCGACCTGCAATTGCTCGATACCACCGAGGTCTCCTCCGAGATGCTGCGCGAGGCGAGCCTCGCCGCTGAGGCAGCCGCTCTGGCGGTCGAGGGTGTCACCAATTCCTCCGGCGCCGGCGCCTCGGCCGGCATGGGCGGCCTCGTCCTTGCCACCTCGCACGGTTTTGAGGGCAGTTACATGGCGTCGCGCTTCGGCCATTCCGTCAGCGTCATATCGGGCGAAGGCACCGGCATGGAACGCGACTATGACTACGACAGCCGCCTCTACTATGCCGAACTCGACGATCCCGCTGAAATCGGTCGTCGCGCCGGCGAACGGGTGGTAAAGCGCATCAATCCTCGCCAGGTGCCGACCAGCAAGGATGTTACCGTGATCTTCGACCCGCGCGTCGCCCGCGGCTTCGTCGGCCATATCGCCGGCGCGATCAATGGTGCTGCCGTCGCCCGCAAGTCCAGCTTCCTGCGCGACAAGATGGGTCAGCAGGTGCTGAAGGCGGGCCTGTCGATCACCGACGATCCGTTGATCGTGCGCGGCCCCTCCTCGCGGCCATTCGACGGTGAGGGCGTGTCGGGCGAGCGGCTGGTGATGATCGAGGACGGCGTCTTGAACCACTGGTTTCTCTCGACCTCGACCGCCCGCGAATTGGGTCTGGAAACCAATGGCCGCGGCGTGCGCGGCGGCACCGCCGTCTCGCCGTCCTCCACCAATCTTGCCCTTGAACCCGGGGACATCTCGCCCGAGGAACTGATCCGCAGCGTCGGCAACGGTTTTTATGTCACCGAATTGATCGGCCACGGCGTCAACATGATCACCGGCGAGTACAGCCGCGGCGCCACCGGCTTCTGGATCGAGAACGGTGAACTCACCTTCCCGGTTTCCGAGGTGACGATTGCCTCGAACCTCAAGGACATGTTCATGCGCCTGACGCTGGCAAACGACATCGATCGCAAATTCGGCGTCGCGGCTCCGACCTTCGCCATCGAAGGCATGACGCTCGCAGGGCGCTGAACATCCCTTCGCAAAAATGTGCGGCGGTTTCGGACGATATCATGCTGCTACTATTGAACTGAGAAACGGATAGGCGAGATGAGCGATAGGGAAAAGTCTCGCTGGCAGGGCGATCTCACGTTGATTGCCGATGCTGCGAAAGAGGCCGGTGCGGTTGCTTTCGGCTTTTTCAACCAGTCTCCTGAGGTCTGGTGGAAAAACGGCGACCGCTCCCCCGTCAGTGCCGCCGACTTCGCCGCCAACAAGACGCTCGAGACCATTCTGCGCAAGGCCCGGCCGGATTATGGCTGGTTGTCTGAGGAAACTGACGATGATGCCGACCGCCTCCTGCGCGAGACGCTGTTCATCGTCGATCCGATCGACGGCACGCGCGCCTTCCTCGGCGGGCAAAAGGTCTGGTGCGTCAGCGTCGCGGTCGTTCATCGCGGCCGGCCGGTCGCCGGCGTGCTCTATGCCCCGGCGCTCGAGGAACTCTATGAGGCGACCGAAGGTGGCGTGGCGATGAAGAATGGCGCGCCCTTTACCGTCTCCGCCGCAGGACCGGAGCAGGTGAGCCGCCTGGCGATCGGCGAGGATCTGTTGAAGACCTTCCCGCCGGAGTTTCGCGACCGGGTCACCCGCCAGAAGCACATACCCTCGCTTGCCTATCGCATCGCCATGGTGGCGGACGGTCGTCTCGAAGGCACCTTCGTCAAGAGCAATTCGCATGATTGGGACCTTGCCGCCGCCGATCTTATCCTGGCCTGCGCGGGCGGTGGCCTTGTCGACCTTGAAGGCAGGCCGATCGTCTACAATCGCGCCGCCGTTACCCACAACGTCCTCTGCGCAGCACCTACGCCCCGTCTCGACGAATTCCTCGTGGCCTTTGCTGGGCGACGAGACAGTTGACGTTTCCGTCAAAATCCCGCAGATGGGGTGGCGGAGGAGAATAGCAGAAAGAGAACAAAAAATGACTGACTCCGGTGACAAGAAGCAGCTTCTGCATCTCGTTTTTGGCGGCGAACTGGAAAGCCTCGATGATGTCCAGTTCCGTGATCTGAGCGGTCTCGATATCGTCGGCATTTTCCCGGATTATGCCACGGCGCTGACGGCCTGGAAGGCGAAAGCGCAACAGACGGTCGACAATGCGCATATGCGCTACTTCATCGTCCACATGCATCGTTTGCTCGATCCGCAGGAAAAGGCCAGGGGCAACTGACCTCGCTAGAAACAGGTTGATTTCAGGCCGGGTCGGCCCCAAGTCTGAATCCTGTTCTGAATTAATTGGTTAGGGCATGGTGTCGTGAGAAAACCGCTTGCACCTTTCGGCATCACGCTCTTGTGCCGCCGGCGAGCGGGGCTTTCCGGCATCGGGCGCTCCGGATTGTTTGACGCATTCTGAACAAATTGATCGGTCATTGCGGCCGCAACGATAATGAGGGAATGGGTTTGATGTCGATCGGTTTGGATCGGAGACTGGCGCGATGAGTTCCCGGATGGCTCGGTTCGGTCTGAGCGCATACCGTCTGGCGGGAACCGTGGCCTCTCCTGTTGTCGGCCTCTATATCACCTACCGCACCGCCAAGGGCAAGGAAGACCGAGCGCGCCGCCTGGAACGCTTTGGCTATCCGAGCGCCAATCGGCCGCAAGGCCCGCTCGTCTGGTTCCATGCCGCAAGCGTCGGTGAAACCAATGCCGTCATCCCGCTGATCCGCGAAATCCGCCGCCGCGATATCCATGTCATCCTGACGACCGGCACCATCACCTCCGCCAAGCTCGCCGCCGAGCGGCTCGGTCAAGACGCAATCCACCAATATGTGCCGCTCGACCTGAAGCCGTCGGTCAGCCGCTTCCTCGATTACTGGCAGCCCGATTGCGCCATCATCGCCGAATCCGAGATCTGGCCGGCAACGGTGCTGGAGCTTGGCCGCCGCCGCATTCCGCAGATCCTGATCAATGCCCGCATGTCGGACCGCTCCTTTACCCGCTGGCGCCGCCGCCCGGCGATAGCCGAAGCCCTGTTCGAGAATCTCGCCCTCGTCATCGCCCAGTCGGATATGGATGCAGAACGTTTCCGCGATCTCGGCGCTGTTCCCGTCATCACCTCCGGCAATCTGAAGGTCGACACCGACGCACCGCCTTATGACAGCGCTGTCCTCGCCCGCTACAAGAAGCAGATCGGCGACCGCAAGACCTGGGCGGCGATCTCGACCTTCGACGGCGAGGAGAATGCTGCTGCCATCGTCCATCGGGCGTTGAGGGAGCGCGATCGTCAATTGACGATCATCGTGCCGCGTCATCCGGAGCGCTGCGACGAGATCGAGGCGGCCCTGGTCAAGCTGGGGCTGAAGGTCGCCCGCCGCACCCGTGACGATGTCTTGTCGGCCGATGTCGATATTTTCCTCGGCGATACGATCGGCGAAATGGGCCTCTATTTGAGACTGACGGAAATCGCTTTCGTCGGCCGCTCGCTGTTTGCCGAAGGCGGCCAGAATCCGCTGGAGCCCGCCATGCTCGGCTGCGCCGTTCTCTCCGGCGGCCATGTGCAGAATTTCCGCGATGCTTATCAGAAGCTTGCTCGCAGCGGCAGCGCCCGCATGGTGCGCGATACCGAAATGCTGGCCAAGGGCGTGCATTATCTGCTGATCAATGATGAAGCCCGCCGCAATATGATCGAGGCCGGCATCACCGCGGTGCACGAGATGCGCGGTGCGCTGACCGCGACCGTGAAGGGGCTGGAACCCTACATCAATCCGCTGACGGTGAAGGCGCGGCTGCTGCCCAAGGCCGTGGCCCAGGTCTGAGGATATATCATGTCGGCAGCGTCCCATATCAAAGGCATTCTCTTCGACAAGGACGGCACTCTGCTCGACTATGACGAGAGCTGGCTGCCGGTGAACCGGGAGCTTGCCCGCATCGCCGCGGAAGATGACCCGCTTCTGGCCGACCGGCTGCTGTCTGCCTGCGGCATGGATCCGGTGACCGGCCATATCGTTCCCGACAGCCTGCTTGCTGCCGGCAATACCCGCCAGATTTCCGAGGGTCTGGTTGCTGCGGGCTCGATGGTCGATGTCGACGAACTGACGGTGCGCCTAGACGCCCTGTTTTCCAGCGCCGCCGAATTTTCCGTGCCGGTGACCGACCTCGCCGGCTTCTTCGCAAGGCTGCATCGGCGCGGCTTCAAGCTCGGTGTCGCCTCCAGCGACAACGAACGGTCGATCCGCCAAACGGCGGAACGCTTCGGTTTTGCCCGCTACGTCGATTACATCGCCGGCTACGACAGCGGTTTCGGGGTCAAACCGGAGCCGGGCATGGTACTCGGCTTCTGCGCCGCGACCGGACTTTCGCCTGAGGAAGTTGCCATGGTCGGCGACAACAATCACGATCTGCACATGGGGCTGAATGCCGGCACAGGGCTCAGGATTGCAGTGCTGACCGGCACCGGTTCGCGCGATTCGCTTGCCGCCGCGGCCGATCATGTGCTCGACGATATCACCGCTCTCGAGACGCTGCTGCCGGATCTGCAGCCAGCCTGACCGGCAGCATTCAACCTCGAAGATCGGAATCGATTTTCGAGGTTGAATGCCAGTTCAAAGTCATAGAGCGTCCTTGACGCGTCCAATCGGGCGCGCGGCGCTCTAAGGGCTTGCATTTTCATCGATTTTGGCTTCTCAATCCGGCCGGTCGAAAAGCAAGGGGCTGGTTGCCGTAGGGCGGGCAGGGGAGCGGGACGGCAAGATGATATCCGAAGCGCCGCCGTTCTGGTGGCGGAAAGCCGATTGGCGGGCCTGGCTGCTGCTGCCGCTTTCCTTTGTCTACGGCCGTATCGCCGGCCACCGCATGGCCCATGCGCGCCGCGCCTCGGTTCCTATTCCCGTCATCTGCGTCGGTAATTTCACTGTCGGCGGCGCCGGCAAGACGCCGACGGCGCTGACCATTGCCCGTGCCGCCAAGGCGAAAGGGCTGAAGCCCGGCTTTCTCAGCAGGGGTTACGGCGGATCGCTCGATGTGACGACGGTGGTCGATCCCGATCATCACCGTGCGGTCGCCGTCGGCGATGAGCCACTGCTGCTTGCCCAGGAGGCGTTGACGGTGATTTCCCGCCGGCGCGTCGACGGTGCTCAGCGGCTGGTGGCGGAGGGCGCCGACCTCATCATCATGGATGACGGTTTCCAGAGTGCCCGGTTGGCGATCGACTATGCCCTGCTCGTCATCGATGCGACCCGCGGCCTCGGCAATGGCCATATCGTGCCCGGCGGCCCTGTCCGCGCGCCGATCGGCCAGCAGCTGCGTTCTGCGACAGCCCTGCTGAAGGTCGGTGGCGGCAATGCCGCCGACAAGATCGTCCGCATGGCGGCGCGCGCCGCAAAGCCCTATTTCACCGCATCGCTGAAAGTGCGCGGCGACAACACGCTTGCCGGCATGAAGGTGCTCGCCTTCGCCGGCATAGCCGATCCTGCCAAATTTTTCCGCACGGTCGAATCGCGCGGCGCCGAAATCGCCGTCGCCAAGACCTTCGGCGACCACGAGCACCTGACCGAAGAGGAGATCGACGACATTCTGACGACCGCAGAGCGTCAGGATCTGCTGATCGTCACCACCTCCAAGGATTTCGTCCGCCTCTCCGGCCATCACGGCAAGGCGGCGCAGCTGACTGAAAAGTGCCGGGTGATCGAGGTCGATATGGTCTTCGAGGATCATCTCGCCGCGAACCTGATCATCGACCGGGCGATCGCCGCCTGCCGCGAGCGCCGCCTCAGGGAATTGAAGGCTGAGGTTAAAGCGATTCCAGGAAAGACCGAACCGCTCTAATCAGGCTGCAGCAAAACGTCCTCCCGTGGCAGAGACACCGGAAGTCAGACCAAGCCAGAGTGCTGCTCACATCTGTCCGTGCAATGTTATCACACGATCGAGTGAAGCAAAGTTTCGCGCGCCGAGGTCAGATGCGACCGGCAAGCGTGATTGATCAACGCGAGATTGCGGCTTTCGAGGGCATCGATCAGCGCCAGATGTTCCCCAATGGCGACCTCATTCCGCGCGCGTTCATCCCGCTTGTTCCACTGATAGTGATAGTGGAAGACCATGGCGATCACGTCTTGGAAGCTTTCGATAAAGCGGTTTGGCGCGACAGCCACAATCAGCCGATGGAATCGGCTGTCCAGTTCCGAGAAATCCTGAAACCGTGCATCGATATCCGCGAGCAGTTCCAGATGTGCCGCCCGTATAGCACGCACCTGCTTCCAGATGGGCGAGCCGTCGGGCAGGCTAGCGAACAGGCGTGCGGAGCGCATTTCGAACATCTCTCTGATCTCGAACAGTTCGAGTGCGAAACTCGCTGTGAACCCTTTAAAAACCCAGCCTGCATTCTGACGCTTCTCGATCAGCCCATATTTCTGAAATCGATTGAGAAACTCACGGACTATGGTTGTCGCGACGCCGAATTTCCGAGCTAATTCAGCCTCATTGATTTCTGTGCCCGGACAGGCATCGCCACGCAGCATCCATTCCATGAAACTCGTCTCGACCTGTTCCGAAATTGCTAAGGTCTCTTCCTTCGGATAGCGCTCTGTCTGCCGCGGCTGCTTCCGTATGATCCGCCTATGCGCTTCGGATATGATGATCCCACGTGCGGACATCGCCGCCAGCACCTTCCGCACAGTTGTTCTGCTTACGCCAAGCTGGGCGCGCAGTGCGTTTTCGGACGGCAATTCCTCCCCAAGATCGAATGTCCGAAGGATATCGATCATATCATTGAAGGCCCGCTTAAAGGTCGTATCCGTTCTCACTGAGCAACTCCCGGTATGTTTAGATATCCATAAAAAACAATTTGACGTACGTGTATCATATGTTTCTTATGTATAAAAAACCAGGGAGGCTCGGGAAATTTGGAAGACTCTGGGATTCTGCCTCAGAATTCGTCCCGGCCTGGTGGTTCGCAAGGTGCAACCTTCCACCCGAGACAATCTGGCATCACATTGGGACTGAAGCTTTTGAGCTTAGGCCCATTATTGATCCTCATTATACTCATTGCCGTCGTCAGTTTGATCACGCCGGCTTTTCTAAAGCCCAGCAACCTGGGGAACATCCTGGCGCAGACGGCGGTGATTGCTCTTGTGGCAATGGGGCAGCAGCTCGTTATCCTGACACGCGGGGTCGACCTGTCTGTCGGCTCAAATCTCGCGCTCGCGACAGTAGTCGGCGGACTCGTCTACCAGCAGGTTGATGCCTCGATCGCCGTCATTATGGCCATGTTGCTTGCGGGTGCTGCCATCGGGGCGGTAAACGGCGTGGTGTTTGTCTACGGTCGGCTGCCACACCCCTTCATTATTACCCTTGCGACCTTGAGTATCTGCCGTGGCCTGGCACTTGCATTGGCGCCCGGCCACACCACCATGCGCGGGATGCCCGATACAGTTACTGCGATCGGTGGCGGCACGACGTTTGGTGTGCCCAATTCCTTCTTTGTCGTCGTGATGTTCGGGTTCCTTTTTCTGATCCTGACAAAGTCAATGGTCTGTGGCAGATGGATCTATGCGGTCGGCGGCTCGCCGAATGCTGCCAGAAGCATGGGCATACCGGTAAAGGGTGTCCTGCTCTCGACCTACATTATCTCAGGCTTTTGTGCCGGTGCCGGCGCGGTGCTGCTGGCAGGACGGACCGGCGCCGCCTCGCCAATCTATGGCAATCTCTTGGAGCTCGACACGATTGCGGCGGTGATTATCGGTGGTGCTAGCTTCCTTGGCGGACGGGGCCATCTCGGCCACGCCCTGATCGGCGCCGTGCTGATCGGCGTCATCCGCAACGCCCTTAATCTTCTCGGCGTCGACGTGTTCTTTCAAATGATCGCGATCGGGCTCGTCATCGTCATCGCCGTAGAGGCTGACGTGCTTCGTAACCATCTCGAGGGGCGCGCGCGTGTGCTTCAATCGGCGAGAGTGCAATGAACGCTGCATCCGCCCCACCGGTCCTTTCGGTTCGAAATGCGCAGAAGCGCTTTGGCGCCATCCATGCCCTGAAAAATGTAAGCTTTGATGCATATGCAGGGGAGGTAACCGCTCTCCTGGGTGACAACGGCGCCGGCAAGTCGACGCTCGTCAAATGCATCAGTGGGCTTCATAGTCTCGACGAAGGAGAGATCCTTGTGGATGGTGCTCCCGTATTGCTCCATTCAACGGCGGCGGCCCGCCGCGCCGGCATTGAAACCGTCTATCAGGATCTGGCGCTTTTCGACAACCTGACCCCTGTGCAGAATTTCTATTGCGGGCGAGAAATCTCTTTCCCTTCTTGGCTGCCACGCCCGCTCCGCTTTCTCAACACGGGCGTGATGAAGCGGGAAGCAGCGCGTGTAATCGATCGTCTGAAGGTTAAGCTGCCGCGGTTCGACGCGCCGGTCGCGATGATGTCTGGTGGACAGCGACAGGCGATTGCGGTCGCGCGTGCCATTGTTTTTGCACGCAAGCTGGTGATCCTTGACGAACCAACGGCCGCCCTCGGTGTCCGAGAGTCTCGCCAAGTTCTTGACCTTGTCAATCAGCTCAAAGCCGAAGGCAATGCCGTGATCATAATCACGCACAATATGGAACATGTCGTCGAAATCGCCGATCGGGCAGTGGTGCTGCGGCAGGGTCGTAAGGTGGGTGAACTGAAGCCAACCGAAGCGAACAAGCAGGACCTTGTCGCGATGATTGTCGGCGCCGAGACTTAAAGGAGATCGCTGCTTCGATAGGGCAGTGGACAACGAGATCGCTCTAGAGGAGGGCGATCGAAACATGGGAGGTGTTATGATGAAACCGCAATCCCTGCTGGGAGCTCTCGCTCTCCTGGCTGTCGCTGTAGTCCCGTCCTTGGCGCAGGAGCCGGTCAAGCTCGGCTTTATAACCAAATTCCCGGTACCGTTCTTCGCAACAATGGAGAACGCAGCCAAAGATTATGCAAAGAGAAATCCCGGCGTCGAGATCATCTACGGGCAGGGCACGTCCGCAACCGACATCGAGGGTCAGATTGCACAGATCGAGTCCATGGTGACACGAGGCGTGCAGGGCATTGCGCTCACGCCCGTCGATCCGACCGTGTCCACTGCCCTGGACAAGGCGGTGGCAGCCGGTATCAAGGTCGTACTGATGGATAACAATATTCCGGATTGGAAAGGTAGGACGGCGCTTGCCACGACCAATAATTTCGCCGCGGGCAAAATCGCCGGCGAATATCTCAAAACTGTTCTTAAAGCCGGCGACACGCTCGGGATTCTCGAGGGTGTGCCCGGTGTGCCAGCGCTTGATGACCGTGTGAAGGGTATGCTTGAAGGGCTGCAGGGCCTTGACGTCAAGATCGTCGGGAAAGGCGCAACAAACTGCACCGAGGAACTCGGGATCAGTGTCGCCGAGGATCTGCTCACGAAGAACCCAGACCTCAAGGCCATTTACGCCGCTTGCGGCCCGCCCGCTGCTGGCGCGGCGCGTGCAATCAAGAATGCCGGCACTGCCAATGACAAGATTGTGCTGGTCGGTTTCGACTTCTGCTGCGGCGAAGAGGAAGCGCTGAAGAGTGGAATCGAGGATGCTTCAGTGGCGCAGTTCCCCACCAAGATGGCTGAACTCGGTGTGGATGCGCTGGTAAAATCGATTCGCGGAGAGACGGTGGAGTCTTTGATAGATTCTGGCGCCGCGCTCGTGACGCCTGAGAATATGGCGCAATTCAAGTAAACACTTGCCGCTCTGTGCAATTCGCAAAGAGCACATGGACCATGTTGTTGCTCAGCAAACGGCCCGTCCTGCGTGGGGCGGGCCGGACCTGTGGCCGCTCGCACGCGGCCGCGCTCTAACGCCGCTGGTTTGGCAGCACGCCGGCGCGTTTGTCGGCTTCGATGGCCGAGATCACGTCGGCATAGGGTTCCTGCCGGGCGACGCTCCAATAGCGCAATTCGTCGAGCGGGATCTGTTTTCCGGTCATCGCGCAGACGACATAGGAGCCGGGCGAGAGAATCTGGAAATCGCCGTCGAGGTACCGGATCTTCGCCTCGCGGTTTCCGTGTCCTTCGAACAAATTCATGCGCTCCGTTCCCTGCAGCCTGTCATTAAAGCATGTCGCGCAAAAGTGTGCCGCGGATTTGCGATCACGACATGCGGAAAACCAAAGACCTAAAGCGTGGAAAGCGAATCTGAAAGATCGCGGCACGCTTCAGTCTGCCATACTCCCGCAAGGGCTGCTTTTCCAGCTTTTTTAGCTTCTGCCGAAAAGCCGCTCGATATCACTGAGCTTCAATTCGATATAGGTCGGCCGGCCATGATTGCACTGGCCGGAGCCTGGCGTCACTTCCATTTCCCGCAGCAGCGCGTTCATTTCCTCCGGCCGCAGCCGCCGTCCGGAGCGCACCGATCCGTGGCAGGCCATCGTCGCTGCCACATATTCGAGCTTGGCCGACAGGCCCGACGCCGTATCCCATTCGGCAATCTCGTCGGCAAGCTGGCGGATCAGGCCATGCGCATCGACCTCACCGAGCATGGCCGGCGTCTCACGCACGGTGATCGCCCCGGGACCGAAACGCTCGATCGCCAGGCCGAGTTCGGAAAGCTCGGCCGCATGCTGCATCAGCCGGTCGCAATCCTCTTCCGGAATGTCGACGATCTCCGGGATCAGCAGCACCTGCGAGGCCAGCCGCTTCGAATGCAGCGCCTTGCGCATCGCCTCGAAGACCAGCCGCTCGTGTGCGGCATGCTGGTCGACGATCACCAGCCCGTCCTCGGTCTGGGCGACGATATAATTGGCGTGGATCTGCGCCCGCGCCGCGCCGAGCGGATAGCGTGCGACCGTCTCGGCTGCTGCCGGCTGCGGCGAAAACTGCGGCTCGGCCCGCGCCGTCGGCATCGACAGCCCGTCGAAGGAGGCCTGCGGCCGATCGCCGAAACCTGTTGCCGGCTGGTAGGGACGAAAGGGCGAGGTCTCGGCCGACCATGCCGTCTGCGGCCGTTGCGCGTGTGGCTGAAAACCGGGGCGGAAGGAGCGCAGCATATCGCTTGCCCCGGTCGTTGCCGCCCGGCTGCCGTCGCGCGCCAAGGCCTCGCGGATGGCGCCGACGATCAGGCCGCGTACCAGGCCGGGGTCGCGGAACCGCACGTCGGATTTTGCCGGATGCACGTTGACGTCGACGAGCGCCGGATCGAGTGTGATTGACAGCACCGCCACCGGATGGCGCCCAGACGGGATCGTCTCGGCATAGGCGCCGCGGATCGCCGAGAGGATCAGCTTGTCCTGCACCGGCCGGCCGTTGACGAAGGCGTATTGATGGGCGGAGTTGCCGCGATTGAAGGTTGGCACGCCGGCAAAACCGGTCAGCGCGATCTCCTCGCGTTCGGCGTCGAGCGCAATGGCGTTGTCGCGGAATTCCTTGCCGAGCACCTGCGCCATACGCGCCAGATGGTCGTCGCCGGTCGCTGGGAATTCCAGCGTCGTGCGGTCCGAGCCTGACAGCACGAAGCGCACAGCCGGGAAGGCGATTGCCATGCGCTTGACGATTTCGGTGATTGCGCCGGCCTCGGCTTTCTCTGTCTTGAGGAATTTGAGCCGGGCGGGCGTCGCGAAGAACAGGTCGCGCACTTCGACGATCGTGCCGGGATTGGCGGCCGCCGGGCGCATATGCGCAATCTTGCCACCGTTGACGGCAATCTCGTGGCCGCCGGCGCTGTCGCGTCTGCGACTGGCGATGCTGAGCCTTGCGACCGAGCCGATCGAGGGCAGCGCCTCGCCGCGGAAGCCGAGCGTGCGGATATCCTCGAGCGTCTCCGATAACTTCGAGGTGCAGTGGCGCCTGACCGCCAGTTCCAGATCGGCAGCGTCCATGCCCGAGCCGTTGTCGCTGACGCGCAGCAGCGCCTTGCCGCCGCCTGATGTGGCGATTTCGATGCGCGTCGCGCCTGCATCGAGCGCGTTTTCGATCAGTTCCTTGGCAGCGCTCGCCGGCCGTTCGATGACTTCGCCGGCGGCGATCTGGTTGATGAGCGTTTCGGAAAGCTGTCTGATGGCCATGGGCTATTTTCGAGGATTCGTGGGCCGGAGGGAAGGGGTTTCGATGGGCTTTCCCAAAGCGTGATCCGGGGGCTCCCTCAAACTTGGGGGTCGCTAGTGTTAAGCAGGTTTTAACATAAAAATGGCATTTCTATTCATATACCTCCGGAAGCTGTGAAATCGAACAGATGTGGGACGCAATGGAATGAGTGCCGGCTTCGAAAAGGCGGACACATCATCGGAAACCGACGGGATTTCCGCCGATGCCGATCTGCAGACGGCGCTTTTCGATGTGGTGTGCGACAGCCTTGCGGCAGCCTTCATCATATATGACAAGAACGATCATCTGATCTTCGCCAGCCGCCAGACGCTGGAATTTTTCCCACTGCCGCCCGAAATGCTGAAGCCCGGGACGCGGCTTCGCGATTTCCTCGGCGCGATGTACGACACCGGCATTCGCCAGCAATATGATGTGAAGCAGCGCGGCTCGCTGAGCCGCGAGGACTGGCTGTCGCAGAAAATCGCCTCGCACTGGCGCGAGCGCTTTGACTCAGTCGAGCGTCACGGGACCGACAGCTGGGTCCGTTTCGTCAAACGCCGGCTGCCGGGCGGTTACGGCGTCACCGTCATTTCCGACATTTCAGAGGACAAGAAGCGCGAAGAGCAATGGCGCTCGGATCTCGAGCGTGTGCAGCTCACCGAGGACATTCTCGACAATCTGCCGTTCCCGCTCTTCGTCAAGGACCGCAACCTCACCTATGTCGCGGTCAATCTCGCCTTCTGCGAGAAATATCAGACCACCGCCGACGAGGTGCTCGGGCGCAAGAGCGCCGATCTTTTTTCAGATGAGATCGCCAAACGCTTCGAGGAAAGCGATCGTCATGTGCTGGAGACCGGCGAGATGTCGATCTCCCGCCAGCGTCAGATCTCCCGCGACGGTATCGAGCGCGACATTGTCAGCCGCAAGCACCGCATCGGCAAGTCGGGCCGCTATTTCCTGGTGTCGACCATGCAGGACCTGCCACGCGACGGCGCCGATCTCGACGAGTTCGGTCGTGCATCGACGATCACCACTTCCAGCAATCAAAGCTATCGTCGGGCCTATGTGCCGGCGCCGAGCGCCGTCGAGCGCCGCGAGCCGGCGGCGATGGAAGCGATCGTTCCGGAGAATTTCTCTGGCCGCAAGGTCCTCGTCGTCACTGCCGACCTCGCCGCCGAGACCGCCGCACTGCGGACGCTGTCGAAATACGGTTTCGAATCCTGCTCGGTCCGCGGCGAGGACGAGGAGGAGCGGTTCCTGGAAATTGCCACCTCCTCCGGGATCTCGCTCGATCTGCTGATCATCGATAATCAGATGGGCATGCGCTGCCTCGAGCTTGCCGAGCAATACGGTATCCCGGCGCTGGTCATGGACGGCTTTCAGATCGCCAATGAGCTCACCTTCCAGATCGCCCGCCATTTCAACCGCAACAGCCGCAATAGTGGCGCCGGTGCGGATACGGATTGGGAGATCAGCATTTCCGACGACGTCGTCGGCCTGCAAGTTCTCGTCGCCGAAGACAATGATATCAACCAGATCGTTTTTTCGCAGATCCTCGAAGGCCTTGGTTATCGCCATATGATCGCGGCAACCGGTGACGAGGTCGTGCGCCTGTGGGCCGAGCACCGGCCGCAGATCGTGCTGATGGATATTTCCCTGCCGGGCTTCAACGGCTTCGAGGCCGCCCGCCTTATCCGGCAGATGGAGGAAACCGGCGGAACCCGCACCCCGATCGTCGGCGTGCTTACCCAGGCCTTCGAACGAGACCGTGCCGAATGCGCCAAATCGGGCATGGACGATGTCATCATGAAACCCGTCAGCCCTGACATGCTCGAGGCTGTATTTCAGAGATACCTGATGGAAGAGGCCGTGCGAGCGCGAGGCTAGAACAGGATGATTTTAGGCCGGGTCGGCCTAAAATCTGAATCCTGTTCTACCTTATAGAGTTAGAGCATGATGTCATAAGAAAACCGCTCACACTTTTCGGCATCACCCTCTAGGTGTTTAGTCCCGGAAATAGCCGTTAACTCCCTGGATTTCGGAGGGTCCGAGCGGCAAGGGCTGCCGATCTACTATCGAATTGTTAAGATATGCCGGTCATTCTCTGCGTGGCGCGGGAAAGCTCGGGTGGATAATGAAATCGGCGGAAATGGCCTTCTCGACCGTCGGTCAGAATGAGCTTCAGGCAATGGCCTATAGCGATCCGCTGACCGGATTGGGAAACCGCAATCGCATGCGGGACAAGGTCTTGCAGATCTCTTCGGAGCGCGCCAGCGATCCGGCCCCCTTCACCATCGGCATCGCCAATCTCGACAGTTTCAAGCCGATCAACGATCTCTTCGGCTCGACAGCCGGCGATGAAATCCTGTGCCAGGTCGCCCATCGCCTGAGGGCCTGTATTCCTGATGGCGCGCTGGTTACCCGCCATGACGGAGATGAATTCGCCTTCGTGCTGCCGCTGATTTTCGAGCGGGCGAGTGCCGAGAAATTTGGCCAGATGATCCGCGAGGTGCTATCGGCCCCCTATGACCTCGGCGACCGCAACGTCCGTCTCTCAGCCTCCCTCGGCTTTGCCATCTACCCGTTCGCCGGAGAAGATTGCGAGGAACTGCTGAAGAGCGCCGAAACCGCACTCTACCGTTCCAAGCGCCGCGGCCGCGGCCAGGTCACCGTCTATTCGCGCGAGATCGCTCAGGAAATGAAGCGCGCAACGCAGCTGGAGCAGGCGCTCAGAAACGCCATCATCACCGACGTGATCGACGTGCATTTCCAGCCGATCGTCTCGCTCTCCAACAATCAGGTCGTCGGCTTCGAAGCGCTCGCCCGCTGGAACGATCCGGATCTCGGCTTCGTCTCGCCCGGCGTCTTCGTGCCGCTGGCCGAAGAGCGCGGCTTTATCGATGCGCTGTCGGAGGCGCTGCTGCGCAAAGCCGCCGAAGCCGCCCTTTCCTGGCCGCGCGAACTCTTCCTGTCGTTCAATCTTTCCTCGGCCCAGCTGATGGATCCGGGCACGAGCAGCAGCGTCCTGTCGATCCTCGGCCGCGTCGGCTTCGATCCGCATCGTCTGGAGCTGGAGATCACCGAGACCGCGGTGATGAGTTCGGCCGATACCGCCCACCGCATCATCGCCGATTTGCGCGCCGCCGGTGTGCGCATTTCGCTTGACGATTTCGGCACCGGCCAGTCGAGCCTCGGGCGCCTGCGCGACTTCATCTTCGACAAGATCAAGATCGACCGTGCCTTCGTCTCCCGCATCAACTCCGACCGCGCCTCCGAACACATCGTCAAGGCGATCCTGACCATGTGCGAGGGCCTGGAACTGGAAGTCGTGGCTGAGGGCATCGAGGATTATGCCGAAGCGGTGAAGTTGCGCACGCTGGGCTGCGGCATGGGCCAGGGCTACCATTTCGGCCGTCCGGCCGACGGTATCGCCACGCTGCGCTTCCTGCACGAGAACTATTACGATCCGGCCATGGTCGAGCGTGTTAGCGCTTAAGCGATGCCACAGCAAAAAAAGCGATGGCGCCCCTGGGAGCACCATCGCCTACGCTATACGACCCGCGCGGGTACTTGGGCCGAGTGTATTTGGCCCGAGTCTACTTGGCCCTGGCTCACTTGGCGGTCGTCGAGCCGGTGGCCGTGGTATCGGTGCCGGTCGCCGCCGGGGCCTTTTCAGCTGACTGCATGGCCAACGTCTTGAACTCAGGTGCGGCCTTCAGCGATTCAGCCGTTTCGCTGGTCGTCAGCTTGACGCTGCCGTCCTGGGTGTTCTGAGCGACGGTGATTTTTTCCATCGGTACGGCGACGTTCTTTTCGCCGATGCCGAGGAAGCCGCCGACGCCGATGATCGCAGCAACGAAGCCGCCGTCCTTCTTGAGGATCAGGTCGTTGACGCTGCCGATGCTTTCATTGTTGCCGTTATAGACCGATTGGCCGATATAGGTGTTGGCGCTGACCTGGTCCGGAGCCTGCTCCGTGATATAGCCGGTCTGAGCCGTGTCTGCCGTCGGGGCTGCAGCCGGCGCCTGTGCGGCATCGCCTGCGGGCTTGGTGACATCAGGGGTCATCGGCTTCGGTGCCGCCGGATCGGCAGGCGCCGCCTGCGTCGGAGCGGCCGGGTCCGCCGGCTGCGGGGCCGCCTGCGAGAATGCCGCCGGTGCGAAAGCCGTGGCAAACAGAGCGCCAGCGGCAACGGTCGTCAAAAGTTTGCGTGTCATTTCGAACCTACCTTCGTTTTTCCCTAGAGTGATCCCTGGGCGGCATCGCCTGTTTTCAGGTCCACTACCGCGCCGGTTCGAAGAGGAAATGACTGGTGCGCCGATTGGTTCCGGTTGAAAACACGGAAAATTTCTCGATTTTCACGGAACATTTCTCAAGAGGCGGCAGCCGAAATGAGAAAAGGCGCCCCGGTCGGGAGCGCCTCTGGCAAGCAAATTCAGATGATCCGATGTTCAGATCACATAGACCGGATCGAACACGCCTTTGACGTCGATGCCGAGTTCCAGCAGCGCGCCGGCGCTGGGCTGCGCAGAACGGGCATCCTCGTCCAGCCCCTCCCAGGCGGTCGTTACCGCCAGCCGATCGGCGTTGACGCCGATGAAGGCAGGGCAAGAGGGCTGGACGGCGGGAACCTTGTAGCGCGAGATGCGCAGGCCATCGGGATTGTAACGGTCGACGACGCCGGCGCCCCAGCGCGAATTCCAGATATACCCGTCGGCATCGACCACCGAGCCGTCGATATCGCCGGGCTCGTTGGCGCTGTCGACCAGTACGATCGGTTCGCCCGAGGGCAGGCCGGTCTGCGGATCGACCATGACGCGCATCAGCCGGTTGAGGCGCGAATCCGTATAATAGCCGATCGTGCCGTCAGGCGAGAAGCAGATCGAATTCGGGATGCTGATGCCGTTGAAGATCTTCGTCACCTTGCCGCTAGCGACATGATAGATGGCGCCGGCCTGGTTTTCCGCCCGCTTGCTCATCGTGCCGATCCAGAGCGCACCGGAGGGATGGGTGCGGCCGTCGTTCGAACGGTTTTCCGGCCTGTCGTTTTCGAGCGCAGCGTAGAAGGTGAGGCCGCCGCTGGCCACATCGCGGACGAAAAGCCCTTCTTCGGTCGCGATCAGCTGCCGTCCGGCGTCGATACGGGCAAGCACGCTGGCCATGGCAGGCAGCGGATGCACCTTTTTCGCGCTCGTCGAAAGATTGAGCTCGTGCAGTTCCTTGCCGAGGATGTTGAACCACCAGACGGTATTGCTGTCCGGATCATAGGTCGGGCCTTCGCCGAGAACGGAATTGGTGTTGCAAAGGGTCTTGCCCTCGAACTCGTAGATATCGGTCATACGTTCACGCTCCAATGGCTGCATCATAGGCGTAAATGGTCGCCTTGGCGCGCTCGGCAACCTCTGCCGCGGTCATTCCCGGCTTGTAGAGGCTGGTGCCGAGGCCGAAGGAGAAGATGCCAGCCTTGGTGTAATCGCCGAAATTCTTGTCCGATACGCCGCCGACGGCGGCAATCACCAGTTCCGGCGGCAGGATGGCCCGGATCGCCGTGATGCCGGATGGACCGAGCACGCTGGCCGGAAAGAATTTGAGACCGGTGGCGCCGGCGCGCGCGGCGGCCAGCGCCTCGGTCGGCGTAAACACACCCGGCATCGTCACCATGCCGTAGTCGCGGGCCCGGATGATCACCTCGGGCTCGACATTCGGTGTGACCAGCAGCTTACCGCCGGCGGCATGCAGGCTGTCGACCGCCTCGACCGTCAGCACCGTGCCGGCGCCGATCAGCACCTCGGCCGGCGCCATCTTCGCGGCGATCTCGATGGATTTGAACGGCTCCGGCGAGTTGAGCGGGATCTCGATCGCCGTCAAGCCATTATCGATCAAGGCGCCGACGATGCTCTCGATCTCGTCAGGCCGGATGCCGCGAAGGATGGCGATCAGCGGGCGCTTCATGTCGGGGAAGGGGATACGGTTCATCGTGTCAGCTTTCTCAATTCGGCCAGATGGTTTCGGCAGCGGCCGAAAGCCCGCGGCGCACGGCGGCGTCCGCATCGATGGCGGTGAAGGTAAGGGAGAGTGTTCTGAACGCCTGTTCGTAGAGCGCCTGCAGGCGTCCGGAAGCGACGAGGGTGATGTCTGAGTTGGCGGCATCCTGCAGCGCGCCGGCGATTTCGAGACCGATCAGCGTGCCGGAAAGCCGGGCTTGCGCGGCAGCGGCAGATATGCCGTGCAGAAGCTGGCCCGAGCGGGCGGTAAACAGCAGGTTGGAGGCAAGTGCTGGACGCTGGAAGGCCGCCGATACCGCCGCCTCGAAGGCCGCCGTGTCCGCCGGCTGCTCTCCCGCACCGGCAACCGCATGCGAAAGGATCGTGTGTTTGCTGATGACGTCGAACAGCTCGCCGGTCATGAAGGTCGAAAAGCCGGTGACCTTGCTATCCCTGACATGCACCCATTTCGAATGGGTGCCGGGCATGCAGACCGCCTGCGCGCCCGAGCTTGCGGTATCGAGTGCGCCGAGAAGCTGGGTTTCCTCGCCGCGCATGACGTCGGGCGTCGCCTTATCCCGCTGGGCAAGGCCCGGCAGGATGCGGACGTCGCGGCTTTCGCCAGGCACGGAGACTGCCGCGGTCAGGATCGAGGTGAGCGGGGCCGGCACGTCGATATAACCGGCCTCGACCCAGCCCTGCCGGGCGCCGGCCATGCCGCAGACGATCACCGGCAGGTTTTCCGGCGCCTCGACGGCGGTGAGATGGCCTGATAGCACGGCTGAAAAGCCGGTTTTTACAGCGCTCGTCATGCCTTCGCCGCTTCGGCGCTCGGCAAGGATGCTGCCGTCCCTGGCGATCAGCCAGAGCCGGAAACTGCTGGTGCCCCAGTCCACCGCGACATAAGCGGGATTTGCCATTACAGAACGCCTCCATCGACAATCAGGGACTGGGCGGTCATTCCCGCAGCACAGTCGGATGCAAGAAACAGGCAGGGGCCGACGATCGCGTCGGCCTGGAGGGGTATTTTCAGGCACTGCTGCTCGACGGAGCGCGCAATGCTCTCCTCCGTCAGCCAGAGCTGCATCTGCCGTTCGGTGACGACCATGCCGGGCAGGATGCAGTTGACCCGGATGTTCTCCGGCCCGAGCCTGCCCGCCATGCTCTTTGTCAGCCCGACGACCGCAGCCTTCGCCGCCGCGTAGGAGGGAAAGCCGCCCATGTTCAGTTTGAAGGCGATCGACGACATATTGATGATCGCCCCACCGCCGGCCGCCCGCATCGACGGCGCCACCGCCTGCGAGGCGAAGAATACATGCCGCAAGTTGACCGCCTGGTTGTTGTCCCAATAGGCCTCGGTTACCGCGTCGAAATCATGACGGTCGTCCCACGCGGCATTGTTGACCAGCACCCGGATCGGCCCTGAACTTGCGACGACGGTGTCGACCGTGCGCCGGATCGCCTCGATGTCGCGCAGGTCGGCATGGTAGAAGGAGACCGGATGGGTCGTCTCCCGCGATAGCCGTTCGGCGAGCTCGCGGCCTGCCGCCTCGGCGATGTCGATGAACGCGACCTTGGCGCCTTGGCGGGCGAAACCTTCGACGATCGCAGCACCTATGCCCGATCCGCCGCCGGTCACCAGCACGGCTCGTTCTTTGAACTCGGGAAATTGTGCTGCTGGCATCATGGTCACCGTCTCCTCCCGAGTTTGCCGCCGTTCCATTATTTGGAACTTAATTTGACTATATGGAATTATCGGTTTACGCTGGCCTTTCTGTCAAGGGTGGATGAGGCGATGAATTCAAACGGCGAGAGCGCAGCACGGGCACGCGAGACCGGCACGCTCGGCAAACTGATGGTTCTGCTCGATCTCGTCACCCATGCGGATGCGCCGCTGCGTTTCACCGATATCCTGGCCCTTGCCGGCCAGCCGCGCGGCACATTGCATCGCCAACTGAGCCATCTGCTGGAGGAAGGCCTGCTTGAACTTGATGGCGACGGCCGTTATGCGCCCGGCCTGCGCCTGCTCGACTTCGCCGCGCGCAGCTGGGCGCGCAACGAATTCCGGCTGATTGCCGAGCCGCACCTTTCCGATCTGCAGCAGGCGACCGGTGAGACGGTGCATCTCGGTGTCCTCAGGGGTCAGTCGATCATCTATCTCGATAAGGTCGACGGCCGTCAGCCGGTGCGCATGTATTCGCAGATCGGCAATGCCTCGCCCTGCTACTGCACCGGTGTCGGCAAGGCCGCGCTTTCGCTGCTTCCGGCCGAAAGCCTCGTCGATCTCCTCACCGGCCTGAGCTTCACCAGCTTTACCGCCTCGACCCATGTCTCAGCCGAAACGCTGCTGGCCGAAATCCGCGAGATTGCCGACCAGGGCTATGCTTTCGACCGCGAGGAGCATGAAGCCGGCATCCGCTGCGTTGCCGCACCCGTCTGGTCGCAGGACCGAACCTTTGTCGGCGGCATTTCGATCACCGGCCCGGCCTACCGCTTGTCGATGGAACTTCTGCGTCAATGGGCCGTTCCGGTTCAGTTGGCGGCTGGGAGGATCATGGAAGACATGCGCATCCGGCTCGGCCCCCGCCGCTAGAGCACGATGCCGAAAAGTGTGAGCGGTATTCGGACGACATCATGTTGGAGTGGAGAATAAATTGCCCTCCGCCCCCTTGCCGAATGCGATCTGAGAGCATGCTTATGATGAGGGCGATATTGAGATTTGCCGGCGAATCACGACAACTGCAAATAGTCTGCGAAATCGATTAACCACTTGCCGGCCGAACGCTGCATGCCGAGGCCGATTCCGTTAGATCCAAGCGATCGTCATTCTCCGATGCAATCGAACCGGCCGCAGCGCCGAAGATGAAGAAATGTGATGGCACCCTTGTCGCAAACATCCCCGGAAGACGACGACTACATCAACGAAATAGCCGGCCTGAAGACCCAGTTTGATATTTTCCGGTTCCTGAAACGCGTGACCGAAGCCTATCGCAGCCGCGCCTTCATGGTTCTCAATCTGCCGCCGATCACATCCCTGGATATCCAGGGCAGCACCGTCATCACCAGCTGGCCGGCCGAGTTTCTGGCCCTTTACGACCAGGAGGGCCTGTTGGTGAACAGCCCGGTTCTGAGACGCCTCAGAACATCGGCGCGGCCTTTCTCCTACGACATGTCGCGCCAGAACTGGTCGCGGGACGACGGCAAGTCCGGCCTCGTCACCACGCTGTTCGAACGGTTCAGGATGATGCGCGGCGCCTATTTTCCGACGCATGAGCCATCCGGCCTGCGCGGCGCCATCTCTTTCACCGGCGACCGCGAGCCTTTCAGCCCGGCGGAGATGCGTGAACTCTGCTACATCTCTATCCATGTCTACGACAGGCTCGCCGAGATCCGTAACCTCGATACGCGCATGACGGACACGCTGACCGACCGGGAAATCGACTGCCTCAACTGGACGGCGGCGGGCAAGACCAGTGCGGAAATCGCCGAAATCCTCACTCTCTCCGAGCACACAGTCAATCACTACCTCAACCGCGCCACCAAGAAGCTCGACACGGTCAACCGGACCCAGGCGGTTGCCAAGGCGCTGCGCATCGGCCTGATCAAATAAGTTGCAAAAAGCACGGCATGGTTTCGCCGACGCCCAGCGCTTGGGCATTTCCTTGCCGTTGTCGCCGTCTTCAGGCCGCTTTTGTGCCATTTCCGCCCGATTTCCGTCTGGCACGCTTTCTGCATCTCTTTTGCCAAAGGCCCAGAGGGGACTTGGACCAGCGCCAGCAAATGGCGCGGCCGACACGCCGCTGCCCGACGCCGATGCCGCTTTCCCTAGCCTTCGGTGTCGGCGGCGGTTGTTGCGTTTTGGCACCGCTTGCATCGCAGCTTGTGGTGATCTGGCCTTTCCCCTTCGTTTTTTTCTGGCCTTTTTGTCGGCTTGCGCTAGTTCGCCCCGGATTGCGCCGGTTCTCGGGGAGACCGTTGCGGCCATCAGGGCGAAAGCCCGGCGGACTTGATGGCCGCAACGGATCGCCGATTCTCCCCGCGCTTTTTTTGCTGGCCGGCAAATCGATTTTCCCTGCGATGATTTTGTTTGGCGAAGGCGTCCGCCTCCACTATCTGTGATCGAGAAGAAGCAGTGAGGGTGGAATGACCGACGTCACCAAGGAACAGGTTCTCGAAACGCTGAAGACCGTGCGTGGACCGGATCTCGAGCACGATATCGTCGAGCTCGGCATGGTTTCCGACGTCTTCATCTCCGACGGCAAGGTCTATTTCTCCATCACCGTTCCGGCTGATCGCGCCAAGGAGCTGGAGCCTATGCGGCTCGCCGCTGAGCGCGTCGTCAAAGCAATGCCGGGTGTCAAGGGCGCGCTCGTCACACTGACCGCCGATAAGAAGGCCGCCGCCGCCGCTCCGGCTGCCCGCCCAGTACCGAACCCGCCGCACGGCCATGATCATCAACATGATCACCAACATGAACACCAGGGCCACGCCCATGCCCCGCAACAGCCGCCGCGGGCCGGCAAGATCGGCGTTCCCGGCATCGGCGCCATCATCGCCGTCGCCTCGGGTAAAGGGGGAGTTGGCAAGTCGACCACCGCCGTCAACTTGGCGCTCGGGCTGCTTGCCAATGGCCTCCGTGTCGGCATTCTCGATGCCGATATCTACGGTCCCTCGATGCCGCGGCTCTTAAAAATATCCGGCCGTCCGACGCAGATCGACGGCCGCATCATCAATCCGATGGAGAATTACGGCCTCAAGGTCATGTCGATGGGTTTCCTCGTCGACGAGGAGACGGCCATGATCTGGCGTGGCCCGATGGTCCAGTCGGCACTGCTGCAGATGCTGCGCGAAGTCGCCTGGGGTGAACTCGACGTGCTCGTTGTCGACATGCCGCCCGGCACCGGCGACGCGCAGCTGACCATGGCCCAGCAGGTGCCGCTTGCCGGTGCCGTCATCGTCTCCACGCCGCAGGATCTGGCGTTGATCGATGCCCGCAAGGGCCTCAACATGTTCCGCAAGGTCGAGGTGCCTGTGCTCGGCATCGTCGAAAACATGAGCTATTTCATCGCGCCCGATACCGGCACCCGCTACGACATCTTCGGCCATGGCGGGGCCCGCAAGGAGGCCGAGCGCATCGGCGTGCCCTTCCTCGGCGAAGTGCCGCTGACGATGAACATCCGTGAAACCTCCGACGCCGGCACGCCGCTCGTCGCCTCCGAGCCGAATGGCGTCGTCGCCGGCATCTATCGCGGCATCGCCACCAAGGTCTGGGAACAGGTCAGTGGCCAGCCGCAGCGTCCTGCTCCGGCGATCGTCTTCGAATAAGCCTCGTCCATCAAAAAGTGTGCAGCAGCTCGAGGCGCGCGCAAAACAGAGACTTTCGAACCTCGAATCACCGCGGCGGATACCCGAAATTGCGAGGGAAACGTGGTGAAAAGCCGCGGATCACGGAAGATGTCTTGATTATTGCATGGCTTTGCTTCATATGCCGCGGCGCCATGATGGCGTTTGCTGCAGATGCTCAATGACGGCCATCTTCGTTTTCGAAGGGTCGCCTCGCCTGCAAGTTCGGAGTTGTCTTGTCGATCGAAGGATTGGTAGCTGCGATGCGGTGGAGCACAATGCGCATGCTGGCCGTTGAGGTTGCATGCAGCCGGAGTTGTATGAACTTTCTTGATCCGCTGTCGCTTCGAGCGACGCACACGAGCGACCGTCGCGTTGCCGCGCTGGCGGCCGCATGGAAAGGCTTTCGATGAAAAGCGCAATGGCCGCGAAGCGTCGTGAGCATCGGAGAGGCTGCCGGTGATCACCGCTTACTGTTCCAATTGCACGTCGGTCGAGATCCGCGATCTGTCGCATGCCACATCCTTTCCTGGGGATGTCGTATGGATCGACATGATCGAGCCGACCCGCGACGAGGAACTCTATGTCGAGAAGGTTCTCGGCATTGAGGTTCCGACCCGTGACGACCTCAAGGATATCGAGCCTTCCGCCCGCCTCTATGTCGAAAACGATGCCGTCTTCATGACCGGCTCGCTTCTCTGGAAGGCTGATACCGAGGCCCCGACGCTGACCGATGTCGCCTTCATCCTGGCCGGAAACCGGCTGGTCACCATCCGCTACGCCCATCCAAAATCCTTTGCGCTGTTCATCGCCGCCCTTCACCGGCTGCCGGAAAACTGGCGCAGCGGTGCTGCCCTTCTCGCCAAGCTGTTGGAGACGATCGTCGACCGCACCGCCGAAATCCTCGAGGTTTCGATCTTGCGCCTCGACATCCTGTCGATGCATGTCTTCGGCGACCGGGCGAAGAAAACGCGCAAGCCCTCGAACTACCTCGAGGAGAAGTTGCGGGATATCGCCGGCCATCACCGGATGATCAGCAAGGTGCGCGACAGCCTCGGTTCGCTTTCCCGCCTGCTTACCTTCTTTCACACGATCCCGGCGATCCAGCAGGACCGTGAGGCGAAGGAGCTCTGCCGCACCGTCTCGCGCGATATCCAGTCGCTGTCGGAGCATGCCTCCTTCGTCGCAGGCAACATCACCTTCCTGCTCGACGCGTCGCTCGGTCTGATCAACATCGAGCAGAATTCGATCATCAAGATTTTCTCGATCGCCTCGGTGGTGTTCTTGCCGCCGACATTGGTCGCCTCCGTCTATGGAATGAATTTTCAGGTCATGCCGGAGCTGGCCTGGGCCGCGGGTTATCCCTATTCGCTGGCTCTGATGGTGGTCTCCGCCGTCATCCCCTTTTTCTTTTTTCGCTGGAAAGGCTGGCTCTGAGGAGCCTGTTGCAACTTCATGTCTGAAGAGAGCCATCCGAACGAATCCCAGATGACGCCGAAAAAGCTGTTCTATCTGACGCTGGGTTCCGTCGGCGTCGTCTATGGCGATATCGGCACCAGCCCGCTCTATGCCTTTCGCGAGGCGCTGAAGCCCGTGGCCCATGACGGCCTCACCCGCTTCGAGGTCATCAGCCTGATTTCGCTGATGATCTGGGCGCTGACGATCATCGTCACCATCAAATATGTGCTCTTCCTGCTGCGCGCCGACAACGAGGGGGAGGGCGGCACGCTGTCGCTGCTTGCCCTTCTGATGAAGACCGCCAATGGCCATACCGCCATACTGATGCTGCTCGGCCTGATGGGTGCTGCCCTCTTCCTCGGCGATGCGATGATCACGCCGGCGCTTTCGGTGCTTTCGGCCGTCGAAGGCCTGAAGCTCGTCACACCGAGGCTCTCGGAATATATCGTGCCGATCTCGGTGGTGATCCTGGCGCTGCTTTTCGTCGTGCAATCGCGCGGCACCGGTGCCGTCGCCAGGTTCTTCGGCCCGATCACCGCCGTCTGGTTCATCGTCATCGCCGCCGCCGGCATTTCCCATATCTCGGACGATTTCGGCATCCTCGCCGCCTTCAATCCCTATTATGCCGTCAGCTTCCTGCTGCATGAGGGCTTCTACGGTGTCGTCGTGCTTGGCGCCGTCTTCCTGACGGTGACGGGCGCCGAGGCGCTTTATGCCGATCTCGGCCATTTCGGCCGCCGGCCAATTCAATGGGCCTGGTTTGCGCTGGTGTTTCCGTCGCTGACGCTGAACTATCTCGGGCAGGGCGCCCTCGTGCTCGGCAAGCCGGAGACGATGTCCGATCCCTTCTATCTGATGTTTCCGCAATGGGCGCTGCTGCCGGTCGTCATCCTGGCGACCGCCGCGACGATCATTGCCAGCCAGGCCGTCATCACCGGTGCCTTCTCGCTGGTGCGTCAGGGCATTAACCTCGGCTTCCTGCCGCGCATGGAAATCCTCTTCACCTCGGAAACCAATACCGGCCAGATCTTCCTTCCTTCGGTCAATGCCGTGCTGTTCATCGGCGTCATCTTCCTGGTCCTGAGTTTCAAGACGTCGGACGCGCTGGCGACCGCCTATGGCATCTCCGTCACCGGTGCCATGGTCGTCACCTCGATCATGGCCTTCGAATTCGTTCGCGCCCGCTGGAACTGGTCGCTTCCGGTTGCGGTGATCGCGCTCGCGCCGCTGGTCGTGCTCGAATTGATCTTCCTCGGCGCCAACCTTCTGAAGATCCACGACGGCGGCTATATCCCGATCCTGATCGCCACGGCCTTTACCGTCGTCATGTGGACCTGGCGCCGCGGCACCGCGATCCTGATGGAAAAGACCCGCCACACCGATATTCCGCTCGCCTCCTTCGTAAGCTCGATCGAGCGCAAAAGCGACCATTCGCCGGCCCAGGTTCCGGGCACCGCGATCTTCCTGACCAGCGATCCGGAATCGGCCCCCGCCGCCTTGCTGCACAATCTCAAGCACAACCATGTGCTTCACGACCGCAACGTCATCCTGACGATCCGCACCGTCAACAAGCCGCGCGTCCCAAGCCAGGACCGCTACAAGGTCGAGCAGATTTCCGAGCGCTTCTCCCGCGTCGAACTGCTCTTCGGCTTCATGGAATCGCAGAACGTCTCGCAGGCCTTGGCGACGTTGCGCAAGACGGGACTGAAGTTCGATATCATGTCGACCTCCTTCTATCTCGGCCGCCGCAAGCTGGTGCCGGACGCCAAGTCGGGCATGCCTTACTGGCAGGACCGGCTCTACATCGCGCTGGCCAACGCCGCCGCCAACCCCTCCGACTACTTCCGCCTGCCGGCCAACCGCGTGGTGGAACTGGGGTCTCATGTTATAATTTGATGGGTGGGAGCTGTTAGTTTCTCCTGTGGCGAGCCAGGTAGCAAGGCACAAGCGGCGTTCCACAGGCGACGCTTGACGGTGCCACGATTCCCCTTCTCCCCAGCGGGGAGAAGATGCCGGCAGGCAGACGAGGGGGTGAGCGGCAAAGCCGCGAATGCTCGTCGCGCAAGCGAAGGGCAATGAAGGGCGTGCCGTGTGGCCCCCTCATCCGACCCTTCGGGCCACCTTCTCCCCGCTGGGGAGAAGAGAGAGCAAGCCTGACCTCGGCCATAGCCACATTCCGGTACGGCCCGTTAACCCGACGTCAAGGTTAATGAGAGATTTTCGATGGAATGATCCCGCGTTCCATTGCCGGAGTTGGTTTTGCGTCGAAAGAGCTCTTCCCGTAGCAAGCTGCGTCTTTTCCCCGAGAACTGGGTATCGCCGATGATCTTCGGGCTTGCCTGCTGGCTGATCTTCCCGAGCGTCACGTCCCATGCCGATCTCGCCGCCATGCTTGCCGGCCTCGATCATGAGGGTGGGAACTGGCGCATGGTGCTGACCAATTCGCCGGCCGGTTCCATCCATCAGGCCGAACTTGCCTTCGCCGACCCGACGGTGACAGGCACGATCTCGTCAGGGGCCGGCATGGTGCTTCCCGATGGCCGCAAGGTTGCTTTCACTGCCAAAGACAAGGGCACCGCCAAGGACAAGGGCCACGAGGACACGCCGGACGAGGATCGCGTCAACCGCGCCACCAAGAAGGGCCGCGTCGTCGCCGTCGAGAGGATGCAGCCGCCGAAGGACTTTTCCGCCGGCTCTATCCTCGAGCGCACCAAGATGCTGTTCACCCCGAGCTTCGATCTCAATGACAGGTCGGCCTTCGTCAAGCCGAAGATCCAGGGCAAAGAAATCGAGATCGCCACATCTTTCTATAAGAAGCTGCCGGTGGTGACCGATGATGGCGTGCCGGCGATGCTTGCAAGCCTCGTCACCAGCGACAAGGCCGATGTGCTTGCCACTGCCTATGGGCCGGCCGCACCCGACTATTCCCGCCAGTCGCCCTTCGATTCCATACTGACCGAGCAGGACAGCGGCCGCTTCGTTCCGGAGATCGGCCCGCGCGACCATGCCTGGGCCGCAAGCATATTGGCGCCGAGCGTCTTTTCCGCCCGCGAACAGCAGTGCCTTGCCTCCGGCATCTATTTCGAGGCGCGTGGGGAATCGGTGAAGGGCCAGGCGGCAGTCGCCCAGGTCATCCTCAACCGCGTCCGCAACCCTTCCTATCCGAAAACCATCTGCGGCGTCGTCTACCAGAACGAAGATTGGCGCAACCGCTGCCAGTTTTCCTTCGCCTGCGACAGCATCAAGGACCGGGTGAACTCGGAATACCACTGGCGGATGGCTCGCGATGTGGCGATGGCGGTGACCGCCGGCAAAATCTGGCTGCCGCAGGTGGGCTCGGCGACTCATTACCATGCCGTCTATGTCAGGCCGAAATGGGCAAAGACCATGGAAAAGGTCGGCCGCATCGGTCTTCACGTCTTCTATCGCACCTATGGCGGCGGCTGGAGCTGAGATAAATCGCCTGCACAAGCTGATTTACCGGGCTCAAAAGCGGATTCTTTCCATCGAATTTAAGCGATCGACCCAAAATCGGTTTATCTCTTTGATTCGATGAAATTATTTTCTCGCTGGACAGAAGCTGTCTACGCCTTGACTATGCTAATCCCTAAAACTATGTTGCGCGCGACTTCAGAACGGGCCGGAAGGGTCTCACCCTTCGCGTCCGGGGTCCGAATGACCGGGGTAGCGGGAGTGCGGGCAACGGGCAAGCGAGGAGAGATCCATGGCGGACGACCGCGAGGAAAGTCTTGAAAAGCGCCGTACGCAACTGGAAGCGAAACTCGCGACCAAGCGTGTCGAGACGGGGAAGGACGAGGCCAGGGAAGCCCGTGCCGAGGTAAGCCGCAAAGGTTATGCCCAGGCGATGAAGCTTTCCAGCGAGTTCATTTCTGCCATCGTCGTCGGTGCCGTCCTTGGCTATGTCTTCGACCGTTTTGTTGGCACGGCGCCTTGGGGGATGATTGTTCTTCTGCTTCTCGGATTCTGTGCCGGCGTTCTGAACGTGCTGCGTTCTGCGGGGGTGGTGGCCCATCCCCTGGACGACGACAAGAAATAGGGACCGGGTTCCGGTCCAGTGCAATGACCCCGCGTCCTGCGGGCCAAAGAGAGAGAACAAGCGGTGTCTAACGATCCGACTCATCAGTTCCTGATCCAGAAGATTGTGCCGATCGAAATCGGCGGAATTGATTTTTCGTTCACCAATGCATCGCTCTTCATGGCCGCTTCCGCTGCCGTTGCCGTCGGCTTCCTTTATTTCGCGACCTCAAACCGTGCCATCGTGCCGGGCCGTTCGCAGTCGGTCGCGGAAATGTCCTATGAATTCATCGCCAACATGCTGAAGGAAGGCGCGGGCAAGCAGGGAATGAAATTCTTCCCGCTGGTCTTCTCGCTCTTCATGTTCGTGCTGACGGCGAACCTGCTTGGCATGTTCCCGTATTTCTTCACGGTGACGAGCCAGATCATCGTGACCTTCGCCCTTGCCCTGCTCGTCATCGGCACCGTCGTCGTCTACGGTTTTTATAAGCACGGCTTCCGCTTCTTCAATCTCTTCGTGCCGCAGGGCGTGCCGGTCGCGCTGTTGCCGCTGGTGGTGACGATTGAAATCATTTCCTTCCTGTCGCGGCCGATTTCACTCTCGGTTCGTCTTTTCGCCAACATGCTCGCTGGTCACATCACGCTCAAAGTGTTCGCAGGCTTCGTCGCCTCGCTTGGAACCCTGGGTGCTCTCGGTGTCGGCGGCGCCGTTCTTCCCCTCATCATGACCGTCGCCCTGACCGGTCTCGAGTTCCTCGTCGCCTTCCTTCAGGCTTACGTCTTCGCGGTGCTGACTTGCATGTACCTCAACGACGCAATCCATCCGGGCGGGCACTAAGGATAACGACATCGACGTCTCGAGGGCGTCAGTCATTCGCCGCAACAACCATTTCAAAGGAGTTCAACATGGAAGCGGAAGCAGCAAAGTACATCGGTGCAGGCCTGGCTTGCTTTGGTATGGCCGGTACGGCTCTCGGCCTCGGCAATATTTTCGGCAGCTACCTCTCCGGCGCACTGCGCAATCCGTCTGCCGCTGACGCCCAGTTCGGCCGTCTGGTATTCGGTTTCGCCGTTACGGAAGCTCTGGGCATCTTCTCGCTGCTCATCGCTCTCCTCCTCCTCTTCGCCGTCTGATATCGGCGAATAGATGGATCACGGCCTGCGACCGCAAGCCGTGATCCTTTGCATTTGCAGTCCACCTGGAGGTGAGAATGTTTTTTGTGACCCCGGCTTACGCTGAAGAAGCACCGGCGGCAGCGACGGGTACGGATGCGCATGCCGCTCCGGCCGCAGGCGAGGTCCATACCGAGACCGGTGTTGCCGAAGGCGGACACGCCCGCGGCCCTTTCCCGCCTTTCGATTCGACGACCTTCGCGTCTCAGCTGCTCTGGCTGGTGATCACGTTCGGCGTCTTCTATTTGCTCATGCAAAAGGTCATCGCGCCGCGCATCGGGGCGATCCTCGATCAGCGTCACACGCGCCTTTCCCAGGATCTGGAAGAAGCAGGCCGCCTGAAGGCGGAAGCCGACGCTGCCGTCCGGACCTATGAAGGTGAACTGGCCGCTGCCCGCGCCAAATCCAACGCGATCGGCGCTGCCGCACGCGATGCCGCCAAGGCCAAGGCCGAAGAGGATCGCCGCGCTGTCGAGGCGAGCCTGTCGGAAAAGATCAAGGCTGCCGAGCTCCGCATCGGCGAGATCAAGGCCAAGGCCTTTGCCGACGTCGGCACCATTGCCGAGGAAACCGCGGCTGCCGTGGTCGATCAGCTGATCGGCGGCACCGTAGCCAAGGCCGATGTTGCCGCTGCCGTCGCGGCGGCCAAGAAGGAGGCTTGATCGATGGAATTTGCCTTTGACGCGACTTTCTTCGCCTTTGTCGGCCTCGTCCTCTTCCTGGCCCTGGTGGTTTATCTGAAGGTTCCGGGCATGATGGCAAGGTCGCTCGACGACCGTGCCGACCAGATTCGCAACGAATTGGCCGAAGCCAAGCGCCTGCGCGAGGAGGCCCAGCACCTGCTCGCCGAATACCAGCGCAAGCGCAAGGAAGCGGAAGCCGAAGCTGCCCACATCGTAGCCGCTGCCGAGCGCGAAGCCGAAATGCTGACCACTGAGGCGAAGATGAAGACGGAAGAATTCGTCGCCAATCGCACGGCGGTTTCCGAGCAGAAGATCAAGCAGGCCGAGGCCGAGGCGATCAAGGCGGTGCGTTCCGCTGCCGTCGATCTCGCAATCGCCGCCGCCGAAACGGTGCTTGCCAAGCAGGCCGACGCCAAGGTCCAGTCCGAACTCTTCGGCAATGCCGTCGGCCAGGTCAAGACGCGGCTCAACTGAGCGCTTCGAAAAGATTGAGATCGAAGGCCGGGCATGTCCCGGCCTTTCTTGTTGGCAGACGTTTTTATCTATCCCAAGCTGTGCGCCACGGCTGTCGGCTTGGCGCCGAAGACTGCTCCTCACCCTAACTCTCTACCAGTAAACGAGGCGAGGGAACGTGCCAAACGCGGCTTTGAGGTTAAGGAAGCGGGTGCGGCTTGTCCCTTCGCTCCGCGAGCGGGGAGAGCGACTGTCTTATTTGTCAAGCGTTTTGCCATGGTCGTCCGTCCCTGATGATGGCATTGAGGATGGTGAGCAGCTTGCGCATAGTTGCGACGGTTGCGACGATCTTGGGCTTGCCGGCCGCGACCAGACGGTCGCGGAAGGCCTTGAGGTCGGGGTTGTACCGACTGGCGACGAGGGCGGCCATGAACAGCACAGCCCGCACCTTGCCGCGGCCGCCGC